>JAZSOR010000066.1:0-14752 GCA_045537035.1 Faecousia sp. | reverse complement strand
AGAAGCTGAGGGGAATCGAACACCGACAGCCCCACAGTAGTCCTTTTGTTTGTATTTTCTCTTATCTTCCTTGCCTTGCGTCAGCAAGGAAGTCGGATCGTAGCCATGTCGTTCTGTGAGCCAAGGAGTTGAGTAGATTTCTTGTCTTCCTAAGACCGCCTTGGCCTCCGACTTAGAAGCTGAGGGGAATCGAACACCGACAGCCCCACAGTAGTCCTTTTGTTTGTATTTTCTCTTATCTTCCTTGCCTTGCGTCAGCAAGGCTGCGTCATCTGCGCAAAACTCCAAAGCAAAAATCCTTGCTGTGGGGTGCTACGCAGTTTTGGGTGAGCAGCTTTTCGACAAGACAAGTAAAATCATGCCGGGAATACCCGTTGGTATTTTCAAGGGATTTTCCGCCGTATTGGCGGAAAGCTGCCTCCCAAAACCTATCGGGGTTCGAATCCCCTCAGCTTAGGGCTTAGTATTAACGATATCCGGATCGTTCCAGGGAAGGGCGCTGTAAGGCAGGTCCTCCTCCGGAGTGGGCGGATACAGCGATTGGTCCCGGTTGAAACAGTTTTTGCAAGCCTTGGAGAAGGCATTGAGCCGTTTGTCCGTCACAAGGCACAGCTGCTTTGACCACACATTGTCAAAGTGGTAATAGCTCTGACCCTGATCGATACTAACAAGTAACCAGTAGTGATTGGAGTCGCCTTCGTAATTTTTCACCTTGTGCACATCGATGGTGGGAATGCCCAGCCGCTCCAGCATCAGCTTCTGCAAGGCGAAGTAGCTGACACAGTCGCCCTTATGGGTCTGCAGGAATTCATAGGCGATCTGCAAATAGTCGGTCTTCTTGGTGCTCTTGCCGTACTGGAAATGCATCCGGGTCCAGCAGTACACCGCCTCCACCTTTTCCCGGTCGGTCATATCCTCCCGGATGAATTTTGCCATGAGATTGTCGATGTGCTCATAGATCACTTCCGGCTCTACATAGTCCTCGCCCTTTTCCAGAACGGTGACTTTGGCGGTGGCGGTAGTTACATTGCCGCCCAGGTCCGTTGCGGTATAGGTGACGGTATATTCGCCGGGGACGCTCAGGTCCACGCCGGTGCTATCCACCGCAAGTGTGGGGTTGGGGTCAAGGTCGTCTGTTGCGGTGATGCCCGTCCGGTAAGAGACCGTACCGCCGGCGTAGACAGAAAGGTCTTTCACGCCCTTGATCTCAGGGGCGGTCTCATCAATGATCAATGTCAGCTTTGCCTGCAGACGGGTCTCGTTGCCGCCCAGGTCTGTTAAAAGAATATCCACCTGCTGTTCAGAAGCCGTCAGATCCGGCTCTTTTGCGAAGGTGACGGTCACCGTGGTGGCATCCTTAATATCCGTTACGAACAGCTTGGGGTCTATCTGCTCCGCGCCGTAGGCGGTAGCATCCTGCGCCGTGGCTGTGGGGGCAACGGTATCAGCGATCACCAGCTGGCTATTATAAATGCGGCCTTTGTAGGAAAGCTGTACGGGATAGACACCGGGCACATCGGAAGAAACGGTCGTCATGTCCGTGACAAAGGACACCTGCTGCTTCTCCGCCTTTTCGTTATCCGGCAGGAAGTCCGCCGCGGAAGGCAGGTTCTGCCCTGCCTCGACCTTTAAAGAATCCACGCAGGTAAGCTCCAAGGTGTCCACCACAAGGGGCGCTGCCACACAGATGGCTGCCGCCAATATAAACAGAAAAACCGTCAGGATCGTCTTGCCGGTTTTTGTATTTTTTCTTCTCATAGTCATCTTATCTCCTATTCTTCCCCGTAGCGCGCGGAAGCACATAAAAACTCATGTTAAATTATACCCTTATATCCTTAGAAAATCAAGTATCTGTCGAATAAAGTACAGAATTTACCGGCAGTTTCCGTCATTTCCCTTGCTCCGGTGTTTTTGCGTTTTTCCGTTTTCGTTGCATATTTAAGCCAAGGCTGGTAAAAATACCTCCGAACACCAAATTTAGGAGGTTACAGATATGTTCCGAGTTCGTTTTTTCTGCCTTGCGCTGGCTGCCTGCTGCCTTTTTTCCATGGGCTGCGTGGCGTTGGCGGCAGAAACTGACTGCGACAGCGTTTACTGCTTCAGCGCAGCCGATTTTACCCAGGAAGAAGCCGCTGTGGAAGGCATCTGCGTCACACACCTGCCCGATGCATCTACCGGCACAGTTTTGCTTGGCAGCCGGGTGATCCGCTCCGGTGATATCCTCACCGCCGATCAGCTGGCCGAGATGACCTTTTCTCCCCTGCGCGCAGAACATGACCGGGAGGCGGTAGTCACCTATCTGCCCATTTACGAAAACCGGGTGGGCGCTGCCGCCCAGATGACCCTCTCCATCCGGGGCAAGGCGGACAATCCTCCCGTGGCAGAGGATTTTGCCATGGAGACTTACAAGAATCTGCCCAATCAGGGCAAGCTGAAGGCTAACGACCCCGAGGGTGAAAGCCTGACCTTTACCCTGGTGCGCCAGCCCAAACGGGGCGAGGTGACCCTCGGCGAGGACGGCAGCTTCACCTACACCCCCAAGAAGAACAAGGTGGGTGTGGACTCCTTCACCTACACCGCCGCTGATCCTGCAGGTAATGTATCCCGGGAGGCTACGGTGACCGTTCAGATCCTCAAGCCCACGGATGCCAGGCAGTACACCGACACCGCCGGCAAGGACTGTCAGTTTGCGGCAGAATGGATGCGCAACACCGGTCTGTTCGTAGGTGAAAAGTTAGGCGGCAAGGAGTGCTTCTATCCCGAGAAGGCGGTGACCAAGGGCGAATTTCTGACCATGGTGGTAAACGCTTTGAACATTCCCACGGAGGATGTGTCCATGGACAGCCTGCCTTCCGATACTCCCGACTGGCTGAAGCCCTATCTGGCTGCCGCTATGCGGGCAGGTCTGACCGCCGGTCTGCCGGTAAACAAGGCAGGCACCTTTGAAGCCGATGATCCCATCAGCGGTGCGGAAGCGGCGGTGATGCTGCAAAATGCGCTGGATCTGAGCGTATCTTCTCAGCACCTGGGAGACAGCCCGGAAGAAAATGGCGAAGTACCTGCCTGGGCGGCTGCCTCTGTCACCGCCATGGCGGACAACGGCATCGCATTGAGCCTGACCCATGCGCTGACCCGGTCTGAGGTGGCGCAGGTGATGTATCAGGTGTCCCAGCTGGCCGAGGATGCCCCCGGCATGGCGGTCATCCGGATGCAGCAGTAAATTGCGGTTGTTTAAAAACCTATTGTAGGGGACGGCCCCCGGACGTCCCGCCGCAAAATAATTGTGGCCGTAGGAATAATGACGGGGCGTCGAGGCGCCGCCCCCTACAGTGCCACCCGAAACGCACCGATAAGCCGGAAAAGAGCAGAAGATATAAAAGCATCGCCCCGTCGGCAGACGGGGCGATTTGGGTTTATTGCAGGTCCTGGGCTTTTAAGAAGCGGACAAGGGGTGTTTTCAGAAGCAGGACATAGACCGCAAGGATCAAAACCATATCCGGCATCATATAAGCGCCGTTATAGAGGGCGGAGTAGATCCAGGGGGTGGTCATGGTCATGCCGAAAAACGCTTCCGGCATGTATTCTGCCCAGATGGTAGCGCCCACTACATAGTGGACAAGGAAACGGGCGGCGCAGGAAGCAACGGTTGCCAGGCAGAACTTGCCTTTGAACAGACCGGCTGTGCCCAGCACTGCGTAGGCGACAAGAAAGTCACCTAAAATGCTCTGCCAGCCGATGGCGATGCCGCCTTCGAAGAGGGTCTGCAGGATCGCATGGGCGCAGCTTACCAGCATACCCGGTCCAAAGCCCCAGCGGACGCAGAACAAGATGATGGGCAGCATGGCAAAGTCGATACTGCCGCCCCAGGGGAGCTTATACAGCGGCAGAAAGCTGAGAATTTCCGCCAGCGCGATGAGGATCGCGCCCTCCGTCAAAATACGGAGCCGGTAGTGCCAGTTGACGACGATTTTTGTTTTTCTTTCCATATGAGATTCCTCCTATAGGCAACCGCAGATAAAGGTTGCCAGAAATAAAAGTATCGCATTGCAAACCCGTCTAGGTGCAATGCGATACAAAGGTATCTCATTTATGCATCTTTTCCTACGACGGTACTGACCGTATCAGGTTCGCGGGTCAAGGCTACCGAGCCTTATCTCAGCCGGATGCATCCGGCTCCCCGAAGATAGATTTGTTTTTGCGATCTGCGGTTATTATAGCAAATCTACACCGCTTGTCAAGCCATTTCCAGCGACAGCTGCCTGCCGCCCAAAATGTGGAAATGCAGGTGGTGGACGGTCTGACCGGCATGGGCGCCGCAGTTGGACACCACCCGGTAACCCTCGGTAAGGCCCTCCGCCTTGGCAATGGCAGGGATCACCTCAAAAATGTGGGCGACCACCGGGCTGTTTTCGGCGGTGATCTCCGCCACAGAGGCGATATGGGTCTTGGGGATCACCAGAATATGGGTAGGCGCCTGGGGCGCGATGTCCCGGAATGCCAATACAAGGTCATCTTCATAGACCTTGGTAGAGGGGATCTCCCCTTTTACGATCTTACAAAACAGACAATCAGACATAGATTACACTCCTATCACATGAAATACACCGGTGCTGAGCACCGCCATAATGATACCTGCCAAGATAACGCCCAGACTCACCGCAACGACGGTGGACTTAAAGCCCATGTTCAGAAAGCTTGCGCCCAGTGTACCGGTCCACGCGCCGGTGCCCGGCAGGGGGATGCCCACGAACAAAAGCAGCGCCAAAAACAGGCCGCCCCGTCCGGTGGCTTTTACCAGCTTCTGTCCTGCCCGTTCGCCTTTTACCAGGAAGAAGGTGAAGAGCTTGCCGACATATTTTTTATCAGCGCCCCATTTGAGCACCTTCCGGGCGAAGAAATAGATAAAGGGCACCGGAAGCATATTGCCGATGACGCAGGTCACAAGCGCCGGAACATAGGGCAGGTCAAAGCCCACCGCATAGACCATAGCGCCCCGCAGCTCGATAATGGGGATCATGGAAATGAGAAAAATGATCAGGTAATTCATGAAATCTCCTAAATAACAGATCAGTCACGCATATACAGGTCACGGGTATATACCTTTTTCTGCACATCATCCAGGCAGGAATCGTACCGGTTGGCAATGATCGCATCGCACATCGCCTTAAACTGCTCCAGATCGTTGACCACCTGACTGCCGAAGAAGGTAGAGCCATTTTCCAGCGAAGGCTCGTAGATCACCACAGTTGCGCCCTTTGCCTTCACCCGTTTCATAACGCCCTGAATAGAGCTTTGGCGGAAATTGTCGGAGTTGGCTTTCATGGTCAGCCGGTAGACGCCGATGACCACGGGCTTTTCCTGCCGGGGATCAAAGTCCATATCTGCATGATACCCGTAATAGCCTGCTTTCAGAAGCACCCGGTCGGCAATAAAATCCTTACGGGTACGGTTTGCCTGCACGATGGCTTCGATCAGATTCTCCGGCACATCTTCATAGTTGGCAAGCAGCTGCTTGGTGTCCTTGGGCAGGCAGTAGCCGCCGTAACCGAAGGAAGGGTTGTTGTAGTGGGCGCCGATCCGGGGGTCTAAGCACACGCCGTCAATGATCTGCCGGGTGTCAAGGCCCTTCATCTCCGCATAGGTGTCCAGTTCATTGAAAAAGGACACACGCAGGGCAAGGTAGGTATTGGCAAACAGCTTCACCGCTTCTGCCTCGGTAAAGCCCATAAACAGCGTATCGATCTCTTCCTTAATAGCGCCCTGCTGCAAAAGGCCTGCAAAGGTGTGCGCCGCTTTCACCAGTCGGGGGTCTGCAAGGTCTGTACCCACAATGATCCGGGAGGGATACAAATTATCATACAGCGCGCGGCTTTCCCGTAAAAACTCGGGGCTGAACAGAATGTTGTCACTGCCGGTCTTTTCCCGGATGGAACGGGTATAGCCAACGGGGATCGTAGATTTGATGACCATAATGGCATTGGGGTTGACCTCCATTACCAGATCGATCACTGCCTCCACTGCGGAAGTGTCAAAGTAATTGCGTTTGGTGTCGTAGTTGGTGGGCGCTGCGATCACAACAAACTGCGCATCCGCATACGCCGCCCGGGCATCCAGCGTGGCTGTCAGGTCCAGCTGCTTCGTTGCCAGATATTCTTCGATCTCCTTGTCGGCAATGGGAGAGCGTCTGCTGTTGATCATGTCCACTTTTTCCGGAACGATGTCCACGGCGGTCACCTGATTATGCTGCGCCAGCAATACTGCCATAGATAGGCCCACATAGCCTGTTCCTGCCACTGCGATCTTCATAGCGTTACTCCTTTATACTGTTTTTGTACTTGCTCATAGCTTGCCAGATTTCCGATATCATACCGGGCACCGGGCATTTCCATCGCGTACACCGCGATCCGGGCGCACAGCCATGCGATATAGCTGCCGGGGGCATCTGTGCCGCAGCCGGCGGCGATGCCCTCTGCCACAAGACGGGCATCTTCTTTAGTGTAGTAATAGAACGGCGGTGTGCACCAGTGGGTCTCGGGGTTGGGAGATTTTTCCGTCATGCGCAGGATCCTGTCGGTTTCGTCCACAGTGACCACGCCGCACTTAAGAAGCTTCTGCTCATCCGCCTCATAATAGCGCATAATACACGATGCCTTTTTCTCCCGGGCATAGGCAATAAAGCGAGTCAGGGAGAAATCCAGCAGGTTGTCGCCGGCGATGACCAGCATATCGTCGTCCAGCTCCAGTTTTTCAATAGCGAACTGGATATCCTTCACCGCGCCCAGCCGGGTCTCGTTACTGTCGGTGCCGTCGTCTAATACGGTGATGTTCTGCTTTTTAGTCGCAGCCCAAGTGTCAAAGTGGTGGGCAAATTTATGATTGGAGATGACCACATAACCGTCCACGATGCCGGCTGCATCGATATCGTCAATGAGCCAATCCAAAATGGTCTTGTCGCCCACCTTCAAAAGGGGCTTGGGAAAATTCTCAGTAAGCGGATACAAACGGGTGGCATAGCCTGCCGCCAGGATCAAGCATTTCATATTATTTGCTCCTTATCGATTCAGTACGCCGTCTGCGCTCTTACAGATATGGGCGGAGTATTTCCCCTCCAAAAGGGGGAATTTTTTCAGGTATTCCCGGGTAATGGTCTCCACGATCTTCTCTTCGTAGGAAGGGTCGATCAGCGCCATGCAGCAGCCCTTGAAGCCTGCGCCGGAGAAGCGGCCGCCGTAAATACCGTCGGTCCGGGTCATGATCTCATACAGCTCTTTCAGCTCGTCAGAGCCGGTCTCCCAGTTGTAGATGGAGGAGTGGCCGCTTTCAAAGGACAGCTTGCCAAAAGTCTCCAGATCGCCCTTGCGCCAAGCTTCCGCGCCCTTTTGCACCCGGAAGAATTCCGAGTACCAGTGCTCCGCCCGTTTGGCGAAGTTTTCCGGCAGCCGGTCTTTATACTGAAGGTACACCTCATAGGGCACTTCCCGGAGGTTGGTCTGGTTGAATTTTTCGTACTCCATGCCGGCATAGGCTTTCAGGGCGTAAGCCGCGCTGCGGCACTCGTCCACACGCATGTTGAATTTAGAGCCTGCCAGAGATCGCTCGATACCGGAAAAGAGGATCAGGATCTTGTAAGGCTTCATGGCAGGATGGGTGGGGATCAGCTCATAGCTGTCGTCCAAGGTGTCTAAGTACAAAAGGTGGTCTTTTCTGGAGTAGACCTCGCAGGACTGGTCCAGCTTGCCGCAGGACACGCCCACATACTCGTTTTCTGCCGCCAGCGCCGTCATGATCATCTCATGGGCGGAAAGGGTGATGTTGTTGACCTTGCACAGCGTATCAAGGAATGCCAGGATCACCGCTGCGGAAGAGGACAGACCGCCGATGGGCAGCGTTCCCTGGATGATACCGCTTAAGCCCACCTTCAGAGGATACTTTTCACTTAACGCAATGGTTGCGCCCCGGAGGCAGTCCGCCCAGTCGTTTTGCTTTTTCTCCGGCACAGCATTCACATGCCATTGGGCGCGCTTAGGAAACTGCAGCGATGCCAGCTCCACCACGCCGTTCATTTTGGGGCTGTAGGCGATATAGACACCTTTGTCGATGGCAAAGCCGGTAATCTTGCCATGCTGGTGATCAGAATGGGCACCGATGGGACAAATACGGTAAGGGCAAAAAGAGATGCCCTGAGGTTCTCTCTGATAAACCGCTTCGAATTTTTCCACGCATTTCATAGCGTATCCTCCCGGTTTTTCTTAGGAATACTTTATTCTAACAAATTATAAGGCATTTTGCAACCGCAAATAAATCCCACCCCTTTATGTAACGCTTACTGTCATTTACGAGCCGGTTCGCAAACTGGCGTGGGAATCCCCTACGGATCTAAACACTTTGGGGATTGCCACGTCGCTGCGCTCCTCGCAATGACAGTGAAGGATGACATTTCTCAAGGGGTGGGATTGTTCTTTTTATCTTCAGACGGCGGTTTTCTTCCTGGACACAGCCGTCCACAAAAGGCAGTAGAGCTTATAAGCGCCCAGGGTAAAAAAGACATTCAGCGCGGTCAAAATGGCGATGTAGACAAGCTTTGCAACCACCACGCCCAGCACCGATTCCACAGCCAGCCGCACCGTTTCCAGAATGGGTACATTGCAGGTGTAGAAGTTTGCGTAGTTGGTCTTCAGCAAATGCGCCATGGCTGCTGCCACCAGGCTGAAAACGATCATAAACCAAATAACCGGACGGGATTTTATGGGCTTTTCCGGAATGTGGAGATCCAGGGCAAAGATCAGAATGCACTGGAGCACCACGATGTTATGAAATACCACCGTATGGAAGGAAAAATAGTTTTCGAAAAACGACCGGACGCTGCCGTCGCCGTAAATCAGGTTGGGGTAAATGAGCATCAGGGCAAAGACACCGGCGCAGATAGAGGTGGTCATGGTGGTGACGGTTTCTTTGTGCTTTCCCCGATAGAACGCCATGGCAGGCAGGGCGAAAATAAACAGTGAACAATAATGAAACGGCAGACAGTAAAGATCATAGCCCTGATAGAGGGATAGTCCCTGCTTGCCTGCTTCCAGCAAAAGCAGAATGACCGTCAGGATCTGAAAGGGGATCATGCGGATCTTCCGGGATCTTCCACCCAGCCACTTGCGCATAAAAAAGGCTAAAATCAGCATGACCCCAATGGCAGGCAGAAGGGTCTGGGCGTGTTCCTTGGTCCAAAGTTGCATACAATCGCCTCACTTTACAGTTTACGACCATATTTTACCATAGGTCAATTTGTGGTACAACCGCCCGATTCCTAAGATTTTTATAAGAATTGCGCTCCGGCTGTTAATTTTTCATAAATTTCTGTCTCATTTCATTGCCACGGGCACGCTGGTATGCTATAAATAATGTGGGAGGTGTTATCTATGAAAATACAGTTTATCGGCGCTACCCACGAAGTAACCGGAAGCTGTACGCTTCTGGAAGTGAGCGGCAAATACTACCTGGTAGACTGCGGCATGGAACAAGGCAGAGATATCTTCCAAAACATCGCCCTGCCCATCCCTGCCAATCAGATCGAGGCGGTATTTCTCACCCATGCCCACATTGACCATTCCGGCATGCTGCCCAAGCTTTGCAGGGATGGCTTTACCGGGGCGATCTACGCCACGGATGTGACCTGCGACCTTTACAACATCATACTACAAAATTCGGCGCACATCCAGGAATCCGAAGCAACCTGGCGATCCCGAAAAGCAGAACGGGCAGGTCTTGACCCGGTAGAGCCGGTCTATGATATGCTGGATGCCCAAAAGGCCATTTCTCTGTTTCGCAGATGTGAATACGGACAGATCATTACCCCTGCCGAGGGCATCACCCTCCGATTCACCGATATCGGGCATCTGCTGGGCTCTGCCTGCATCGAGCTGTGGCTGGCAGAGGGCGATACCCATAAAAAAATCGTATTCAGCGGAGATGTGGGCAACACCAATCAGCGCATTATCCGGGACCCACAGCCTGTGGCGGACACAGACTATCTGGTGATAGAATCTACATACGGTAACCGTCTGCACAACGCAGACCGCAGCAATGTGATCGCCGAGCTTGCCGGTTTCATTCAAAACGCCCTTGACCGGGGCGGTAATGTGATCATCCCCTCCTTTGCGGTAGGACGCACCCAGGAGATGCTCTATGCCATCCGGGAGATCAAACAGAAGGGGCTTGTAACGGGACACGACCACTTCCCCGTATATGTGGACAGCCCTCTTGCCGCAGAGGCGACTGCGATCTTTATGCAGTGTAACCCCATTTGCTTTGACGAGGAGACCTTGGCGCTGATTCGCCAGGGCGTCAATCCCATCTGGTTTGACGATCTGCGGATATCCGTCACCTCTGAGGAATCCAAGCAGATCAATTTCAGCAACGAGCCGAAGGTGATCCTCTCTGCCAGCGGTATGTGCGAAGCAGGCCGTATCCGCCATCATCTCAAGCACAACCTCTGGCGAGCTGATAGCACCGTTCTGTTTGTAGGCTATCAGGCAGAAGGCTCTCTGGGCAGGCGGCTGATCGACGGAGAAAGATCCGTGACATTGTTCGGCGAAGAGATCACAGTCAACGCCCAGATCTGCTCCCTCCACGGCACCAGCGGTCACGCAGACCAGGCAGGGCTCATTCGCTGGCTGGAAGCCTTTGAGAAAAAGCCCTCCTTCGTATTCGTCAATCACGGCGATGACGATGCCTGCATTGACTTCACAAAGCTGCTGGCGGAAAAAGGCTACCGGGCAGAAGCGCCCTACAGCGGCACGCAGTACGATCTTGCCACCGGCGCAATGACTATCTACACCGAAGGAAAGAAGATCGACCGGACAGCCGCCTTCAAGGGCAGCAGCCGCGCCGCTATGATCTACAACGAGCTTGTTGCCGAAGCGGAGCGCCTGCTGACGCTTGTGAAAGAACGCAGAGGAAAGACCAATAAAGACAACGCAAGACTCACTTCCCAGATCCGGGAGCTTTGCGAAAAATGGAAAAATTAGAAAAGGAGCATACATATGAGAATTTGTGTATACGGTGCAGCATCCCCTACCATCGACCCTGAGTACATCCGAAAGGTCGAGCAGATGGGTAAAGAAATGGTCGCCCGGGGCCACAGCCTGGTCTTTGGCGGCGGCGGCAACGGTCTTATGGGCGCAGCTGCCCGGGGTGTCCGTTCCGCAGGCGGCTATATTCTGGGTGTGATCCCCAGATTCTTTGACGAGGAAAATGTGGAGGCTATCTGCGATTTCTGCGACGAACTGATCCAGCCGGAAACCATGCGGCAGCGCAAGCAGATCATGGAGGATAATTCCGATGCCTTTATCGTCACCCCCGGCGGTATCGGCACATTTGAAGAATTCTTCGAGATCCTCACCTTAAAGCAGCTGTGCCGCCACAACAAGCCCATTGTGCTGTACAATATCAATGGCTATTACAACGAATTGAATCAGGTCATGGAACGGGCCATCGAACAGAATTTTATCCGGGCAAACTGCCGGGAACTGTACCAGATCACCGATGACCTGCAGCAGCTGTTTGCTTACATCGAAGCCCCTGTGGATCAGGTGCGCTCTGTCAAAGAGCTCAAAGACGGCTGATTTTCTCTTATAAAGACGGTCCGGGATGCGTCTGCATCCCGGACCGGTTTCTTTTAGTCCTGGGTATAGGGCTTGTCTGCCGGGTGGCCGCCCCGGAGCTTTTGCATGGTCCGGGACACCGCGTCCTTGGAGTTTTTCCAGGGTTCGGAAGCGTTGCGGTAGTCGAACTTGGCGATGAACCAGTCAAGGTCTTCCTGCACACGGGAAAGGTTTTGACGCATCTGAGAGCAGACGGTGTTATAAAACCACTCGATCTGCCCGTCGGGGAGCTTTTCCCGGGCGGCTTCCAACAGCTTTTCAAAGTGGTAAAGGCACAGACCCTTTGTGCCCTCTGCTTTTTGGCGGAACTGGGCATCTTTGATCAGGTGGAAGTAGGTGGCGTAGTACCTATCCATATTGTACTCGATCTTACTGCACAGGAAGCAGGTGCTGTTTTTGCTCTTCAGCCACTGCAAAATCGGCAGCTCCGGGTGGGGCTTTTTGTTGAAAAGGCCTCGCTTGGCAGGCTGTTCCAACGCGTCCAGCTGGATATCCAGCTCCTTGCGCAGACCGATCATATGGGTCTGCATCACCAGCGCATTTCCAAGGGAATTGCCGTAGTCGTATATCTTCTTATAATGCTGGCGGCAGAAGCCCTGCCGGTCGGTGGCGGCGCGTACATCCGGCTCCATATAGCTGGCGCCGGGACCTAAGGCATAACGGATGGCCTTCTGCTCCACCTGCCGCTCCAAATGGCAGAAGGGGCACTCGCAATCGGCTTCAAATGCCTCGTTTACCGGTATGGTATCGATCTGTTCTCTCACGGCTATGTACTCCTTTTCGGGTTTTTTCACTATTATAACGGATACCGGGAGGATAGTCAAATGATGGCTTGTCAATCTGTCATCCTGAGGAGCCAATGGCGACGAAGGATCCCCATGGACATTGGTACTGTTGGCGATGGGGATTCTTCGCAATCACAGATTGCTCAGAATGACAGAAAAAGTGGGGGCAGTGGGCAAGTGCCCACTGCCCCTGGCCTGAAAGTATACAATACGAAATCAGCCTATGGTCACAGATTTCTCAGACCCATAGCCGTTCTGAGGCAAGGCGGCGCTTTGCCGATGGGCTCTGTGCCCATCAAAAAGCAACAACGATGCATCAGGGCGGTTATGGGGTTGAGAAACGATTTCGGATTATATACTTCAGGCTCTTCAAAAGAGGAAAGAAAATGAAGAAAAAGTTTTTTAAGAGAGGAATACTGCCGGGTCGATGACCTTGCCGTCGCAGCTGACGCTGAAATGGACATGGTCGCCGATGGCGGTCTCCAAAAGGGCAGACGCGCCCACTGTGCCGATGACTTGCCCGGCAGTGACCGTATCGCCTACCTTCACGCTGACCTCTTCAGAAAGGCTTGCGTATTTGGTGGTATAGCCGCTGTCGTGGCGGATCACCACAGTCATACCCATGGTCTCGTCCTCATAGACCGTATAGACCGTACCGTCAGCGGCAGCGCAGACCTGCGTGCCTGCCTCGGCGGCAATGTCCACACCGTCATGGACACGCCAGTCCCGGGTGGTCTGGTTGTAGCACAAAGCGTCCATGGAGTATTCCGCAATGGTCTCGCCCTTTACGGGGGCGGTGGTCTTAGCAGGCTTTTGGGGCAGCGGCGTATTATCCTGGGGCTCGGTATTGTGCTGACCGTCTCCCTGGGGAGCAACCGCCTGCACATCCTTGTCAGGTTCTGCATTTTCGCCGCCCACGGTCACCGCCGGATCTTGCAGGGTATCCGGGGTATCCTTTGCGTTGCGGTAGTACAAAAAGCCTGTCAGGCCAATGGCGACAGCACACAGCACAAGGGCTATGTAGTAGCCCTTACCGCTGACACTGCCACTGAATTTTTTCTTGCTCATAATCAAGCACCTCCGTAGTCCATTGTTTCCAGTTTTCCGGAAGTTATACCAAAAATTTGAAAAAGTGAACAATTCCGGTTTGACAAACTGTCATTGCGAGGACCCTGAGCGAAGCCGAAGGGGACGCGGCAATCCCCAAAGTGTTTAGATCCGTAGGGGATTGCCACAACCAGTCCGCAGACTGGTTTCGCAATGACAACATAAGTTGAACTGCTCGATAAATTGGAATTTGCATGCCGCCAAAATGTCGTTGACAAAAGTGCCATTTTAATGTATATGTATAGTTGTGAAAATTGACGCATTTTTGCAAAAATATTCTAAAAAAAGAAACGGGGGAGGATAATGTCCAAAGAACTCATCAGACTCCAGGATCTTGTTATGGAGTTCGACGGGGAACGGATACTTGACGGTATCAACCTCTATTTTAATGACCATGAATTCCTCACGCTGCTGGGCCCCTCCGGCTGCGGAAAAACCACCACTTTGCGGATCATTGGCGGCTTTTTAAACCCCACTTCCGGCAAGGTGCTCTTTGACGGAAAATGTATCAACGATATGCCCCCTTACGAGCGGCAGATCAATACGGTTTTCCAGCGCTATGCCCTGTTCCCCCACCTGGATGTTTTCGGCAACATTGCCTTCGGTCTGAAGGTAGCAAAGCTAAACAAGGCAGAGATCCACGAACGCGTCCACGAAATGCTTTCCATCGTGGGTCTGAAGGGCTATGAAAACCGCCGCATCGACTCCCTTTCCGGCGGTCAGCAGCAGCGTGTTGCCATTGCCCGTGCCCTTGTGAACCGGCCCAAGGTATTGCTTCTTGACGAGCCGCTGGCAGCTCTCGATCTGCGCCTGCGCAAGGATATGCAGAACGAGCTCAAGCGCATTCAGCAGGCTATGGGCATCACCTTTATCTATGTGACCCACGATCAGGAAGAGGCGCTTTCCATGTCTGATACGGTTGTGGTTATGGATAAGGGCCGCATTCAGCAGATCGGCAAGCCTGAGGATATATATAATGAGCCGAAGAACGCCTTTGTGGCGGATTTCATCGGCGAGAGTAATATTTTGGACGGCGTGATGCTGGCCGATTACAAGGTAAAGTTCTTTGGCCGCACCTTTAAGTGCCTTGACGCGGGCTTTGAGCCCAATGAGCCGGTGGATGTGGTTATCCGTCCCGAGGACATTGACTTTGTTCCTCTGGAGGAGGGCCATCTGACCGGTACGGTGACGTCTGTCACCTTC
>JAZSOR010000067.1:0-7997 GCA_045537035.1 Faecousia sp. | reverse complement strand
CCCTTGGCCACGGAGCACATATGCTGTACTTCTGCACTATAAATCATGGCAAATTTCCTTTCTTTTACAAGACGAATTTTCCGTCTTTCAATATGATGTTCCGGAAAACTCGCATTTTCCACAAATATTATACAGATGAAGCGCTAAAATGTCAATCGCTGCGTCGTAATTTACGAGCTGTCCGACGGTTTAATTTTGACGCTGTTGGTCATAATAAGGACATCACAAAAAGAAGGAGGTACGGACTATGAACTGCAAAGCAAACAAGAGCATCGAGTGTACTGTTTCTCAGTGCGCACATCACTGCGAGGAGGCTAACTACTGCTCTCTGGAGCGCATTCTCGTCGGCACACATGAAGCAAATCCCACTGTCGATCAGTGTACTGACTGTATGTCCTTCCGTAAGAAGTAATAAAGGTTTTGATCGCGGCAGCAAATATGTTGCCGCGATTATTCTTGACGAATTTTATTCATATGGTATGATTAGTACATAGATTTTTCATAACTTTGTGATATGCTGTCCAAAATGGAGGTACTTGGTATGGATAATGAATACATAGAACAACAAGAGGTTTCCTGCGAACCGGCAGAAGAGCAGGTGGTAAGAAGGCCGCAATCACCCTTTGCGGACTCTCCTTATGAGATGTATCATCAGCAAAATGAGGCGCCTGCCCAAAAGGCAGAGAAGAAACCCAAAAAGACTGGAAAGAAACTTCTTTACATACCGCTGATCGCGGCGCTGCTTGCTTTGTGCTGCGGCATCACGGCCCTTTGCGTTAGCGCTTACTGGAATCAGAAAATGCAGATTTTCAGCGATGTGGTGGATAACAAGCTATCTGTGTTGGAAGAACAGATTCAGGGTTCAAAGGTCGAGGGCGACGATACAAGCGCCGGTGTGACAGATGCTGATGCAATGACTCCCGGTCAGGTTTATGCGCAAAATGTTGGCGCCGTGGTTGCAATCTCCAATCAGGCGTTGACGACAAATATCTACGGTCAGGTTTCCCAAACTGCCTCTTCCGGCTCAGGATTTATCATCTCCGAAAACGGCTATGTGGTGACCAATCATCATGTGGTGGAGGGCGCGACCAAGTTAAGCGTGATCCTCTATGACAGCAAGGAATACGAAGCTAAGCTTGTAGGTTACGATGCCACAAATGATCTGGCTGTGCTGAAGATCGAGGCAGAAGAGCTTCCTTATGTGAAAATGGGCAGCAGTGATGCCCTGTCCGTTGGCAATCAGGTCATGGCGATCGGTAACCCCCTGGGCGAGCTGACCTCCACATTGACCGTCGGCTACATCAGCGCAAAGGACCGTGCTGTGAACACTGATGGCACATATATGAATATGATTCAGACAGACGCGGCGATCAACTCCGGTAATTCCGGCGGTCCTTTATTCAATGTCCGCGGCGAAGTGGTCGGCATTACCACCGCAAAGTATTCCGGTACCAGCAATTCCGGCGCAACCATTGAGGGCATTGGCTTTGCTATTCCCATCGACGATGTGGCGCCCATGATCGACGATATTATCAAGTACGGTTATGTTACCGGCGCATATCTGGGCGTTATGGTCAGAGATATGGATTCCAGCGTGTCGGAACTTTACGGTATGCCCATGGGTGTTTATGTTTCCGAAGTAACAGCCGGCAGCTGCGCAGCAGCGGCAGGTGTACAGGCGAAAGATATTATTATCAATCTCGGCGGTTATGAAATTTCTTCCATGAGTGACCTTTCCCGTGCTCTGCGGAAATTCAAAGCAGGGGACAGCACCACGATCTCAGTATTCCGCGGCGGAAAAGAGGTCCACCTGAATATCACACTGGATGCCAAGCCCGTACAGAACGAGACCCAAAACTCCCGGCCTCAGCAAAATCAAACACCTTCAGAAGATCAGTTCATTGAGGACTGGTTTGGCAGCTTTTTCCCCGGCTTCGGCGGTTAAATAAGAACAGCCTGTCTCTGGCAGGCTGTTTTTTGTCGATTTTTGTCGACAATATATTGTGTGATTTTTGTTGAAATATGCAACATGTTGTGTTATCCTATGGTTAGAACAGATACGGAGTGATCACACATGGATATGCCAAGGCTGCTGATTTCAGATGTGGATGGGACATATGCATCTGCCATCAGAACGCAACTGAAAAAAGATTACTTAATTGAATCCTGCGACAACGGCGACAGAGCGCTGACACTATTCAGAGAGTTCGATCCTGATATCTTTATTCTCGACCTGCGCCTGCCTAAGGTAGACGGTTTGACTGTGCTTCGAACGCTTCGGACAGCCGGCTATACAGCAAAAGTCATTGTGATCACACCGTTTGTAAGTGAATATATCAACCGGGAGCTAACTGTACTGGGGGCAAGCGCTGTCCTTGTTCTTCCGGCATCCCTCGGCTCTCTTGTGAATACCATTCGGGATCTTACTTTGGAAAATCAGAAAGGCGAATGGATCGTTGATAATGCGGTTGAGCGGATCTTGCTGGATCTCGGTTTTAATATGGGCCGCGCCTGCTATAGTATCGTCCGCAGTGCGCTTCTGTATGTGTATCATAATCCTAATTGCTTTATGACAAAATGTCTGTATCCGGATTTGGCAAAAGTGTTTGGCGGCACAAAGGAGAAGATCGAGAAAGCCATCCGCGACAGTATCGAGGACGGGTGGAATAACGGGGATCGGGAAGTATGGTATCTTTATTTCCAAAATCTTACCAGAGTGCCCCAAAATACCGAAGGACGGAGAAAGCGCGAGTGTCCCACAAATGAAAACTTTCTTAATCGTCTTGCAAATGCCCTTCATCAAAGAGAGCGCATGAGAAAGCCTTATGTCGGCGAAGAAAGAATCGCACAATAAATAAACCGGAAGGTGCTAGGTAACACCTTCCGGTTTTGCTATTATTCCTGCTCCCAGTTGTGCCAGACATTCTGCACATCGTCATCTTCTTCCATGATGTCGATGAGCTTTTCCATCAGCTTGATCTGCTCTTCGTTGTCCAGCTTCTGATAGTTCTGGGGGACCATTTCGATCTGCGCGGATGCAAAGCTGTAGCTCTTAGCGGTCATGGCATCAGCAACGGCGTTGAATTCATCAGGATCGGTGTAGATGGTGAAGCAATCTTCCTCAGCCTCAAAATCATCAGCGCCGCAATCCATAGCGTCCATCATGACGGTATCTTCATCCAGATCGCCGTCTTCGTTGTCAATAACAAGAACACCTTTCTTGTCAAAGCTCCAGCTGACACAGCCGGAAGCGCCCAGGTTGCCGCCGAACTTGTCGAAATGGTGACGCATAGAGCCTGCGGTACGGTTGCGGTTGTCGGTCATTGTCTCGACGATCACGGCAACACCGCCGGGGCCGTAGCCTTCGTAGGTGATGGATTCGTAGCTGTCACCGCCGCCGGCGCCTGCGGCCTTCTCAAGGCAGCGCTTGATGTTGTCGTTGGGCATGTTAGCAGCCTTGGCTTTGGTAATAACCGTTGCAAGACGGGAGTTGTTGGCAGGGTCGGTAATACCGCCGCCTTCCTTCACTGCAACGATCAGTTCTTTTGCAATCTTGGTAAATGCAGCAGCGCGCTTTGCGTCCTGCGCGCCCTTTGTCTTTTGAATGTTATGCCACTTGGAATGTCCGGACATAATGATCTTCCCTTCTGTCTAATAAAAATTTCCAATATAGTTTAGCATAGATGCGCTTTAAAATCAACACATCACCGGAAGAATTTTGTGCAATCGGTGTGCCATGCAGACATTGCAACGGTAATTTCGGGGAATGCCTGCCGCAGCTGCTCTGCCAGGTAAACACAGACGGGATTTTCCGTATGGAAATGACCTGCGTCGATGATGTTCAAGCCACAGCTTTGAGCATCCCAGAACTGATTGTATTTAACATCCGCGGTGACAAATGTATCGCAGCCGGCCTTTACTGCATCCATCAACTCACTTCCGCAGGCACCGCCACCCACAGCGACCTTGGATACGGGTCTGCCGCCGTCAGCATAGCGGAGAGTGTCACAGCCAAGCTGATCCTTTACAAACTGCAGATAATCCATGAGAGATTGCTCTTTCACAGTGCCCTTGCGCAGCAGACCCCATTGCCGACCCAGCGCATCCGGCCCTTTGGGGTTAATGATCTGAATGTTTTCAAGTCCCAGCTTTTCCGCTAAAATATCGTTGACACCGCCGGGGGCACAATCGAGATTTGTGTGGGCGTTGATGCATGCAATGTCGTTTTGGATCAGGAACATGGTGTTTCTGCCTTGCTCTGTCTCGTCCGTTACAAAACCGGGAGTCCAGATCAGCGCATGATGGGTAACGAGAAGATCGGCTTCCATTTCCCAAGCTTCCTGACAGACATCCGCAAAGGGATCAAGGGCAACAAGGATTCTGCCGACAGGCTTGTTAAGGCGTCCGCAGTTAAGACCCACATGGTCCCAATCCTCTTTCATATATTCCGGTGCGATAGAGTCTATAAATGCCAGTACATCAGCTACAGTTGCCATAGATCGTACCCTCCAGTTTCTGTAATTCTGAAAGTAAGTTTTTAAAGGAATCGTATTTTTCGCCGCCTGAGCGGGAAAGTCCGTCAACGGTGGTTTTGATACCCTCGACCACTCGTTGATAAAAGTCGGGCAGGAGAGGGCTGTTGCTTTTCAGCAGGGCAGGGGAAATGTGATATTGCGCAGGGGTCAGTTTTGGGGCAGGCTGATAAACGACCTCCATAATGGGATAGATAAACTTTCCGTCCTGTGCCAGTGTTTCTGCTGTGATCGTAAAGCCGTTATCGTTCAGATATTTGCGCAGTTCCGGTCGACGGGATTGACACTGCAGGATCAGCCGATAGCGGCTGTCTTTGAGCCATGGGGCGCTCTCCAGAATGGAGATCATCGTGTCCGCACCCATGCCTGCGCATACAAGCACAGTAAAATCACGGGGGATATTTTTGACGCCGTCAGATAAGTAAAATGACATCTTATCCGCAGTGCCGAATTTTTCAGCGTTTTTCATTGCGCTGCGCAGCGGCTGTTCGTTGATATCTGCGCTGATGACAGAATCGGCGATGCCCGACAAAAGTAGGCATATGCCCAAATATCCGTGATCGCACCCGATGTCTGCCACCCGGTCGTTAGGTTTCACAAAGGCGCAGCAAGTTTGCAGGCGGTTTGAAAGGGGTGGGAGTATCATACTGTTCCTCCAAAAAACTGCCATCCCGGCAAACGGGATGGCAGTACCGGTTTATTTCTCTTCCTTCGCTTCCTGATCAGCTTCGTAAGCTTCCAGGAAATGATTCAGCTGTGCAAGGAAAGGCTCACAATCCACACCGTGGACAGCGCAGGCTTCCTCGCCGGTCTCACCACGGGAAGAGGGGCAGCCCAGGCAGTGCATACCGATCGCAAAGAACAAGGGTGCAGCCTGAGGAGCGATATCCAGAACATCACCGATAATGGTACTCTTTTCAATTTTTACAGCCATAATATGACCTCCTATAACATTTCTTCCCGTATTATAACCGCTGCGGATGAAAAAAACAAGAGGGAAAATAGCATATATGTTGCTGCACCCTATATCCGATGTCATTGCGAGGAGCGAAGCGACATGGCAATCCGTTTCAAAACATTGACGAATCTGTGTGTAAATGATAAAATGCTCTCAGATTATTACGAAGGGTTTGTGTGAAAATGGGCCGATTCTATGCAAAATCTTTTGAAGAGCTGACCGGCGGTCAGGTGTACGAGATTTTGAAATCAAGATCTGAGATTTTTATGCTTGAGCAGTGTATTCATTGTTTGGATATGGATGATGTGGATTACCGCTCGATCCATTTCTTTATAGAGGAAAACGGGAGAGTGATCGCCTATCTGCGCGCGTTTTACGATGAAGATGACCGCAAGACCGTTCGCATCGGCAGAGTGCTGAGCTTACACCATAGAAAAGGGCTTGGATCTGAACTCATGGCGCAGAGCCTTTCCTATATCAAAGAAAATATGCAGCCGGATGTGATCGCCGTGCACTCTCAGGAATATATCTGCTGTTTCTATGAAAAGTTCGGCTTCAAAAAAGTGTCTGATCCCTTCCTGGAAGAGGGAGTGCCTCATGTTTCTATGGAATTGCGTGTGCAGGAAACCGTAGCAGAATGATAATAAAACAGGTTACTCCGATCGGGTAACCTGTTTTGCTGTATATGTAGAAATTTTGTAACAATCTTGGTTTTTATGCGTCATAAAAGTGAAGGGGGTGAGAAAGTGACTGATTTTCAGGAGGTGTACGATCTCTATTTTCGAGATGTTTACCGTTATGCATTGTCCTTGTGCAGAAATGAATCCGTAGCGGAAGAGATAACCCAGGAGACATTTTACAAAGCTCTGTCGAAAATCGACAGCTTTGATGGCAAGTGCAAGGTATCTGTTTGGCTCTGTCAGATCGCGAAGAACACCTACATATCCATGTGCCGAAAGAATAAGCACTTAGACCCAAGTGCAGATTTAACACGGCTTACCTACGATGAAAGTATTGAAGATCAATTTTGTGATCAGGAAACAGTATTTAAAATCCACACGGTCCTGCACCACTTGGAAGAGCCATACAAAGAGGTGTTTTCCCTCAGAACATTCGGTGAACTGTCATTTAAACAAATTGCCGAGCTGTTCGGAAAAACAGAGTCCTGGGCAAGAGTCACTTATCACCGCGCAAGACTGAAAATAAAGGAGGAATTGAAATGAAACTGCCGTGTAAAGTTATAGAAGATATGCTGCCTATGTATTATGACAAAGTATGTTCTGAAGAAAGCGTAGCATTGATTGATGAACATTTGAAAGACTGTCCCCATTGTAATTATATATTTTCTGAGCTTCGCTCCAGTATCGAAATTCCCGAAAATCCTGTAGACGATATGAAGCCGCTGAAAAGAATCCAGAAAACTTATAGGAAAATGAAAATGTACTGGCTGATAGCGGTGTTTGCCATTTTATTACTAATTCCGGTAGCATTCCTAGCTGGCAATGAACAGGGCGAGCAAAGAGAACAGGCTGTCAAATTCTCAGAGGATGAGGCAATTACATATGCTAACTCCTTTATGAATTGCCTGGCAGATGGAGACTATGCCAAAGCTTTTTCTTCTTTTGATATTGAAGAGAAAAAACGTCAGTGGCTGAGAGATTGGTTTGAGGAAGATGATCTAATCAATTTTGAAGCAGACGGATTGAAAAAATTCTGCGAAATGGGAGAAAAGCTTGAGGAATTGGGTGGCATTGTAAGCTATGCGTTTGTTGGAATATATGATAACGGTTATGATAACTACGGCAATAAGGAATATCAAGTAGCCTATACAGTCGAGTTTGAGGGTAAAGACGAATCGTTCAGTGTATTTCTATCCGAAAGAGGTGTCAGCCATATCGGTGCTGCAGACGGCTATTTGAAACATCCGCTAGTACAATTTTGTATCTGGGGCGAGTGGCTCTGGCAAGATTATCAAAGGTGTTACTATGATTTTGATTTAAAACAGTATGTATATTACGACGAAGAAGAAAAGTAGAATGCCATTAATAGAAAAGCAGATATCCCGAATGGGATATCTGCTTTTTAAGGCTTTTGCGCAGGCTCCCTTGTGTAAAGGGAACTGGCAAAAATCTCCGATTTTTGACTGAGGGATTGTTGCGCAGCTTTGCTGCGCGTACGCCGGAAGGGGGAGCGACACGACCGCCGCCGGTGGCGGATACAGGGAGTGGAGCGAGTGGCTGCGGTCGATAAAATCGAGAAAAAGCGTAAGCCCGAAGATTTTATCGGGCACCGCAACAGGACTCGTTGCAATTTGCCGTGGGCAAATTGTAATGTAGCCACCAGTGTTTGCACTGGTGTCAGCAACATGCCACCGGCATGTTGCGATTTAGATTTTTCGAGTCCCACGGCGAAAAAGAAAAGCAGATATCCCAAATGGGATATCTGCTTTTCTGGTACGCCGGAAGGGACTCGAACCCCCGACCTACTGATTCGTAGTCAGTCACTCT
>JAZSOR010000034.1:0-18571 GCA_045537035.1 Faecousia sp. | reverse complement strand
GAACCGAGATGCGGGTGTAGCTCATCCGGTAGAGCGCCACCTTGCCAAGGTGGAGGTAGCGAGTTCGAGCCTCGTCACCCGCTCCAAAAAGATAAGGAACGCATCGCGTTCCTTATTTCATATGGTACCGTGGCCAAGTGGTAAGGCAAGAGTCTGCAAAACTCTCATTCCCCAGTTCAAATCTGGGCGGTACCTCCAAACGAAAATCCGTTCTCGCAAGAGGACGGATTTTTGTTTGTATTGTTCATTTTTCAATATTAATCATTCATTATTCATTAAACCAGAACGGATTTTCGAATGAATAATGAATAATGAAGTCGCTTACGCTGATGAATAATGAATAATTACTGCACCTCCACCGCTTTTATGCTATAATACACCTTAAAAAAGGTTGGTGATGATATGGCATTTAAAACTAATCCATATTTAGAAATAATAGAAAAGAAACATCCGAAATTATTCTTTGCAATAGGCTTAGTTGTTTCGGTATTAGTTTTGCTTTTTGGCTTGTGGTATCTATTCGCTTACAAGGAAGATATAAATGAAGATAAATTAGTTCCCATCATAATGATTATTTTGGGAGCGTTAGGTCTACTTTGCACATTACTTTTGAAAATATTTAAGAAATAAAAAATCAGGTTTTCAGACCGATTCCATTTTGAGTGTCGATCCCCAAACGAAAGCGCAGTTTAAGGGTTCCTTAAACTGCGTTTTTCTTTTTCAGTATTAAAAGAAAACAAAATTATGGATTTTTTTGTTGCAATATATTGAAGTTTCTGTTATTGTAAGAGTAAAATTTTTCAGCAGTATTTTATTTTAATTAGGAGGGATATCATTATGGATGGAAATACTGTACAAATTTTAATTGCCATGATCATATATATGGCAGTGGTAATCGGGATTGGTGTGCTTTATGCAAAGCGCGCAAACAAGAGCTCTGAGGCATATTTCCTCGGCGGCCGTTCACTTGGTCCGTGGGTTACGGCAATGAGTGCTGAAGCATCGGATATGAGCGGCTGGCTCTTGATGGGACTGCCCGGCGTTGCTTACTGGTGCGGTCTGGCAGATGCCGCATGGACAGCAATCGGACTTGCAGTAGGTACTTATATCAACTGGTTGATTGTTTCCAAACGGTTAAGACGGTATAGCGTAAGAGCGAATAACTCTATCACCTTGCCGGAATTTTTCTCCAACCGATTCAGAGAAAAGAAAAAAACCATTATGTTTATTGCAGGCGCCTTTATTTTAATTTTCTTTACTGTTTATGCGGCAAGCTGTTTTGTTACCTGCGGTAAGCTGTTTTCCACCTTGTTTGGAACACCATACATAGTTATGATGATCGTAGGGGCAATTTTCGTATTGCTCTATACCTTGTTGGGCGGCTTCCTTGCTGAAAGTATTTCCGACTTTATGCAGGCCATCGTCATGATCATTGCGCTTGCTGTAATTGTTGTAATAGGAACGGCACAGGCCGGTGGTATTGGTGCTGTCATGGATAACGCAAAAGGAATCCCCGGCTTTTTAGAATTCTTCGGTTTGGCAACGCCGGCTTTGGATGCAAACGGTCAGCAGATCATAGAGGCAGGAAAACCGGTATTTGGCGAAGCTTCCAATTATGGCCTTTTGAACATCTTCTCTATGATGGCGTGGGGACTCGGCTACTTTGGTATGCCGCAGGTGTTGCTTCGCTTTATGGCAATTCGCAAGGAAGATGAGCTCAAGCGTTCCCGTCGCATTGCAACCGTATGGGTTGTTATTTCCTTGACAGTTGCTGTATTTATCGGCATTGTAGGACGCCATCTCTTCCCGGTTGCTCATTTGACCAAATCGGCTGCCGAAAATATTTTTATCACCTTGGCAACCAGCTCCCTGCCGGCGATTTTGGCGGGCTTTGTTATGGCTGGTATTTTAGCAGCAACAATCAGTTCTTCCGACTCGTATCTGCTCATTGCAGCGTCGGCATTCTCTAAAAATATCTTCCAAGGTATTTTTAAGAAAAATGCTACTGACAAACAGGTCATGCTCGTTTCACGCATTACCCTTTTGGTGCTGGCTTTAATTGGTATCATTATCGCTTTGGACGAAAATAGCGTAATCTTCCAGATCGTATCTTTTGCATGGGCAGGCTTTGGTGCTACATTCGGACCGCTGATGCTTTTCTCTCTGTTCTGGAAGCGCACCAACAAAGCCGGTGCTATTGCCGGTATGGTTAGCGGTGCAGGTATGGTATTCCTTTGGAAGCTGGTTATCAGTCAATTGGGCGGTGTTTTTGCGATCTATGAGTTGTTGCCCGCCTTTGTATTTTCTTCCCTGTGCATCATAGTGGTTTCTCTGTTGACGAAAAAGCCCTCTAAAGAAATCGAAGAGGATTTTGAAGCGGTGCTCAGCGGAAATACAGATATAGCATGAGATCGGTCGAAAGCAGATGGCAGAGGATTTAACATTTTTAAAATTTTTAAAAATCCTCGGTTTTTGCTCGATTTTCCAGTAAACCCAAGAGATAAAGCACTTCTTCGGAGGTGCTTTATTTTTGTATTATAGCTCGTTGCGAACAAAACGGCGTTTCGGCTTTGTTATACATCATTGTAACATCTACAGTAAGATAATTATAAAAACAGATAAATTACTTGACATATCTTAAAAAAGCTGATAACATATGTTCATAATTTTATAGAGAAATGCGTTTGAGCAGAAAGAGTAGGACGGGGACACGCATCAGAGAGCTGTCGGTTGGTGCAAGGCAGTGGCGAAGAACCGTTTGAAGTTCATTCTGCGAGCAGTGTGTTGAAATTAGGCTGTGGGATTATTGCGTTTTATCCCCCCTCTGCCTCAGTAGGCACAACGGGCGCGACCGTTACATCGCTGAGGGCTTGTTGGAGCCTGATAAGGTGCTTCCCGTGAGGGTAGTGCGAAGCAGAGTGGTACCACGATTTTTTGATCGTCCCTGTATATGCAGGGACGATTTGTTTTTTATTTTTCACAGCGAATGCTGTGTGATTTTATCATGTAAGGAGAAATAGTTATGAAAAAAGTAGTATCTGTTATTTTGGCCCTTGCGCTGTGCATCGGCACTTGCCTGGCAGTTACCGGTTGTTCCGGTGAAAAGAAGGCTGACTTTACCGTCGGTATTTGCCAGCTGATGGAGCATGAATCTCTGGACAAGGCGACGGAAGGCTTTAAGGCAGCTTTGACCGCAGCTTTGAGCGCTGAGGGCAAGACTGTTGCCTTTGATGAGCAGGTCGCCGGTGGTGCTGACCTGTGCACAACCATTATCAATACCTTTACCGCAAAAAATGTCAATTTGATCATGGCAAATGCAACACCTGCGCTGTCTGCTGCTGCCAATGGCACTGAGACGATTCCTATTTTGGGCACCTCTGTTACTGACTATAATGATACATTTAAAGGCAATGTACCTGCCAATGTGTCCGGTACCTCTGATGCTGTGCCCTTCAATGAGCAGGCACAGATGATGATCGACACACTGAAGCTTGTTGCAGGCGATCAGGTAGGCGTGCTGTACTGCTCTGACGAGTCCAACTCCAAGATCCAGTACGAGGCTGTTAAGAAGCTGTTTGAGGAGAAGGGCATCATTGTTGAGGCTTATACTTTCTCCGAGACCACCCAGCTGGATGCCCTGGTAACCGCAGCCTGCGGTGAGTGCAAGGCCATCTATGTTCCTTCTGATAATACTGTTGCTGATAACGATTCTATCGTCGGTACGATCTGCAACGACAAGAAGATCCCCGTCTACACCAGCTACGGTGGAAAGATCTGCTACGCAAGCCTTGCTATTGACTACTACGCTCTGGGTGAAGAGACCGGCAAAATGGCAGCTGAGATCCTGCTGGGCAAGAAGACTCCTGCTGATCTGGAAGTCAAGACACTGACACCCTCTGTCGTTTACAATAAGGACCTCTGCGCAGCATTGGGTATTGAGGTTCCCGAGAACTAATAATTTTTAGAGGTAAACCATGGCGTTTTTAAATGCATTACCCGGCGCGATCGCCCAGGGCTTGATCTGGGGCTTGATGGCGATCGGTGTCTACATATCCTATAAAATTCTGGACATTGCCGATTTGACCGTTGACGGCTCTATTTGTACCGGCGGCTGTGTGTGCGCAGTTTTGATCGGCCTTGGCTGCCCTGTGTGGCTGAGTGTTTTGGCAGCGTTTATTGCCGGCGCAATGACCGGTGTTTTGACAGGTTTGTTCCATACGGCATTAGGGATTCCTGCGATCTTGTCAGGTATCTTAACACAGCTGATCTTGTATTCTGTGAATCTTTCCACATTGGGCGGTAAGTCCATGATGGCGGTGGATTACAGATCCAACGACCTTCTTCTGCACATGAGTGACAATATCAGCGCGATCATTACGCTGGTGATCTTCGTTGCAGCGGTGATTATCGGTCTTTGGCTGTTCTTCTATACGGAAGTGGGCCTGACGCTGAAATCTACCGGCGACAACCCTGACATGAGCCGTGCTCAGGGTGTCAATGTGAAGCTGAATAAAGTGATCGGTTTGGCGATTGCAAACGGTATCGTTGCCCTTGCCGGCGCATTGCTTGCCCAGTATAAGGGCTCTGCCAACATTAACGACGGCAGAGGCGCCATCGTCATCGGTCTGGCTGCGATCTTTATCGGTCTGTCCGTTTCCTTGAAGATCAAGCCGAATTTTGTGGTCAGCTTGATCGGCGTTATTGGCGGCGGTATCGTCTACTACATCATTTATAATTTTGTCATCCTCCTTGGATTAAAGACAGATTATCTGAAGATGCTCTCTGCGATCATCGTGGCGATCTTCCTGGCAGTGCCTTATATCAAGGGTGAATATTTCCAGAAGAGAAAGCCTCTGCCGATTCCGGTTTCTACTGACAGTGCGGGAGGGGACGAAAATGCTTAAGATCACAAATTTGCAAAAGACGTTTAATCCCGGTACTGTCAATGCCAAAACAGCCTTGTGCGGTCTGAATCTGGAGCTGAAGGACGGCGATTTCGTTACGGTCATCGGCGGCAACGGCGCTGGCAAGTCTACGCTGTTAAATGCCATTGCCGGTGTCTGGAAGCCCGACTACGGTACGGTTGAGATCGACGGTGTGGATGTGACCAATATGCCGGAGCATAAGCGCGCTAAGTTCCTGGGTCGTGTGTTTCAAGACCCGATGAAAGGTACTGCACCGGATATGGAGATCGCTGAGAATTTGGCGATTGCAGCCCGCCGGGGAACAAAGCGTAAGCTGATCTGGGGCGTGCGCAAAGTCGAGCGTGTTAGGTATAAAAAACTTTTGGCAGATCTTGAGTTGGGTCTTGAGGACCGGCTTTCCACAAAGGTAGGCCTGCTGTCCGGCGGACAAAGACAGGCGGTCACCCTTTTGATGGCTACGCTGCAAAGACCGAAGCTGCTTCTGCTGGATGAGCACACCGCTGCCCTTGATCCGAAGACAGCGGCAAAGGTTCTGGAGCTGACCGACCGGGTCGTCAGCGAGAACCGCTTGACAACATTGATGATCACCCACAATATGAACGATGCCATTACTCACGGCAACCGTCTCATTATGATGCACGAGGGTAGGGTAGTGGTGGATATTTCCGGAGAGGAAAAGAAGAAGCTCACAGTGGAAATGCTTTTAAATCTGTTCTCTCAGGCAAGCGGCAGCGCCTTTGCCAATGACCGCGTGATGCTTTCTTAAACACAAAAACAGGGTCTTCTGACCCTGTTTTTTCTTTAGGAACTTGAACAAAGTGCTTAATTTGTGTATAATAGCACTGTTAGGGAGATCACTATGCTGGACATGTTAACAAATGCAGGATGTTTTCCTGCAGTCATTATTATGATTTATCTGCGTAACGATAAATCTTGCAGGACTCCGGTTTCCGGCTGTGGTTTTGCCCTTGAGATCCGTCAGACAATGGCGATCCTCGTGTTCAGCCCCATCAGCATTGCGATCCCACCTTTTACCGCAGAAATGAAGAGCGATGTGGGGCTTTCCAGTTCCTTTAATTCCGCTACCATTATCTGCAGTCTTGTGATTATGACAGTTTTAATGGCTGTAATTCTATAGGAGGTAGTTATGAACTTTGACCAGTTGATCCATACAAGACAGTCCTGCCGCAGCTATGATGCCGCAAGAGAAGTGGAAGAGGAAAAGCTGCACACGATCCTTGCAGCAGCGCGCCTCGCCCCCTCTGCCTGCAACGGTCAGCCTTACCGTTTCACGGTTTGCCGGGGCGAGAAGGCAAAAGAGGTAGCCAAGGCAACCCAAGGCATGGGCATGAACAAATTTGCCTCGGATGCGCCGGTGCTGATCGTTATCTCGGAAATGCCCTATGTAAAAACCGCAGCTGTGGGAGCAAAGCTGAAAGGAAATGATTACCGCTCCATCGACATTGGCATCGCAGCAGCATACTTAACTGCAGCAGCAACAGAGGTGGGGTTGTCTACATGTATTCTCGGTTGGCTGGATGATGCGAAACTCCGTACGATTTGCGCCCTTGAGGGCGCAGCCCGTTTGGTAATTACGGTTGGTTATCCGAAAAATGACGAGATCCGGGAGAAAAAAAGAAAAGCAAACGAAGAGTTAATTTCCTGGTGTGAATGACCCTTCTTGACAAAATTCTACGGCTAAATTACAATAGCGTTAACTATCTAATGAGGTGATTTTTATGGACCAGAAACTGCATATGGAGACACTTTGCATTCAGGCAGGCTACAGCCCTGCCAGCGGTGAGCCCCGTCAGATCCCGATCATTCAAAGTACCACTTTCAAGTATGCTACATCTGAGGATATGGGAAAGCTTTTTGACCTGGAGGCAGAGGGTTATTTCTATTCCCGTTTGCAGAATCCTACTTGTGATATGGTAGCTGCAAGAATTGCGGCTTTGGAAGGCGGCACGGCCGCTATGCTGACCTCCTCCGGTCAGGCAGCCAATTTCTATGCATTGTTCAATATCTGCTCTTGTGGTGACCACATTGTATCCTCTTCCGCAATTTACGGTGGCAGCTTTAATCTGATTGGTGTGACCATGAAGCGTATGGGTATCGATGTGACATTTATAGATCCGGATTGCACAGAAGAGGAGCTCCGCGCCGCATTCCGCCCCAATACAAAAGCTCTTTTCGGCGAGACTATCGCCAATCCTGCACTGACTGTGCTGGACATTGAGAAGTTTGCAAGAGTTGCGCACGAGAACGGCGTACCGCTGATCATTGATAATACTTTTGCTACACCCGTTAACTGCCGACCCATCGAATGGGGCGCAGATATCGTTACTCACTCTACCACGAAATATATGGATGGTCATGGCGTTGCAGTTGGCGGCTGCATCGTGGACAGTGGTAAATTTGACTGGACAAAGTATCCTGAAAAGTTTGCCGGTCTGTGCACACCGGACGACAGCTATCACGGTGTTACCTATACCGAGCGTTTCGGTCTTGCGGGTGCGTTTATTACAAAATGTACCGCGCAGCTGATGCGTGACCTTGGCTCTGTACAGTCTCCCCAGAGTGCATTTTATCTAAATCTGGGCCTTGAGAGTTTGCCTTTCCGCATGAGACAGCATTGCGCCAATGCCCAGGCAATCGCCGAGTATTTAAGCACCAACGAAAAAGTGGCATGGATCAAATATTGCGGTCTGAAGGGAGATAAGTACTACGATCTGGCACAGAAATATATGCCGGGCGGCTCCTGCGGTGTCATTGCTTTCGGCTTAAAGGGCGGACGCAAGGCTGCAGAGACCTTTATGAAGCACCTGAAGCTGGGCTCCATTGAAACCCATGTGGCAGATTCCCGCACCTGCTGTCTGCATCCTGCCAGTGCCACACACCGGCAGATGACCGATGAGCAGCTGGATGCAGCAGGCGTCGGCGCAGATCTGATCCGTCTGTCCTGCGGCCTTGAGAATGCGGAAGATCTGATCGCTGATCTGGAGCAGGCGATTGCTAAAGTATAATACATTGCACATTATTGATTCTATTGTCTGACAATAAAGGCACCGCATTGTGGCGGTGCCTTTTAGTTGTTTTATACATTGTCTGAGCACATCACGGAATAAACTTGTAACAATCTACAAAATATTAAAAAAATGTAAATTGTACTTGCGTAGAAGCACAAATGTTGCTATAATGTGGACAATTGAATAGATTACTGTATGAAGCTTGCAGGAAATTGTTGTGATAACGACCGAAGGAGTAACGCTCTCAGGTGTCCGTAAGGATAGAGACTGTAAGCAGACAGTACTTTGGAGAAACTCATTAAATTGAGTGCCGAAGGTGCAAGGCGTTAACCGCTAATCTCTCAGGCAAAAGGACAAAGATCATTTTTCATCGAAAGTCTTTTGCGGATTGCGTTTGCGCGGTCCGCAATTTATTTTTAGGAGGTAATTATGGAAGCGTTTGTTGAGAAAGTCACGGCTATTAATAGTGTGATCAACGATTTTGTATGGGTCAAGATCGGTTTGGTGCTGCTTCTTGGCGCGGGTCTGTTGATGACCTGCTGTACAAAATTCTTCCAGATAGGTCATATTGGTCACTGGTGGAAAGAAACCATTGGCTCTGTCTTTAAGCGTGATTCTCAGGCTACAAAGAAGACGGACCGCAAGTCCATCTCTCAATTCCAGGCGTTGTGTACTGCGCTGGCTGCCACAGTCGGTACCGGTAATATTGCCGGTGTTTCGGCAGCAATCGTCATTGGCGGTCCTGGTGCAGTTTTCTGGATGTGGATCGCAGCCTTCTTTGGCATGATGACAAACTTCTCAGAAAATGTTCTCGGCATTTTCTACCGTCGTAAGAATAAGGACGGTGAGTGGTCCGGCGGTCCTATGTACTACCTGCGTGACGGTCTGGGCAAATATAAGTACTGCAAACCGATTGGCTCTGTTTTGGCTGTTCTTTTTGCGATCTTTGCGATTTTGGCCTCTTTTGGTATCGGCAATATGGGTCAGGTCAACAAGATCACCTTGAATCTGGAATCAGCGTTCTTTAAGAATGTTGATTTAGGAATGCTGGGCGGCGTACCCGTTGTTTCTATCATTATCGGTGTTGTGCTGATGATCCTGACCGGCTTGATCGTTATCGGCGGTCTGCAGCGTATTGCTGCCTTTGCTGAGCGTGTTGTTCCTTTTATGGCTTGCCTCTATGTTATTGGATGCCTTGTAGTATTTGCAATCAATATCCAGAGCGCCGGCGCTGTGTTTGCTTCTATTTTTAAGTTTGCCTTTGGTGTGAAGGCAGTGGCCGGCGGTGCCGCCGGCGTGGCGATCAGCCAGGTCATTACACAAGGCTGTAAGCGCGGTGTGTTCTCCAATGAGGCTGGCTTGGGCTCTTCCGTTATGGTCCATTCCTCTTCCAATGTAAAAGAGCCTGTGAAGCAGGGTATGTGGGGCATTTTTGAAGTCTTCTTTGATACCATGGTGGTCTGTACCATGACAGCCTTTGTGGTTCTGTCCTCCGGTTATATCAATCTGGAGACAGGCCTTGCAGTGGAAGGTGTCAATGATGCAACCCTCATTTCTAAAGCCTTCGGCAATACTTTTGGTACTTTCGGTGAGATGTTTATTGCTGTAGCCATGCTGCTGTTTGCCTTTACGACCGTGTTGGGCTGGTCTCAGTACGGCACAAAAGCAGTGGAATATCTCTCTGGTGCAAAAGGTGTAAAGGTCTACAAGGTTATCTTTGTTTTGATGGTTATTTCCGGCGCAGTGATGACATCCTCTCTGGCATGGGACATCTCCGATACCTTTAACGGCTTGATGATGGTTCCGAACCTAATCGGTGTCGTAGCTTTATTCCCCTTGGTTACTAAGATCACAAAGAACTATGTTGATCGGAAGATCAGAGGGAAGGATGTTGCCCCTGTGCTTTCCTACGATGAGAATGCGCAGAATGAAGCGGCAGAATCCCTTGAAAAATAAGGTGTGACAGGACATAGTCCTTTACATATGGGACAAAAGACATTGCCTTTGGGCGATGTCTTTTGTTATTTTTGCAGATAATTAATTTTTTGATAAATATCTCTTTACTTTAGCGCGGTGATGTGATAAAGTAGTAAATCATAAAGCATGGAGGGAACGGTTATGCATTTACGAGAGAATCCTTCTGTAGAGCGTCTTTTTGAAGTGATCTCGGCGTTGGATACCCCTGAAGACTGCCGCCGCTTTTTTGAAGATATCTGTACGATCAAGGAAGTGCTGGACATGGCACAGCGTTTGGATGTGGCTGTGCTTTTACGCCAGGGCGTGAATTACCAGAATATTTCGACTCAGGTCAATGTGAGTACTGCCACGATCAGCCGTGTCAGCAAATGCCTGAATTACGGAAGCGGCGGATATGCCCTGGCTTTGAATAAACTGGAGGATAAGCAATGAGTATGGAATCGTTGGTAAAGGAGCTCAGTGAGCTTTATAAAAACTATGGCTATGCGCCTTACACAATGAACAAGTTTGAAGAGTATGAGCTCTATCTGCGAAATAAGGATTTTCTTATATCCGATCGGATTCTGACCTTTACAGATACGGACGGTAAGCTCATGGCGCTGAAGCCGGATGTTACCTTGTCGATCATAAAAAACACAGAGGACAGCGCCGACGGCTGTCATAAGGTGTACTATCGTGAGAATGTATACCGGCCCGGTAAATCCGATCAGGGCTTTCGTGAGATCATGCAGGTGGGCTTAGAATGCATGGGTAAAGTGGATAATTACTGCATTTTGGAAGTTTTGCTTCTTGCGGTTCAAAGCCTTCGCGCTATCAGTAAACAATGCGTTCTGGATATTTCTCACATGGGTCTTCTGTCGATCTTGCTGGACCGCGCAGGCTTGACCGGTCCGGCAAAGGACAACGCGCTGACAGCCATCGGCAGTAAAAATGTTCATGAATTGCGGAAAATCTGTGAGGAAGCCGGCGCTCCCTGGCAGCAGATCGCGCAGGTGACAACATTGTGTGGCAGAGCGCAGAATGTCCTTGTGCAGTTAGAACCGATTTTCGAAGGCGTTCCCGAGTTTGCGCAATTTAAGCTTTTGGTGGATGCTTTGAGCAATATGGGCGTTGACTGTGTCAATATTGATTTTTCCGTTATCAATGATATGAATTATTATAACGGCATCGTATTCCGCGGTTTTGTGGAGGGTGTGCCTGCCGGTATTCTGTCGGGCGGTCAGTACGATGCTATGATGACAAAAATGAAGCGCAGCGGCAGCGCCATCGGTTTTGCCCTGTATCCTGATCTGCTGGAACGCATAATGGAACCGGAGAACAATGACCGGATGGATGCTGTCTTGCTTTACGATGAGACTGCGGATCTGCTTGCCCTTGCAAAAGCTGTAGAAGAACTTGCCAGGAAGGGTATTAAGATCAGCGCACAGCCGGGTACGGGAACTTTCGTCTCTGCGGATAAGATCTACCGTTTGATTGGAAATGAGGTGCAGTGCATTGGATAAAATGTTAAATATTGCGCTTCCCAAAGGCCGCCTTGGTGAGTCTGTGTATCAGCTGTTTGCCAATGCCGGATATCCCTGCCCGGCACTTTTGGAAAAAAGCCGGAAGCTGACCTTTGAGAATCCGGAAGCAGGCGTCCGTTATTTTTGGGTAAAGCCTTCGGATGTGGCTGTTTATGTGGAGCGTGGCGCAGCGGATATCGGTGTAGCAGGAAAGGATATTCTTTTGGAGTATCGCCCCGATGTATATGAGCTGGCTGACTTAGATGTGGGAAAATGCCGCATGGCTGTGGCAGGTTTCCCCGGTAAGAACACAGCCCAGACCTTGCGGGTAGCTACGAAGTTCCCCAATATTGCAAAGGGCTACTTTACTTCCAAAGGCCGTCAGATCGACATTATTCACCTGAATGGATCGATCGAAATAGCACCGATCCTCGGATTGTCTGATGTGATCGTGGATATTGTGGAGACCGGAAAGACATTGAAAGAAAATGGCTTGGAGGTTTTGGAGGAGATCGTTCCCATCAGCGCCCGACTGATCGCCAATAAAGCAAGCTATAAGTTTAAAACAGATGCGATCCGCGCCATTACCGACAACCTCTGAGGAGGAGAGATTATGATTCGAATTTTACCGTACAGCGAAACAAATTTTGATGAGATATTCAGCCGCGTAGAGCCGAAAGTGGATGTAGCACAGATCGTGGCGCAAATTATTAAAAATGTCCGGAAGAACGGTGATCAGGCGCTTCTCGAGTACTGTGAGCGCTTTGATCGGGTGAAACTGGAAACGCTGGAAGTTTCGGAAGAAGAACTGAATGCAGCCATGGATTCTGTGGATCCGGAGTTTATTCGCATCTTGGAAACGGCGGCATCAAATATCCGCAAATTTCATCAAAGTCAGGTCAGAAACAGCTTTATTATCAACGATACCGACGGTGTCGTCATGGGACAGAAGATCATTCCCATGGATAGGGTTGGCATTTATGTCCCCGGCGGCACAGCTGCCTATCCGTCAACGGTGCTGATGGACAGCATTCCGGCGAAGATCGCCGGCTGCGGACAGATCGTGATGGTCACACCGCCGGCTAAGGACGGCAGTGTGAATCCAGCGATCCTGGCAGCTGCAAAGATCGCAGGCGTTGACCGGATCTTTAAAGTGGGCGGTGCTCAGGCAGTAGCTGCGCTGGCGTACGGTACGGAGTCTCTTCCCCGGGTAGATAAGATCGTCGGTCCCGGTAATGCCTTTGTTGCAGAGGCGAAAAGACAGGTGTTCGGGCAGGTTGCCATCGACATGATCGCCGGTCCCAGCGAGATCCTTGTGGTTGCCGACGAAACGGCAAATCCCTCGCATGTGGCAGCAGATCTTCTGTCTCAGGCAGAACACGATAAGCTGGCAAGCGCAGTCCTTGTGACCGATTCCATGGACTTGGCAAAAGCGGTGCAGCAAAAGATCGAAGAGCAGCTTGCAACCCTCGAGCGTCAGGAAATTGCAAGGGCTTCCATCGATGATAACGGTAAGATCATTGTAGCCGATACACTCGATGCGGTAATTGAGATCGCCAATACGCTGGCACCGGAACACCTTGAGCTGTGTGTGGATAATCCCTTTGATTACTTAGATAAGATCCGCCATGCCGGCTCGATCTTCATGGGCAAGTACTGTCCTGAAGCGCTGGGTGATTATCTGGCAGGACCTAATCATACTTTGCCCACAAGCGGCACGGCAAGATTTTCAAGCCCTTTGTCCGTAGATGACTTCGTGAAGAAGACCCAGTATACCTACTATACCCGGCAGGCTCTGCAAAAGGTTGCCGATGACATAGCTTACTTTGCAAAAATCGAGGGTCTGACAGCCCATGCCCGCAGCGCACAGATCCGTATGGAGGAATCAACATGAGCCGCTTCTTCAGCGAGAAATTCCGTAATATCAAGCCTTATGTCCCCGGCGAACAGCCTCGGAACAGACGGTATATCAAACTCAATACCAATGAATCGCCCTTTCAGCCTTCTGCCAAAGCGCAATCTTACGCGGCGGAAGCGGCGCGCACACTGCAGCTTTATTCTGATCCGGAATGTATTGTCATTCGTGAAAAACTTGCAGAGCTTTACAGCTTGAAACGGGAGCAGGTATTTGTTGGAAACGGTTCAGACGAGGCGCTGTATCTTGCCTTTACCTGCTTCTGCGACCGGCAGACGCCGGCAGCTTTTCCGGATATCAGCTACGGTTTCTATAAAGTCTTTGCTGAATTCCTGGGGATCCCTTATGAGCAAATTCCTTTGGATGCAGATTTTGCAGTTGAAATTGACGATTATCTTAACATCGGCAAGACGATCTTTATTGCAAACCCCAATGCTCCTACGGGCAAATTGTTGTCCTGCGAGCAGATCGAGAAGATATTGCAGAGCAATCCCGATAATGTGGTTGTGATCGATGAAGCCTACATTGATTTTGGTGGCGAGAGCGCTGTAAAACTGATCGACCGCTATGATAATTTGCTGGTGACACAGACCTTCTCCAAGTCCCGTTCCTTAGCCGGCGGACGGCTGGGAATGGCGTTTGGCAACGAAGCGTTGATCGCAGATCTGCGGACTGCAAAATATTCGATCAATCCCTATAATGTCAATTCCATGACTATGGCTGCCGGTCTGGGTGCTCTTGCAGATGAGGAATATACCCAGGAAAACTGCAAGAAGGTCATTGCAAACCGAGCGTTTACGACAGAAGCGCTTGTGGATATGGGCTTTACGGTGCTGGATTCCAAAGCCAATTTTGTGTTAGCCGGTCATCCAAAGATCAGCGGCGCAGATCTTTATGCGGAACTAAAAGAAAAGGGAATCCTTGTACGCTATTTTGATAAAGATCGGTTAAAACCCTATGTTCGCATCACCATCGGCACAAAGCAGGAAATGGAGTCACTTCTTTCTGCTGTTGCTGTGATTTTGGAGGAGAGAAAATGAGAGTTGCCTGCATTGACCGCAAAACTGCGGAGACGGATATCAGCCTGGAACTGGTATTGGATGGAAAAGGGGAAAGTGTGATCGACAGCGGATGCGGCTTTCTGGATCATATGCTGACTCTGTTTGCAAAGCACGGCAGATTTGACCTGAAACTTACCTGCAAGGGTGATACTTATGTGGACGACCACCACACAGTGGAAGACATCGGCATTGCCCTCGGTCAGGCGTTCACAAAGGCCCTGGGCGATAAAAAAGGTATCTGCCGCTACGGCGATACCACCCTTGCTATGGACGAATCACTGATCTTATCTGCGGTGGATATTTCCGGCAGGGCGTGTCTCGGCTACGATCTGCGGATCCCTACCCAAAAAGTCGGCACATTTGATACGGAACTGACAGAAGAGTTCTTCCTGGGATTTGTGCGCAACGGTTTTATGACGCTGCATATCCGGCAGCTGTGCGGTACGAATTCCCACCACATTATTGAAGGTACATTTAAATCCGTTGCCAGAAGTCTGCGCAAGGCGGTAGCCATTGACAAAGCCTTTGCAGATGATGTGCCGTCTACCAAGGGAGTGCTGTGATGATCGCGATAGTAGATTACGGCGTTGGCAATCTGTTTTCACTGGAGCAGTCATTTCGCGCCATCGGTGCTGAGGTGCAAGTTACATCGGATCCGCAGATAATAGCCGATGCGGAAAAAATATTACTTCCCGGTGTAGGTGCCTTTGGCGATGCGGCAGAAAAGCTGAGGCAAAGCGGATTAGATCAGGTGATCATCCGTGAAGCAAATGCCGGAAAGCCCCTTTTGGGTATTTGCCTTGGGATGCAGCTGCTGTTTGAAGAGGGCTTTGAATACGGCTGCCATAAAGGTCTTGGTTTAATCAAAGGACAGATTCGCCCTATAGCCGATGTAATCCCGGAAACCTTGAAAATTCCCCATATGGGTTGGAATGCTTTGTCGTTCACAAAAGACAGCAAGCTCTTTTCCAATATCCATGACGGCGACTGCGTCTATTTTGTCCATTCCTATTATGCAGCCGGCTGCGCAGAAGACACCATTGCAACGGCGGAATACGGATACCCCTTAACCGCGGCTGTTGAAAAGGGTAATGTGTTCGGCTGTCAGTTCCATCCGGAAAAAAGCGGTAGTGTGGGTTTGGAAATTCTCAGAGCGTTTTGCGAAATGAAGGTGTAAAGAATGCTTATATATCCTGCGATAGATCTTTATGACGGCAAAGCTGTCCGTCTTTATAAAGGCGATTACGCGCAAATGACAGTGTATCACAATGATCCTGCCTGCGTGGCGGCAGACTTTAAAGCAAAAGGCGCAGCCTGCATCCATATGGTGGACCTGGAGGGCGCAAAAAACGGTACGACACCAAACCTGGATACCATCTGCCGGGTGAAAGAGTCTACGGGACTTTTCTGTCAGGTTGGCGGTGGTATTCGCAATATGGAAGTTGTCAAACGCTACTTGGATGCCGGCATGGATCGCGTGATTTTGGGTACAGCTGCGGTGACAGATCCGGAATTTTTAGAAGAAGCGGCAAATACTTACGGTGAAAAGATCGCCGTGGGTGTTGACATCCGTGACGGCTATGTGGCTGTAAAAGGATGGACGGAAAAAAGTGAACTGGAAGCCTTTGCCTTTTGCAGACACTTGGAATCCTTGGGCATCAAAACAGTGATCTGTACGGATATCTCTAAGGATGGCGCTATGCAGGGTCCGAACCATGGATTGTATCAGGAACTGTCTTCTCAGCTTGGCATGCAGATCATTGCCTCCGGTGGCGTGTCCTCTATTGATGATATCCGTTGTCTTAAGAATATCGATATCCATGGCGCGATCGTTGGAAAAGCCTACTATACGGGCGCTGTGGACCTGGCAGAAGCGATTGAGGTGGGCAGATGATTACAAAACGCATTATCCCGTGTCTGGATGTAAAAGATGGCAGAGTGGTAAAGGGTGTTAACTTTGCAGGACTCAGCGATGTGTCGGACCCGGTTGCCCTGGCGGAATTTTACTCCAGTGCCGGTGCGGATGAATTGGTCTTTTATGATATTACCGCATCCGCCGAGGGCAGAGGCTTGTTTACGGACATTCTTTGCAAGACCGCTAAGTCGGTATTTATCCCTTTGACGGTTGGCGGCGGAATCAACACCTTGGATGACTTTGACCGGGTGCTCAAATGCGGTGCGGACAAAGTCAGTGTGAACTCCGGAGCTATCCGAAATCCGGATCTTATTTACGAGGCGGCAAAGCGGTACGGAAACCAATGTGTCGTTTTATCCGTGGATGTAAAACGGGTAGACGGTATATTCCGGGTCTTTGCCAAAGGCGGCCGGGACAATACCGGAATGGAGGCTATCGGCTGGATCAAGCGCTGTGTGGATAGTGGCGCCGGTGAAGTGGTGGTCAACTCCATCGACACCGACGGCGTCCGTGGGGGCTTTGATCTGGAGATGCTGGAAGCGGTTTGTGATGCGGTGTCCGTTCCGGTGATCGCCTCCGGCGGCGCAGGCGGTATCGATGATTTTATCAAGTTATTCAAAACCTTGCCCAAGGTGGATGCCGGCTTAGCGGCTTCCATTTTCCACTTCGGACAAGTACAGATCAGTGAACTAAAAAACAAAATGGCGGAGCAGGGAATCCCAACCCGTCTGTAAGGAGAATAAACATGTTGAACATTGAGGAACTGAAATTTGATGAAAAAGGCTTGATCCCTGCAATCGTTGTAGATGCTGTGACAAAGCAGGTGCTGACCCTGGCATATATGAACCGCGAGAGTCTGCAGATCTCCATGGAGAAGCAGCGCACCTGTTTTTACAGCCGCTCCCGTCAGGAACTGTGGCTGAAAGGGGAGACCAGCGGCAATTATCAAAATATCGTATCTATCACTGCAGATTGCGATAAGGATGCCCTGGTGGTCGTAGTAGAGCCGGAAGGTCCTGCCTGCCACTTGGGTACGCACTCCTGCTTCACCAATCCCGTTTGGGACAGTGAGACCCTGCAGGAATTTTCCTATGAAGGTCTCATGAAGCTGATCGAGGGCCGCAAAACAGAGAAGAAGGAAGGCTCTTACACCACCTATCTTTTTGAAAAAGGCATTGACAAGATCCTTAAAAAAGTAGGCGAAGAATCCACAGAGGTGATCATTGCCGCCAAAGCGGATGACAAGGCAGAGACAGTTTATGAGATCGCTGACCTTGCCTATCATGTGATGGTGCTGATGACCCAGATGGGCATTACCCTGGAGGATATCCACAGAGAGCTTGCCTCCCGTCATGTGATCGACCGGAAGGTCAAGCAGGAGAAGATGACCTAACCGGTGCGTCGTGAGATTAAATGATTGTAAATAAAAACCGCCCTGCCGAATTGAGAGTTCGGCAGGGCGGTTATTGTTTCTATCAGATCTCGAAATCCATTTTGGAAATAACGCTTGCACAGCGGGGGCAGAGGCCCTCAGCATTGGCCTGGGTGGAATGCATCCAGCAACGGGGACACTTTTCCCCCTTTGCTTCGGATACGGAGATGGTCAGCGCAGGCAGGTTAGAGCCGTTACCCACAACTGCACCCTCTTCAGGCGCGCTCCATACGCAGGAGGATACGATGCAGATCTCAGCCAGATTTACATCCGCGCAGGCGGCCATAACAGCAGGATCTTCGGACTGCAGGCAAACATGGGCTTCCAATGCCTTGCCGATACGCTTGTCCGCGCGAGCAATCTCAAGAACGCCGTTTACATCTTGGCGCAGCTTCATGATGAGTGCCCATTTTTCCATGGCGGCGCTACCGAGCATATACTCTGCAAAGGTTGCAGGCATCTGATTGAGCAGCACGTTGCGCGCATCGTCGCTATCTAAGTGGGGCATTGCCTGCCAGATCTCGTCACAAGTGAACGCGAGAATGGGAGCAAAGAGCTTAGCCAGCGCATCAACGATCAGGAACAGCGCGGTCTGTGCACTGCGGCGGCGCAAGCCATCTTTTTCCTCACAGTACAGACGGTCCTTCAGAATATCCAGATAGAAGGAGGACAGCTCAACAACGCAGAAATCATTGATTGCGTGGGTGATCACATGGAACTCATAGTTCTCGTAGGACTTGCGGCAAAGGGCAACCAGCTCGTTCAGCTTGGTCAGCGCCCACTTGTCCAGCTCTTCCATATCCGCAGGAGCCACC
>JAZSOR010000008.1:0-2188 GCA_045537035.1 Faecousia sp. | reverse complement strand
ATATTGAGGTGGGTGCAGTACTTCCGCTTGGGAAGATCCTTGCGCATTATGCGGTCGTGGAAGTAATTCTGATGCCCTTTGTGATGCTCTACTACATTGCCATGTCGGTATTTGTGTGCGCGGTTACAAACATTCCGGCCGCCGGCGGGATCTGGAATGTAGTCTATTCCTTGACAGGTACTATAACTTCAGTGCTAGATTTTTCAAATTATTATATGTTACCGTTCGATCTGATGATCTACATAATGGCATTTGAACATGTTGATGATCTGCAGTATCTGTCGGATATGCTCAACGGACGTGTGTTCCTGAATTATCCCCCGAAATCCCTGCCGGAGGTGCTGACGCTCTATTTTGGCTGGATCGCTTTTGCCCTCGCGCTGCTCACGGCATCTTATTTCATTCTGAAAAGGAGGTACAGAACGTAAATGTTTCGTTTAACCTTCCTGCGTGGATCTCGGGCAGAATGAAATGAAAGGAGCATGTCTGTGTTCAAAACAAACTACAAAGCTACACTGAAAATACTGTTTCGCTCACCAATCACTCTGATTGCCCTTGGCGCTACCTTATTGCTTGCGTATAGTCTGCGGAGTGGCATCACGTATGTAAGCACGGTTGCTCCAACTGTTGCTTTGGCTCGCGAAAATATTATTATGGATGTTGAGAGTGCCTGCCTCAGTTTTTTTCCGGCATTCATCGGATTTCTGATCGCTGCCTTTCTTCTATCGGATAAACAGAACGGCTTCAGCGATCTGATCGTCAGCAGCCGCAAATCCATGCTCTCCATATATGTGTCCCGGCTCTGTGCGATTGCAACGGTGTCTCTGCCGGCTCATCTGATCGTGCTTTGCACAAGTGCGGCGTGGTACTGGTTTGTCTACTATCCGTCCGCCGGTTTTATTGAGGTGGGTGCAGTACTTCCGCTTGGGAAGATCCTTGCGCATTATGCGGTCGTGGAAGTAATTCTGATGCCCTTTGTGATGCTCTACTACATTGCCATGTCGGTATTTGTGTGCGCGGTTACAAATATTCCGGCCGTTGGTGGGATCTGGAATGTAGTCTATTACTTAACAGAAATACTGATTCCAATGGTGTTTTATTCAAATTATTATCTGGTACCGTTTGATTTGATAAACTACATAAGGGCATTCGCGTACATTGACAGTCCGCAGTATCTGTCGGATATGCTCAACGGACGTGTGTTCTTGAATTATCCCCTGAAATCCCTGCCGGAGTTACTGATAATCTATTTTGGCTGGATCGCTTTTGCCCTCGCGCTGCTCACGGCATCTTATTTCATTCTGAAAAGGAGATACAGAACGTAAAGCTTCTTTAAAAGATTTCTTGGAGGACAGACTATGAATCTATTTCTTTTCCATGCAAAACGAAGGTGGTTCCTTCTCCTCGTGGGTATTGCGCTGCTGATGCTCTATATTTTCGTGCAGCCGGGACAATCCGCTTATATGACCCTTACCGGTATGGAAATCGGAGCTGCGCTGATTTTTGGAACCTTCTGCAGTCTTACCCTTTCCAACCCGGCGGAGGTGGAGATGTGCAAATGCTACGGGCTTGCACCGTCCCGATTGCTTACGGCACAAATTTTGCCGATTTTTCTCATTGGCAGCGCCTTTATCAGCCTGACTTTAGGTTTGTACCGCTTTGAAAAGCCGTTGCTGCCGGATATGCGCCTGACGTATATCCTCACGCCGCTTGTCACAGTAGCCTTTGCCGTGGCAGTCAACGCATTTTTCCGGGTGCTGACCCGGAACACCTACGTCGTGGTATTTCTGAATATGACGGTACTCTTTTTTCCCTTCTTTTCGCTCCACGACAAGTTCCGGTTTGTAACCGGATGGAAGGTGAAAATGTTCTTTGACCCGGCCCTGTCGGCGATGCTCTACAATCCCCAATGGGACGTCACCATCCAGCGCTTTATCGTCAACCGGGTGATTTTCCTCACCCTCGCTATCGCCTTTTATATCGCCGCCTGCCGCCTGGCAGACAGAAGAGCCTTTGAAGATTTTAAATAATTATTTTTTAGGAGGATTTTTATCATGATCATCAAATGCGAAGGTATCATCAAGGACTACAACAAGAAAATGCGCGCCCTCAAAGGCGTGGATCTGGAGATCCCTGCGGGTGACTTCGGCCTCATCGGCCGTAACGGCGCAGGCAAAACCACCCTTCT
>JAZSOR010000052.1:0-20760 GCA_045537035.1 Faecousia sp. | reverse complement strand
GCCTTTGCAGCGTACTGCGCACCCAGTTGCGTGCACACACCAGTCACACTGCCGTCCTCCACCAGAAGTTTCACGATCTGTGCCTGCTTCAGTTCCAGGTTTTCCTGCAGTTCCAGGGTGTGCTTCATCACTTGCTGATACTTACGGCGATCTGCCTGCGCCCGCAGAGAATGCACCGCAGGGCCTTTGCCCCGGTTGAGCATCCGGTACTGGATGCAGGCTTTGTCTGCCGCAATGCCCATCTGCCCACCCAGCGCATCCAGCTCCCGGACAAGATGTCCCTTGCCCGTACCGCCGATGGCAGGATTGCAGGGCATATTGCCCACCGCGTCCATATTAATGGTAAACAGGATGGTCTGTAATCCCAGCCGCGCCGCAGCCAGCGCCGCCTCGATGCCAGCATGTCCTGCGCCGATCACCGCCACATCACAGCTCCCTGCAAAGTAAGTCATCATTTTGACCTCTTTTCTTTCCAATTCGTCGTACTAACTGGTAAATGGACAATTGACAATTGAGAATTGACAATGATTGTGTCGGCAAAGCCGACTGATTAAATCATTTTCCGAAGGAAAATACCTTCATTGTCCATTGTGCATTGTCCATTGTCAATTCTTATTTATCTTTGCTCTCCTCTTTCGGCATCACGAATGGCTTACAAACCACCTCGCACCGGTTAATAGGCGTGCCCAGAGCGTGGAACTTTTCCTCGTAACCGGTCATAATGCCCACGATGCCGTCTGCGTGCAAGTCTCTTGTCAGGTTATTCACCTGCAGGCCGCAGGCGGCAAACTCCTCTACAGAGAACTCAAACAGCGGCGCATTGTCCGTCTTAAAGTGGATCTCGCCGCCTTCTTTGACCACCCGGCAGTACTTATGAAGAAAGCCTCTGTGGGTCAGCCGCCGCTTGGCGTTCTTCTTCCGGGGCCAGGGGTCGGGAAAATTGATAAACAGCCGGTCGATCTCACCGGGCGCAAAAATATTCTCCATGTTTTCCACATCCATGTCGATGAAAAACACATTGGTAAGCCCCATGGCCTTTGCCTTTTCCATGGCAACCACCATAGCCTCCCGGCAGCGCTCCACCGCGATGAGCAAAACATCGGGATTTGCCTGAGCTGTCTCGGCGGTAAACTTGCCCTTACCGCAGCCAACCTCCACCCACAAAGCCTTCGCATCCAGCTTCAGTCCGCGCCAGCTGCCCTTCCGGCTTTCCGGCTCGGCGATCCGCAGGGCAGCGCACGCTTCCATCCGGGGCACTAAATTCTTCATTCTGCGCATTCTCATAGGATAATCCTCCTAAATTCATTCTGTCTGCCATTATACCAAAAACAACGCCCCTCGTCAATTTCCTAATTGTCATCCTGAGGAGCAGAGCGACGAAGGATCCCCTCCGGCTTTCCTTCCACTCATATAGGGGGATTCTTCGCTGCGCTCAGAATGACATGCTTTTCTTTGCAGTTTCCCCTCAGAAAATAATTGAAATCTGTCGCCTATGGCGACACCTTAATTGTCCATTGTGCATTGTCCATTGTCAATTAAAAAAGCGGACAGATCTCTCTGTCCGCTTTTGTATTATTTTAGCACAGCTTCGCGCCGGCAGGGATATTATCATCCACCATCAGAAGATGCAGCTTCTCCTCACCCTTCTCGGTGTGCACCGCGGAGATCAGCATGCCGCAACTCTCCTTACCCATCATCTTCCGGGGAGGCAGATTGGTGATGGCCACCAGGGTCTTGCCGATGAGCTCCTCGGGCTTATAGTACTTGGCAATGCCGCTAAGGATCTGCCGGTCCGTACCGGTGCCGTCGTCCAAAGTAAACTGCAACAGCTTATCAGACTTCTTTACCGGCTGGCAATCTTTTACTTTCACCGCCCGGAAGTCACTCTTGCAGAAGGTGTCAAAATCCACCGTTTCCTGGGCATAAGGCTCAATTTCAATATCGCTCTTGGGCTTGCTCAGCTCTTCCAAAGCGTTCAGCTCCTTTTCCATATCGATTCTGGGGAACAGGGCAGGACCGGAGGCGGTAGCCACTTCCCGATCCAAAATACCAAACTGCTCCAAAGACTCCCACGCCATGTCCGCGCCGCCCAGCCGCTTTGCGATCTCCGCGGCGGTGTCAGGCATAAAGGGCGTCAAAAGACCTGCGCAAACGCGCACCGTCTCCAGAAGGTTATACAAAACGCAGGCAAGACGGGGCTTTTCTTCCTCGCTCTTGGCCAGCACCCAGGGCGCATTCTCGTCAATGTACTTGTTAGCCCGGGAAATGACCTTAAATACTTCCGCCAGCGCATTCTGGAACGCATACTTTTCCATCTCGGCTTCATACTTTGCCCGAAGACCGGTGACCATCGCCACAAGCTCTGCGTCCATTTCCTCGTTAGCAGTCTGCTGGGCAGGCAGCTTCTCGCCAAAGTACTTCTGAGCCATGGCAACGGTACGGGAAACCAGGTTGCCCAAATCGTTTGCCAGGTCGGTGTTAATGGTAGAGATCAACAGCTCATTGGAGAAATTGCCGTCAGAACCGAAGGGGAAAGACCGCAGCAGGAAAAACCGCAGGGCATCCACGCCGAACCGCTCGGCAAGGATATAGGGGTCGACCACATTGCCCTTGGACTTTGACATCTTGCCGCCATCAAGCAGCAGCCAGCCGTGACCGAAAACCTTTTTCGGCAGGGGCAGATCAAGACTCATCAGCATTGCCGGCCAGATGATGGAGTGGAAACGGACGATCTCCTTACCCACAAAGTGGACATCTGCCGGCCAGAAGTCCGCAACATCGTTATACTTATCGTTTTCAAAGCCCAAAGCGGTCATGTAGTTAAACAGCGCGTCGATCCAAACATACACCACATGGCCCTCGTCAAAGTCCACGGGCACGCCCCAGGTAAAGCTGGTACGGCTAACGCACAGATCCTCAAGACCGGGCTTAATGAAATTGTTCACCATCTCATGAACACGGCTGCGAGGCTCCAAGAAATCGGTGTTCTCCAGCAGGTCCTGGATTCGGTCAGCGTACTTGCTCAGCCGGAAGAAATAGGCCTCCTCTTCTGCGTAGTCGCACTCTCTTCCGCAGTCGGGGCACTTGCCGTCCACCAGCTGGCTCTCGGTCCAGAAAGACTCGCAGGGCTTGCAGTACTTACCGGTGTACTTGCCCTTGTAGATGTCGCCGTTTTCGTACATCTTCTTAAAGATCTTCTGAATGGCCGCCACATGATAATCGTCGGTGGTGCGGATAAACCGGTCATGGCTGATATTCATCAGCTTCCACAGATCCAGAACACCGCCCTCGCCCAAAACGATATCGTCCACGAATTTCTGCGGAGTAACGCCTGCCTCCTTGGCCTTGTCCTCGATCTTCTGACCGTGCTCGTCGGTGCCGGTGAGGAACTTCACATTGTAGCCGGTGAGCCGCTTGTAGCGAGCCATGGCATCGGTAGCCACGGTGCAGTAGGTGTGGCCGATGTGCAGCTTTGCCGACGGATAATAAATGGGTGTCGTGATGTAAAAATTACCTTTACTCATAATTTACCTCCAAATTTCCTGTCATTGCGAGCAATCTTCGATTGCGAAGAATCCGTTTTCCCCAAAGCCTTCCCCTCAAGGGGAAGGTGGCAAAAATCTCTGATTTTTGACGGATGAGGTGTCATAGCGAACCCTCCGCTCAGGATGACAAACAAAAATCGCCCTTGGAAACCCAAGGGCGATAAAAATTACCGCGGTACCACCTTGTTCGCACCCCATAAACCCTGTCATTCTGAGCAATCTGCGATTGCGAAGAATCCCCTTCATCCATGGGGATCCTTCGGCGCAAGCACCTCAGGATGACAGCATTTTAAAAAGTGCCTCAAAAACGCGCTAACGGGCGCACCCGTAGCAGCCTACCTATCGACTGCCCAGCTCCGAGACCATGTTCCCCGGTATCCTCCGTGCCCATTCCCACCAAACAGGGCTCTCTTTCCGTTCCTTCCCGGGTACTCTTCTCTTCACAGCCTTTAACCCCTGCATTATATCCCACAACCCACCATTTGTCAAGATTTTCCGGATACCCCCTCCCCGGAGGGGGTGCCCGCAGGGCGGGGGTGGGTCATTTTGCATTTTGCATTTATCATTTTGCATTTTTCTTCGTCAGCACCAGCGCCACCGCCACCGCAGAAATGCCCCCTGCCAGCTTGCCCACGATCATCGCCGGCATCATTGCCGGCGCAAACCCGGCGGTAAAGCCCAGATGGTCGCCAAACACAAAAGCCGCGGACACCGCAAAGGCGATGTTTATTACCTTGCCCCGGCTGTCCATGTCCTTGACCATACCGAAGGTGGCAATGGAATTAGCCAGGGTAGCAATGAGACCTGCGGCGGCGGTGTCATTGACCCCCAAAAGCTTACCCACCTTTAGAAGCGGCTTTCTTAACAGCTTGGTCACCGTCCAAACCAGCGGAAACGCGCCGGCAAGTACGATCGCAATGGCGCCAACAGTCAAAAATCCGTCCTCAATAGGCGCCATGCCGGGGATGATGGCAAAGCCCGTAAGACCTTCCACAATAGCGGCGGCAAGCCCCACGGTAATAAGGGCGATAATGCCCTTGCCGAACACGCTGAAGCCCTTGACCATCCATTTTTCCGCTTTCCACAAGCCCAAAGCGATCAGCGCGGCGATCACCACCACCGGTATGAGGTTGCGCAGCACCTTCCCAAGGGGAAACCCGGCAACAACACCGCCCACCAAAATGCCCACCGGAATGGTGACGATGCCTGCCAGGATCCCCTTCGCCATGGCAGGCCGGTCCTCTTCTGACAAAATGCCCATGGCAACGGGAATGGTAAATACAACGGTCGCCCCCAGCATCGAGCCGTTCAGGACACCGCCTAAAAGCGCCGCCTCCGGATCGGCAGTCAGCTCCTGGGCCAGCGCCGCGCCGCCCATGTCGCAGGCTAAAATAGTGCCTGCAAACATGGCCGGGTCTGCCCCCAAAAAGGTATATACCGGCACTACCACCGGCCGGAGCAAATTGGCCAATACCGGCGCAAGGGCAATGATACCCACCATGGCAATGGCCAAAGAGCCCATGGCGAGAATGCCCTCTTCAAATTCCTTGCCGATGCCGATGCGGTTGCCGAAGATCCGGTCCACCGCGCCCAATACCGCAAAGGCAGCCATGATATATATCAGAATTTCGTGAGCAGACATACGCACTCCCCTTTTCTGAATTGATAATTGATAGTTGATAATTGATAATTCTCAATTCTCAATTCTTAATTCTCAATTGTTTTCTTCCATATCCAGGATCGCCACCACCGCCGCATCCACCGGCGCTTCCATGGAAAACCGCGCCGCCGGCTCACCGGTGACAAGCAAAACCCGATCACCCTTGCCTGCGCCCACATGGTCAGCGGCGACGATGGTTCCGGTGAGGGTCTGTACCACCAAAAAGGTCTGTCCGGACAGACATTGGGCTTTCCGGGTGGCCCATACCGAGCCGGTTACTGTACCAATCTTCATAGATCAAAAATCTCCTTTGCAAGTGGTGTCAAAACCGCTCCCGGACCGGGCGCGATCCCTTGCTCACGCATTTTCTGCGCCTGCTGAGCGGTAATGACCCGACGCTGCGCGCCGTCAGTAAATACAACGCCCCAGTTTTTCAGTTCCCGGCGACGGGCGGCAAGGCTTGCTGCCAGCGCCCGATTCCCGGGGCACTGGGGCAGCCCCGGCTCATAGAGGATCACCGGCAGCCCACGGGCAAGTGCCTCCAATACCCGTTCATCGGAAAAGTGCAGAAGCTGCCCCAGACTCAGCGAGCCGATGACCACCGCCTCATAGGGCGCTTCCGGCACATAGGTATAGTCTAAGCAAGACGGCTGCTTGCCCACCAACAGCGCCTTCATAAGATCCTCCCCAAGTCTCCGGCGGTATACCCGCAGGCATTGGCCTCGTCGTAGTCTAAGTGTACGAAGGTGGCAAACTCATCGCTGACCCGGACCACCGTATCGTCGAAAATAAGCGGTCGGTCCGTATAGGTCTGTAATTTCACCGTCTGCTTGTCCTCCACCCCAAACCGCTTGGCATCGTCCGGGGTCATGTGGATGTGCCGTTTCGCGCAGATCACGCCCTCGCTTAGAGTCACCTTCCCCAAAGGTCCTTCCAGTACCACTCCGGGGGAATTATCCACATGCCCACTAAGCCGCACCGGCGGTGTAACACCCAAAGTCCTGCCGTCGGTGAGGGAAATTTCCACTTGACCCTTTCCCCGTTCCGGACCCAGTACCGCCACATTTTCAAACTGCCCCTTAGGCCCAATGACGGTTACGCGCTCATTTGCCAAGAACTGCCCCGGCTGGGATAGCTCCCGTTTCGGTGTCAGCGGATGCCCGAATAACACCTGCGCCTGCTCCTTGGTCACATGGACATGACGGCCCGACGCCTCCAGCTCCACAAAAACATTTTTCAAAACCGCCTGCACTACTGCATCCAGTTCCATAACTTCACCTCTCTAGGCTTCCCCCTGGGGGGAAGCTGTCAAAAATCTTTGATTTTTGACTGATGAGGGGTCAACACACTGCACGCCCCTCATCCGTCAGCCCTCCGGGCTGCCACCTTCTCCTATTGCGGTTCCCGGCAGCCTCCTTGCCAAGGAGCGGCTGCGTCACCTGCCGACCGCGGCTACTCACTCGGGTCGCTTACTCCGCCCCCGGCGGCGCTCCCCTCGTTCCCCCAAGGGAGAAGGCTTATTTAATTCCTGCCTTTTCCCGTATCATCAGGATATACACGCAGCTGCTCATCCGGTTCAAGGCTCTTAAGATATCCTCCCGGTCGGGCATAGCCGCCACTGCCATAAGCTCCGTATGGCGCACCTGACAGCGCACCTTATTCAGCCGCAGTACTGCAGCCCCGTCGGACACCGCCGGCATAAAATGGGGCTGCCCGAAAAAATCCTGGGGTCTGTGGCTTTTCTCCCGTAACTGCTTATCGTTCATACCGCAAAGATTCATTTCCGGCAGCGGCTCACCCATGACCTCACAGCGCAAGATCCTGCGCACATAATTTAATAGCTCCGTCAGTTCCTTCTCCCACTTGGGCACATCCAGCGCGCAGAGCAAAAGCTCTGCCTCCAGGGAGTCCACCGCTCCCCGGAAGGCGATCCGGGGATGGGTCTTTTCCACCAGTACATCCCCAAACAGATGGGTAAGGCGCTCCGGCTTTTCCTCAATAAAACCCCCGGACAGCAGCCGGTACCGCTCCGGTCGTGCCTTGTCCGCAGACAGAATCTCGATCCGCTCCCGTTGCAGGAAATCTTTCGCCTCAGAGGTCAGCTGATCTCCCTTGCCCAGATAAAACACCCGTTTGCCGTCCCGGTTTCGGATATTCGCCCGGGCATCCTCTAACCCAAAAAGCATCACTTACCGGCAGGGGGATTCTGACTTAACCGGCCCTTGGGCAAAATAGCGTCCACTTCCGTGTGAGGACGGGCGATCACATGGACGCTCACCAGCTCGCCCACCTTCTCCGCAGCCGCCGCGCCGGCATCGGTGGCAGCCTTCACCGCGCCCACATCGCCCCGGACCATAACAGTGACCAGACCGCCGCCCACAGCCTCCTTGCCCACCAGCTGCACATTGGCAGACTTGACCATGGCATCCGCCGCCTCAATAGCGCCGATGAGACCCTTCGTTTCGATCATACCTAAAGAATTCGTATCCATAATGATTTGCTCCTTTCAATTTTTCGAAAATGCTTCTGTCATCCTGAGGAACGCAGTGACGAAGGATCCCCCTCGTATCAGGGGATTCTTCCCAATTAAAAATTGCTCAGAATGACAATCGCTTTTATTTCAGTCGCTCCAAAATCTTCTGTGTCAATATCTCCACCAAACTCTCGTCCACGGTGTCATTGCCAGCACCGCAGGTGCGTGGCAATCCGTCCCCGGCGGTGCTCTCCTCGTTCCCCCACGCAACCCGACGGATATTGATAAGATCCATCGGAGAAATATTATTGCTGGTAGAGCTGCCGCCCACCGCGCCGCAGCCTAATGTCAGCGCCGGAAACAGCCCCGTGGTCGCGCCGATGCCGCCCAGCGCCGCCGGGGTGTTCACCAAAAACCGGGACACGGGGATCTTCAGGGCAAACCGCTTCACAACCGCCAAGTCCGTTGCGTGCATGGCAAAGGTGTGGCCGCTGCCCTCATGGGTAAGCACCTCAATAGCTTTCTCCAGCACCGCATCCTCATCGTCCATAACGAAAAATGCCAGTACCGGGCAGAGCTTTTCCATGGAGTAAGGTCTTGTAGGACCTGCCTCCTGCTCCCGGGCGACCAAAACCTTGGTGTCCTTGGGCACGGCAAAGCCTGCCATTTGCGCAAGGCTCAGCGCCGGCTTGCCCACGATCGCCGGATTCAGCGTGCCGTTTGGCTTAAACAAAAGCTTTGCCAAGCGCCCGGCTTCCTCCGTGTCCATAAAGTAAAAGCCCATCTTCTGCGCCCGTTCCTTGACCTGCTTTTCCATACTCTTTTCCACCACGATACTCTGCTCCGAGGCGCAGACCGTACCGTAGTCAAAGCTTTTCGACCGCAAAATGCACCGGAGCGCATGCTCCACATCCGCAGACTTATGAATATAAGCCGGTCCGTTGCCTGCGCCCACACCGATGGCAGGCTTGCCGGACGAATAGGCAGAGCGGACCATGGCAGGACCGCCGGTTGCCAAAATCAGCTTCGTCTGGGGAGCTGTCATCAGTTCCTTGCAGCCGTCCAGGCTGGGGATCGACAGACAGCCCACACTGCCTGCCGGCGCGCCGGCTTTTTCCGCTGCCTGGGCAACGATCCTGGCGGCGCGCATGGTGCAGTCGATCGCCTTGGGATGGGGCGAAAACACAATGCTGCAGCCGGCTTTGAGGGCGATGATCGTCTTGTAGCAGACCGTGGAGGTGGGGTTGGTGCTGGGCACGATGGCAGCGATCATACCCACCGGAACACCTACTTCCCATAGCTTGTCCCCGGGCGCGCCGTTTAATACGCCCACGGTCTTCATGTCCTTCACCGCTTCCCAAACGGTCCGGGAGGCAAAGCGGTTTTTCGTGATCTTATCTTCCGTGTTTCCAAAGCCCGTCTCCCGGACCGCCAGCTCACTAAGCTCCACAGAAGCCTCATAAAACGCCTTGGACACCGCCTCCACAATAGCGTCCAGTTTTTCCTGGGGCATTTGCGCCAATAGCTTTTGGGCGGCTTCCGCCTGCTTTGCCAGCTCCCTTGCCTCCTGCCGCGCCCGTAAATCCTTATCCAATTCCATATATCTACCCCTCTCATCACCTGTCATCCTGAGGAGCCAACGGCGACGAAGGATCCCCCTCGTCTTAGGGGATTCTTCGCAATCACAGATTGCTCAGAATGACAGAGCGATTCACTAGATTTATTCCTTTGGCCTTTCTGCAACCTCACCTACCGCCCTTGCAAAGGCATCACAAGCCGCCGCGCAGGCATCCCTTGTTCCCGTGAGCAAACCGCCGCCGAAATTGGTCTCGCTGGGCGGCCCGTAAAGTTTACATAACTTTACAGCCGATGCTTTCAGCGCCCAGTCCATGGCGTACATACTCTCCAGGGGCGGCGCGATCAGATAGGCAAGAGCTGACCCCTCGGCGACTCCTGCCTCCTTGGCAAGAAACGAACCGCAGCGGCTGACCGTATAGGCAAGGAACGGCACACCTTGTACCTCTTCAAAGCCCAACCGGGAAAGGGCAGATAATGCCGCCTCCATGCCGCTTCGGACGATACCCGGTGTCCTGCCTGCCAGAATGCCGATGACCTCACCGGCGTTGGGGGTGGATGCATTGGCAGCCCCGGCATAAAAGCTCCTTGCGTAGCACACCTGCACATCGGCAGCTTTGGTAGCCTCGTCCAACGCGATATAGGTGGCATCGTCGCAGTCGGTGGTGAGCATCCCCAGGCAGGGATACCCCTTGGGCGCGCCCAAGGCCTTACAGAAGCTCTCCGATGCGCCGCTTAGGTACCGCACCGCCAAAACCTTTACCGGGATCATCGCTGCAGCTCCACACCGGAGACCTTCCGCTCCAGTATTTTCCCGATGAGCTCTGCCACAAAAGCCCCTGCCTCGTAAGCCGGTGTGCCCTGATCGTGGATATTACTGACCACCGTCCGGGCAGATTCCAGCACCCCGGTGTGGGGCTTGTAGGTGATATAAGCGGACATACTCTTGTCCGTCACCAGACCCGGCCGCTCGCCTACCAGTACGCAGACCACCTCGCAGCCGGTGACATCGCCCACCGCATCGCCGGCGCCCACCCGGCAATACCTTACAAAAAGGCTCTTGCCCAGCTCGATGCCCTTGAGCTTCAGACCGTCCCGGATGGCAGCCATGCAGTCCATAGCGTTGGCAAGCACCGCCGCGGAAGAAAGGCCGTCACCCACCACGATCTGCACCCGGGGCGTACCGGAAACGGCAGATCGGATCCGCTTCTGATTTTCTTCGTCAAAGCACCTGCCCAGATCGGGCCGGGTCAGATATTCCTCTTTGTCCTTGCACCGGGTCTGTACCGGCACAAGACCGTTCTTTTCTCCAAAATCCTCCGGCGCTTCGGAAAATACCGCATCCTGCGCCGCCGCATGATCCGCCCGGAAGCGGAGCATGGTCAGCGTCTTATACCGGGCGCCTGCCTTGCCGCTTCCCAAGCGGGCAGGGGTCTTTTCCTTTAAATCCCGGAACTTATCGGGATCTTGCGCATCCTCCACAAGATAGAGCTTGCGCAGATCCAGCGCCGTCACATCCTCCACAAAATCCCCATCGTGATAATGGTGATCGGGCGCCTCCGGTCCGGGTTTTGTGGGCTTGTAGTCCGCCCCCTTGACCATAGGCTCCTTGCCCATGGACTCCAAAATCTGTGCCACCATGGCAGATAACTCCTGTTTATTCACAGATCCCCCTCCTCATTCACCTGTCATCCTGAGGCGCCATCGGCGACGAAGGATCCCCTTCGTTTGAGGGGATTCTTCGTCATTTCATTCCTCAGAATGACATTTCTCAAAACAACAGACTCGAGCCGTCGCCGGCTTTTTTCGTCAGCTTGCCGTTTTCCACAAAGCCCATCTTCTCCAGCCACTTCTGGAACTCCGGGATCGCCGTCTTGCCGGTGATCTCCCGGAGCGCCGCCGTCTCCCGGAAACCGGTGGTCTGATACCCCAGCATAATGTCATCGCCGTGGGGAATGCCCATAAAGTAATTGCACCCTGCCACAGTCAAAAGGGTCGCCAGATTCTCAATATCATTCTGATCTGCCTTCATGTGGTTGGTATAGCAGCAGTCGCAGCCCATGGAGATGCCGGTGAGCTTGCCCATAAAATGATCCTCCAAGCCGGCTCTTGTCACCTGCCGGGCATCGTAGAGATACTCTGGACCGATAAAGCCCACCACCGTGTTGACCAAAAATGGCTGGAATCGCTTGGCAAAGCCATAACACCGGGCCTCCATAGTCACCTGATCGGTGCCGTGGTGGGCATTCGATGAAAGCTCCGAGCCCTGACCGGTCTCAAAATACATCACATTGGGTCCCTCTGCCGTACCCTCGTGGAGTAGCAGATCCTGCGCCTCGGCTAGGGTCGACGCATCAAAACCAAAGGCAGCGTTACCTGCCTGAGAGCCTGCAATGGACTGGAAGATCAGATCGCAGGGCGCGCCCTCCCGGACTGCCTTCATCTGGGCGGTCACATGGGCAAGCACGCAGATCTGCGTAGGGATCTGCCAGTGCTCCTTGATTTCCTGAAACCGCCGCAGCACCTTTCCCACCTGCTCCGGGGAATCTGTCACCGGATTTAATCCGATCACCGCATCGCCTGCGCCGAAGGAAAGACCCTCCAATACCGACGCGGTAATGCCGTCGGGGTCGTCGGTGGTGTGATTGGGCTGCAGCCGGCAGGAAAGCGTCCCCTTAAGACCGATGGTGGTGATGCAGTGGGCGGTGACGGTCATTTGGCTCGCCGCGTAAACAAGGTCTAAGTTGCTCATGAGCTTACATACCGCCGCCACCATTTCAGAGGTCAACCCCCGGCTTAAGCGCCGGATATCCCCACCGGAGGTGGTCTCGGAGAGTATCCACTCCCGCAGCTCCGCCACCGTCCAGTTTTGGATCTTCCGATACTCCGGCTCATTCACATCATCCTGAATGATCCGGGTGACCTCGTCTTCTTCATAGGGCACTGCCGGATTTTCCCGTAAGTCCCGGAGGGTCACCGCCGACAGCACCACCTTGGCAGCGATCCGCTCCCGGGCATCTGCTGCCGCCAGACCTGCCAATACATCGCCGCTTTTTAGTTCATTGGCCTTGGCAAGGACCTCTTTTAAGTCCTTGAATGCATATGTTTTCCCCAAAAGGGTCGTCTTTAATTTCATAAATCCACTCCCATTTTTCATCACACTGTAGGGGGCGGCGCCCCGACGCCCCGCCGTTCCTTTTTACGGGCCGTCCGGGGTCCGGCCCCTACATTCCCTGCAGCACCAGCGTTTTCACCACCACCGGAAATGCCGGTCCAACCGGCTCGCCCACATCCAGAAAGCTATCCTCTGTCAGTTGCACCCGGTCAAGGCAAAGGCATGGTGTTTCCTCCGGCAGACGCAGGCACAGCACCTGCCCCAAGGCCTTGGCAACATCTTCCTCCAGGCAGAGATACGCCGGCCGGTCTCCCAGCCCCTGCAGGATCTTTTCTCCAAGGGATACAAGATCTTCATATCCTTTCACCTGCCCGGGCAAATGCAAAACAACTGCCCGATCATCATAACGGCTAAGGCTTTCGGCAATGACCTTCCCAAAATCCTCCCGGTCCTGCTCTTCCCTGGAAAACACCGCCACCGGCAGATTCTTTACCGGCAAGCTGACCCCCCGGCAAAATACCGTACTGCCGGACAGCTGCATACTGTGACAGCCTGCGCCGATGACCGTGGCGCGGATGGTCTCAGTGCCCAGCATGTAATCGCCTTGACAAAGTAAGCTTTCCCGGATCGCCTGCCCCAGCTCCACGCCCATATCGCCAAACTCCCCGGTCCTGCGCTGACCCTCAATACAATCCGCCACACCCCCGGAAAAGGAAATCACCCACTGTCCTATCTTAAATCCTTCCTCCCCAAGCCCCCCTTGCCTAAAGGGGGGTGGCTGCGAAGCAGCCGGGGGGATTTCCCGTCCCCCAAGGCTTCTCCTTGAGGAGAAGCTGTCAGCGAAGCTGACTGATGAGGTGTCATTTCTGTCATTGCGAGGCTTGCCTTGCAAGCCGTGGCAATCCGCTTCTTTCGTCCACAACTTCTCCAAAAGCTCCGTGGGCTCTCGTAACCCTGCCGCCATTTCCAGACCATGGACCAGGATCTTTGCAATGTCCTCCACCTGCGAAGGCATAGGATCGTCGCCCACCTGCAGATCGGTCAGTCCTTCCAGCACCGGTGACACATAGCTGACCTTGCCGCCCGGCTCAAATTTCAAAAGCCTGCCGCCCACATTCATACAGCCGGTGCGTACCACCTTGCCCTTTTCGATCCAGGAGAAGTTGCTTGTTCCGCCGCCGATGTCAATGTGCAGCACCGGTTTCCCCGTCTGCCGGGAGAATTCCACCGCCCCTGCGCCCTTGGCAGCCAGTACGCTTTCCAGGTCCGGACCGGCGGTAGCCACCACAAAATCCCCGGCGAATTCCGCCAGCGCCGCCAATACCGCCCGGGCATTCTCCTTCCGGGAGGTCTCTCCGGTGATGATCACCGCCCCGGAATCCACTTGCGCCGGGGTAATGCCTGCCTTTTGGTATTCTGCTTCCACGATTCTCCTGACTGCCTCGGCATCCACCAGGTCTTTCCCCAAAAGGGGTGTAAAATGCACCTGCGACCGGTAGAGGATCTCCCGCCCCGTGATCTGCATCTTCGGCACGGTAAAGCTTGCGGCTTCATTTTGCACTTGCAGCCGGGACACGATCAGCTGGGTAGTGGTGGTTCCCACATCCAGTCCCACGGACAAAAGGCTCTTATCAGCCACGGCCGCTCACCTCGCCCAGCACTTTCCGGACCATAAAATCCTCCACGGTTAGCGGATTCGTCTTGCAGCAGGGATCTTCCAATACCGCCCGGACAAGAGAATCCGTCTGCTGCCACACCTGCCGGGGGTCTACCCCGGCCTCTTTCAGATCCCGGGGCATACGCAGCTGCTGCCGAAGACCCACAAGCCCGTTGCAAAGATTTCTTACCGCCACCGTTGATGCCGCGCCGCTGATACCGGCGCTTCGGGCAAGCTCCGCGTATTTCTCCCCACAGACATGGGCATTGCAGCCGATGACCGCCGGGAGCAGTATGGCATTGAGCCGCCCGTGGGGAATGTGAAACGCGCCGCCTAACACATGGGACATGGCATGGCACAAGCCCAACCCTGCGTGGGTAAAGGCAAGTCCTGCCATCGTCGCCGCCTGATGGATGCGTCCCCGGACCGCCAGATTGCCCCCGAAGCTGGCAGGCAGATTGGCATACGCCACCCGGAAGGCATCCCTTGCCAGGGCATCGGAAAATGCCCCTGCCCCGGTGGCAACGAAGGCTTCCAGGGCATGACACAGCACATCAAAGCCCGTGTCCGCGATAAGACTTTTGGGAAGCTTCTGCAATAGCTCACTGTCTAAGATCGCCACATCCGGACGGATCTTCTCGTCCACCAACGGATGCTTTACCTGCCCGTGGGTCAAAATAGCAAAGTCCGTCACCTCCGAACCGGAGCCGGAGGTGGTGGGGATCGCCACCAGCCGGATGTTACGCCCCGAAAAATACACCATCGCCTTGGCGCAGTCCATAGCGCTGCCGCCGCCCAGGGCAACCAAAGTATCCGGCTCAAATTCCCGGACCTGCGCCGTACCCTCCGCCGCCAGCTCCACGGACGGGTCGGGGCTGATCCTATGAAAGATCCGATACTCTTTTGCCCCGGACAGCGCCGCTAATCTTTCCGCTGTGCCGTTTTCCATAAAGTACGGGTCAGACACGATAAACAGCCGCTTACTGCCCAGCTCTTTTAAATAGCTGACCGCTCCCGACCCGGCAACGATCTTCGTTTTGCAGGAAAACTCCGTCATAACACCACCGCCTTTTGTAGAGAGTATTTCCCAAAAATGCAAAAATAATTATCAATTCTCAATTCTCAATTTTCAATTCGTTACATCCCCCTCTGGGGCTTGCAACTTTTCTTTAAATCGGTTATGATTAAGAAAACACAAAAAAGGAGGGTGTATCCATGGCCAACCACGAACACACCCACGAACATCATCACCACGACCACGAACACGACCATGCCTATATGCACGCCCACGGCATTGCCCACTCCCACGGTCATGTCCACGAAAATCAAAAAGCGGTCATCAACCGCCTTGCCCGTGCCATGGGTCACCTGGAAAAGGTCAAGCGCATGGTGGAGGAGGGCTATGACTGCAGTGAAGTCTTGGTGCAGCTGGCAGCGGTCCGCTCCGCCCTGGAAAACACCGGCAAAGTGATCCTCAAGGACCATATGCGCCACTGCATGGTGGACGCAGTCGCCGCCGGGGATGAGCATGCTATTGATGACCTTTGTGGAGCAATCGACAAGTTTATGAAATAGCGGCGAGTCGCCGCAGACAATGCGTGCATGGGCTCATGCGTTTCGTAACGCATCCTGATTCGCTCGGTATCGGTCCGTCTTTTGGTCATTGCGAGGGCGTGGTGCTCCGCGCAGCGAATCTGAAATTGCAATGATTGCCGGGGGCAATCATACATTGATTCTCTGCGCCCGTGGCAATCCCCATCGTCTTTTGTGACAGCTAAATCCGTTCCCCCAACAAAAAAACTCCCCGAACCGAGACGGTTCGGGGAGTTACTTTTATTCATGAATACTGATATGCTTTCTGGGCTTATCCAGCGTACGGGCGCTGGTCTTGCCCTCGGGCTTGATCTCTCCTGCCAGCAACAGCGAACGCTTGGTCAGCGCAGGACCAACCAGTTCATATACCAGCACACTAAACAGTACCACATTGCGGATCTGGGCGCCGCCGGACAAAGACATGGCGGTCAGCGCCATGCCCAATGCCACACCTGCCTGGGGCAGAAGCGTAATGCCCAGATGTTTGGTAACCGCCGGGCTGCATTTGGACAGACGGCAGCTGCCGTATGCGCTGAAGTACTTACCTGCAGAACGGGACACAATATAGACAACACCGATCAGCAATGTCATGGGATTTGCCAGTACTTTCAGATCCAGCTCCGCGCCGGAGATCACGAAGAACAGCACATTTAGGGGCACAGTCCAACGCTCCACCCGGTCCATCAGCTCCTGAGAAGTGTCACAAACATTGCAGAAGATCGTACCGGTCATCATGCACACCAGCAGCAAAGAGAAGCCGCAGTGCACCGGACCGATGGTAAATTTCAGCTGGGAAAGACCCACCGTCAGCAGCACAAAGGCAACGGAGAGGGTCATACGCTTACTACGGGAATGGAACAGATGCTCCACCCGGTCTAAGAGAATGCCCATCACAGCGCCCAGTCCCAAAGACAGAACGATCTCCAAAATAGGCTCGACCACCACACCCAGCACATTCACCGCGCCGTTTTCCAAAGCGTTAGCCACGCCGAAGGACGCGGAGAACAGCAAAAGGCCCACCGCATCGTCAATGGCAACGACCAGTAATAGCAGCCGGGTCAGCGGACCGTCCGCCTTGTACTGACGCACCACCATCAAAGTGGCAGCCGGAGCAGTGGCAGAGGCGATAGCGCCCAGCACCAGCGCAGCAGGCAGCGGCAGCACCTGCGGAAACAGCAAATGCAAGCCGATGAGCACCACATCTACCAAAACCGTTGTGGCAACCGCCTGCAAAATACCGATGGTAATGGCTTTAGAGCCCATGCTTTTGAGCTGATGCAGCCGGAACTCGCTGCCCATGGCAAAGGCAATAAAGCCCAGCGCCGTCTGGGTCAGGATACCCAGACCCTCCACCTGCTCTAAAGACTGAAAGCCAAGACCGGGAATCCCCAGCGCGCCCATACAGAAAGGTCCTAAAATCAGACCTGCGATGAGATATGCCGTAACAGCCGGCAGGTTCACAAGTTTTGTAAGTCGGGACAACATCAATCCGCCGATGACCGCCACCGACAAAAGGATCAGTTCATTCCCCATGATCATACGCCTTCTTTTCTTTTATAAAATCCGTGCCTTATCATACCACCGAGCATTTCTCTTCGCAAGAGCAATACTGTACAAAAAAAGTCCGGGAATCCCGGACTTTTTTGTAGCAGGTCTATTTCGCCGCTTTTTGCAGCTTGCGTTCTTCCTTTGTCTTGCAGAACTTTTCCAGCTGGGGCACAAACACAAGGCAGATCAGCGCTGCGGTAAAGCCGCCGTTATACAGACAGAAGCCGCCATGCATATCGGGCACAGCCGTCACCAGCAGGTAGTGCAATCCTGCAGCCACCGCGCCGTAAGCCCAGCCGTATGTACCGGAAATGGGAGAAAGACCGTTGGCGTAGCACAGACCGATCAGAACGCCCTGAGAGGCGATTGTCAGGCTGTAATTTTCCACACCCAGAAGGCCGGCGATCCAGCCGAACAAATAGGAAGTGACCACATAGCCCAGCATAATGGGCCATACATTGCCGGGATGGCTGCCTGAGTTGCAGGTGCACAGCATGCAAAATACGATGCCGAAGGTCATACCGGTCCAAACCGTAGACATCCGGGCCAGGCCGCCGTCCATAAATGCCGCCAGATTGAAGTAGCCGACGATCATCAGACCGTAAACGCCCACATTCATCAGGAAGGCAGCATTGCCGTACTTGGTGGAGAAGCTGACACCCTTGCCGGAATCCTTCAAAAGCTGCCAGTAATCTCTGGGCTTGCAGCCCATAAGCAGGGCAAACACAATGCACAAAACAAACAGCGCGATACAGAAGATATTGCTTCCGTAGAAGAGATCCGTGCTGCCGGTATAAAGCTTTTGCGCGCTGACATCGCCGATACCCTGACCCAGCATCACCTTATAGAGCACCACCCGGAGGAAAAATGCGGTAAAGCCAATGGGCACAGCAGCGCTGTAGTGGTTAAAGCCCTTATGGATGTTGGGCGCGTGAGCAAGACCTGCCGGCAGGAAGAAGCCGATGATCGCGCCCACCAGCAGCGCCATCACGATACCAAAAACATTAAAGCCCAGATACTCCGTACCGGGGTAGCGGAACAGCATCTCAGAGATCAGCGGCGCAATGCCGGTGGAGAACATCATAGCGTTCACCTGGCTGCCCAGCGTTTCCTTCTTAACCAGGCAGAAAAGACAGACACCCAAAATAGTGGGGATCATGTTCAGGGGATTCATGCCCCATGCGCCGAATCCCACGGTGAGCAAAAAGCCCAAAGTAGTCGCGTTGACCGCCTTCGCCCCGGGCAGGAAGCACAGCGCAGTGCAGAAAAGGCCCACAAGACCCATGTTCAGGAAGGTTGCGCTGCCGCCGGCCATGGCAAAATAGTTTGTAGAGACCTTGCAGGGCAGCAGCAGGATGCGCTTCATGCCTTCGAACATAAATGCTCTGTCGGGCATGATAACCGCCGCGACGATAAAGCAGAAAGATACGAACAGGAAAAACAGCTTCAGAAAACTGCTCTCGGACAAATTCTTGATTTTCTTCATAATCCACCTCTATATCAGCTTCCCATTTATCATCACCTATCCCTTATGTTGTCATTGCGAACCAGTGCGCACACTGGTGTGGCAATCCCCTGCGAATCTAAACACTAGGGGGATTCCCACGCATTGCCTTGCAATGCTCGGAATGACCGCAATCGGATAGCGCGTCAAACCGGAATCTGTTTGTAAAAAAGGGCAGTCCGATGCTTTTGTTCGGACTGCCCAGGCGAGCGACATTTCTGCTTCTGCACTCCCCGATGGTTGCCCATCATCATTCGCCAGTTGTGCAGAAGGGTTATTTGATTAAGCCTTCTCCGCAGCCTCCACCACATGCTTCATCAGCACGGTGGTAGTAACAGCGCCCACGCCGCCGGGCACGGGAGTGATGGCCTCAACGATGGGCTCGACCTCGTCGTACACAGCATCACCGGACATACCGCCCTTGCCCTTGGAGGTGATCTTCTCGGGATTCCAGTTCATGGAAACATCGATGACCACCTGGCCGGGACGGACAAACTCCTTGGTCAGGCTGCCCAGCACACCGGCAGCGGAGATGATGATGTCAGCCTCCCGGCAGACAGCAGCGGTATCCACAGTCTTGGTGTGGCAGACGGTAACGGTGGCATTCTTGCCGATGAGCATCATAGCGGCAGGCTTGCCCACCACCAGAGAGCGGCCGATGACCACAGCGGACTTACCCTTGCAGTCGATGCCGTAGTGATCTAAGATCTCCATGCAGGCAGCAGGGGTGCAGGGAGCGTAACCCAGATCCTGACCCTCAAAGACACCGGCATTGGACATATGCGTCATGGAGTCCACATCCTTAGCCGGAGCCAGGCGGCTGCAGATCTCGTCCTGATCTGCCTTCAGGTGCTTGGGCAGAGGACGGAACATCAGAACACCGTGGACAGAATCGTCAGCGTTGACCTCGTCGATGACCTTCAGCACTTCTTCCTTGGTAGCGGTCTCGGGCAGGATGTAGTTCTTAACAGCAACGCCCACTTCCTCCGCGCGCTTGGTAGCGCCCTTCTCGTAAGAAAGGTCGGAGGGGTTCTCGCCCAGACGGATGATACCCAGGCACGCCTGTACGCCCTTTTCCTTCAGAGCAGCGGTGCGGCCCTGCAGGGCAGCCACCAGCGCTTCGTTTACTTCTTTACCTAACAGCTGTTTTGCCATTTTATTTTCCTCCAAATCACAAATTCACTGTCATTGCGAACCAGTGGGCACACTGGTGTGGCAATCCCCCACGGATCTAAACACTTTGGGGATTGCCGCGTCGGGCATTGCCCTCCTCGCAATGACAACTTTTTATATATGTACTTATACGCCAAAACCGGCCTTGACGGTGTTGAAGATCTCGTCAGCCATTGCGCCGTACTTGTCCAGCATGCCCAGCGCCTTGGCGTTCATCTCCTCGGCAACCTCACGATTCTTCAGGGTCTTGGTGTTAATGAACACATTAAGGCTTGCAGCCTGCAGAGCAGCCTTGCAGATCGTTGCACCGCAACCGGCATCGGAAACAGCCAGACGGCTACCCTTGGCGGCAAATACGCTGATGTACTCGATCGCCTGGCAGCACAGCTCCATGATCTTCATGGGAGTGGAGCAGGCGATGATGGTAGCCTCTTCCATCACAGTGTCACGGTTGGGGTCGTCCTTGGGGATGCCGTAAGCCTTGGCAAGGGGCAGGAAATTGACTTCGTCTGCCTCTACCTGGTCCAAAAGCTCTTTCTGCAGGCAGTCGCACTTGCCCTTGAGCTCAATAATTTCTGCCTCAACATCTGCGTACTTCTTCTTGCCCACGGTCAAAGAACCGACCATGTTGCCAAGAGCCGTGCCGATAGCGCCGACCAGCGCAGCAGCGCCGCCGCCACCGGGAGCGGGCGCGTCAGATGCCAGTACTTCCACAAACTTGCGGCAGGATTCCATTGTCATATCCATAATGAATTTTCCTTTCTCCTTCATTGTCATCCTGAGGAACGCAGTGACGAAGGATCCCCTGAAACTCAGGGGATTGTTCGCAATCAAAGATTGCTCAGAATGACCGTCACATAATGTAGGGGTGGATGCCCACATCGGCCCATCTGGCGTCGGGGCGATGTGGGCATCGG
>JAZSOR010000047.1:0-46255 GCA_045537035.1 Faecousia sp. | reverse complement strand
AGGGACTTTTTTCTTGCGAAAGACTACCTAAACGGAGCAGAATTGAGGGAAGAAAGCCCAAAAGTAATGTGAGCGCACTGTTTTACCGCTCCAACTTTTTGAAAATTTCAAGAATACAGTATACTCCGCGCTCCGTCCAATCTTCAGATAAATACTTTATCATATAATCGTATGCAGATTGCCAATCATCAAATAATCCATTTGCATTCAACTTACTATACTCAGGCAAAAAGAGTATTCCTTCTTTGTCACATCCATGCCAACGACATATAAACAAACAATCGCAAATAATGGAAAAACTACCGGAATAATCGCAAGGATATGATATATCGTAACCAATAAATTCGTATCCCTCGGGGTTAGCACGGTTTGTTCCGCTATTGCGCACCCAAATCAATTCAAAATTATCGGATTCCTCGAATAAAGAAATAAACTGTAATGCAGTACTTTCTGTTTGCATTAGTTCATCCGCAAAGTTGAAATCATCGAAAAACTTCTTGGAAAGTTGTTTTTGTAAGTCTGTAAGTTTCTTGCGTTGTTTATCACCTAAATCAAGTCCCATTCTACCCGTTCCATTATAAGTTTTGGCGGGTTGATCATCATAAGGAAGTGCATAAATTTTTAGAGGCTCCTTTCTAAAGCGAGGTAATTCTTCGGTATACAACACATCATATTTCTTTGCCGTTACGAATTGAGCAATTTCGTATATTTCTTTTTCTGTTATGCAACCCGTTTCATAGCACTCATAACAAATGTTTTTCAATGATTTCACCACCTTTATGGAATTATTATATCACAATTTATTGCATTTTTCAATGATATATCGCTTGTGCGATATGATATACGGCAAGCCGTATGATATACTTGCTACGCAAGTATGATATAATATCCGTTCCTTCATATGCCGCAGGCATATATCATCGCTCGAAGAGCGATATCATATCGAAGATATATCACCCGTTCCGCGAGGAACGGATATCATTGTAAAAAACCTCTTTTGTCCGGTAGACAAAAGAGGTTTTTTACATGGTGGACGATAACGGACTCGAACCGCTGACCCTCCGCACGTCAAGCGGATGCTCTACCAACTGAGCTAATCGTCCATATGCTTTGAGGGGCGAGTGTTATTATAACGAATTGTTTTCGACTTGTCAAGCATTTTCTGAAAAAATTTAGAAAAATCGAAACAGAATGAAATTCTGTTCAGTTTCCTTATTATCTAAGTGCATAAACTTTTTTACGGTTTTTTTATATTTTTTCTGTTATCCGTTTACTTTCCTTTCTTTTCGTGGTATCCTTTATATTGGAGGAGGATGGGGCTTTTTCGGCTTTTTGACCGTGCGGAAACCGCGGTGGCGGGATGCTCCTCTCCATTATATTACAACGGAGGTCAATAACCAATGGCACAAAAAGTTCAGTTTGTCGAAACCGTGTTGCGTGATGCCAACCAGTCGCTGATCGCGACCCGAATGCCCTTCGAGAAGTTCGAGCCCATGCTGGAGACCATCGATAAGGCCGGTTACTATGCAGCAGAGTGCTGGGGCGGCGCTACCTTTGATGTGTGCCTGCGCTACCTGAACGAAGATCCCTGGGAGAGACTGCGGAAGATCCGCGCCAAAATGCCAAATACCAAGCTGCAAATGCTGCTGCGCGGCCAGAATGTTCTGGGCTATTCTCACTACCCCGATGATTTCGTCAAGCTGTTTGTCGCCAAGGCGGTGGAAAACGGTATCGATGTGATCCGTATTTTCGACGCATTGAACGATGTGAAGAATATGAAGGTCGCCATGGAAGCTACCAACAAGGCAGGTGCCATCGCTTCCGGTACCATTTCCTATACTTCTTCTCCGGTCCACACGCTGGCAAAGTATGTGGAGATGGTCAAGGAGCTGAAGGAAATGGGTGCTGCCACCATCTGCATCAAGGATATGTCCGGTATCATCGGTCCTCAGGAGATCTACGATCTGGTATCTGCTATCAAGGATTCCGTGGACCTGCCCGTGGACCTGCATACTCACTGCACAACCGGCCTTGCTTACCCCGTTTATCTGAAGGCGGTTGAGGCAGGTGTTGATATTATCGATACTGCTATCTCTCCCTTCTCCGGCGGCACCAGCCAGCCTGCCACCGAGACTCTGGCTTATGCGCTGCGTCAGCTGGGCTACCAGGTAGATCTGGACGATGCCTGCACTACCAAGATGGCAAATTACTTCAAGACCGTTCGTGACGAATATATTGCCGACGGCACCCTGATCCCCAAGGCTTTGGCAACCGATACCCAGTGCCTGATCTATCAGATTCCCGGCGGCATGCTCTCTAACCTGATGACCCAGCTGAAGCAGATGAACGCGCTGGACCGGCTGGAAGAGGTTATGACAGAAACCCCCAAGGTTCGCGCAGACATGGGCTATCCTCCGCTGGTCACACCTACTTCTCAGATGGTTGGCGTGCAGGCGGTGAACAATGTGCTTGCCGGCGAGCGCTATAAGCGCGTCTCCAAGGAGATCAAGGCATACTGCCGCGGCGAATACGGCACGACCCCTGCGCCCATCGATCCTGCCATTCGGGAAAAGATCCTTGCCGGTGATAAGATCGTGGAGGGCCGCTATGCAGATACCTTAGAGCCCATCGTTGAGCCCACCCGTCAGAAGCTTACGGGTCTTGCCAAGTGCGACGAGGATGTGCTTTCTTATATCGCCTTCCCCAATCTAGCAGAAAAGTTCATGGAAGACCGCAAGGCAAAGGAAGAAAATGTCTGCACTTACTCCATCGTTGAGGCATAAGGGGGAACAGACATGACAATGTTAACTGCTACTCTGGGCTTTGCAGATGCCGGTGTCATTGCCGGTCTGGGCTATGGAGTCGTGTTCCTGGGTCTGATCCTGCTGATGATCGTGGTGGTCATTGTGGGCAAGCTGTTTACCGCTTCTGCAAAGAAGCAGGAAGAAGCCCCTGCAGAGGAAGCCCCTGCAGAAGCCCCTGCCGCGCCGGAAGCCCCCGGCGCAGCCGGTCAGCTGAAGCTGCACGATGTAGATCCGAAAATTGCTGCGATGCTCATGGCGATCGTTGCCGATAAAATGGGCAAGCCGATCAATGAACTGCGCTTTATTTCCATTAAGGAGGTCAAGTAATCATGGTATATAAAATTACACTGAAGGGCCGCACCTATGAGGTAGAGGTGGAAGCCGGCAAGGCAATGCTTCTAGATGAGTACGAAGCTATTGTTCCTACCGCTGCGCCCGCTGCTCCTGCAGCCGCTCCCGAGGCAGCCCCTGCCCCTGCCGCAGCTCCGGCAGCGCCTGCTGTAACCGGCGCGGGCGATGCAGTGAAGGCGCCGATGCCCGGTAATATTCTGAAGGTCAATGTCACTGCCGGTCAGGCGGTCAAAGAAGGCGAGATCCTGTGCATTCTGGAAGCTATGAAGATGGAAAATGAGATCATGGCGCCCAAAGCCGGCACTGTTACCCAGGTCCTTGTATCCAAGGGTTCTACCGTGGACACCGGCGCGCCGTTGGTCGTCATCGGCTAAGGAGGGCAGGATATGTCCATCAATATTGGTGAAATTCTGCTGAATCTCTGGAACGATTCCGGATTTGCTTCGCTGGCAGACCAATTTTTGGCAGGCGGCTGGCAGAATCTGGTGATGATCCTGATCGGCTGTGTACTTTTGTACCTGGCCATCGTCAAAAAATTCGAGCCGCTGCTTCTTTGCGGTATCGCTTTTGGTTGTATCCTGACCAATCTGCCCGGCGCAGGTCTTTACAATCAGGAACTGTGGACCAACTTTATGACCGAAGGCCATGAAGCCTACCACAGCTACGGCGCGATCCTTCGGGAAGGCGGCCTGCTGGACTTTTTCTATATCGGTGTTAAGACCAGTATTTATCCTTGTCTGATCTTCCTGGGCGTGGGCGCTATGACCGACTTTGGTCCGCTGCTGTCTAACCCTAAGAGCCTGCTACTGGGCGCAGCTGCCCAGATGGGTGTGTTTGTGGCATTCTTTGGCGCGATCGCCATTGGCTTTGACGGAAAAGAAGCGGCTTCGATCGGCATCATCGGCGGCGCTGATGGCCCGACTGCTATCTATTTGACAACGCAGCTGGCACCTCATCTGTTAGGAGCTATTGCGGTTGCTGCCTATTCCTATATGGCACTGATCCCTATGATCCAGCCGCCCTTTATGAAGCTGCTTACCACGAAAGAACAGCGCGCCATCAAAATGGAGCAGACCCGTCAAGTCTCCAAGGCTGAGAAGATCGTGTTCCCCATTGTAGTTACCATTTTTGTGGCATTGCTGCTGCCGGATACCGCACCGCTGATCGGCTGTCTGATGCTGGGCAACCTGCTGAAGGAGACCGGCGTGACAGATCGACTGTCCGACACCGCACAAAATGCGCTGATGAATATTGTCACCATCCTGCTGTCTACCTCTGTGGGTGCTACTATGGTCGGTTCCAATTTCCTGACCTTGCAGACAGGCGGCATCGTTATTCTGGGTGTAGTGGCATTCATTATTTCCACTTGCGGTGGTCTGCTGGTTGGCGTACTGATGTGCAAGCTGACCAAGGGCAAGATCAATCCGCTGATCGGCGCTGCCGGCGTGTCCGCTGTTCCGATGGCAGCCCGTGTTGCCAATAAGGAAGGCCAGAAGGCAAATCCCTCTAACTTCCTGCTGATGCACGCTATGGGTCCCAATGTGGCAGGCGTCATCGGTTCTGCCATTGCAGCCGGCTTCCTGCTGAGCGTCTTTGGCTGATCGTATCTTAAATAACAAATCCGCTCCGAGAACCGGAGCGGATTTGTTTTTATAAAAGAAACGCCCGGTGCTTTTGCCCCGAGCGATTACTGTTTGATTACTGCTGGCCTTCCATTTCCTTCAGTGCGTCCTTGCGGCTGAAGTTTGCGCGGCCCTTCTCGTCGAAGCCCATGAACTTGACCCAGGTCATGTCGCCCAGATTCAGAACATCTTCTACCTTTTCAACACGGCGGTTCTCCAGTTTGGAGATGTGCACCATGCCGTCGTGACCGGGAGCGATCTCAACGAATGCGCCGATGGGCAGGATGCGGACAACCTTGCCGTAGTACAGCTTGCCGACCTCGGGAACGAAGCAGATGTCGTCGATCATCTTCTTGGCAGCGTAAGCAGCGGCGGAGTCAACAGCGGAAATGAACACGCTGCCGTCGTCCTCAATGTCTACCTTAGCGCCGGTGTCAGCGCAGATCTTCTGAATGGTCTTGCCGCCGGAGCCGATGATCTCGCGGATCTTGTCCACGGGAACGGTCAGGCTGATCATCTTGGGAGCGTACTCGGAAACCTCAGCGCGAGGCTCGGGGATGCAGGGCAGCATCACTTCGTCCAGGATCACCAGACGAGCTTTGCGGCAGCGCTCCAGTGCGTCGGCAATGATCTCCATGGTCAGACCCTTGTTCTTCAGGTCCATCTGGATGGCGGTAATACCTTCGGTAGTACCGGCTACCTTGAAGTCCATCTCGCCGTGGAAGTCCTCAACACCCTGAATGTCGGTGAAGGTTCTCCACTCACCGGTCTCCTGATCGGAGATCAGACCGCAGGAAATACCGGCAACGGGACGCTTAATGGGAACACCGGCGTCCATCAGAGCCAGGGTAGAACCGCAGATAGAGCCCTGAGAGGTAGAACCGTTGGAGGAAAGGACCTCGGATACCACACGGATGGAGTAGGGGAACTCTTCCACAGAGGGGATCACAGGCAGCAGAGCCTTTTCGGCCAGCGCGCCGTGACCGATCTCACGACGGGAAGTGGAGCGGGCAGCTCTTGCTTCACCGGTGGAGAAGGAGGGGAAGTTGTAGTGGTGGATATACCGCTTGTTCTCCTCGGGGTAAATGGTGTCCAGCTTCTGTGCAGCGGACAGAGTATTCAGAGTACAGATACTAAGGACCTGTGTCTGACCACGGGCGAACAGACCGGAGCCGTGCACTCTGGGCAGCAGACCAACCTGCGCGTCCAGAGGACGGATGTCGTCCATGCCACGGCCGTCAACACGCTTGCCGGCCAGCAGCCACTTCTTAACGACCTTCTTCTGCATCTTGTAGAGACACACCTCAATGTGGGTCTCGAAATCTTCGTACTTTTCGGCAAACTTGTCCTGGAAGTCCAGACGGGCAGCGGTCAGACGCTCTTCACGAACATTCTTGTCGTCGGTATCCAGAGCATGCTCGATCTGGCCAAGGCCATACTCGATCAGATCGTCCAGCAGATCGTGGTTGACAGCAGCCTTCTCGAAGGTGAACTTGGGCTTGCCGATCTCTGCAACGATGCCGTTAATGAACTTCACGATCTCCATATTGGTCTCGTGAGCGATGCGAATGGCTTCGTAAACGATCGCTTCGGGAGCTTCATTTGCCTCGGTCTCGATCATGACCACCTTCTCGAAGGTGGAGCTGATGCACACGAAGCAGTCGCAAGCGTCACGCTCGTCAGCAGAGGGGTTGATGATATACTTGTCACCCACATGGGCAACATTGGTGGTAGCAACAGGTCCGTTCCAGGGCACATCGGAAGATGCGATGGCAATGGAAGCGCCCAGGGAAGCCACGATCTCAACGGGGTTCTCGTGGTCGTTAGCCAGAACGGTGCAGGTCACGACGGTGTCGTTACGCAGCTCCTCGTCAAAGAGGGGGCGCATGGGACGGTCGATGATACGGCTGTTCAGGATGCCGCGCTCGGAGGGCTTGCCCTCGCGGCGGTTGAAAGAGCCAGGGATGCGGCCTACAGCGTACATTCTCTCCTCGAACTCAATGGTCAGAGGGAAGTAGTCGATGCCGGCCTTGGGAATGGGATTGCAGGTGCAGGTGGTCAGCACTACGGTATCGCCGTAGCGGCAGATGCACTCTGCGTTTGCCAGTTCGGCAACCAGACCGGTCTCAACAGTAAAGGGACGGCCGCCGATTTCCATCTCGTAAACATGATGGTTGGGATACTGCTTGCGAGTAATCATTTGTGTTTTCCTCCTTTTGTTTTGGTCACCTCTCAAAACTGATTTTCGTCTGATCAACGGTCCTATTGTCCCAACTGTGCGCTGTGAAAGCCTTGAAATACACAAAGTATTTCTGCGTTTCCACATCTTCATTTGTGGCGATATTTCTCGTTGTCAGCCTGAAAATAAGTGTTTTCGAGGCGCCCGGGCGCTCTTACGATAGGTTTTTCATAAGAGGTTATTATTTCGGGAGGTTTAGCACTTGAATCGAATGTCGACGATTCGACAGTCCATTCAACTGCTAAAGTGACTCCCGATAATGAACCTAACGGACAGCGAGAGATTTTTCTGCAAACGAAGGTTGAAAACGACCATTATACTTTGTGTATATGGGCGTTTTCAAAACGCACGGTTGGAGAAAAAGATCCGCTGTAAAAAATGGGCAGCGGTGTACCCGCTACCCATTTTTGTCCTTACTTACGGATACCCAGCTTGGCGATAATAGCACGATAGCGGTTGATGTCCTTCTTTGCCAGATAGTCCAGCAGGTTACGGCGCTTACCAACCATCATCAGCAGACCACGACGGGAGTGGTTGTCATGCTTGTGCACACGCAGGTGATCGGTCAGCTCGTTGATACGAGCAGTCAGAATAGCGATCTGGACCTCGGGAGAACCGGTATCGCCTTCGTGGGTTGCGTTGTCCAGGATGACCTGGGTCTTCTTTTCCTTCAGAATCATTTTAAAATCCACCTTTCTTTTATTTACCCAAAAGCCAAGTACAGGTTAGTGGAATGCGTTTTTCGCTTTCTCCCAGAACTGAGCAAAGGGCATAGTTTCATTTACTGGCCATAGCCAGCCCGACTATCTTATCACAAGTTTTCCCAATTGTAAAGAAAAACTTTCAGATATTTTCCAATAATTTACGGGTTTGGACTGCATTTTCTAAAATTTCCGCCCGTAATTCTTCCAAAGAGCCGAATTTTTTCTCCGGGCGCAGGTAGGCGTGGAAGATAAGGGACAGCTCCTTGCCGTATAAGTCGCCCTCAAAATCCAACAGCCACGGCTCTACTGTTATGCTTTCCCCGTCTACAGTGGGGCGGCTGCCGATGTTGGTCACTGCCAGATAAACCTCATCGTCTACCGTTGCCGCGCAGGCGTAAACGCCGCTGCGAGGCAGCAAAATGCCTTCCGGAATCTCCAGATTGGCGGTGGGAATGCCGATGGTACGGCCAAGTCCTTTGCCGGGAATGACTTTTCCGGTAAAAATATGGTAATGTCCCAAAAAGCGGGTCACCTGCTCCATATCGCCCTGCTCCAAAAGGGAGCGGATGTGGGTGGAGCTGACCCGAATGTCGTCTAAGGTCTGCTGAGGAACAACGCAGTAAGCCAGACCCCGTTTCTCACAAAAGGCGACAAGCTTCTTTGGTGTGCCCAACCCCCCGGAACCGAACCGGAAATCATCTCCGCAGACAAAGCCCATTGCGCCGTCACCCACAAGCTGCTCTAAAAAGGTAGCCCAGTGGGTGGTCATTAGCTCCTTGTCAAAGGGTATTTCCACAACAACATCCATGCCGCAGGCTAAGAGCAATTTCGTGCGATCTTCATTTGTGTTTAAAAGTGCCGGGGCATTTCCGGATACTAAGCTGTCCGGGTGGGAGGCAAAGGTGATAGCGCCGGCTTTGCAGCTGTTGTTATCTGCCAGATACCGGCAGGCAGCTAAAAGCTGCTGGTGACCCAAATGCACGCCGTCAAAAAAGCCTAAGGCATAAATTGTTTTTTCTTTCATAAGCAATCCTTAAAATCTGTCATTTCCAGTGGAGCGTAGCGGAGTCGAGAAATCTGCAATTAAGATTCCAGGAGGGCGGATTTCTCCGCTCGCCTTCGGCTCGGTCGAAATGACACAGAAGGGTTATTGTACTTCAAAAAAGCTCTTTATAGTTGACATAATACCGGAATGAACCTTTGCCAGCATCAAAAATTCGCCGGCTTGATCGTAAGCCCGGTAAGTACCGTCGGGTAATTCTATGGAAAAAGAATTGCCGTTGCGGCAGCGCAGCGCCTGCTTTTGGGTCAGCGTTACCGCATCATATAGGGCAAACATACTGTCCACCGGCCGCAGGTGCGCTTCCGGATCCGTGCTTTCCACCAATTCCGCTAATGGAACGGCTTCCTCGATAGTATAGCTGCCGGCAGCCACTCTGCGCAGGCTTTCCATACACCCGCCGCAGCCCAGCGCTTCGCCGATATCCTTGCACAGCGTGCGGATATAAGTGCCCTTAGAGCAGGTAACGCGCAGCCGGGCGGTCTGTCCGTCAAAGGAAAGGCAATCCAGCTGATGAATCGTAACGGCTCGAGGCTTTCTCTCCACATCTTTACCTTTCCGGGCAAGGTCGCAGAGCTTTTGTCCGTTGATCTTTAATGCCGAGTACATAGGCGGGATCTGAGAGATATCACCCCGGAACTGCTCCAGAACATTGAAAAACTGCTGCTTAGTCACGGAGACTTCCCGTTGTTCCAGAATTTCACCGGTAATATCCTCGGTGTTGGTGGTGGTGCCCAGCCGCAAAACTGTTTCGTAGGTTTTTTCTGCGTGCTCAAAAAACTCCACTGCCCGGGTGGCTCTGCCCACGAATACCGGCAAAACACCGGTGGCCATAGGATCCAGCGTGCCGCCGTGGCCGATCCGCTTGGTATGTAGCACGCCCCGGAGCTTACTTACCACATCCTGGCTTGTCCAGTCAGCAGGCTTATCGATAATTACAATTCCGTTCATAGCTCTTTGCCCCATTCCAGCAGCACTTTCTCCACCTCTTGGGCAGCCTCGTCCAAAGGCTTGCGGATGGAGCAACCGGCAGCGCCGGCGTGTCCGCCGCCGCCAAACTGTTCGCAGAAATAGGCTGCATTGTAGCCGGGGATGGAGCGGACGGAGACCTTGGTGTTCTCTTCATCGGAATTGCGCAGCAGCGCAGCGATGCACACACCCTCAATGCTCCGCAGGAAGCCGGAGATGTTGTTCATATCATCTTCGTCCACACCGATCTCCAGCTCTACCGCCTTGGGCAGAGCGCAAAGGGCGATCTTGCCGTCGCAAAGCAGCTTGACATGCTCCACGACCCAAGCCTGCAGACGCAGCTTTGCCAGGGAGTTGGTGTCAAAAAGCTTCCGGTTCCACTCGAAAATGTCCGCGCCGGTGGCGGCACAATCCGCGGTCACATCAAAGGTATGGGCATTGGTATTGGCATAGCGGAAGCAGCCGGTATCGGTGGAAACACCCACATAGACCGCCTCGGCCATTTTTTCGTCCGGGTCAACCCCCATATCCAGCAGCAGCTCCCAGATGATCTCCGCGCAGGCGGCAGATTGGGAGTCCACATGCTCATTGGGGGTGTACTCCCGACCGGAGCCGTGATGATCGATCCGCAGATCAATGCAGTTCTTCACTTCCCCGAAGGTTTTGGGCAGCATTGTGTCAGCTGCCACATCCACGGCAATCAGGATATCGCCTTCTTCCGGCTGGGGCTTGGTCAGCCCTTCCAGCAACGGCGCATACAGCGGTGTCACCTCATCATTGAAAAGCACATGGGCGGTCTTACCCTTCTGCCGCAAACCCAGACAAAGGGCGGCAGCAGAACCGATGGTGTCACCGTCCGGCTTCCGGTGAGTCAGGATCACAAAATGATCCCGTGCCAAAAGCCAATCAGCGCATTCAGTTCTCGTCAGTTCCTTCATCTTTCTTTACCTCTAAAGAGTTAATAAGCTTCAGCATTTTTGCGCCGTAGGTGATGGAGTCGTCCAGCGCCCACACAAGCTCCGGTGTATAGCGCAGCTGCAAAGCCCGGCCCAGCTCCCGGCGCAGATAGCCGCCGGCAGATTTCAGACCCTTCAAAGCGCCTTCCGCCCGCTCTTCCTGCAAAAAGCTTACATAGACTTTGGCGTAACGCAGATCGGGGGTGGTTTCCACATGGGTAATGGAGATCATGGTGTCCTGCACACGGGGATCTTTTACATTCCGCAGCAGATTGGAAAGTTCTTTCTGGATCTCCTCATTGATTCGTCCGATTCGATTGGATGCCATAGTACATCCTCCTAGTAAAAAGTTCCGCCGTGCCGCGAACGCGACACGGCGGTGAAAATTATTGCTTGATTTCCTGCATCACGAAGCACTCAAAGATGTCGCCTTCCTTGATGTCGTTGAACTTCAGGATGCTCATGCCGCACTCATAGCCGGCAGTGACTTCCTTGGCAGCGTCCTTGAAGCGCTGCAGGGAACCCACTTCGCCTTCGTGAATGACGATGTTATCACGCAGAACGCGAACCTGCGCGTCACGGGTGACCTTGCCGTCTTTGACCATACAGCCGGCAATGGTGCCGATGGCGGAGACCTTGTAGGTCATGCGCACTTCTGCGTGGCCGATGATGGCTTCTTCAAACTTGGGCGCCAGCATGCCCTTCATAGCAGCTTCGATCTCGTCGATGGCGTCATAGATGACCCGGTAGAAGCGCATATCCACGGCGGTACGCTGGGCGCTTGCCTGGGCGCCGGCATCGGGACGGACATTGAAGCCGACGATGATCGCACCGGCGGTAGAGGCCAGCAGAACATCGCTTTCGTTGATGGCGCCGACACCGGTGTGGATGACCTTGACCCGGACTTCTTCGTTGGAGATCTTCTCCAGAGAAGCCTTGACCGCTTCCGCAGAACCCTGCACATCAGCCTTGACGATCAGGGGCAGTTCCTTCATTTCGCCCTCCTGCATCTTGGCAAACAGGTTATCCAGCGTAACTTTCTGCATTGCATTGGCAGCGGCATCCTTGGCAGCCTGCTTACGCTGCTCTACCAGCTCACGGGCCATACGCTCATCGGTAACGGCATTGAACTCGTCGCCGGGCGCGGGAACTTCCGCCAGACCGGTGATCTCGACAGGAACGGAAGGACCGGCGGTCTTGACGGTGCGACCCTTGTCGTTGGTCATAACACGGACACGGCCCACAGCAGTACCGGCAATGACGATGTCGCCCTGATTCAGCGTACCGTTTTGCACCAGCAAGGTAGCGATGGGACCGCGGTTCTTGTCCAGACGGGCTTCGATGACCGTACCCTTTGCCCGACGGTTGGGGTTGGCCTTCAGCTCCTGCACCTCAGCAGTGAGGATGACCATTTCCAGCAGGTCATCCAGACCTTGGCCGGTCTTTGCGGAGATGGGAACAATGACGGTATCGCCGCCCCATTCTTCAGGGATCAGCTCATGCTCGGTCAGCTGCTGCTTGATCCGGTCGGGATTGGCTTCCGGCTTATCCATCTTGTTGATAGCAACGATGATGGGCACTTCAGCGGCCTTTGCGTGGTTAATGGATTCAATGGTCTGGGGCATGATGCCGTCGTCGGCAGCCACCACCAGAATGGCAATGTCAGTAGACTTTGCGCCACGGGCGCGCATGGAAGTAAAAGCGGCGTGGCCGGGGGTATCCAGGAAGGTGACCATATTGCCGTTGACATCTACAGTATAAGCACCAATATGCTGGGTAATACCGCCGGCTTCCCCTGCGGTGACAGATGTTTTGCGGATGGCGTCCAGAGTAGAGGTCTTACCGTGGTCAACATGACCCATGACAACAACCACAGGCGCACGGGTGACCAGCTCTTCTGCGGAGTCCACATGGTCGTCAATGATCCGCTCCTCAATGGTGACAACGATCTCGCGCTCTACCTTGCAGCCCATTTCCACAGCCACAAACTCAGCGGTGTCAAAGTCAATGACCTGATTGATACCGGCCATAACGCCGTTCTTCATCAGACACTTGATAACCTCACCGGCAGTTTTCTTCATACGGGAAGCCAGCTCGCCGACAGTGATCTCGTCGGGGATCTTAACAGTGACGGGTGCCTTACGGGCGACTTCCATCTGCAGACGGCGCAGCTTCTCCTGCTCCTCGTTCTTCTGCTTATTGCCCTTGAACTTGTTGTCTTTCTTGTTCTGCTGCTGACCCTTCTTGCCGAACTTCTGCTTGCCGCCCTGGTAATTCTGCACCCGTTCGGAGACCAGATTATCCACATCGTCAAAACGGCGGGTGTTCACCTGTACAGCAGAGGTATCCACCACTCTGCGCTCACGCTTACGCTCAGGTTCGGCAGGCTTGGCAGGCTTCTCCTCTTTCTTCGGCTCTTCTTTCTTGGGAGTCTCTGCCTTCGGCTCGCTCTTAGGCTGCGCGGCAGGCTGCTCCTCTTTCTTGACCGCTTCTTTCTTGGGCTCTTCCTTTTTAGGCGCAGGCGCCACAGCAAAAACCACTTCCAAAGATTCGATCTGATTGGTCTGGGTCATGTAGTCAAAAACAACATTCAACTCCTCTTCGGTGAGGACCTGGGTGTTGGATTTGGGTTTTTCAAAAAATTTCTCAACGATCTGTGCGATCTGCTTGGGTGCGACGCCAAAATCCGTCGCTACATCTTTGATTCGATACTTCACTAAACTCATATTCGCACCTCCATATTACTTCTTGCCGCGATGCTTGTTGCGCAGATGGGCTTTTGCTTCAGCCTGACGCTGCCGGATCCGCTGGGTTCGTTTGTCCAGACTGGAAAGAATATCGCCGTATTTGCCCGGGTTTTCCAGAGCCTTTACAAAAGCAAGGGCAAGGGCGGGATCGGTAAACGCAGCAATGGCAAGGCTTGACCGGCCGGATGCCTGTCCCAACTGATCTTTTGTAAAGGGGACCCGGATACACAGCTGTTCCGTTCCTGCCACAAAGCTTTTCGCTCTGCGCCATGTATGGTCAGAACCGTCTTCCGCAATGATCACAAGCCGCGCGTGCTGCGCTCTTGCGGCAGCGCCTACGGGCTCTTCACCCAACTCAATGCGGCCGGCTTTCCGCGCCAGCGCCACATAATTTAAGGCTTTATCCATTAGCACCTGCCCCCATTTCCTTTGAGAGCCGGGCATAAACCTCGTCGGGGATCGCCACTTCCAGGCTGCGCTCCAAAGACTTGGCCTTTTGGGCTTTTTGCAGGCAGGCAGGATCAGGACAGATATAAGCGCCTCTGCCGTTGAGCTTGCCGCCAAAGTCCAGCGTGACGGTACCGTCAGTTCCCCGGACTACGCGGATCAGTTCCCGTTTAGCTTTTCGCTCCCGGCAACCCATGCACTGCCGCTGAGGGATCTTTTTCTGCATTCGGCTTCCCTCCTAATGTATGCTTACTCGCTGTCAGCGAGGTCCTGTGCCTGGCTTTCAGGCTTGATGTCGATCTTATAGCCGGTCAGGCGGGCAGCCAGACGGGCATTCTGTCCTTCTTTGCCGATGGCAAGGCTCAGCTGGTTATCCGGCACCACGACGGTGCAGGCCTTCTGGCCGGGAACGGTAACAACGCTTACCACATCAGCAGGACTCAAAGCGGCGCGAACATATTCGCAGGGATCTTCGCTCCATACAACGATGTCGATCTTTTCACCGTGGAGCTCTTCCACAACAGCGCCCACACGGCCGCCTCTGGGACCGGCGCAAGCGCCCACGGGATCAATGCCCTCCATAGCGGCGCGGACAGCGATCTTGCTTCGGCTGCCGGGCTCACGGGCAATATTGCGGATCTCTACCTGACCGTCTGCGATCTCGGGAGTCTCCAGCTCAAACAGACGGCGGACCAGGTTGGGGTGGGTGCGGGAGACATGGACCAAAGGTCCGCGGTTGGCGCGATGTACTTCCAGCACATAGACACGGATCAGGTCGCCGGGTCCGTAGGTCTCGCCGGGGATCTGCTCGTCAGCGCGCAGAACAGCGTCGCTTTGTTCATTGCCCTGACCGATCCGGACGAAGATGTCGCCGGTGGGATCAATCCGCAGGACGGTGCCGGTGAGCATCTCCTGGGCCTTGGAGGAGTAGCTTTCAAAGATCGCGCCCCGCTCTGCTTCGCGGATGCCCTGGATCACCACCTGCTTTGCAGTCTGAGCAGCGATCCGTCCGAATTTCTGAATGTCAACGGGGATGGTGACAGCGTCACCCACCTGCACATTGGGGTCGAGCTTCTTGGCTGCCTCGATGTGCATCTCAATAGCGGTGTCCTCCACCTCTTCCACAGCGGTCTTCACCAGATGCATGGAAAGACCCTTTTCGCTCAGGTCCACCACAACATTTTCAGCAGGGATATCCCGGTGATCTTCCCGGTCTTTCCGGTAAGCGTTGGTCAGAGCCTGCTTCAGCCGCTCCACCATGTACTCTACGGGAATACCCTTGATCTTCTCCAGATCACGCAGGGATGCAAAGATCTCAGCGCCGATATCGACCTGAGGAGTCTCCTGCTTTTTGGTTCTTCTAGCCATATTATTTCCTCCTTCGCATTTCAAAATCAGTCCGCATATCTCTGCCGGTCTTTTTTCTGCAACTGTGCGGTTTTGCCACCTGGAAAGACACAAAGTGTGTCTGCGGTGTCAAAAGCTTCATTTGCAAAAAATCAGCGCCGGAGAAGATGCGTCCTGCTTTTTCAATGCTCGTTTTTTAGTATTTTTATTTGATTTAGAATTCAACGCGAAGGCGCACCAAAGCGACTTCGGATTTTTCAAAGGCCAGGGTTTCTTTGCCTGCTTCTGCAATGACGCGGCCTTCTTCGTAACCGCGCAGAATGGCCGGGATCTCTTTCAGACCGTTCCGGGGACGGTACAGCTTAATGAGAATGGGACTGCCCATGAATTGGGCAAAATCGGAGGGTCTCTTCAGCGCCCGTTCCAGACCGGCAGAACAGACCTCAAAATGATAGCTTTCTGCAATAGGGTCTTTTTCGTCCAAAATAGGGTCTACCGCCCGATGGATCTTTTCGCAATCTTCAATGTCCACGCCGCCCTCTTTGTCGATGTAGAGCCGCAGGAACCGCTCGGAGCCTTCCCGGACATATTCCACATCCCACAGTGTACAGCCGAAGCTTTCCACCACCGGCTGGGCGAACAGGGTCACCTGATCCGTTACTTTCATATGATCACATCCTTTTAAAGGTGTCTTTTACAAAGCAAAGAGAGGAGCTGTGAGCTCCTCTCTTTCGTAAATATACTCTAGATTGCCTGTATTATAGCACCTTTATTCCAATTATGCAAGGGTTTTTTCACAGAAAAGGGTCTTAGCTTTAAAAATTTTGCTCTTAATGGGCCGGAAGGCCTTGCACATATTTCTGATCCCAGCTGTCATCGAAGATGCGCAGCATCTGTCGGGACTGTACGATATCCTCTGCCAGCTCTCTTAAAACCTCTGCAGGCTCCAAAGATTCCAGATAGAATTCGGGCAGCGCATCCACACCCAGACGGGCGCCCAGCAACGCGCCGGTAATGGCGCCTACAGCGGCGCTGCGGCCGGAGTGGTTGACTGCCACGATCATGGCCTCGTCAAAGTTTGCCACATGGATCATGCTGGCGTAAACAGCGCCCGCCACACATTCGGCGGCGGTGGTGCAGCCCAGTAATGTCATGGATGCCAGCGGTGTCAGCTCCGGATCTTTGGTCAGAGCGATTGCCTTGCGGATCTTTGCGGTGACGATGGATGCCTGAACATAGGTCTGACCGAATTGGTTGTCTATGGCATCGGCAGCGCCGAGGAAAACCTTGGAAACAGGCTGCTCCGGGTCTTGCAAGATAGCGGCAATGCTAAGGGCAAGAAAAGCGCCGGACAGAAAAGCCTCCGGATCTCCGTGGGTAAAGGCTACCGCTTCTGCGCCCAGCCGCGCGATCTGTTCAGAAGACAGCTTTGCGGAATCAGCGCACAGACCAACAGCAATGGCCGCGGTCACAGAGCCGGGGAAGGCGGATTGGAATACGGGCGCTTCGGGCGTGCCCAAAACTTCCCGGGTCAAAGCGTCCAGCATACGGGTGTCCATGCAATGGCGGCGGCGCATACCGGGAACTTGCGCAAGCCAGCAGTAGGTTTTTTCGGCAGCGCCCCGGAATTGCTGGCTCTTTACCCATTCCCGCAGGCTCATGGCCATGTACCGGGAGAACTTTTCGGTGTGACCCCGAAGCGTGCCCAGCAGCAGTCCGTTACAGACGAAGGCAGGCAGCTGGGTGTAAGAAGTGATGTCGGCAGAGCCGTTGGCAAGATCGTAGCCCAAAAGACCGTTGGGACCGTAATCTTCGCAGATCTCGTCCCAGGTTTTTTTATCTACGGCGTAGCCCATAGCATCGCCCACCGCAAGACCCAGCAGACATCCGCGGCTGGCAGCGATCTTTTTCTCCATGCTGACACCTCCCAAAAAGCATTTTCTATATTATACTGCGAAAAGTTGCAGATAGCAAGGTTTTCTGTCAGAAACCGTCCAGAAGCGCGGCTTCCAGAGAGGACAACGCCTTGTCATCCAAACCGGAGTAATTCACGATCAGACAATGGGTGTCCTGCACAGAACCCCGAGTGTGATAATAACTGCTGAGGCTGCGGATCCGGATGCCGGCAGCTTCGCAGCGGCGGATCAGTTCTTCGTCAGAAAGGGTGGTGTTGACCTGCAGAAGAAAATGCAGACCTGCGTTTTCTTCCAATACGGTCAAATACCGGGACAGAGGGCTTGCAGAAATGGCGGCCAGCAGCCGGTTACGCTGGGTCTTGTAGAATTTGCGCATCCGGTTGATATGCTTTTCAAAATAGCCCTCAGACAGAAACCGCGCAAGGGCATACTGCTCAAAGCTGGGTACGGTGCAGCTGTAAAAACCCAGCTTTTCCTGAAATTGCGCCATCAGGGGCGCAGGCAGCACCATATAGCTGATACGGATCGACGGGGCAAGGGTCTTGGAAAAGGTGTTCATATAGATGACCCTGCCGGCGCAGTCCAGAGAGTGCATGGCCGCAAGAGGACGGGCATGAAAGCGGAATTCGCTGTCATAGTCGTCTTCGATGATCCAGCGGTCGGGCTTCTCTTTTGCCCAATTCAGAAGTTCCTGCCGCCGGGCAAGGGGCGTGACGATACCGGTGGGGAAATGGTGAGAGGGGGATATGTGCAGTACCTGCGCATCACCCAGCGCAGCCGGAAGTACGCCTTGGCTGTCCATAGGCGCGCTGACGCATTCCACACCGCCGGCGGCATAGATCCTGCGGATCTTTCCGTAGCCGGGCTCTTCCACCGCATACCGCTTGTCCCGACCCAGCAGCTGGATCAGCAAATTGTAAAGAAAGTCTGTACCTGCGCCGATCAAAATGCAGTTAGGAGACACCTGCATACCCCGAAACTGGGAAAGGTGGGCAGCGATCGCTTGCCGCAGCTCCCACAGACCTTGGTTGGGGGGATTGAGCAGCAGCTGTTCCCCCAGATCCAGCATCACCTGCCGCTGCAAACGGCTCCAGACAGAAAAGGGAAACCGCGCCGGAACATTGGAAACAAGATCAATAGGGGCTGTTTTTAGGGGTTGGGGCGGCGCTTCCAAAACAGTTTGGGCAGATGCCTGTTCCACTTGTTCTACAAAGTAGCCGGTCTTTTCCCGGGAGCGGATATAGCCTTCTTCCAAAAGCTGTCCGTAAGCGCCTTCCACAGTGATCTTGCTGATTTTTAAGTTAGCGGCTAACGCCCGTTTGGAGGGGAGCTTTTCTCCTGGCTTAAGCTTACCGCTGACGATATCCTGACGGATGCAGCGGTACAAGGCTTCGTAAAGAGGAAGACCCGGCAGCTTTTTCAGTTCATAGGTCAGCATCGGGCTGCCTCCTTTCGGGGCGAGCAAAGTGGGGAAGAGAACTGTTTTTCCGATTCCAAAGGACCAGCAGGCTGCCGTCCTTTACAGATATGGTTGCAGCATTACCGGTAAAGTGATTGCTGACACCTAAGGGAAAACCCGAGGTCAGGGTAGCATTTTCCAGGGGATATTTCAGACCGGAAAGGGTGACACCGGCAGCATCACTTCCCATACAAAATACAGAGACGATGCCTTCGGATTCCGGCAGAAATTCGATCTGTCCGTTTTTGACCACGGTGGCTATGGTATCTACGCCGATCAAAAAGCCTTCTGCGCCATGATCTGCCAAAAACTGCAGGGTCTGCAGATTGGCGACGGTGTGGTCCAGCCGGGGACCGTCCAGACTGCCGTAGAGCAAAAATCGTCTGTAGCCCAGTCTCAAGCCGTGGCGGACTGCCAGCATGGCATCGGTATCGTCTTTTTCCACCGGGAAGACCTTTGCGGATTGGGGAACATAGCCCAGAGAGTCAAAGTCCCCAAGAATGCCGTCCGGCTGCAGACCCAGGGTTTGCAAATGGGCAAGACCGCCGTCTGCTGCCAAAAGGCAATCACCCTTACCTACGGGCTCCAAAAGCCCGGAAAAACCGCCGGCGCAAAAAATCACACAGCTCGCCACAATCAGGTCTCCTTTCGTCTTTTTTTCTTATTTTATCACAAGCGACAGAAAAACAAAAGTATTTCCTTTTAAGTTTTCAAAAAGAGAAGATCCGGAGGACCAAAATGATCCTCCGGATATGGTTTATACGGTAAGCACGGGCTCTTTTTGGCACCACACAAGGCCTTTAGGGTAGAAGAAACGGATCTTTTCGTCGGCGATGCGAATATCAATCGTTTCGGCGGTCATCAGCTCACCGTCCAGATTCACCGGCGTGGGCTTATCACAGCAGATGGTGAGCCGGTCGGTCATATAGTGGGTGACCACGTGGGGCAGCTCTTTGTATCTGCCGTTTTTATATTTGCCGATGAGACCGGGCACTTGCAGCAGCGTTACCTTTTTTACAAGCAGAACATCCAGCTTGCCGTCTGTGGGGTCTGCTTCCGGTACGGGGTTAAAGCCGCCACCGTAAAAACGGCCGTTGCAGGCGCAGACGAAAGTCTGTTCCCCGTCAATGACCTGGCCGTTAATTTCCACCACATAATGCTCGGAAATGCCCCGGAGCAGATTGATCACGGTGGAAACGGCGTAAGCCCGGAATCCGCTGAGCAGGGGGATGCGCTTGTAGTTGGAGACATCTGTGCCGATCCGGGCATCTAAGCCTACGGAGCAGATATTCACACAAAGGCGATCGTTGCATCTGACCAAGTCAAAGGCTGCCTCTTCACAATCCAACAGCCGTTCCAGATCATAAAAGGCAGCCGGATCGTCAAAAAGCTTTACAAAGTCATTGCCGCTGCCACCGGAAAAAACCGTAACGGCGGCATTGGGGAAACCGGCTGCGCCGGCAGCTACCTCATTGAGAGTGCCGTCACCGCCGCAGGCATAGAGCCGCACCTCTTCACCGGTGGCGGCAGCTTCCTTTGCGATCCGGGTGCAATCCCCGGGGCAGGCGGACACAGCGATCTGATAGTCGAGGCCTTTTGCATCACAGACTTGTTGTATGGTTTGGGTATAATTTTTTGTCCGGTCATAGCTGCCTGCTGCCGGGTTGATAATAAACAGATGGCGCATACATTAACCCTTCTTTTTCTGTCGGGAATTGTCTGTAAACATATAGTAATCGCACTTGATCTTTCCGTTATAGAACTTGCGCTTTTTGTCTGCCCGCTTGCCAAACCAGTGCTCAAACTCAGGCTCGGAGGTAATGACAAACTTTTTCCAGCCGTCGGCAAACTTGAAGTGGCGACCCATAGCGCCGTAAAGCCGCTGGGCGCTCTGCTGCTCCATCATTCGCTCGCCGTAAGGGGGATTGCAGACCAGAATGCCGCTGTCGCAGGGCAGGCTCATTTTGGTGGCATCGCCGTCTTTGAAGGTGACACAATCGGACACGCCGGCTTTCCGGGCATTGGCAAAGCTGAGAGAAACGCAGGCAGGATCGTTGTCCGAGCCCATGATGCGGTAGTTTCCCTGAAATTCCTTATCCCGGGCTTCGTCTTTTGCCTGCTGCCATACTTCCCGGGGCACAAAGGGATATTCCTCGGCGGCAAAATGCCGGGATAGTCCGGGAGCCCGGTTTTTGGCGATCAAAGCAGCCTCAATGGGGATCGTACCGGAGCCGCAGAAGGGATCCCAGAAGAATTCTCTTCCCCGGAATCGGGTCAGCTGGATCATACCGGCTGCCAGGGTTTCGTGCAGCGGCGCGTCATTACCCACAGCCCGATAACCGCGCTTGTGCAGACCCGGACCGGAGGTGTCCAGAGAAAGGGTCACCTGATCGTTCAGAATGGTAAAATGCAGCTGAAATTTGATGCCGGTTTCCGGCAGCCAGCTGATGCCGTATTTCTCACCCAAACGACGGGAAGCGGCTTTTTTAATGATCGCCTGACAGTCGGAGACACTCATCAGCTGGCTGTTTAAGCAGTGACCCTTCACGGGAAACTGACCGTCCTTGGGAATGAAATCCTCCAGATTTGCGTGGTATACGCCCTGAAACAGCTCTTCGAAGGTCTTGGCGGTAAACTGCGCCAATACGATCATTACCCGTTCTGCGGTCCGCAGGCACAGATTCGCTCGGGCAAGGGCAGCCTCGTCACCGGTGAAAAGGACCCGACGGTCCTCCACCCGGACATTTTCCATATTCATTCTTCTCAGCTCGTCGCCTGCCAGACCTTCCAGACCGAACAGACAGGGCGCAACAAATGTAAAATTCGACATACCGTCACCTCACGGGATGATTTTTTTTGCTTTCAGGTAGCGTTCTTCTTCGGAGAAAATGCAGCCGCAGTATTTCTGCATGTAAAAGCCCAGCTCCCGGGCTTTGTCCTGCCCGGCATGGAAATAGGGACGGAAATCCCGATAGAGAAATTCCACGCCGTATTCCGCTGCTGCCCGCTGTGCCGTTTCACGCATCAGCTCGTGATTTTGATACGGGCTGATAAATAGGCTGGAGGTGAAGCTGTCGAAGCCACCCTCTTTTGCTTGTCGTGCGGTCTCAAAAAGGCGCATCTCATAGCATTTGCCGCAGCGGTGGGCAATGTCCTCTGCCACCGTCCTGACAAAGGGCCGCAAAGCGTAGTCGTTATTTTCGATCAGCGGCAAGTCAATGGTGGGCGCATATTCCCGTACACTGTTTCTCCGGGCGCGGTATTCCGTAAAGGGGTGGATGTTGGGATTATACCAAAAGCCGGTCACTTCAAAATGATCGCCCCGGAGCACATCGATACATTGATTGGCGCAAGGGGCGCAGCAAATATGTAGCAGCGTTTTCATAGCAGTTCTCCAAGTTTTAATTTCCAATTATTATAGCATTAAACAAGACGCATTGCAAGCAACCCCAGCTGCCCACAATAGAAACTTTCCGTCAGGAGGCAGGATTCTTCTGTATTCGTACAAAGGTTATGGTATAAATGCCTTGACGGCGCATCTGTCTTTGGGGTATCATGAAGGTACTGGGAGGGATGGTCGTGGAAGATACTATCTTTATGGACGCAGCTTTGGAACTGGCGAAAGAAGCAGCCCGGGAGGGAGAAGTCCCGGTAGGCTGTGTGATCGTGCGAGATGGACAGATCGTAGGCAGAGGCCGTAATCGCCGGGAGACGGGCAAAACAGCCTTGGGTCACGCGGAGATCGAAGCCATCTCCCAGGCTTGCCAAACCCTTGGTGGCTGGCGGCTGTGGGAGTGTACGCTGTATGTGACATTGGAGCCTTGCCCTATGTGCGCAGGCGCGATCATCAATGCCCGGATCCCCCGGGTGGTTTTTGGCGCGGAGGACAGCAAGTGTGGTGCGTGCGGATCGGTATGCGATCTGTTTTCTATGGATTTTAATCATCACCCGCAGGTAGAAAAAGGCATACGGGAAAAAGAATGCGCCCAGCTGCTGACGGACTTTTTTCAGCAGCTGCGGACGCAGCTTCGGGAGCGGCCGAAATGGCGGGGCAAACCGGAATAGACAGAAACAAGCGGTGCTTCGGCACCGCTTGTTTTTTGTAAGGAGGAGCAGAATGGATATAGAAAAGTGGACGCTGCGGGCCGGTGCGGCGGCCCTTGCCTGCGTGATCCTGCTGCAGTTGGGCAAAGGGCGCGCCTTTGAGGCAGTGGGAAAGATTTTATCCGGACCCAAAGCGCTTTCGGTGATCCTGTTTTTGGAAACGGGCAGAGTGCTGCCGCCGGTAGTGCCCCAACAAACAAACCCACCGACCCAGACGGAGCAGCAGCCGGAGCCCGTATCGCCCAGCGCGCCGGAAAAGAAACCGGAGCCGGTGACATTTATGCCTGACGATGCGCAGCTGGTGGAAGTGAACAGTGTTTGCGGCTATGATACAGACTTGCCGCTGCTTTTGCAAAACCCTCTGAACTGGGATCTGCGGCAGGAAAAGCCGACGGTGCTGATCCTGCACACCCACGGAACGGAGAGCTACAAAAAGACCGAAGACTATCAGGAGACTTCTGCTTACCGGACACAGAATACAGAATATAATGTAGTTTCTGTGGGGGAACACATCAAAAAGATCCTGGAAACCGGGGGCATAGCTGTGATCCACGACAAAACCCTTTATGACCACCCCACCTACAGCAGCTCTTACACCCGGGCAAGAAGCGCCATCAAAAAGCATTTACAGGAAAATCCATCCATCGCCTTGGTGCTGGATATTCACAGAGACTCGGTGGAAAACGGCAAGGGAGAGCAGGTGGAGATCACCGCGGAGGCGGACGGGAAAAAGGTCGCGAAGCTGATGATGGTGGTGGGCACGGATGCCAACGGGCTTAATCACCCCAAATGGAAGGAAAACATGGCGCTGGCAGTAAAGCTGCACGCGCTTTTGGAAAAGAAGCATACGGGGATCTGTCGCCCTATCAGTTTTCGCCCTCAGCGATTTAATCAGGATCTGTCCACCGGCGGTATGCTCATCGAGGTGGGCACTGCAGGCAATACCAGGCAGCAGGCACTGGATGCGGCGCAGATCCTGGCAGAAACGATCCTGCAGCTGGCGGACGGTACGGCAGGCTGAAAGCTGCAGGGCAACTTTTAAGCTAGGTTAAAGCAGATTCCACCAGGAGAGGCTGTGGGCTTCGCCAACAGCAGCCACCAGAGTGGCGATACGGGCGCAGTTGGCGGCAAAATCTGCATAACGGCCGGACCTTCCCAAAATATCCAGCTGGGCAAACAGTCCGTCGATCTCGTCCATAGGGGCGTGGTCTGCTACGGCGGCTGTGCCGTGCCAGTGAGATTGCCAAAGGGTGTGGGCTTCTTCTGCCAAGACAAGCCCTTCTGTGGGGTCCGCTTCCAGCACAAGCGCTGCCGAGCGATCCAGCAATGTGGAGATCTGCTGATGGACATCGTCCATGGCACGGGTGACCCAGATTCCCAGCGCGAGAAACAGCACAAGAATTCCAATACCAAGCCAAAATCTGCGCACGCTCAGCGCTCCTTTCGATAAAACAAAATGTGGTCGCCCTTGTCTACGGTCAAAAGCCAGGTGCTTTGAATATCTGCGTCATGCTGCTTCAGAACTTTCTGTACCCAGGAGGTCGTCTTTCCAGCCTTTTTTAAATTGTCATGAAGAAGAACGCCGTCGGAAATGATGGTCAGAGGGATATACTGTTTTTCCACGCATATCCCGGCATCGCAGGCGGAAACCGGGCAGTATTGGGGATAGGGAAAGACCGAGAGGTTTCCGCTGGTCTCCAAAATAGCAAACTGTACCGTCTGCAGATCCAAAATATCCTTTTCCCGTAAATGACCGGTCAGTTCGTCTAATGTGACCCGGGTCTTTCGCAGATTCTCCTGCAGGATAGTTCCGTTTTCAATGAGGATCACCGGCTTGCCGCAGAGCATTTTCCGCAGGGGGATGCTCTTCAGGGACAGATGGGACAGCACAAGCTCGATGCCCAAAACGGTCACAATGGGCACAAATCCGGAAAAGAGCGGAATCGCACTGTCCTGCATGGGGATGGAAGCTAAGTTTGCTACCAGCATGGTAACCACAAATTCAGAGGGCTCCATCTGCCCTACCTGCCGTTTGCCCATCAGCCGGATCACAAGGATCAGTACGAGATATAAGATGATCGTCCGCAAGTAAGATAAAATCAAAATCTGCCACCTCTTTTGGGTAACTTTCCCAAAGAAGTGGCAGATTATGCATAGCCATAAATAGCAAAAGCCGCAGGCAACCTGCGGCTTCGCATGAGAGAAAAGAGAGGAAAAATGGAAAAGTGACATTACTTTTCGCAATTATAATACCAGTTAAATGTGAATAAAATAAGTGAATAAATTTTAAAAAAGTATTAAGTTGAAAGGATAGCGGTAAAACTTTACTTTTGCACCCAATGCTGATACAATATTAAAAAAGCAGCCTATAATGCAGGAGAATCAGTTATGCTGGATAAATTGGCAGCGGTAGCAAACCGCTATGAAGAACTGTGCGCCCGGTCGGAGCAGCCGGATTTTTATAATGACCCGAAAAAAGCGGCGAAGATCCTGCGGGAGAAGAATGAACTGGAGCCTGTTATTGAGGCATATCAGGCATACCGTAACGCGCAGCGGGATATGGCAGAAGCCCAGGAGCTGATGACAGACCCGGAAATGCGGGAATTCTGCCGGCAAACCTATCAGGAAGCCAAAGAGGCTACCGAGGAGCTGTATCAGAAGCTGCAGATCCTCCTTCTGCCCAAAGACCCCAATGACGGAAAAAGCGTCATCATGGAGATCCGGGGCGGCGTCGGCGGCGAGGAAAGCGCGCTGTTTGCCCACAGCCTTTTCAGGATGTATTCCATGTATGCCGCGCAGAAGGGCTGGTCCGTGGAACTGATGAACTATTCCGACACGGAATTGGGCGGCGTAAAGGAAGCGGATTTTGTCATAAACGGCGCCGGGGCATATTCCCGGCTGAAATATGAGTCCGGTGTCCACCGGGTCCAAAGAGTTCCGGAGACGGAATCCGGCGGCCGTGTCCATACTTCTACCGCCACCGTGGCGGTGCTGCCGGAAATGGAGGAAGTGGATGTACAGCTGAATCCTGCGGATATTGAGATGCAGGTTTACAGAGCTTCCGGCGCAGGCGGTCAGCATGTCAACAAAACCAGTTCTGCGGTGCGGCTGATCCACAAGCCCACCGGGATCGTGGTAGCTTGTCAGGAAGAGAGAAGCCAGCTGCAGAACCGGGAAAAGTGTATGCGCATGCTGGCATCCAAGCTTTACGAGATCGAGCAGGAAAAGCTTGAATCGGAAGTGACCGGTATGCGGCGCAGCCAGGTAGGCTCCGGTATGCGTAACGAGCGTATCCGCACCTATAATTTCCCCCAGGGCAGAGTGACGGATCACAGGATCGGCCTGACCCTTTACAAGATCGACAGCGTCATGGACGGAAATCTGGACGAGATCATCGATGCGCTGGCAACGGCAGATCAGGCAGAGAAGCTTAAGAATGTGCAATGAGGTAACTATGATATATATAACAAATTCCCCGGAAGAGACAGAAGCGGTGGGACAAGCCCTTGCGCAGAAATTGCAGCCGGGCACGGTGATCGCCTATGAGGGCGATCTGGGCGCAGGCAAAACAGCTTTCACCCGGGGCCTTGCCAAGGGATTGGGCGCTAAGGAGCGCGTTACAAGCCCTACCTATATCATCGTAAATGAATATTTTTTCGGCAAAATGCCACTGTTCCATTTCGATATGTACCGGCTGGGCTCGTCCGATGAGCTGTGGGATATCGGCTGGGAGGATTATTTGGAGCGGGGCGGTATCTGCGCGGTAGAGTGGAGCGAGAATGTCCGGGATGCGGTGCAGGACGCGCTGAAAGTCAGAATTGAGAAAACGGGAGATTCCTCCCGGAAAATAACCATCGAAGGGGGTGCCGATATTGCTGATCTTAGCCTTTGAGACCTCTGCCAAGGCAGGCTCTGTTGCTTTGCTGGAGGGCGAAAAGCTTTTGGGAGAGAGTTATCAGAACACGGCGCTTACCCACAGTCAGACCTTGATGCCCATGGCGCAGGATCTGCTGAAAAGCTGCGGACGCACACCTGGGGATGTGCAGGCAGTAGCCGTGGCGGCAGGCCCCGGCAGCTTTACCGGCGTTCGGATCGGCGTGGCGGCAGCAAAGGGCTTTGCCTGGGGAGGATCGCTTCCTTGTTACGGCGTTTCTACCTTGGAGGCAATGGCGTATCAGCTGGGCGCTTGGCAGGGCTATGTCCTGCCGGTCATGGATGCCCGCAGACAGCAGGTGTATAACGCGCTGTTTCGCGTGACTGAAGGCAAGTTGGAGCGGCTTTGCCCGGACCGGGCGATTGCTTTGACCGACTTGGCAGAGGAGATAAAAAATTTGTCGGAACCGGTTTTTTTAGTTGGAGACGGCAGCGTTTTGTGCTATAATACCCTTAAAGTAACTGTTCCGGCGTTGGTGCTCCCTCCGGAGCATCGGATGCACCAAAGGGCAGCCGGCGTGGCCTTGGCAGCACTACCCATGATTGCCGCCGGCGATCCGGGTGACGCAGCAGCCTTGCAGCCTAACTACTTAAGACTTTCTCAGGCAGAGCGGGAGCGCCTTGCCCGGGAACAAAAATAAAGGAGAGATAACTATGGGAACCGTACATGTACTGGAGCATCCTCTGATCCAGCATAAGCTGGCAATTCTGCGCAGCAAGAACACCAGTGTTAAAGAGTTCCGTGAACTGATCAGCGAAATTTCCGGTCTGATGTGTTATGAAGCTACCCGGAATCTGCCTACCAAGGAAGTGGAAGTACAGACACCGGTAGCAATGGCAAAGTGCCGTCGCCTGGCAGGCAAAAAGCTTGCCATTATCCCGATCCTGCGTGCAGGTCTGGGCATGGTGGATGCCATGGTGGACCTGATCCCCTCTGCAAAGATCGGTCATATCGGTCTTTACCGGGACCCTGAGACCCATCAGCCCGTGGAATATTATTGCAAGCTTCCCGAGGACATCGGCAACCGCCAGGTGTTTGTTGTGGATCCCATGCTGGCAACCGGCGGCAGTGCTGTGGCAGCCATCGACTTTTTGAAGCAGCACGGCTGTCAGAATATTATCATGATGAACATCATCGGCGCGCCCGAGGGCGTCAAGGTGGTGCAGGAAGCGCACCCCGATGTGGAAGTTTATCTGGCAGCGCTGGATGAGAAGCTGAACGAGCATGCCTATATCGTTCCCGGTTTGGGCGATGCAGGCGACCGTATTTTCGGCACTAAGTAAGAAAGATCACAGTAAAGCTGGTGATACGATGCTTAACAAAGAGGGATATATTGCTGTTTTTGATTCCGGCATCGGTGGCATCAGCGTACTGCGGGAACTGATCAAACTGATGCCCCAAGAGCGGTATCTGTATTACGGAGATTCTGCCAACGCGCCTTATGGTAAACGCACAACGGAGCAGGTGCGGCAGCTGACACTGTCGGCGGCAGAAAAGCTGATGCAAAGAAATATCAAGGCGCTGGTGATCGCCTGCAACACAGCCACCTCGGCGGCGATCACGCAGCTGCGCAATGCGTATCCGGATAAGATCATTGTGGGAATTGAGCCGGCGCTGAAAATGGCGGCGGACCGTTTCCCCGGCGGACGGATCGGCGTTATGGCTACCCCGGTGACCCTGCGGGAAGAGAAGTTCCACCAGCAGGTGGAGCGGTTTCCCCAAATTCAGACGGAGGCGATATCTGTACCGGCGCTGGCAGAGTTGATCGAAGCCGGTCACCGGGATGATGCGGAAATAGAGGAACTGCTCAGACCCGTACTGCAGCCTTATGAAAATAAGCTGGATGCGGTGGTTTTGGGTTGCACCCACTATCCTTTTGTTGCCAAGACCATAAGCAAGCTGTTAGGCGGCAAAACTGCCGTGCTGGACGGCGGCGAGGGCACGGCCCGGGAGACCTGCAGACGACTGGAAGAAGCCGGGCTGCTGGGAGATGGGCCCGGCTCGGTATGTATGGACAGTAGCGCCAACGATCCTCGCTTTTTAGCGTACGGAATGCAGCTTCTGGAGGAAGCAAAATGACCTACGAAAGTATTATTTTTGATGTAGACGGAACTCTTTGGGATTCCAGAGAGCTGTTGGCCGGCGCTTATAACGACCAGCTGGGTCGCGAAGGACTTGGCCACATCCATGTGACGGCAGAAATTCTGCGCCCCTTGTTCGGCAGGACCATGACGAGCCTTGCCGACGGCGTGTTCCCGATGATCCCTGCGCCGGAGCGGTATGCGCTGATGGACCGCTGCATTGACAGAATGGACGAGCATCTTGAAAAATTTGCAAGCCCTGCCATCGGCTATCCGGATATCCGCAAGACTCTGGAGCAGCTTAAGAAAAAGCACCGTCTGTTCATCGTCAGCAACGGCCAAAAGGGATACCCCCAAATGGCTGCAAAAAAACTGGAAATTGAAGACCTGATCGACGGCTATCTGTCCTTCGGTGACACCGGCGCATCCAAGGGTAAGACCCTGCTGCGGCTGATGGAACTGGAGAATATCCAAAGCGCCGCCTATGTGGGAGACACCCAAGGCGATCTGGAGGCCTGCCAGAAGGCAGGAATCCCGTTTATCTGGTCAGCCTTCGGTTTCGGAATACCGGAATCGTATACGGCAAAAATCGAAAGATTCTCGGATCTTTTAAATTTATAAAAGAAAGGTTGTTATCATTATGATCGTATGTCCCTGGAGTGAATTGAAGCGCTATGCAGCGATCCTGCCCGGCGTTGAGGAAGCCATTGAGAAGATCAATGCTCTTGAATCTTGGGAGCCTGCCACCTACCAGCTGGAAAACGGTAGATTTATGGTTCAGCAGGGTGCTACCAGAGCTTGGAACGGCGCGCAGCTGGAAGCCCACCGGGAGTATCTGGATGTCCAGTACATTCTGGAAGGCGGCGATGTAGTCGGCTGGGCACCGGTAGATACCTTAAAGCCCGAGTGTGAGTTTAACACAGCCGATGACTACGGTCTGTACTCCGGTGACAATGCTCCCGTTGCTGTCAAGCCCGGCTACTGCTATGTGGTCTTCCCCGAGGATGCTCACGCGCCCGGATGCCATCTGGACACTCCTCACGACTATAAGAAGATCGTGGTGAAGCTGAAGGTATGACGATTCCCATTAACAGTCTGTGCATCGAGTGCCACCTCCGGAAACGGTTGAGCTTAGCCCGGGAGCTGGGCACGGAAGAAAAGGCAATGGAGCTTGCCCACAAGATCATGGAGGAACTGCTCAAAGCACCTGCGGAAATGGATTCCACATGGCTCGGATCGATCAGTGATAAGCTGATGCAGCAGATGTACGGGCTGGACCCTGACCGCTTAGCGGAGGAAAAGGATTTTTCCAACCGTTTTGTCATTGAGCGCCTGCCCCAGATCCGCAGCCGGATCGATTCTTCCGAAGATCCTGTGTACAGCGCCCTGCAGTTTGCGGTGCTGGGAAATTATCTGGATTTCTCTGCATTGCAGGGTGAGGTCAGCTTTACAGCCATGGAGGAAATGCTCGACGGCGCCCAGAATATCCAGCTGGACCGGAGCTGCTACGAAGATTTCTGCAAGGACCTTGCGGAAAAGAAGTCCCTTCTTTACATAACGGACAATGCCGGTGAGATCGTGTTCGACCGGGTACTGGCAGAACTGCTGAAAGAAAAATACCCCCACCTGCAGATCACCTTCTGCGTCCGAGGAAAGCCGGTATCCAACGATGCCACCCGGAAAGATGCGGAAGATGTGGGCATTTCCTTCCCGGTGATCGATAACGGCTCTGCCATTGGCGGTACAGTGATGCGGTTTATCGGTCCGGAGCTGCAGACAGCCATGGACACGGCCGATGTGATCCTTGCCAAGGGTATGGGCAACACAGAATCGCTGTTTGGCTGCGGATACAATGTGTATTATGCTTTCCTGGTCAAGTGCGAGCGCTTTATCGAGTTTTTCGAAAAGCCGAAGCTGACCCCTATGTTCATTAAAGACCGTGTATAAGAAAACCCCTCGTTCATTCAAAAGAACGAGGGGTTTTTGTATCAGCTCAGCTTGTTTTCAAGGGAGGTGACGTCACTGACTTCGCCTACCTCGAAATAGATGTCCAGGATATCCCGGGCAATGGTAGCCAGTGTGTTACCGTGGCCGGCCTTCTCGCCGTAGATGGCAATGGCGATCTGGGGATCATCCGCAGGGGCGTAGCAGACAAAGGCGCCGTGATCGGATGCGTTGGCAATACCGCTTTGGGCAGTGCCGGTCTTTGCAGCTACGGAAATGGGGTAGTTTTTGAAGGTGGAGTAGGCAGTACCGCTCCAGTCAGAAGTCTTCTGCGTAACCAGCTTCATACCGCTGGAATAGGAAAGGTAAGCGTCATCGGAAATTTCCAGAGAGCTCAGAACTTCCCGTTTGCTCTCTGCCAGAAGCTCACGATAGTCAGCAGAGACCACGCGGTTTAAGAAGGTTGCCTTGTAGCGGGTGCCTCTGTTTGCCAGCGCAGAGGTGTAAGAACACAGCTGCATAGGGGTAAAGCGGTTGTCGGACTGACCGATGGCAGCGGTGATCTGGTCTGCTTTGTACCAGCGACCTTCGTCGCCGGGGTAGAGCTTCCGCTTGGTCTCCTCATTTGCCCGGTGTCCGGTGTTTTCCGGCAATTCGATTCCCGTGGGTTCGCCGAGACCCAAAGCTTTTGCGGTCCGGTCCATGGCAGCCAGGGAGATCCTGTCACCCAGATCGTAGAAGAAATAGTTGCAGGAGACCTGCAGAGCTTCCGCTGCGGTAAGGTTCTCGTGGATCATACCGAAGTTGGTATAACGCAGGCATTTTACCACAAAGCCCGGCGCATATTTATTGAAGACGCCTTTGTCATAAATTTCTGTGGTAGAAGAAATCATGTTGGAGTCTATGCCGGCTATCACCATAGACATCTTATAAGTGGAACCGGGAGGATATGTGCCAAGCAGCGCCCGGTTGTACAGGGGATCGAAATCTGCTTCCAGAATATCTTTGTAATCCTCGAAATAGGTAGACAGATCGTAGGTGGGGTAGCTGGCGCAGACCAGTACCTGACCGGTCTTGACATCCATGGCAACAACCGCGCCGCCTTCTGCGTCCTTGCCGTCGGCATCTTCTTCCTCGTTGGTGCGCAGAGCGGTGATCACACTGGCAAGACCTTCCTCTGCCGCTCTCTGCAGATTGACATCGATGGAAACTTCTACATTGGAGCCGGCTTTCGGTTCTACTTTGTATTCCTGCTTGACCAGCTTGCCGGCGGAGGTGACTGTATCGATCCGGATGCCGTCCACACCGTGGAGGTACTCCTCAAAAGCAGCCTCCAGACCGCTTTGACCGATCTCCGAGTCCATGGAGTAGTCGGGATTCTTCTTGTACTGTTCCCACTGCTCTGCGTTCATCGCGCCCACAAAGCCAAGAATGTGCGCGGCATATTTGGTGCTGTATTCCCGGACAGTGGTTTTTTCGACCATTAAGCCAGGGATGTTCAGTTCCACAAGGGAAGAAAGATTCTCGTCGCTGACATCGCTGAGGAACACATGGTTTGCAAGACTGCCTACACAGCCGCGCAGGTCCATCTCATATCGCAGACCGATGACCATCCGGGCTTCTTCTTCCGTCCATTCTGCCGGGATCTTATAGCGCTGCCGCAGTCGCTTGATCAGTAACGGCGCAGTAATATCCGAGTCCAGTTCTTTACTGTTAAGATAGATCTGAAAATAATTCTGCCATGCAGAATTGTATTCGTCCAGGGTGTAAACAAAGGGACGCTCCATGGAAATGGGGAAGTGCTCATTGTATTCGATCCCGGCTTCCTGGCAACGCTTTACCAGCTGATACAAATGATCGTTTGTACCGCTGGCGGTCAGCAGAACATAGTGGTTGATGATCATATCATAACTGGCGCGATTGCTCACAAGCACATTACCGTTGGTGTCCAGAATATCACCACGGGCCGCGTTGACACGGGTCATGGTGGTAAAGGTAGTGGTGTTGTCTGTGCTGCCGCCGGTTTGAATGATCTGCAGATCGTAGAGCTTAAAAGCAAAGAAAGCAACCGCGATCAAAAAGACTAAGATCAGGATCTGCGCGCGAAAACGGGTTATTCTTTCCATGCTTCGCCTCCGATGGTACTGATAGAATGAACGACGGGGTAGAGGATCGGCGCAGCTACCAGGGTCAGCAGCGCGGTCACAAGCCGGGAACCGATCCGCCCGAAGGAGGTAAGCCCCAGAAACAGCCCGATGGCAAATACCATGAGCTCATAAACGATCATGGCTGCGCTGACACACAACATGGCGGCGCTGAAACCCTTGTGCAGGTAACTCTGACGGAATAAGGTGACACCGATACTCAGCGCGGTGATAAAAACGATAGAGTAGTAGCCGGCAGCAGAGCCGGAAAACAGATAAAGGCAGGAGGCGCACAGACTGAAGATGCAGCCTTTTTCCAGATCTTCCAAGAGGCAGATGAGAAAAATGCCGCAGGGGACCAGTTCTGTGGTCGCGCCAAACAGACGGAAGCGGCAAAGCAGCACATCCTGTAAAACAGACAGCACCAGAAGCACAAGGGCATAAAGGCACCATTTCAGCACAGATCGCCGTTGCATCTGCGTCAGAAACAGCTTGCTTAAGATACCGGAGATTGGTTTATCCGGCTTGAATTCAGATCTTTTTGCCATACAGATCACCCGGCGTTATACGCAGTCACGATAAAAACCTGCTCTAAGCTACCCACATTGACAGCCGGCTCCAAAAGGGCATACTTGGCAACGCCGGTGTCGTCAAAACCGGCATCTACCACATAGCCGATGATCAGGTTACGGGGGTAGACCGTAGAGCCGGAAGTGACCACCTGATCGTGATTGCGGATGACGGAAGAACTGGGTAGATAGTCCATGCGCAGAAGACCGGCAAGACCGGTGGCGTAACCGCCCTGCACCATGCCGTTATAGCCGGAAGAGGAAATGGTAGCGCTGATCTCCAAAGAGGAGTCCAGGACCGATTTTACTACCGCATAGTTCGGACCGGCTTCGCTGACAAGTCCCACGACCTCTCCGTTGGCGGTAATGGCGCACAAGCCGGCGGTAATGCCGGAGTTTGTTCCCTTATTAATGGTAAAGGAACTGGACCATTCCTGAGAGCTGCGGGAAATGATATAGCTGTCCACAAGCTCAAAATCCTCGTTGGCTTCTTTCAGCGCCAGTAATGCGCGCAGCCGGTCGTTTTCACGGGCGACGGAGTCCGCAAGACGGGCATCCTCTTCCAACGCTGCCAGCTCTTCTTTTAGTGCTGCATTTTCTGCCAAAAGGGATTCATATTCAAACATATAGTTATACAACCGCTCCGCCTGATCGGTCAGCTTGCTTGCACCGGCGCGGATGGGGGTAAGGATTCCCTTGACAGCCAGATCCGGAATGCTCATGCCGGTCAGGTTAGTAACCACCGCCAGCACCACAGCCAAAAGGACGGCGACGATCAGAACGATCCGTACCCGGTTAGAAAAAAAGTGTCTCATTCAGCTTCCTCCATAATATCGGGAGCGATCTCCCTGAGGATGCGGCCCAACCTGCAAACAGGCAGGCCCATAACATTGTAATAATCTCCCACGATCCTTTCGGCAAACAGCGCGGCGCCGCCCTGAATACCGTAAGAACCGGCTTTATCCATAGGCTCTCCGGTGGCGATATAGGATAGGATCTCTTTCTCGGAAAGCTCCCGGAAATGGATGTCGGTCACCTCTGTGCAGCTGATTCGGCGATCGCCCCGCAGGACGGTCATGCCGGTCATGACTTGATGATCTCTTCCGGACAGCAGCCGCAGCATCCGGTGGGCATCGGCTTTGTCCTTGGGTTTTCCCAGGATCTGTCCGCAGCACACAACGATCGTGTCTGCGGCGATGACCACATCGTCTTTGTTTCTTACAACGGCTTCTGCCTTCAGCCGGCTGACTCTTGCCACCTCTTCGCAGGGGGATCTCTGCGGATCCATAGTTTCATCCGCATCGGCCACCCGGATCGCAAAAGGAATATGAAACAGCCCCATCAGCTCTTTGCGCCGGGGAGACTGAGAAGCTAAGATCACTTCCATAAAAAACCTCTTAAATGATTAGAAATTATTCCAGACCTCGCAGGTAAAGACCTCGTGTGCAGGAGCCGGGATCAAAGGGGGTGGGGTTCTGATAAGAAGCCAAAATCTGGTCTACCTCTTTGGGATTCTCTGTGGTAAAACACAGACGGGTCGCCCACAGACCCAAACGGGACAGGTCATTTTGACGGTCCAGCCAGTTAAGCTTTTTGCCGTTGAGCAAAATACTGCGGCAGGAATTGCCGTCCCGGATCACCGGGAATTCGGCACCGGTTTTGTCGGTCAGCTTGGTAGGCCCTAAATTGCAGGAGCACTGACCGGTCCGACCATGGATCAGACAGTTTTCTGTGACCATCAGCGGCAACCTGCCGTAGCACAACAGTTCGCAGGGCACAGCTTTGCTCACATCCCGAATTTGAGGAAGGGTCATTTCAAAGCTTAAGGTGGCGGACAGCAGGTCCATCTCCCGGGCAGAGTTTACCGCCGCGGAGTTGTAAAGATTCAAACTGAAATCGCCCCGTACCTGCATTCGGCATTCCTTGGCAGGCAGCAGCATGCCGATGGTGCCGATGAGCGCTTCCCGGACGCCTAAGTTTCTGACGGTGGTCATTGCCTGACGGATGGCAGGCAGCTCCGGGTCCCGTACGATCCGGGGAAGTACCGCGCAGACATTGGCTCGCTGGGTCAGCTCCCGGCAAAATACGGGATCTTCTGCCAAAATGTGCAGCGGCACATACAGAACTGCCGGCGCTGCTTTTAAAAGACGGCCGGTGATCTGTTCCCGGGTGGTGACCTGCACGGTCATCGCCGGATGATGCCGGTTGCCGGGGAAGTGGGCCACCTTCCGGGGTCTGCCAAGAGGCTTGATCTCCCGACGGGCACGCTGGGCGGTGAGCATATTCAAAACATCCCGGCGAAGGGCGTTGATAGCAGCGGCAGAAAGGGTAACGCCGGGAGCGATATCTGCATGAAAGTCGATGCAGTAGTAGGGCGTGCCGCCGGTTTTGCACAGACGGGCGCGCAAAGCGTCCTCGGTCAACTCCATGACCCGAGCCTGCTCCGGAACAGGTCCTTCCAAAGAGCAGGATCTGCCCTCCGGGTCGGTGACGGTCAGGCTGGAGCGGCCGGCGGAGACGGTTGCCCGGAAGGAGATGGGGACGAGACCGTTTTCAATGCCCTCATAGCTTTGGCGCATTTCTTTGTGCCAACGGGTATCTTCCGGCTTGTCCTCCCGGATACCGAACATATTGGGTCCGGTCTTTCCGGTATAGTAACCGTCGGTAAAGCCCTGACGGTTAAAGGCAGTGTGCAGGGTGTCGGCCATCTCTCGGGTGACTTTTCCGGAGTCGATAGCCTGCCGGTATGTGCCGGTGACAGCGGCCACATATTCCGGACGCTTCATCCGTCCCTCCAGCTTCAAAGAAGCGACGCCCATTTCCTCCAGTTCCTGCAGGTAGGGGATCAGGCAGTTGTCGCGCAGGCTCAAAGGATACCGGTTTTGCCAGCGGCCGTAGCCGTAGCTTTGGCGGCAGGGCTGGGCGCAACGCCCCCGGTTTCCGGAGCGGCCGCCGATAGCGGCAGAAAGATAGCACTGACCGGAATAGCTCATACACAGCGCGCCGTGGGCAAACACTTCGATCTCGATAGGGGAATTGACGGTGATGTAACGGATCTCCTGCCGGGTCAGCTCCCGGCTGAGTACCACGCGCTTCAGACCCCATGCAGCGCAAAGCTGCACACCGGACAGACTGTGGACGGTCATCTGGGTAGATCCGTGGATGGGGATATGGGGCGCGATCTGCTGACAAAGCTGCACGATACCCAGATCCTGCACAATGAATGCATCCACATCGCTGGCAGCGGCATGGCGGATCAAGGCAGCGGCTTCTTCCATCTCCCGGTCAGAGACCAGAGTGTTCAGTGTCAGATGAACTGCTACGCCACGGATGTGACAATATTTAATTGCTTCTGTCAGAGCCTGGGGCGTGAAATTCTTGGCGCTTTGCCGGGCATTAAACTGTCCGCAGCCAAGATAGACCGCGTTGGCACCGTTTTGCACGGCGGCACGCAAAGCCTCCATAGACCCTGCCGGGGCTAAAAGTTCCAGCATATCTGTTTCTCCCATTAGGTTGCTGAGAGGCTATTTCGGTTCGAGTCCTCTCAGGCTATACTTACATACAGTATAACACAAAAGCTTTCCCAGTTCTACCCCGACAGCAAAAAATTCATAAAAAATCCCCTGCCTTTTGGCAGGGGATCTGTAAAGGCTTATTCGTAAGAAACACCGGCGGAACCTTTGAGTCCGATCACACCAACATAGCTGGTGCCGACACCCAAGGTCAGAGGTGTGCCGTCAGCAAGGGTGTAAACAAAATTCTCAGTCACGCTTTTTCTGCTCCACTTAATGGGAACGATCTTGCCGTCGCAAGCGAAATAGCCTTCGCCTTCGCCGATCAGATCATAGTAGGTGCGGTGCTTACCGGTGCTGGAAACGGTTTGCTTTGCCTGCAGGACCAAGACATTCCGGTAGGCCATAGTCTCTCCGGTAATCTTATCAATGTGGTCGGTTTTCAGCTGATAAGCTTCGTACAGACCGGTTTGGGCATTGTATGTCAGTTTAGTGAATTTCTTTCCGCGGAAGGTTACGGTGACCACATTTGCGTTTTCGCCGGTAAATTCAGGCTTGTCGGCAAACTGCAGATCGTAATTCACACCGTTTTCAGTGACGGTATCATAGCCCTTTTTTGCAAGAACGGCAACTAACTTTTCACCGGTGGCAAACAAGGTATGCTCGCGGGCATAGCCCTGCTTTCTGCGTTCGTTATCCCGGAAAAAGTAAGAACCGTTGGAGGACTCGTTGACATGGTCCCAGTCGCTGAGCTTGTTGTTTTCGTCATACATGCCGGCAAGGGCCTTGTCGCTGCCGCCGCAATGGATCACGGGGATGTCATAAGACGCGGCGACATTATTAAAGTAAGTACGGTCGCTGCGGATGGGTCCGATCTTTTCCGCGCTTTCCAGCTGTGTATAAATAGCCAGTAAACGGGTCACGCCGCCTTCTGCTTCAAATTCATAGATCATATCAGCAAAGCTGATACCATACTGAGGAAGACAAGCCTTGATGTTGTTGATGACAACAGCCGTGGGGCGGCCGGTATAGGGTGTGCTCAAAGGCTCGCCGGTCAGAGGGTGCTGATACGGTGCAGGCGCCTCAGTGGGCGCAGTGGTGTTTTCTGATGTTTCGGGGGTGCTTGCTTCCGTGCCCTGGGTAGTAGATGCATAGGGAACTTCATAGGTGGGGCTGCATGCGCACAGCAGCAGGCACACGACGATCAGTAAAGTAACGATTCGTTTCATTCCGATCTTCCTTTCCGATTTTAAATACTGGGTACAGTATAGCAGAATTAACATAACATTGCAAGGGTAAGGCCGCGAAAAGTAACAAATTTCCACGAAAAAACGACAGCTTTTTCAAGCTGTCGTTTTGATCATTCTTGAATAAGGGCTTTTTCCATGGATTTGCCCAAAGAGTAATAAAACACATTGTCTCTGGCAGGGGTCAGACCGGTCAAAAGGCCGCGGATAGCATAGATCGCATAACTACGGAAGAGAATCGGACACAGTCTGCCGTCGTCCAGAATGCTTTTGTGCAGGGTATAATAGTTACCGTGGTTGGCAAGGGCTTCCGTGCACAAAGTGTACAAGGTAACATCGCTGATGTTTCCGTAGTTTAACGCGCCCTTGGAAGCGAAAAAGGCGGACAGATCCATGTTGGGAGACAGTTTCGTCTGTCCCAGATACAGATCGTACTTCTTCTGCTTCAATGCTTGCTGATACTTACTGGAGCTAAGCTCCTGCATCTGTACTTTCAAGCCGCAGGCGGTCAGCATCTGTCCGATAGACCGCGCCACCCGGACGCGCAAGGTGTCATCGCTGTTCACCAGCAGAATGATTTCCTTGTTAGTTTTGCGAGCATCGGTGACGGCTTGTGTGAAGGACTCACCGTTGTCGTAGGTATACTTGGATGCTAAAACCTGACTGTAACTGGGGGACATGGGAGAGGAAGGCAGCACGGCGCTGCGGGCAAAACCCCGGTAAAAGTCTTCTGCCAGAGAATCCCGGTCAATGGCTCGCACCAAGGCGGAACGCACCTCCGGATCGGAGAACACTTCACTGTCCATATTGCAGGCAAGATACAGGAAAATGTTGTTTTCACAGTCCCACAACTCATAGTCGCAGCGGTAGTCGGCATAGCGGTCAGAGCCGGGGTCGGCGCACACAAGGCTGAGTCCTTCAAACTCAAACTGATCCCGGATCCCGGCGATGGACTCTGCGACGGTCAGGGTAATGGCCGGCGCGGTGATGATCATTTCCGCCTGGCACCACCAGTTTGTATTGCGGCGCAGCAGCGGCATCTGGGCGGTAGCGTCCATATAATAAGGGCCGGTACCCAAAGGCTGCGCAGCCTGCAGTTGCGACTGCTTCAGAATGGGAATGTCCAAAAGCACCGGCAGATTCTCAAAGGGAGTGCTGAGCTTGATGACCACAGCGCCGTCCTCTGCTACGGAGATTTCGGAAATGTGCTGGAAACGGCCGCTGTAAATATTGCTATCCTTGGCAGCCAAAAGGCTTGCGGCAACATCCTGCGGTGTCAAAGCACTTCCGTCGGTAAACAATGCCTTCTCAATGTAGAAAGAATAGGTCTTCATATCCTGCGAGACCCGATAGCGGCTGCAAAGCTGCGGTTCTACATTGTAAGCCCGGTCTACTGTAAATAAACTCTGATACAGAAGAGAGAACAGCGCCCGGTTGGTATAATCCGTACACAGATAGGGGTTCATAGAGCGGTCCGGATAATAGGTCAGTTTCAGAACCTGATCGGAGAGCTCCGGCGTTTCGGAATTGACCGGACCGGTATAATCCTCGTCCCAAGTCAAACCGTCGCCGGTGGGGGTGTAGGGTGTCTCTTCGCTACCGCAGCCGGAAAACAGCCCTGCGGTCAATATCATACATAAAAACAGCGCAAGTAACCGTTTCACAGGGTTGCCTCCTTACATACAATGATCGCGCCTTGAGAGCCGCGCTGGCTTCCGGTGACCCGGTGGGACCAGAATCTGTCCGGCTGACAGGCAGTGCAGTCAGCGCAGCAGTCGATTTGGGCAATGCCTACAGCCCGAAGCTGCAGAGCATTTAACGCTTTTAAGTTTACATAATATTTATAGCCGGCGGCGCGGATGCAGGACATTGCATCCTCGCCGAAGGCATCATACATAGCGTCTTTCACATCGGCGTCAGTCTCAAAGCAGCAAGGGCCGATATTGGGACCGATGGCAGCGCAGATGTTTTCAGGCTTGCAGCCGTAGGCATCCATCATAGCCACCGCGGTTTTTGCGGCGATCTTTGCGGCAGTACCTCGCCAGCCTGCATGGGCAGCACCCACTGCACCGGTAACCGGATCGTAAAGCAGAACGGGGGTGCAGTCTGCGGTAAATATTGCCAGCGCCGTACCGGGATCGTTGGTGATGAGCCCGTCGCTTTCGGGATACAGATGATTGTCAAAGCCCATGGCGTCGGTATGGCAGACTTGCCGGACAATATCGGAGTGGGTCTGCCGTGTGAGGACCAGCTTCCGGGGATCAAAGCCCAATGCCCGGGAAAGAATGCGGAAATTTTCCTCCACATTTTGAGGGCTATCGCCCCGGTGCATACCCAGATTCAAGGAAGAAAGGTAACCGGAGCTGACACCGCCTGCCCGGGTGGTGAAGCAGTGGGCAGCGGCAATGTTGTCGGCGGCTAAATATTCCAGAGCGCCGATTTTTACGGTGGTTACAGCCATATCAGTTTTCCAGACCGGCTGCTTTGTCTTTCTGCATGCAGCATTTTTTGTACTTTTTGCCGCTGCCGCAGGGGCACGGATCGTTGGGACCGACTTTGTTGGCGGCCCGTACCGGCTGACGCTTGACCGTCTGGTCGGAGGTGCCGGAAGCGGAGGTCTCCTTTGCAACCTTTTGCCGCTTGATCTCCTGGGTGGGCTTCAGCTGCACAAGGAACAGCCGGCGAATGGTCTCTTCCCGAATGGCGGTGATCATCGCCTGGAACATCTCGTAGCCTTCTTCTTTATAGGCGATGACCGGATCATGCTGACCGTATGCCCGCAGGCCGATGCCCTGCTTCAGATCGTCCATGGCATCGATGTTGTCCATCCAGTATTCGTCTACGACGCGGAGCATGATCACACGCTCCACTTCACGCATAACAGAGGGGGTGAAGGCGGCTTCTTTGTTATTATATGTCTGCACAGCCAGATCATAAACGGTGTCAGTCAGCTCCTCGGCAGAAATGCCGGAGTTGAAAGAAAGCGTGCCCTTGGAAATATAAAGTCCTTCAAATGCGGACTGAACGGCGGCAAAGCTTGTTTCGTCCACAATTCCGCCGCTTTCGCTCAATGCGTCGGAAACGCCGCTTTCCACAACGCCCCGGAGCATGCTGAGCATATTCTCTCGCAGTTCTTCGCCGTCGAGCACCTTCTGCCGCTGGGCATAGATGACCTGCCGCTGGGTATTCATAACATTATCGTATTCCAAAACGGTCTTTCTGGACCGGAAGTGACGGCTTTCCACGGTCTTTTGGGCATTTTCCACTGCGCCGGACAAAATTTTGGCATCAATGGGCGTGTCCTCATCCAGCCCCAGAGTGTCCATCATGGCCATGATCCGGTCGGAAGAGAACAGACGCATCAGATCGTCCTCCAGACTTAAGTAGAAACGGCTTTCACCCGGGTCACCCTGACGGCCGCTTCGACCACGGAGCTGGTTGTCGATCCGTCGGGACTCGTGACGCTCCGTACCGATGATGAACAGACCGCCGGCTTCTTTTACCTGCCGGGCTTCGTCTGCGATCTGGGCTTTGTATTTTGCCAGAAGGGTATCGTATTTTTGACGGATAGCAAGGATCTCCGGATCGGAGGTCTCCGCATAGGAGTTGGCTTCTGCCAAAAGCTCTTCCGGAAGCTCTTCCTTACGCAGCTCGTTCATTGCCATGAACTCGGCATTACCGCCCAACACGATATCCGTACCACGACCGGCCATGTTGGTGGCGATAGTAACAGCGCCGGGTTTGCCAGCCTGGGCTACGATCTGGGCTTCCATTTCATGGTATTTAGCGTTGAGCACATTGTGGGGAACGCCTGCGCGCTTCAGGAGCTTACTTAAGATCTCACTTTTTTCAATAGAGATCGTACCGACCAGAACAGGCTGACCCTTTTCATGGCATGCCTGCACCTGACGGATAATGGCGCGGAACTTGCCGGCCTCCGTTTTGTACACAACATCCGGCTGGTCGATGCGGACCACGGGACGGTTGGTGGGGATCTCCACCACATCGAGCATATAAATAGAGGCGAATTCCTCTTCCTCGGTCAGGGCTGTACCGGTCATGCCGGAAAGCTTGTTATAAAGACGGAAGAAGTTCTGGAATGTAATGGTGGCGAGGGTCTTGCTCTCGCCGGCAACGGTCACCCGTTCCTTGGCTTCGATGGCCTGGTGCAGACCTTCGTTGTAGCGTCTGCCGTACATCAGACGGCCGGTGAATTCATCTACGATGATGATCTCGCCGTCTTTGATCACATAGTCGATATCCTTTTTCATCAAGCCACGGGCTTTCATGGCCTGATTGATATGATGAGACAGGGTGACATTTTCCGGATCGGCAAGATTTTCCACACCGAAATACTTTTCCGCTTTGGCGATACCGGAGGCGGTGAGAGATACGGTACGGGATTTTTCCTCCACGAAATAATCGCAATCATAATCGTCGTGGACTTCCTTGTCCTCGGTCTTGGCAAAGACCTGCTTGCGCAGACCGGCAACAAACAGATCTGCCAGCTCATAGAGCTTGGAGGAGTCCTCACCCTTGCCGGAAATGATCAGAGGGGTACGGGCTTCATCAATAAGGATAGAGTCTACCTCGTCAACGATGGCGAAGGCATGTCCCCGCTGGACAAGCTCTGATTTATAAATTGCCATGTTGTCCCGAAGATAGTCAAAGCCCAGTTCGTTATTGGTACAGTAGGTGATGTCGGCGGAGTATGCCTCCCGACGCTCATTGCTCTTCATGCCGGGGATCACCAGGCCAACGGTCAGACCCATATAACGGTGGACTTTACCCATCCACTCAGAGTCACGCTTGGCAAGGTAATCGTTTACGGTGACCACATGGACGCCGTTACCGGCTAAGGCGTTCAGATAGCAGGGCAGGATCGCCACCAGGGTCTTACCTTCACCGGTCTTCATTTCTGCGATACGGCCCTGATGCAGAACAATACCGCCGATGAGCTGAACGGGGTAGGGACGCATGCCCAGCACCCGGTCCGCAGCCTCCCGAATGGCGGCAAAGGCTTCCGGCAGCAGGTCGTCCAATGTTTCACCTTGGGCAAGACGCGCTTTGAACTCAGCGGTCTTTCCCCGCAGCGTCTCTTCGGACATGTTTTTGTATGTTTCTTCCAGCGCTAGAATTTTATCAACCAGCGGCTGGATCTTTTTTAGTTCACGCTGGGATCGGGTCCCAAACAGTTTCGCAATCAGTCCCATAGAAAGCTCCTTTGCAAAGAGGGTATATTTTTCATATTATAGCACAGTAAAACAGAAAATAATAGACATTTTTGTGAATATTTGAAAAGAGAAAATTCACGGACCGTTCTTGTATTGTAATGCCATATTTGCTATAATAATAACCGAAATCTTTGACTTATAACTGCTACAAGTACTGATACAGATAAGGAGCAACTGAGTTTATGAGGGAAATTCAGCTTTTGAATAAAGAGTGGTCCTTTACCGGTCCGGACGGACTGGCGAAAACCGTAGATGTGCCCCATACCTGGAACGCAGAAGACGGGCAGGATGGCGGCAATGACTATTGGCGCGGCACATGTTACTACGAAAAAAACTTTTCCGCGCCTGCTTTTGATCCCCAGACCCAGCGGGTATATTTAGAGTTTTCCGGTGTCAATGCCTCGGCAGATGTAACGCTCAATGGGCGGCAGGTAATGACCCATGACGGCGGTTATTCTACCTTCCGGGCGGATATCACGGAATTTTTGCAGGAAGAAAATGATCTGCGTGTGGCGGTGGATAATTCTGTCAATGACCGTGTGTATCCCCAAAAAGCCGACTTTACTTTTTACGGCGGCATTTATCGGGATGTGAAGCTCATCGTGCTTGACAAAAAGCATTTTGATATGGACTACTATGGCGGCAACGGCTTGGCGGTTACGCCCGAGGTGGAGGGCGCTGACGGCAAGGTCCGGGTGCGCACATGGCACAATGCGAAAAATAGCGTGGTAGAAATCAAGCTGTTGGACGCAGAGGGCAAGGAAGTGGCCAGCGGCTGCGGCGAAGATGTTATGTTAACTATCCAGGCTGTCCATTTGTGGGACGGTTTGGAAGATCCGTATCTTTATACCTGCGAAGCGGTCCTTATGGCAGACGGCAAGGCGGTTGACAAGGTGCGCACAGCGTTTGGTGTCCGCTCTTTCCGGATGGACCCGAAAGAAGGTTTCTTCTTAAACGGACGCAGCTATCCGCTCCATGGTGTTTCCCGGCATCAGGACAGGAAAGGTCTTGGAAACGCTTTGACCAAAGAGCACCACGAGGAAGATATGGCGCTGATCCGGGAAATCGGGGCAAATACCATCCGCCTTGCCCACTATCAACATGACCAGTATTTCTATGACCTTTGTGATAAATACGGCATGATCGTCTGGGCGGAGATCCCCTATATTTCCGAGCACATGCCCGGTGGCAGAGAAAATACGGTCAGCCAAATGAAAGAACTGATCGTGCAGAATTACAATCACCCCAGCATCGTCACATGGGGTCTTTCCAACGAGATCACCATTTCCACCAAAGACAACAAGGACATGCTGGATAACCACCGAGCGCTTAACGATCTGGTGCATGAGATGGATCCTACCCGACCCACAAGTCTTGCTTGCTATGCGGTGTGCGGACCGTTCAATAAGGTGGCGCACATCTCCGATGTGGTCAGCTGGAATCTGTATCTGGGCTGGTATGTGCCGGGTCTGTTCCTGAACGATCTGTGGATCGACTTTTTCCACTTTGTATATCCCGATCGTTGTCTGGGTTTCTCGGAATACGGTTGTGAGGGTATGCCCAATCTCCATTCCTCCCGTCCCCGTCGGGGCGATCATACCGAGGAGTATCAGGCTGTTTACCACGAATATATGCTGGAATGCTTTAAAAAGCGTCCTTTTATGTGGGCAAACCATGTATGGAATATGTTTGACTTTGCTGCCGATGCCAGAGATCAGGGTGGCGAGCCGGGTATGAATCACAAAGGCCTTGTGACCTTTGACCGCAAGATCAAAAAGGACAGCTTTTATCTGTACAAGGCCTACTGGAATAAAGAGCCCATGGTGCACATCGCCGGCAAGCGGTATGAATATCGCCCGGAAAAAGTCACGGAAGTGAAAGTTTATACCAACTGCCAAAGCGTGACCCTCTATGTAGACGGCAAGGAACTGGAAACCAGATCCTGCGGCTGTACCGGCGGTAAGGTGCTTACCTTCCGTGTTCCCTTGGGAGATAGCACCAAGCTGGAAGCGGTTGCCGGAGATCTGAGGGACGAGGCGGTTCTGCATTATACGGCAAAGCCCCTGCCCCAGTACAAGCTGAGCAAAAAGATCGCCGGCGGCGGCAACTGGACCTGAACCGCTCGACAACTTCCGGTTTGGCAAAATGTCATTCCGAGGAGCTACGCGACGAGGAATCCGTAATACCCAAACGGGGAAAACGGATTCTTCGACTCCGGGCTTTGCCCTACGCTCAGAATGACAGACCGCCAAACCGGCATTTGCAGAATATTCGAAGGAGAACAAATATGAACGAACAAAACGGCATGAATCGTGCCAAGTTTTATCAGCTGGCGCTGTTTCCTATGAATAACGGCGCTACCAATGTATACTTTGTGCTGATCCTTTCTTATATTGCCACCTTTGGTAATAAGGTTTTGGGCCTTGCTATGGTGTTTGCCTCCTTTATGGTCACCGGTATGCGTGTGTTCGATGCCATCACCGACCCCATTATCGGCGCGGTCATGGATAAGACCGACGGAAAGTTCGGTAAGTTCCGTCCCTTTATGGTTATCGGCAATGTGATCATGGCGGTGGCGGTGATCCTTTTGTATATGGTAACACCGCTGATCCCCGAGGGAATGCTGTGGCTGCGCTATACGGCGTTTGTTCTGCTGTATGCGGTGTGGGTCATCGGCTACACCTTCCAGACCTCCGTTACCCGTTCTGCTCAATCGGTGCTGACCAATGACCCCAAGCAGAGACCGCTCTTTACCGTCTTTAATACCATCGGCTCTTTGGCAGGCATGGGCGCCATGCAGTTTGTAGGACCGATCATTGCCGGCGACGGCCTTGCCGGCGACTACAACGCCACCTGGTTTGCCAT
>JAZSOR010000058.1:0-8166 GCA_045537035.1 Faecousia sp. | reverse complement strand
CAAACGATTGGAAATAAAATCGAAGGCGGTGACAGTTCAGGTTTATTGGCTGTTATTTCATAGTTTGACATTCCTTGCCGGGATAACAAACCCGAAACAGCTCCTACTGCAAGAGGAAACAAGAGCCACAAAATCTCCGTTTTTCGTTTATTTTTCATACACAGATCACCTCTCAAAAGTATATGTACCACGTCTTCTTTTATATTCTTCATCCGTTCGAAAAACATCCCCGTTGCAGTAAAAATTAACGAAAAATAGCAAAAATAGTTGTTGACATTGCTACCCCCCTGTGCTATTATGAATCTACCTGTGAAAAAGGGTTATTTTTTTGCGGCCATTTTTCAGCCCCGAGCGGATTTGTAGTTAACCGCTTCCTAAAATTTTCATTGGGCGGGGTGATACAGGGAGGCAATTTTAAGGAGGTGCCGTTATGCGCGTTAAAGTCACTTTGAGATGCTCTGAGTGCAAGCAGAGAAACTACAACACCATGAAGAACAAGAAGAATGACCCCGACCGTCTCGAAATGAAGAAGTATTGCAGATTCTGCAAGAAGCACACTACTCATAACGAGACTAAGTAAGGAGGTTCACACATGGCAGAAGCTAAGAAAGCAAACTGGTTCGCAAGAGCCTGGGGTGCCATCTGCAGATACTTCCGTGAGCTTCGCAGTGAGCTGAAGAAGGTCGTGTGGCCTACCCCCCAGCAGGTATTGAAGAACACCCTGATCGTTCTGGCGTGCGTTCTCGTCGTCGGCGTCATCATTTGGCTGTTCGACTTTGTGGCTCGTGTCGGCATTGACGCACTGATCGACATTGTCCGCTAATTCGGCTAAGAGGTACACAAAATGGCTGAAGCTGCAAAGTGGTATGTTGTCCATACCTATTCCGCATACGAAAACACTGTAAAAGCTACCATCGAAAAGACGGTCCAAAGCCGCGGTTTGCAGGATCAGATCCTTAATGTTTCCATTCCCATGGAAACAGTCACCGAAATCACAGATTCCGGTGTCACCAAGACCTATGACCGCAAGCTGTATCCCGGCTATGTATTTGTTAAGATGGTCTACAGCGACAATACCTGGCATGCAATCAGGAGCATCCGCGGCGTTTCCGGCTTTGTGGGTGCATCCAGCGAAGACCCCATTCCCCTGACCGATGATGAAGTATATGAAATGGGTGTTGAGAAGCGCGAGATCGTTGTCAACTACGCAGTTGGCGATACCGTGCGCATCCTCGACGGTCCGTTCAGCTCCTTCACCGGTGTTGTGGAATCCATTGAGGTCGAAAAGAACAGCGTCAGCGTGGTCGTTACCATGTTCGGACGCGAGACTTCCGTTGAGTTCGAGCTCGACGAGATCGAAGTCGAAACCCCGTAAACGCATCAACCGGATATTTCCGGTCGAAACGGTGGGAGGGGCAAATGCCCCGCAAAAAGTGCGCAAAGCGCATATTACCACATTTTATTCAGGAGGTGCTTATTATGGCACAGAAAGTCACTGGTATTATCAAACTTCAGATTAACGCCGCTAAGGCAACCGCATCCCCCCCTGTTGGTCCCGCTCTGGGTCAGCACGGTGTCAACATTGCTGCATTCATCAAGGAATTCAACGCCCGTACCCAGAACATGGAAGGCTACAAGATTCCTGTTGTTATCACTGTTTACGCAGACCGCAGCTTTACCTTTATTACTAAGACCCCTCCGACTCCCCTGCTGGTTTTGAAAGCAATCGGTCTGGAGAAGGGCTCCGGTGTTCCCAACAAGACCAAGGTCGGTCAGATCACCCGCGCTCAGGTCACTGAGATTGCAAAGACCAAGATGCCCGATTTGAATGTAAATTCTCTCGAGGCTGCTGAGAGCCAGGTTGCCGGCACTTGCCGTTCCATGGGCATCGTTGTTGTTGACTAATAACTTTTCTATCCGGGAACTGCCCGGAAATGTGGGAGGATTTTTCCGCATCACCACTATAAGGAGGATATAATAGTGTTTAGAGGTAAAAAGTATAAGGAGAGCGCCAAGCTGATTGACCGCTCTGTTCAGTATGATCCCGCTGAGGCCCTGGATCTGGTTGTGAAGGGTGCTTCCGCAAAGTTCGACGAGACCGTCGAGCTGCACATCAAGTTGGGTGTTGACTCCCGTCACGCTGACCAGCAGGTCCGCGGCGCTGTTGTTCTGCCCAACGGTACCGGTAAAACCGCTCGCGTTCTGGTCTTCGCTAAGGACGCAAAGGTCGACGAAGCACAGGCTGCAGGCGCTGACTATGTCGGCGGCATGGAGCTGGTTGAGAAGATCACCAAGGAGAACTGGTTCGAGTTCGATGTTGTTGTTGCTTCCCCCGACATGATGGGCGTTGTTGGCCGTCTGGGTAAGGTTCTGGGCCCCAAGGGTCTGATGCCCTCTCCCAAGGCTGGTACCGTCACCCCCAATGTTGGCGCAGCTGTTCAGGAGATCAAGGCCGGTAAGGTCGAGTACCGTCTGGACAAGACCAACATCATCCACTGCCCCATCGGCAAGGTTTCTTTCGGCACCGAGAAGCTGGTTGAGAACATGGATACTCTGATGAACGCAGTTGTAAAGGCTAAGCCTGCTGCTGCCAAGGGTCAGTATATCCGTTCCTGCACCGTCGTTTCCACCATGGGCCCCGGTGTTAAGGTCAATACCACCAAGTATTAATTCACTGATAAAAAGCTCCGAAGGCATTAGCCTTCGGAGCTTTTTGCTGTTATTTTACTATTTTAAATATCCCTTAATTTCTTCAATCAATGCAGCAGCATCCGCATCCTTGATCTTAAGGATATCAGCGATGGTACTGCTTTCACCCACTTGCTCATTGATAACGCCAAGTGAATTCAGCTTACCGCTTTCATGCAGAAACCGTCCTTGAGGGCCGCCGAGTATCTGATAGGTACTATCTGGATTTTTCTTGCAAAACACTAGATATTCCTCACCGATTTGGAGCAGCGGATCGTCAACAATCTCCACCACAGTCCCATTTCGTTCACCGCCGGTCATATATACATAAAAGGTTTCTCCCTGATCTGTGTGGTACACGGGAGTCAATGTCTCAACATTAAATACCGTATAAGGAACGCCACCCTGCAGACCGGTTTTCTCAACGCCCAGCACGCTGACAAGTGCAATCAAATCGCTATTTTCGGAAAGCTCCTCAATATCCGCATAACTTCGTGACCAACTAACTGACATATATTCTTTGTTGGTATTGGCGGACGAATGATTGCAGGCTGTCAATATCAGCAGTATAAGAACGATCGTTACTAGAATTTTAACATTGCTCTTTTTCATAGAATCACACTTTAATAGTTACGGTCTGCTTCCACAGTGCAAACAATGCGAACGGTCTGCTGTTGTGTTTGGGGATCGTATGCCATATGCAGGTCCTCGTAGTAGCAGGCGTGTCTTACAATATATTTATCCACCTTGCCTTCCCAGTATTCAGACTGTTCAAGGTATTCACAGTACTGCTTCACCGGTTTAGTGGAAATGTTTTGCTGCAGCTGCAACTGCAGCGAATCAGCTTTCAAAGATTTCCCTGCCTCAAAATGAGCACGCAGGCTTTTTTCGGAAAGGGAAAGTTCCTCGCCGTCAACAGAAAGTGTTTTCTGTGTATACAGCTGTTCTGACAGTTTTGCAATATTTTTTGCCGCAGTCTTGGCATCAACGGTTTCCGCAGAACGGTATTCAAAGCGATTCAGAAGATCCTCATTTTGCTCAAAGTACAGCACCAGCTCAAATTCAACACCCAGATATTTATATTTCTCAGGAGATATATAAACACCGTCAGACAGTTGAACCAATGCATCTTCTTCCAGCTCCAACTGCCGGGCAATAACCGATACCGGCTTTCCGATGTTGTCATGAAGTATCTGATAGGCAGGAATTTTCTCATTGGGTTTTGCCAGGTAGCTGGCTACAGCAATGACAATGGCAACGATTACTGCAAAAATGCCCAGCAAAACAGCAGCTCCTTTACCGGTAATCGCTTTTCCTCCGCCGTTGCCAAAGGGCAAGGGCATGATCACACCTTTCATGCCCAAGAACATCGTTCCGTGCTGATCCTTACCAACCACAGGATTATCTTTACCAAGGAAATCCATAAAACTCATAAAACTCCTCCTCTCTAAAAACAAGGCTGTACCATGTGTATCACACAGTACAGCCTTCGTATCTTATACGGATCTTTTAACGGGAAACGCGCCAAAAGACATCATGACCGTACTGATAAGCAGTAAAGCAATGCATTTGGCATCTCCCCTTTCCTTTGTATTTATTATAACATGTTATCTTTTCGCTGTATAGATGTGAATTTTAACAATTATATCGATGCTGTTTTATTTATTTTAACCAATCCAGGAACTTTTCCCACCAGGTTTTCTCATAAACATAGGCGGCAACAAATTTGGGTATTGAGGACATATTTCTTTGCATGCGATATGTCAAAGATACAATAACTGTATCCGGTCCCTGCTCCTGAGATTCCTGATAAACAGAATAGCTGTGTTCAAATCCGGGAGTTGCGCTTGCGATCTGATTGCCCAAATCTATTGAGCTATAATAGCTGTTCCATTTATCCGAATTTCCCAGTTCTTTCAAATACTGTTTTACCGAGATGTTGCTCTCAGACAGATCCCAGCTATCATAGATATCGTCTGTTCGACCTCTTTCAATTTTCTTCAGAACCTCTTCCTCGGAGATATAGGACAGCAAATCTTTATATTTATTCGTATGCAGTCCCTCGCCAAAGTACCGCCACTGATTTCTTGACAGTGTAACGATGTCCTTGGCTGCCTGTTCGTAATTTTCCGAATATTCCGCTACATAGGCAAAGCCATACAGGCCCTCCACCACCGCATTATTGCCCATGAAAATATGCAGTTCAAAGGGAATTCCTAAATGCTCCACCCGAATGGGTGTTTTGACATAGCCGCTCAATTCGCCCGGAATGGTTTCATCTTCGCTGCAGCCCAATTTATCACACACCACCGATAACGGCTCGCCCAAGAGGGATGTCAGCTGCTGATAACGGGGCGGATATTTCTGAACCGGGTCTGTCATAAAGAATACCGCTGTAAAAACAATGGCGATCACCACCGCAATACTGATCCAGAGGGTCGGCTTTTTATAGTGCAGAACATTTTTGATCCGCTGACGGATTCCGATCTCACCAAAGGCAACCGGGCAGCCGGCTATGACCGCTTTCCCTTTTCCGCAGGACAGCAATGCCGAGGAGTACAGTTTACGATCTTCCGTGGAAAGTTCCCGGACCACCTGCTCGTCGCAGGCTGTCTCAATGTCTCTGCACAGCAGAACATATGCGATCCACATCAAAGGATTAAACCAGTGTATACACAGGCAAAGGCATCCGAAGATCTTCAGCCAGTTATCGCCCCGTTTCAGATGCGCCCGTTCATGGGCGATCACCAGTTCTTGTTCTGCCATCTCCATTCCCACCGGTAAATAGATCTTTGGCTTGAAAAAGCCCAGGAGAATGGCTGTATTGAGTTTATCTGTCTGGTAAATACCTTTTTTTAAGCGTACTGCGTCTGTCACCCGATGTTTCAATCGCAGATAAGAAATGACTGTATGCAATAAGAAAGCAACAGCAACAACAGCCCAGCAGACGCCGGCGATGGTCAACCAATCGACCGCAACAGTTTGTGCATCTCCTGCAGATATCTGCGGGATAAAATCCGGGATCTCTGTGTTGGTAACCGGTTGCCAATCCGATGCCAGGCCGGTATCTCTGACGGTAAAAACGGGTGTATCCGGTCGAAAGCTAAAGGGCGACTCAATCTGAAACGGCAGTAACAGCCGCAAAATCGCAAGCGCCCATAACACGCAGATAAAGGATTTTGGCGCTTTTTGAAAAATAAGACGCAAGAGTACAGTCAAGCAAATGATCAGGCTTCCTGAAATACTGACACTCAAAAAACCGGTAAATAACATTTTCATACTACCCCTCCTTTTCCGTTACGATCAATAAGAAATGCTAAGGCATATTTCGTTATTCAATCTGTCAACATTGAAGCTGAAGCCATGAGGTCGACCGTCTCCATAGCTCTTCAGCAGTTCCTTTACAGCATTTGATGCTACGGATGTCATATCCCACCACATAATAGAACCGCCGATCAAACTGGCGCTTTCCTCTGTAAGCATCTTGCGGATTTGTTCAGCCTCTTTATAGGCAGGCGTTTCAGAGTCCATTTCCACATCATACCGCTCTTCCAGCCAATCGTTCCAGGTATCCACTTCATGGGGCTCACCCAAGTCCTGCAGCAGCTGCGCGGCAATCGACAATGTATCTTTAACAGCCTGTTCCGTATCTTCCGGATATGCATAGGTTTTCTCAAGGGATACGCCATGCAGTTTCGCTTCGCTATTAAAACGCAAATAGATTTCCATTTCAATTCCACAGTAAGAAAATTCCAAAGGCACGCCGATCAGTTCACCGTGAATCACATTGCAATCTTCCAGCTGGAAGCCAAGCTTATTCAGCGCTTCCATCCGCTCCGTGCCATACAATGCAGTGATCTGGTCATAATGGTCAATATGTAAAGCGGGACTGTTCTCCGGCGCCACTTGCCTTTGTTTTTGCGAACTGCAGGCAGATAAGAGCAGTGCTGCCGCAAATACCATGGTCAAGCATCTTATGATCATTTTGTACCGCATACGATCACCCCTTATAGTTATCGATCATCTCCTGCAATAAGGCGATCTCCTTCTGCGAGAGCTTTTTCGTGTTGGAAAACGCAGCAATAAATGACGGGATCGAGCCTTCAAAGGTCTTTTCCACCATCTGCTCCAATTCGTGTTCCTGGATCTGCTCCTTGGAGTATAGCGAGGTCACAACGGCATCTTCATTCTTTAATACGCCCCGCTCTGCCAGTCTGCGGATCACCGTGTAGGTAGTGGCTTTTGACCAACCCAATTTCTCTTTACACAGGGTTACAAGCTTTGTACTGTTGATCGGCTCGTGCTCCCAAAGGATCAGGCAAAACCGATACTCACTTTCAAAGATTCTCGGGATCTCCATATTTGTTTCCTCCTCGTTTAAGTTTAATGCGTTAAACCTACCATAAGTTTAATGCTTTAAACCTAATCTGTCAAGACCTTTTTCAAAAGATTCGATAAAATTAGTATTTAGACTTAAATAATATTAAAAAACAATATTTTTTCATAAAAAGTGCTTGACAAGTAAAGGTTTTACTGTTAGAATGTGTCTGTTGCCAAAGACAGCAGGTGGCTATGCCATAAATCCTGCCGAGGTGCGCTGATAGTGATATTATGCGTGTCTTCTTGTCTTCTGGCAGGAAGACACTTTATTTTTCGGAGGTGAAATACATGCCCAACGCAAAGGTTCTTGAGAGCAAGAAAGCTGTCGTTGAAGCTCTGACCGGCAAGATCAAGGAAGCTACTTCCGTTGTTTTCGTCGACTACAAGGGTATCAACGTCGCTCAGGATACCGACCTGCGTAAGCAGTTCCGTGACGCTGGTGTTGAGTACACCGTCGTTAAGAACACTCTGACCCGTTTCGCTGCCAAGGAAGTTGGCTACGATTTCGACGAGGTTCTCAACGGCACGACCGCAATGGCCAGCACCACAGGCGATCCCATCGCTCCCGCTCGTATCGTATGCGAGTTTGCCAAGAAGAACAAGCTCCCCCTGGCTATCAAGGGTGGCGTCGTTGAAGGCAGCGTTCTGTCCGCTGCTGAGCTCAACGGCTTTGGCGAACTGCCCAGCAAGAATGCACTGGTTGCATCTGTTCTGGGTACCTTCCTGGCTCCTATCTCCAGCCTGGCATTCGTTCTGGATCAGATCCGGATCAATGTCGAAAGCGGCGCTGCAATGCCCGCTGCTGCTGAAGCTGCTGCTCCCACTGCTGAAGAAGCTCCCGCCGCTGAGGCTGAGGCTCCTGCCGCAGAAGAGGCTCCCGCTGAGGCTCCTGCTGCTGAGGAAGCACCTGCTGCTGAATCTGCAGAGTAATCCAATCTCAAACAAAAACACAACAATCATTTATATTTAGGAGGAATTTACAATGGCTAGTGAAAAAGTCACTGCTCTCGTTGAGGAAGTAAAGGGTCTGACCGTTCTGGAGCTGTCCGAGCTGGTTCACACTCTGGAGGAAGTTTTCGGCGTTTCCGCCGCTGCTGC
>JAZSOR010000023.1:0-5960 GCA_045537035.1 Faecousia sp. | reverse complement strand
CATGGCTACGATCCGACTTCCATTATACGCAAAAAGTCCCATAAATCAACAGTTTTTTGCAAATAAAAAACGGGCATCGGTTTTCCGATACCCGTTTTTGTTATTTTCCGGCCACTCTGGCTTCAATCCGCTCCAGCGCGTAGAGCATTTTGTCGTACATTTCCGGGGACACCCGGCTGATAAATCCGTTTTCATAGGCGGTGATGGCCTCTGCGATCCGCACCACCTTCAGGGGTTTGTCCGCTTCGTGGACGGTGAAAATGGGGGTGTAGGTGTAATTTGTGATTCGGGTCTCGCCGCATGTATTGTCCTTGGTGATCTCCAAATCCAGCACTACGGAATATTCCGAGCCTGCCCGTTGGGCATCGGAGAAGAAATCGCCCAAGGAATAGGCAACAAATTGACCCTTTTCCGCGTCGAAGGTCATTTGCTGTACATAATGGGAATGGGTGCCGATGATGGCGTCCACGCCTTTTTCCTGCATCAGCTTGCGGATCTGTTCCTGACTTTCGCTGACGGTGTTGTTAAACTCGCTGCCCCAATGGACCAGCGCCACCATCAGGTCTGGTTTTTCCTTTGCCGCGGCATCCAAAATTCGGGAAATGCCTTCCGTGTCCACTTTCTGATAATCGGTGGAATAGTCTGTGTAGAGCACATTCACGCAGCCTTCATTGCCGGGGGGCAGCGCCATGCCGTCCATGCCCTTGGTAAATGCCGCAAAGACGATCTTCACACCCTGCACGGTGCAGACGGTATAGCCTTTTGCATCCTTCGCCTCATCGGCAGCGTAAGCGCCCACCGGCTGCATGCCCGCTAAACGAATGCCGTCAATGGTATCTTTCAGACCTTCCATGCCTTTGTAGATCGAAAAGGAGTTTGCCAGCTGCACAAGATCCACACCGGCTTTGGAAAGAGCGTTTGCCAGACTCTGGGGTGCGGAGCGATCGGTGCCGTAGGGAGAGCCGTAGAGATTGCCCTCAAAATTAATGGCTGTTACATCTGCATTTGCAAGCAGATGCGCCACATCCAGCAATGTTTTGGTATAGTCGTAATTTGCGCCGCCGGACTGGACCACCCCTTCCGTGACATTTAAATCGCCGGCAGCTGCCAAATGGATCACTGTCTGATCCGGTTGGGTTTGTTCAGAAGCAGCTCCCCCTGTGCTGTCAGTATCTTTCTTGGTCGCTGCAAGGACCGCGATCAGCACACCTAACAAAACAAGCACGGCAGCTGCAATGATCAGCTTCACTTTCATGCTGCGCTGCTGTTTTTCACGCTGCAGCTTTCGATGGGCTCTGCGCCGCTTCAGTTCTTCCGGATCGATCGCCATACCGTGCTCTCCTTTCGTTTTTTGTATTGTACACCATTTCGCGAATTTTCACAAGTAGCAGATAGATAAATTCCGATTTATCGCTCTGTCGGAGCGATAAATAATGCTAAATGATAAATGATAAATGAATGTGTCGCCTACGGCGACTTATTTAAATCATTTTCCGGAGAAAAATACAATAATTTTGCATTTTGCATTCTGCATTTTGCATTTCGGGCATCAGCCCGACAAGCCGGAATTTGTCAGGCTTTACATTCCCTTGTTTTTACAGTAGAATAACCTTAATTGGAGGTGGTCATATGTCCCGGGATACGGATGAAGCTCTGCAAAAACTGCAGGAAGCCCTTTTTGCGGAAGAACCGCAGGAAGAGGAAGATACTTTCCTCGAGGAGGCAGACATGGAAGCTCTGTCTGATGACGACCTGCCTGCCGACGAGCCGATTATTTATCAAAACTACTCAAACCGTTACGGCCAGGATCTTCGCAATTACGCAACCGGTTATAAAATATATAATTCCGATAAAACGGATACGGACTTGGACACCTTCAGCGAAACGGTCCGTGAATCCGAAAACCTCCGCCCTCGCAGACGGGGTCTGCTTGCGGCGCTTCTTTTCCTGCTGACCGCAGCTGTTGTGGCTGCCCTGCTTCTGTATCTGTACAAAGGAGGTTTTTTCTGATGGAACAAACCTCTGTAACCGGGCGCTTTGCTCCCACCCCCTCCGGCCGTATGCATTTGGGAAATGTTTTTTCTGCAATGATCGCATGGCTGTCTGTCCGCTCCCAAAAAGGAACGATGGTTTAGCGTATGGAGGCCCTGGATACCCAGCGAACCAGCGACGAGCATGCCGCCGTTCTCCGGGATGACCTGCGCTGGCTGGGCTTGGATTGGGATGTGGAAACGGCTCCCCAAAGCAAACGCAGCTCAGTGTACGAGCAGTACTTTGCAGGGCTTCGTGATCTTGGACTTCTTTACCCCTGCTACTGCACACGCAGCCAGCTCCACAGCGTAAATGCGCCCCATCTTTCCGACGGCACATATGTTTATCCCGGCACTTGCCGGCACTTATCCGATCCCCCGGCAGACCGTACGCCCTCCTGGCGCGTGACCGTACCGGACCGCATATGGGAATTTACGGATCTGGTCCAAGGTCATTGCCGGGAGAATCTTGCAACGGATTGCGGCGATTTCGTGGTGCGACGCTCAGACGGTGTATTTGTTTACCAGCTGGCGGTCACCGTGGATGACGGTGAAGCCGGTGTCACGGAAGTGGTTCGGGGCACAGACCTTTTAAGCTCCGCGCCCCGGCAGATGTTCCTGCAGGAATGCTTTGGCTTTCCCCACCCCGTATACGGTCATGTTCCCATGCTTCTGGCGCCGGACGGCCGCCGTTTGAGCAAACGGGACCGGGATATGGACCTTGGCATATTGCGAGAAAATTACCGCCCGGAAGCACTGTTTGGAAAATTGGCATTTGGCGCAGGTCTCCTTGACAAAGACCAACCGATCAGCGCAAAGGAACTGGTATCTGCGTTCTCATGGGAGAAACTCCGCACAGACTCCATTTATCTGAACCTTTAGGATTGCATTTTTATATTCTTTCGGTATAATAAATACAGACTCGCTACATCAAGGAGGACTTTATCATGACAAAAAAACCCGTTCTTGTGGTTATGGCTGCCGGCATGGGCAGTCGCTACGGCGGACTCAAGCAGATCGATCCCGTAGGTACCTGCGGCGAAGCTATTTTAGACTATTCTCTGTATGATGCTTATGAGGCCGGCTTTGAAACCGCCGTCATCATTATCAAGCGCGCCATTGAAAAAGACTTTATGGAGACCGTGGGCGCGCGATTGACCAAATGTCCTTTGAAGATCCGCTATGCGTTTCAGGAGATGGAGAAGATCCCTGCCGGTTTCCGCATCCCCGATGGCCGCGTAAAGCCCTTGGGTACCAGCCACGCTGTTCTGTGCGCCAAAGAGGAGATCGACGGCGCGCCCTTTGCGGTGATCAACTCCGACGATTATTACGGAAAAGACGCTTTTAAGGTGATCTACAACTACCTTTGCAGCGCGGAGGAATCCCATTACTGCATGGTGGGTTATCTGCTGGGCAACACCGTTACCGACCACGGCAGCGTTGCAAGAGGCGTTTGCTGCGCCGACGAAAAGGGCAATCTGGCAGATATCGTGGAGCGGACACGAATCGAAAAGTACAACGGCGGCATCCACTTTACCGAAGACGGCGAAAATTGGACCGACCTGAGCGCCGACACCATCGTGTCCATGAATATGTTTGGTTTCACCCCCGGCTTTTTGGATCAGCTGGAAGCGCAGTTCCCCAAGTTCCTGCAGGAGCAGCTCCCCGCCAATCCGGAAAAGGCGGAATTCCTGTTGCCCCGCAGCGTAGACGCGCTGCTGAAAAGAGAACTGGCTACGGTCAAGATCCTCAAGTCTGAGGACAAGTGGTACGGCGTTACTTACGCTGCCGACAAGCCGTTGGTGGTTGCCGCATTGGCAGAGCTTTCCAGGCAAGGAAAATATCCCCAGGGACTGTGGAAATAATCACACATGACAAAACGGGCAACACTTCAAAAGTGTTGCCCGTTCTATTATGCTATTTAACTGCCCAGGGTCACATCCCAGCCGGCAGCATACTGCAAAAGCAGGGTTGCGTCTCTGCCGTCTACCAATCCGTCACCGTTTGCATCGGCGGCAAGCTCCTTCACTTCCACTTCCCAGCCGGCTGCATACTGCAGAAGCAGCGTTGCATCTCTGCCGTCTACCAATCCGTCGCCGGAAGCATCGCCGACAGCCAAAACCGTAACATTAAAGGTCGCGGTCTTTCCGTCCAGAGAAACCCGGATCGTCTGCTCGCCCACGGTGTTGGGATCATATCCTGACACCTGATAATTTTCTACAACGCGGTCTGTATTGTTGCTGTAATACGCTCTTACGACCATGCCGCTAAGATCAAGGGCTTCCCCTTTCAGATACTGCAGTTTCGCAGGCTTTTTCTCTATGCGCACATCTCTGACCTCTATTGTAGGCTCAAGGGGAACATCGATATCTCCGTCATCTTCTTCAACGCCGCCTGCCAGAACCGTAACTTTAAAAATCGCGGTCTTTCCGTCCAGAGAAACCCGGATCGTCTGCTCGCCCACGGTGTTGGGGTCATATCCTGACACCTGATAATTTTCTACAATGCGGTTTGTATTGTCGCTGTAATACGCTCTTACGACCATGCCGCTAAGATCAAGGGCTTCCCCTTTCAGATACTGCAGTTTCGTAGGCTTTTTCTCTATGCCAACACTTCTGACCGCTATTGTCGGCTCAAAGGGAACATCGATATCTCCGTCATCTTCTTCAACGCCGCCTGCCCGGCTGACTGTGTTTTTTACAGAAGCCGCCTGGGCTTCCGCTGCATATCCATAGCTGCTGCACAGCGCTGCCAGCATTACGACAATCGCCAGCCATGATGCGATTCTTTTTAGCATACTTTTCGTCTCCGTTTCCTTATGTATTATTGTCATAGTAACATAGGATCAACACTTTTGCAAGTTGATTTTGTCGCTTTAAGCCTTATGCGGTACCATCATAGGGAAAGTACAGATTAATATCTACCTTCCCTTTAATCCCCGGAACAGACCCCTCATTGGTATATTGCCACATATCCACTTTATAGGGGTAGTTCATCTGATCGGAGTACATGGCCAGCCAGAAGCCGTACTGCGTTAATTCTTCCAGATGCATTTGTTTCCGGGATTGATCGGGGTTAAAATACACCATTGCGTCATAGCCGGCAGCCTCCACCGTATCGCAAAAGGCTTTGGTATAATCTGTCAAGCCCCGGGCATCAACGCCCACGGTACGGTAGTCATCTGCAAGACATTCCCAGTCATATACCAAGGGCATATCCAGTTCCCAGTCCTCTGTGATAGACATGGCATACTGCGCTTCCTCCCGGGCTTCCTCCTCGGAGATCGCCTGAGAGAAGAAATAGGCGCCAACCTTCAGTCCGGCAGCTTTGGCGCCGCTGTAGTTCTTTTGCGCCATTGGATCCTCGTTCAGCTGACCGCCTCCGTAACCGCGGAAACCGAGACGGATCATAACAAACTCCACGCCGGTAGCACGCACTTTTTCCCAGTTGATGTCTCCCTGATATTTCGACACATCAATGCCCAGAACGCTCTCGTCTGTCAGGCAGGTCAGGTAGTCGCCCTCATACCCAAAATCCATAGGCGTAAAGACATTCGCCGTAGGAGGCGGCAAAGTCGTCCCTTCGGTTACTTTCTGCACGATCTGCTGGATCGCCGAGGGTATCCGGTTCCAGATCCGCCGTCCGAACAACAAAGCCATAAGGACCGCCACACCGCACAGCCCGATACCGAGCCATATAAGAACTCTTTTCTTCGTCATATTTCTCTCCTGCGTGTTTTTTTCAGTATATCATAAACACAGCCTCTTGCCAAGTGGAAGAACTACCCTGTAGTCATGACCCCCGGCTAAGCCGGGGGCTTGATTAAGCCCTAGAAGGGCTTTTTACAGACGATTGCCCCTAAAGGGGCCCCGAATGGTTTGCCGACCGCATTTCATTCACGGGCTACCCCTTAAGGGGTTTTCTTTATGC
>JAZSOR010000031.1:0-64821 GCA_045537035.1 Faecousia sp. | reverse complement strand
AAAAATCCTATGAAGGGCATATCGATGAAGTCCCTGGTGCCTGCTTTTTACGCCCAGTTTAGGGTGGGTGCTGGGGGTTAAGGATCTCGGGCGCGCTCCAATGGCATGGAGCATACGACCCGGTTTCCGCGGAGACTCGGTATTGTGTGACGAAGTTGAGAACTCCAATTTTGGAAGCCTCTTCGCACACGAGCTGGGTATGAACCTGCAAGGCGGTGCGCAGAATCGCGTGCTGCGTGCAGTGTAGCCTGCCTTGAGTGAGTATGCGGGGAAAGAGGACAAGCGTCTGTATGCAATGGCCATGCATCTGGCGTCATCGCTTCTGGAAACCATCCTTGCAAAAGAGGCTAAGAGCCGGATTGTTTTGCGGTGGAAAACACCTAGGCTGTCTTAACGGGGCAGACAGGGGATTACAGTACGGACTAAGTGGCAATCGGGTATTCAAGTTGGCAACGCTTGAGCGGACGGATCAAACGGGAACGGCCTGCGCGGCAACGACAGGTTCTGTCCGGTGAAAAACAACCCGACCTAAGCCGTAAGATTTATCCTGCCTGCCACCGTCTTACATTACTTATAAAAAGGGGATAAGACCTGTGTCTAAATCCGACCCATCTGCTTCAAAGAAGGAGCGGAATAAGACGATCCGTTGGGTCGTCACTATTTTTCTTGTAACGATTTTTGTATCCGGTGCGATCTCTCTGATCTCAGATGTGATCATGGAATCGAGTACCATTTTTATTGCGTTTTTAATTCTGCTGACCATCGTGCTGATCGGTATTATTTTTGATGTGATCGGCGTTGCGGTCACATCTGCTGATGAAAAACCCTTTCATTCCATGGCGGCGCGTAAAGTGCCCGGTGGCCTGGAGGCGATCCGTCTGCTTCGCAGCGCGGAAAAAGTCAGCTCTATCTGCAATGATGTGGTGGGCGATATCTGCGGTGTTGTGTCCGGTTCTGCATCTGCGACCATTGCAGCGCAGGTTCTGCGGAATTTTGAATTTGCATGGCCACAGATGATGTCGCTTCTCATGTCTGCTCTCGTTGCCGGTCTGACCGTTGGCGGAAAGGCTATGGGTAAAACCTTTGCGATCAATTCCTCTACGCAGATTGTGTCCTTCGTTGCCAGAGTGATTTATTTCATCAGGCATATCCCTGCATTTGTTAAAGGAAAGAAAAGAAATAGTTAGGTTGTGTTACCTGTGAGTATTTTGGAGAATATCCACGGTCACGATGATTTGCGCCTGCTGGATGAACAGCAGCGAGAGCAGCTGTGCCGGGAGATCCGGGAATTTCTGGTTTCCCGGATCAGTAAGACCGGCGGTCACCTGGCATCCAACTTGGGTGTTGTGGAGCTGACGGTTGCTATCGAGACTGTGTTTAATACGGAACATGACCGCCTGGTATTTGATGTGGGTCATCAGTCTTATGTCCATAAGATTTTGACCGACCGCCAGGCGGGCTTTGATACTTTGCGCCAATTCGGCGGTATGGCAGGCTTTCCGAAGCCGTCTGAGAGCATCTGCGATGCATTTGTGGCAGGTCATTCCTCCAGCTCGGTGTCTATTGCCCTCGGTATGGCACGGGCAAGAACTCTGTCCGGTCAGGATTACCAGGTCGTTACACTTTTGGGTGACGGTGCGGCAACCGGTGGTATGGTCTATGAGGGCATGAATGATGCTGCTGTCAGCAATGAGCCAATGATCGTTATTCTCAACGATAACGAGCTGTCCATTGACCGTAATGTAGGCGGCATGGCATCTCACTTGTCGAAGCTGCGTACCAAGGAACGCTACCTTGGCATGAAACAAAAGTATCGTCGTTTTTTGTCCAAGATCCCCGGCGGTGAATTTATCTATCACCTTACCCGCAATATCAAAGACCGGGTGCGTCGTATGCTGATCCCGGAGACGATCTTTGAGTGTATGGGCTTTACCTACCTTGGCCCGGTGGACGGTCACGATACGGAAAATCTGATTTCCCTACTGCAGATCGCCCGTAATATGAAACGGCCCGTACTGCTTCATGTCATTACCCAAAAAGGCAAGGGCTACGCCCCGGCAGAGATCCATCCGAAGCTGTTTCACGGCGTAGGTAAATTTGATCCGGTAACCGGCGAAGTGCCCGAAAAGAAAACGGACACCTTCTCGGATGCCTTTGGCAATGTGATGTGTGAATTGGCTGCAAAAGATGACCGCGTCTGCGCCATTACCGCAGCAATGCCAGGTGGCACCGGACTTTTGCAGTTCAAAAAAAGCTTTCCGAAGAGAATGTTCGATGTAGGTATCGCGGAAGAGCATGCCATGTCCATGGCAGGCGGCTTGGCAAAGCAGGGTATGATCCCTGTTATTGCGCTGTATTCTACATTTTTACAGCGCAGTTATGACATGATCCTGCAGGATGTATGCATGCAGAAATTGCATGCTGTGCTTGCTGTTGACAGAGCCGGTCTTGTGGGCGAGGATGGCGAGACACATCATGGTGTTTTTGATGTAGGTTTTCTGCGTCAGGCGCCCGGCATGACGCTCTTGTGTCCTGCCAGCGTTGCGGAACTGAAGGATATGATGCAGTGGGCAGTTTTGGAACACGACGGTCCTGTTGCGGTGCGCTACTCCAGAGGCGGTGACTTGTCTTATAGCAACTCGGCATGGCAGGAATGCTCTGATACGGGTGTTTACTGTCACAGAAACGGAACCGATGCTGCGATCATTACCTACGGCACATTGATCAACAATGCCCTTACAGCGGCGGACATTTTACAGAAACAAGGAATCAGTGTATCTGTTATCCGTTTGCTTTCTGTTTCACCCCTTTCCTACGATGAAATATGTAAAATAATAGATCCTGCATGCACTCGTGTAATTGTTTTGGAAGAAGTATGCAAAGGCAGTGGTGTTGCCCAGGATCTGGCATGGAAAATTATGCAGATAAAACCAGGCTGCCGTGTTGACAGTATTGACTTGGGCGAGGACTATGTGACCCACGGATCTGCTGAGCAGCTCTACCGTCATCACGGACTGGACGGAGAATCTGTCGCGGCTTATATTAAGGAGGTAATCGCAGTTGAAAATTAAAAAGAGACTGGATGTCCTTCTTGTGGAACAGGGATATGCAGATTCACGGACAAAGGCCCAAGCCATTATTATGAGCGGTCAGGTGTATGTTGACGGGCAGAAAGCGGACAAGCCCGGTATTTCCTATGAGGAAACGGTACAGCTTGAAGTCCGGGGCGCTACATGCCCTTATGTCAGCCGCGGCGGTCTGAAGCTCGAGAAAGCGCTGCGGGATTTTGGCGTTGATCCTACCGGCTATGTTTGCAGTGACTCTGGTGCATCTACCGGCGGTTTTACGGACTGCTTGCTGCAGCAGGGCGCACGCAAAGTGTTTGCCATCGATGTAGGTTACGGACAGCTGGACTGGAAGATCCGCTCCGATCCCCGTGTTGTTGTCATGGAGCGCACCAATGTGCGCTATGTGACACCGGAACAGTTAGGAGAGCCTTTGGACCTTTCGGTGATCGATGTCAGCTTTATTTCACTAAGAATCGTATTGCCGGTCATCAAAACCTTTTTGAAACCAACCGGTCAGGTGCTGTGTCTGATCAAGCCGCAGTTTGAGGCTGGTAAGGAAAAAGTGGGCAAGAAAGGCGTTGTCCGGGATCCGGATACCCACAAAGAGGTGCTTGATCAATTTGTGGCACTGACAAAGGAACTGGATTTTACGATTCTTGGTTTGACTTTCTCTCCGGTCAAAGGCCCGGAGGGCAATATCGAATTTCTTGCCCATCTGACATTGGACGAAAAAGTGGGTTTTGAGCCGGATACTGCCCTGGTCGTATCCCAGGCCCACGAAACATTAAAGGGGTGATCCTGATGAAAAAAGTAATTCTGACCCCAAATCCATACCGTGATAAAAATTTCCAGACCGTTCGGGAAGCTGCAGAGGTTTTACGCAACAGCGGAATTGAGGTGCGTTTATGTCTGCCTTTTGAGGTAGACAGGACTTGCGACTTGCCGAAGGATCTGCGGTTTTCCCGTCTTGACAGAGAACTGCCTACCGCGGATGCGGTGGTTTGCTTTGGCGGTGACGGTACGATCCTGCACATGGCAAAAGCCGCAACCCGTCAGGGCGTTCCCATTCTTGGTGTGAATATTGGTACCATGGGCTTTATGGCGGAACTGGAAAGCACAGAACTTGGGCAGCTTGCCCGATTGGCGCAGGATGATTATGCTATCGACGAGCGTATGATGCTGGATGTGGTCGTCCAGCGTGACAGAGATATTATTTTCCACGATATCTGCTTAAACGATGTGGTCATTACAAAGGGCGCAGTGGCACGGATTGTCCATCTGGCTGTTAGATGTGACAGTGTGCAGGCAATGGAATGCAGCGGCGACGGCATTATTGTCGCAACACCGACCGGTTCTACGGCCTACAGCCTTTCCGCCGGAGGCCCTATTGTAGAGCCGGAAGCAAATTCCATTGTTGTGACGCCCATTTGCGCCCATGATGTGGCAAGCCGGGGATTCATTGCATCGGAAAAGCGTGTGATCAGCGTTGAACTGACGCGTAATGCCAGAAGAAACGGATATTTATCCGTTGACGGCGGTAAGGCATTCCGGATGAATATGGGCGATATCGCAACCATCCGCAAATCCAACTTGGCAACAAAGCTGGTCCGTTTGAAAGATCGCAGTTTTTATGATGTTGTCAACATGAAATTCAGAATTAATTGAGGTGACAGCCATGAAAAGTCAAAGACAAGCGAAGATCATGGAAATTATTTCCACACGCAATGTAGAGACTCAGGAACAGCTGCTGGAAGCGCTGAAAAAAGAAGGATTCGGTGGAACGCAGGCGACCATCTCCAGAGATATCAAAGATCTGCGTATCGTTAAGGAATTGACCTCTCTGGGCACCTACCGATATACGGTTTCTTCCAACGAGGTTTCCGGTTCCTTCTCCAATAAGTTAAATACCATTTTCCGCGAGTGTGTGGTCGGTTATGACTATGCGCAGAACATCATTGTGATCCGCACGCTGCCGGGCCTTGCTTCTGCGGCAGGCTCTGCCATCGATTCTATGAATCTGAGCCTGGTCGTAGGTACACTGGCCGGTGACGATACCGTCATGGTTGTAATGCGCGACAGCAACGCAGCCGCAGCATTCTGCGGAGAGATCAAGAATCTTATTAATTGATTTAAGGGGGCGATGTCATGCTGAGTTTGCTGCATATTGAGAATATTGCGGTTATTGAATGCGCTGACATTTCCTTTGATAACGGATTTAATGTGCTGACCGGTGAGACCGGTGCAGGTAAATCCATCGTGATCGATGCGATCAGTGCTGTTTTGGGAGAACGGGCTTACAGAGATATGATCCGTACCGGTACGAATAAAGCCTCCGTACGGGCTGTGTTCACAGAAGTGCCGGAACTTCCGTGGTTTGCAGAAAACGGGGTTGAATATGACCCGGAAACCATCATACAGCGGGAAGTATTTGCCGACGGTAAAAATATCTGCCGTGTAAACGGTGTCCTTGTGACAGTGTCCATTTTGCGGAAATTGGGTATTCAGCTGATCAATATTCACGGTCAGCATGATTCTGCTTCACTGTTCGATGAAGATAATCACCTGGTGTATCTTGACTCCTTTGCAGATAATCAGCAGCTGCGCGATACTTACAGCGAGAAGTATGGTGTCCTTGCAGAGCTTCGCCGACAGATCCAGAATATGACCATGGATGAGAGCGAGAAGCTGCGGCGTATGGAAACTCTTCGCTATCAGATCGAGGAGATAACAAAAGCAGATCTGGAAGTCGGTGAGGACGAACAGCTGGAAGAGCGTCGGAAGATCCTCCAGAATGCAGAGAAACTAAGTGACGGCATCAATGCGGCGGTAGAAGCGCTTTACGGCGGTGACGATTCTGACGGCGCGGCATCTTTGCTGGCAGATGCGGAGCGGGAACTTTCCAGACTATCGCGTTATACAGATGCCTTTTCAGCGCTTCATGAGCGCGTCGCAGATCTGATGTATCAGGTGCAGGATGCGGCAGAAGAGGCGAGAGATGTCCGGGACAGCTTAAGCTATTCAGCAGATGAACTGGAGCAGATCGAAGGGAGACTGGATGTGATCCATCGGCTGCGCCGCAAGTATGGCGCTACCTGTGCGGATATCCTCTCCTATCTTGAGGGTGCAAAGCAGGAGCTTGACGAGATCGAATTTGCCGACGACCGCCTTGAGAAGTTAAAGGTCAAGTGCGATGCAGCGGAAAAAGAAGCGTGGGAAGCTGCGTATGCGCTTCGTTGGAGCAGAGAGCAGGCAGCGCAGCATTTATCTGAACGGATCTTAACGGAACTTGCCCAGCTGGATATGCCCCGTGTGCAATTCTCCTGCGAATTTACGGAAATTGCTTTGGGCGCCGGCGGCGCAGACGCGGTGGCATTTTACATGTCCGCCAATGCCGGTGAAGCGCTGAAACCTTTGAGTAAGGTTGCTTCCGGCGGTGAGCTTGCCCGTATTATGCTGGCTATGAAAAATGTCCTGGCTGACAGAGACCAGGTGGGAACCTTGATCTTTGACGAGGTGGATACGGGCGTATCCGGACGCGCTGCGCAGCGTGTTGCCGAAAAGCTCAGAAGTGTGGCAACATCCCGGCAGGTGCTTTGTGTCACGCATCTGCCCCAACTGGCAGCTCTGGCAACGACCCATTTGCTCATATCCAAAGAGGAACGCTCCGGCAGAACATATACCACAGTGACACCTTTGGATCTTGACGGCAGAAAGCAGGAACTGGCGCGGATCATTGGCGGCGCAAACATTACTGAAACAACGCTAAAAAGCGCAGAGGAAATGCTGGACCTTTCTTAAGACTACTGCATCGGTAATTTGCTTGACAAATCACCTGTAATTTGTTAGGATATTCACAACGCTGTGATGGGAAGAAGTAAGCGTATCGATTCCTTCAGAGAACTGCCGGTTGGTGCAAGGCAGCAGGAATGCGCGCCCAAATACATCCCGGAGCGGTCTTCCTGAAGAAATGTAGGGAAGAACGGGTTCGCCCGATATTGCGAAGGCGTCCTAAGACGCTGTGAGGTCTGTATTGCGAGATGCAGGCGAATCAGAGGTGGTACCACGTAATTTGCGTCCTCTGTCCGTAAGGGCAGAGGACTTTATTTTTTTGGAGGATAGATATGAAACTGTATGATGAACTGGTTGCCAGAGGCTTGATCGCCCAGGTGACCAACGAAGAAGAAATTCGGGAAATGATCGACAACGGCAAGGCCACCTTCTACATCGGCTTTGACCCCACTGCCGATTCTTTGCATGTGGGTCACTTTATGGCACTGTGCCTGATGAAGCGGCTACAGATGGCAGGTAACAAGCCCATTGCGTTGATCGGCGGCGGCACAGCTATGATCGGTGACCCCTCCGGCAGAACCGATATGCGTTCCATGATGACCAAGGAGACCATTGCTCACAACTGTGCTTGCTTCAAAAAGCAGATGGAGCGGTTTATCGAGTTTGGTGAAGATAAGGCAAAGATGGTCAACAATGCCGATTGGCTTTTGGACCTTAACTATGTGGATGTCCTGCGTGAAGTGGGCGCTTGCTTTTCTGTCAACAATATGCTCCGCGCTGAGTGCTACAAGCAGCGTATGGAAAAGGGCCTGAGCTTCCTGGAATTTAACTACATGATCATGCAGTCCTACGACTTCTACTATCTGTATCAGAATTACGGCTGCAATATGCAGTTTGGCGGCAATGACCAGTGGAGCAACATGCTCGGCGGTACTGAGCTGATCCGCCGTAAGCTGGGTAAAGATGCCCATGCTATGACCATTACCCTTCTTCTTAACTCCGAGGGTAAGAAGATGGGCAAGACTGCCTCCGGTGCGGTTTGGCTGGATCCCAACAAGACGAGTCCTTTTGATTTCTATCAGTACTGGCGCAATGTGGAAGATGCCGATGTTCTCAAGTGCATCCGCATGCTGACCTTCCTGCCTTTGGAAGAAATTGACGCTATGTCTGACTGGAAGGATGCGCAGCTGAACACGGCAAAAGAGATCCTCGCATTTGAGCTGACCAAGCTTGTCCACGGCGAGGAAGAGGCTGCAAAGGCGCAGGCAGCAGCCAAGGGTTTGTTCGTAGGCGGCGGTGACGATGCCAATATGCCCACTACCGAAATTGCAGAAGACAAACTGGCTGACGGCAAGATCGGTATTTTGAACCTGATGGTTGCTTGCGGCTTGGCAGGCTCCAACGGCGAGGCACGCAGACTGCTTCAGCAGGGCGGTGTGTTTGTCAACGACGAGAAAGTTCCCGACCACACCTTTGCTGTTACCGAGCAGATGCTCCGTGACGGTGTCAAGATCCGCAAGGGTAAGAAGGTATTCCACAAAGCGGTTTTAGCCTAATAGATAGTTTAGTCCACAGCTGATCTGCAGATCAGCTGTGGGCTTCTTCGTTTTTTCTGTGGACTTTTCCGGAAATAAATGTATAATAAAAACATACCCACAGAAAAATATAAGAACGGGGGAAATACCTGTGAAACTTAACTATAAGCGTACGATCCTGGTCGGTTTTGCGTTCTTTCTGATCAGCGCCTTCTGGCAGGCCTATGACGCAACCATCCCGGTAATTTTGACCAACAAATTCGGCATGTCTCAGACATGGTCCGGCGTGATCATGGCTCTTGACAACATTCTTGCGGTTTTCATGCTGCCGCTGTTTGGCGCGCTGTCTGATAAGTGTACATCCAGACATGGCAAGCGTACGCCTTTCATTACTGTTGGTACGATCATTGCTGCGATCGCTATTTTGTCCTTGTCATTCATCGACAATGCCCAGCTTAAGAATATTTCTGCTGTTTCTGATTTTGATTCTGCTGTAACATTGGAAACGATTTATGATACCCAGGCGCAGACAAAATTGCAGACACCGGAAGGTGAGGCTTTTGTTTTGTCTGATGTGTATTCCCGTGAGGATTTCACGCAGATCAAGGCAAAAGTTACCGACGCCAATACCGGTAAAGAGATCACAAACGAAGAATATACCAATTATGTCGTTCCTGCCCGTCAGGCATACACTGCAGATATTACAGCCCAGAAGCCCATGCCGCTGGTGCTGTTCGTCGGTGTCCTGCTGATTTTGCTCATTGCAATGTCTACATTCCGCAGCCCTGCGGTTGCTTTGATGCCGGATGTTACGATTAAGCCTCTTCGCAGTAAGGCAAATGCAGTTATCAATCTGATGGGAACAGCCGGCGGTATTCTGGTGCTGGTGTTGGGTATCGTCTTTGCAACATCCGCTGTTCACAATCAGCTGATGAGCTATAATGTGTACTACGCGGTGATCGCAGGATTGATGCTGGGCGCGCTGGTGATCTTCCTTTTGACCGTCCGTGAGCCCAAATGGTCTGCCCAGATGCGCGATGAGAGTATTGCGCTGGGTATTGAAGAGGCGCAGACCGAGGAAGGGGAGAAGCGCAAGCTCTCCTCCGCCGAAAAGCGTTCTTTGATCTTTATTCTGGCATCCATTGCTTTGTGGTACTTCGGTTATAATGCCGTTACCTCCAAATATGCTGTGTATGCAGGCAATATCCTGAATATGGACTATAATACCACGCTTTTGCTCGCCCAGGCTGCTGCAATCGTTGCCTACCTGCCTGCAGGTATGGTTGCTTCCAAGATCGGCAGAAAGAAAACCATCCTTGCCGGTGTCGTTATGCTGACAGCTGCCTTTGGCGCTGCATCGTTCCTCCGGGCAGGCAGCCCCGTGATGCTGATGAATGTTCTGTTCGCGCTGGCAGGCATCGGCTGGGCGACCATCAATGTCAACTCTTTCCCCATGGTCGTTGAGATGTGCTCCGGCGGCGATATCGGTAAATATACCGGCTTCTATTACACGGCTTCCATGACAGCGCAGATCATTACGCCTATGCTCTCCGGTATGCTGATGGATATGGACGGCATTGGTATGACCGTATTGTTCCCCTATGCAGCGATCTTTGCAGGTCTTGCATTTGTGACTATGCTCTTTGTTAGACACGGTGATGCAAAGCCCGAGAGTAGAAAGGGACTTGAAGCACTGGATATTGACGATTAATTTTTAGAAAGCGGGAATCTCTTGATTTTAATTTTGATTGTAGCGCTCTTGCTGACTCTGTTTCTTTTGTCTACGGTTGGCCGCACAGGCCATCCGGGGCTGCAGGAGCTTCGCAAGTGGTCCTATGCCCACAGAGGTCTCTACGGGCCGGGAGCGCCGGAAAACAGCCTGGAAGCCTTCAGACGGGCAAGGGAAGCAGGCTATGGCATTGAACTGGATGTTCATTTGTTGAAAGACGGCAATCTTGCGGTGATCCATGATTCAAAACTTTTCCGTGTTACGGGAAAAGAAGGGTTTGTTGAGGATTTAACGACCGAACAGTTAGGCGAGTACCGGTTGCAAGGTACAGAGGAAACGATTCCGACATTTCGATCTGTTTTGGAACTGTATTCCGGCGCGGCTCCCTTAATTGTGGAGCTGAAATCAGTCCGGAATAACTATGCCCGTTTATGCGAAACTGCCTGCAATATGTTGGATACCTATCAAGGATTATACTGCATTGAATCCTTTGATCCCCGTTGTGTCCGGTGGCTTCGTAAGCATCGTCCGGACCTGATGCGCGGTCAACTGTCAGAGAATTATTTTACATCAGCAAATCCCGAACTTCCGTGGATTTTGAAATTTCTCCTTAAGAATCAGATGCTGAATTTTTTGACACTTCCGGATTTTATAGCATATCGTTACCGGGACCGCAAAACGATCAGTAATGTGGTTTGCAGAAAGCTTTGGGGTCTGCAGGGCGTAACATGGACAGTTCAGAATCCCGATGAATACTGCTGTGCGGTCCAGGAAGGCTGGATCCCGATTTTTGAACACTTTAATCCTTAAAAAACACCGCCTTTGGGCGGTGTTTTTTACTGGAAATATAGATCGATCTTTCTTTTATTATCTGCAGTTAACGGACCAAGAGGCAGTCGACAATGACCGCAGTCAAAACCTGCATACCGCATGGCATATTTGACCGGTATGGGATTGACTTCACAGAAGAGCAGGTCCGTTAAAGGCTGTAGTTGACATTGTAACAGGGATGCTGTTTCATAGTCGCTGTTTAAAGCCGCTTGGGTGAGTGCCAGTGTCTCTTTCGGGCAGATATTTGATATTACAGAAATTGCGCCTTTGCCGCCCAAAGCCATTACCGGAACAATCTGGTCATCATTTCCCGTCCATATGGTTAAGTCATCGCCGCAGACTGTGCGGATCTGTAAGATCTTTTTGATGTCGGTGCTGGCTTCTTTTACGCCTGCGATATTGGGAAGTGTACTTAACCGTTTATAAACAGATACCGGTATATCAACGCCGGTACGCGATGGCACATTGTAGATGATGATCGGCAGCGTCACAGCATGGGCTATGGACATATAATGTGCAAATAAGCCTTCCGGGTTGCCTTTGTTATAATACGGGGATACTACCAGAAGTGCATCTGCTCCGGCTTCTTCTGCTGCAACGCTTAAGGCAATAGCGTGTTCCGTGGAATTTGTACCGGTTCCGGCAATGATCTTACATCGGTCACCGACAAAATCTTTCGCTCTTTTGAACAGTTTAAATTTTTCCTCATCTGACAATGTGGGGGATTCTCCTGTTGTACCAGATAAAACAACAGCCGGAATACCGGCTTCTATTTGCCTTAGCAGCAACTGCTCCATCAAGGGATAATTGATCCTTCCGTCTAGGAACGGAGTGACTAACGCTGTACATACACCTGTAAAAAGCGGTTTTTTCATAATCAGATACCTCCGCTCCAATCTATGCGCAGAAGGCGGTTTTTGCGTATTGCAAAAAGGTATAAAATCGACTATACTATTTTGAGATAATAAACGATAGGTAAGTGTGGAGGGTGTTTTGTTGAAGACACATGATTTTTGGTATGATCTGCCGGAAGAACTGATCGCGCAGACTCCTCTGGAACAGCGGGATTCCTCGCGACTTCTGTGCCTGGATAGAGCGACCGGTGAAATAGCCCATAAACATTTTTATGATATTTTGGAGTACCTTGATCCCGGCGATTGCCTGGTTATGAACGATTCGCGCGTGCTGCCTGCCCGGCTGCTGGGTCACCGACCCACCGGCGGCGCGGTAGAACTGCTGTTGCTGCGTGATTTGGGTGATAATCGCTGGGAATGTCTTGCAAAACCGGGAAGGAAATTGCAAGTGGGACAAGAAGTGTTGTTTGGAAACGCTGACCTGACCGCAACTGTCGAGGAGGTCCGGGAGGACGGCAACCGTATTGTAAGATTTGCTTATGAGGGTATTTTCTTAGAAGTATTGGAACGGTTGGGCAAGATGCCTCTGCCTCCCTACATTAAAGCAGAACTGCAGAATCAGGAACGGTATCAGACGGTATATTCCCGGGAGATCGGTTCTGCTGCAGCACCCACCGCCGGTCTGCATTTTACAAACGAACTGCTGGAGAAAATTCGCGCAAAAGGCGTAAAAACAGCCTTTGTAACGCTCCATGTGGGTTTGGGAACATTCCGCCCTGTAAAGGCTGAGGAGATCACAGAGCATCACATGCATTCCGAACTGTGTATGATCAGCGAGGAAACGGCATCTCTTTTAAATGACACCCGGAAAAACGGTGGCCGCATCATTTGTGTCGGAACGACTTCCTGCCGCACATTGGAATCCCTGGTTATGGAGGATGGAACATTCCGTGCTGACAGCCGCTGGACCGATATTTTCATTTATCCCGGTTATCGGTTTAAGGCGATGGACGCTCTGATTACCAATTTCCACCTGCCGGAGAGCACCCTTGTGATGCTGGTGTCTGCTTTTGCAAACAGAGAGCATGTGCTGCATGCCTATGAGGAAGCGGTAAAAGAGCGCTACCGTTTCTTTAGCTTTGGTGATGCGATGTTTATTTCGTGATGGGAGAAATCGAATGTTTGAACTGTTAAAAACAGAAGGAAAGGCCCGACGGGGCGTCTTTACCTGTGCCCATGGCACGGTGCAGACACCGGTGTTTATGAATGTGGGCACACAGGGCGCGATCAAAGGCGGTCTGAGCGCAAAGGATCTGAAAGACATTGGCTGTCAGGTTGAATTGTCGAACACATACCATTTGCACTTGCGTCCCGGCGATCAGCTGGTGAAAGAATGCGGCGGCCTTCATAAATTTATGACATGGGATGGTCCGATTCTGACCGATTCCGGCGGATTTCAGGTTTTCTCCTTGGCATCTCTGCGTAAGATCAAGGAAGAAGGCGTGACCTTTGCGTCCCATATTGACGGGCACAAGATTTTTATGGGACCTGAGGAGAGTATGCAGATCCAGTCCAATTTAGGTTCTGATATCTGCATGGCTTTCGATGAGTGCATTGAAAACCCCGCGCCCCGCGAGTATGTGAAAAAAAGTGTGGACCGTACCTTCCGTTGGCTGGAACGCTGCAAGGCGGAAAATGCAAGGCTGAATGCCTTGCCCGATACGGTCAATCCCCAGCAGATGCTTTGGGGCATTAACCAGGGCGGCACTTATGCGGATATCCGTGTTGACCATATGAAACGGATCGCGGAGCTCGACTTACCCGGCTATGCCATCGGTGGTCTTGCAGTTGGCGAAACCGCGGAGGAAATGTACGATATCATTGATGCCGTAGAACCCTATATGCCGCAGGATAAGACCCGTTACCTTATGGGTGTGGGAACGCCGACAAATATTATTGAAGCGGTTGCCCGTGGTGTTGATTTCTTCGATTGCGTCATGCCAGCTCGAAATGCAAGGCACGCCCGCTTGTTTACCTGGGAAGGCGCGATCAACTTGAAAAACGCCAAGTATCAGTACGATCAGAGCCCGATCGATCCGCAGTGCGATTGTCCGGTATGCCGTCGATATTCCAAGGCATACATCCGTCATCTGTTCGTGGCGGAAGAGATGCTGGCAATGCGTCTGGCGGTTATGCACAACCTTTATTTTTACAACAAACTGATGGAACGCATCCGTCAGGCTTTGGATAATGGCACATTTGCGGCATTCAGATGTGAATATTCTGAAAAGCTTTCCCGCAGGATCTAAAATAGTGTTGCAATTTATCTGTTTGATGCTATAATATACTGGAAATTATTACAAAGGAGTATATACTATGTCTTTAATGTTAACTGCAGGCGGCGGTCTGTCTTCTTCCATCTTGATGATTGTTGTGACAATCGCCGTGTTCTATTTCCTGCTCATCAGACCCGAAAATAAGCGCAAGAAGGAAGCAGAAGAGCTTCGCTCCAGCATCAAGGTTGGCGACAAGATCACAACCATTGGTGGCATTGTTGGAACAGTCGTAAATGTCAAAGACGATAAGTTCGTCATGGAGACCGGCGCTGACCAGGTTCGCATCGAGTTGCAGAAGTGGGCATTGTCCACCAACGATACTGCCGCAGAGGCAAAGAAAGAAGCTGCTAAAAAGGCAGAAGAAGAAAAGGCAAAAGCCAAGGCTGTCAAGAAAGCAAAGAAAAACGCTGATAAGTAACAGTAAAACTCCCGATCGAATTTATCGATCGGGAGTTTTTATAGTTATGTTTTATTTTTGCCGGCTTCTTAATACAGCAAATAATCTGAAAATGGTAGAAATTAAGAGAATTCCAACAGCCATAACACCGGCGATGGCGACGGTATGGGTACCCATTGCCGTGAAGTTTGCCAAATCACCTCTGACGGCATAGTTCATTGTGTAATATACACCTGCGCCGGGGATCAATGGGAACGCCGACATAACAAGATAGGAGATCGCCGGGTATTTTCTGATTCTTGCCATAATCTCCGCATAGACAGATGCTTGGGCGGTTGCGATGAAATAAGCTAAAATATCGTTTGCAGTAAATTGCAGAACAATGCGGTATGTAAGCCATGTTAAAATGCCGCCTACTGCGCATAGGAGCATGCCGGGCCCGTGAATGTTGAATATAATAGAAAATCCTAAACAGCCAATAAAAGCGGCGATCAGTTCGTACCAAAGGGAATAGCTGTGCGGATCAGGTGATATGGGCATGCCCCAAAGTGCGCTTGCAAGACTCCAGGCAGCACCTGTGCCAAGCGCAATGGCGGCAGCGATGAGAAACACCTGTACAATTCGATTGATACCGGAGTTTGTGTCACCGTAAATGATATCGCGCATGCCGTTAGTGAATAACAGTCCGGGAACAAGGATCATAAGTGCTCCGATAATAACAGCGTCTGTATTTACCGCTATCTTAAGAAATCCGGCAAAATAGGCTGTAATCGCCATAAGAAATGCAGAGGCAATGGTGCGGAAGAAGGGGTTTACCTTCAGCGTGTCCAATACTTTATTAACGAGACCCACAACGATACCGCAGATTCCGGCGCAGATGTTGTCAGTAATGCTTCCTCCGAACAGAATCGAGAAACCAAAAGCACCTAAAAAGTTACCTGCCAAATGGAGGGGCAGGCTATAGAATCTGCGAGACGCAATGGTCTGTTTGAGCAACTCCATTGCTTCAGAGGGCTCAGGGCGTTCAGCGCAGATTCTGCGACTGAGATTGCTGTATAGTTCTACTGCGTCCAGGTCGTTTCCATGATGGCCGATGCGGCGCATTTTGCTTAAGGATATGCCGTCGGGTGTTTCAATGCTGATGTGCAGGCAGTTTGGGATGGCAAATGTCTCAGCACGAATTCCATAGGCATCCATAATGCGGTTGACACTCTCTTCTATACGAAAGGTTTCCGCACCGCTCAATGTCAGCTGATAGCCCAGTTCCGTGGCCATATCCAGTAAAAGTTGGTAGTTCACAAGGATACCTCCATAAGGCATTACTTAGGATAAGTATATCATATTAATATAAAATTTCAATGATTAAACCTCCCGGAAATCAGGATTCCGGGAGGTTTAAAAACGATATATTATTTACGGACAAATAAAACACCGAGGGTGCTGGGGCCGCAATGGCAGGAAACCGTACAGCCGGCTTGCGTCCAGTAGATGTTGTTAAAGTCAGCAACTTCTTCAACTGTCTGTTTTACGCTTTCCAAACATGCATCGCTTACAGGTGTGCGTGTAACGAAGAGCGTACCCTTGTCCAGATCATCGCGGTTTGTCAGACGGTCCTTTATATAAGTTGCAAGGCACTTTGCGTAATTGCCGCGATACTTTTTCACCATGGACATTTTACCGTTCCTGACCTCAATACAGGGCTTCAAATTTAACAGATTAGCGCCCAAAGCAACTAAAGACGGACAGCGGCCGCCCTTTACCAAATAAGTGAGCTGATCCAGCAGGAAGCTGGCTTCTACGCAGGAGGTGAATGCCTGTACCTTTTCATGCAGTTCATCAAGACTTTTGCATGTCTTTGCCAGCTCACATGCCTTTAAAACCACTAGACCCTGACCGGTGGACAGGTTTTGCGAATCCACGACACGGACATTATCGAATTCTTCGGCGGCAAGGCAGGCATTCTGATAGCTGGAGGAGAAGCCGGAACCGAGGCTGATATGAAGAACACCGTCGTAGTCGCCAGCGTATTTGGAGAAATACTCACAATATTCTCCCACATTAGTGGCAGTCGTGGAGCACAGAGCACCGCCGGCTTCCACATGGGCAAAAATATCTGCAGGTGTGATATCAACACCATCTTTGAATGTTTTATCGTCCTTAATAATGGTCAGAGGTGCGAGGGAAATATCGTATTGATTCAACAAATCAGAAGAGAGGTCGCAGGTACTGTCGGAGAGAATCTTGATCTTCATAACACATACTCCTTTTATATCTAATCAAATTAATTATTTTACTGATTCATCATATTCAGTATCAAATGATAGTATTGCACGAAAGTATATACTTGCATTACTTGAAATGCATGGTAAAATAATAGCATAAACAAGCGGAAAAGTCAATGTGAGGTGGTAATGTGGAACGGAAATTCAGCGTGTCCGGAATGACCTGCGCAGCCTGCGCGGCAAGAGTTGAAAAGGTGACAAAACAAATATCCGGTGTCGAGAAAGCAGATGTCAATTTGTTGGCAGGAACAATGACAGTGACATCTGAGCAAACTATCAGCGAGGATCTGATATTGAAAGCTGTGGAAAATGCCGGTTACGGCATTTCTGTTTACGGAAATGAGCAAAGTGAAAAACCAAAGCCGATAGACAATTCTCTTGCTATCATGAAGAAGAGAATCCTAATCTCAGCTGGTTTTTTGCTTGTTTTGATGTATTTTACCATGGGACACATGCTGCATTTGCCGATGCCTTCCTGGTATCACGGTGAGCAGAACGCCCTTGTTGCAGCGCTAGTCCAACTGTTTTTAACGCTCCCTGTGGTTTTTGTTAACAGCAGCTATTTTATAAAAGGCACAAAAGCTGTCCTAACGGGCGCTGCCAATATGGATTCTTTGATCGCAGTTGGCTCCGGTGCGTCTTTGGTGTACAGTGTGATCGTACTGTTTTTGATGGCTTATCACACAGGTCATGGATCTATAGGGACGGCTGGTGTATTTGGTACGGACCTATATTTTGAATCTGCAGCCATGATCCTGACGCTCATTACCGTTGGTAAATATTTAGAGGCACGGGCAAAGCGGAAGACCGGTGATGCGGTCATGCAATTAATGGATATGAGCCCCAAAACGGCGACAGTCTTAACAGATGGCGCTGAACGCATCGTGGCGGTCAGTGAGGTTCGGGTAGGTGACATCGTTGTTGTTCGCGCAGGAGACAACATTCCGGTTGACGGAACGGTTGTAAAGGGAAGATCATCCATCGATCAAAGCGCGCTGACCGGTGAAAGCTTACCGGTGGATAAAGAAACGGGAGATACCGTCAAAGCCGCATCAATCAATAAGGAAGGCTATCTTGAGATCAGAACGGAGAAGATCGGCGAAGACACCACCTTTGCAAAGGTAATTAGACTGGTGGAAGAAGCAGGCGGCTCAAAAGCGCCGATCGCCCGGCTTGCCGACAAGATCGCCGGTGTTTTTGTGCCGATCGTCATGGCGATCGCGCTTGTTACATTTACTGTATGGCTTTTATTGGGACAGACACTTGCATTCTCTCTTAATGTTGCGATTTCTGTCCTTGTGATATCCTGTCCCTGCGCTCTTGGCCTTGCGACACCCGTTGCCATTATGGTGGGTACCGGCAGAGGCGCACGCATGGGTGTTCTGTTTAAGAATGCAGAAGCACTGGAGAATCTGCAAAAGATTGATACTGTCGTTCTTGATAAAACGGGAACTCTGACTATGGGCAAGCCGGCGGTTGCTGATGTGATCGCCGGTGATGCGGAGCGTCAGCTGCTCCTTTGCGTGGCGGCGACACTGGAGCTGCAATCGGAGCACCCGTTCGCCAAGGCAATACTTGAAAAGTTTGGAAACCTCGCTGTAACGGCACCTGAGGACTTTAAAACACTTCCCGGAAGAGGAGTCAGCGGCATCATTGACGGTGTGCGGTATTACGGCGGCAATAAGCGCCTGATGGAAGAACTTACGATCGCAGTTCCGGCTTATGAAGAATTGGCAAATCAGGGCAAAACACCTTTGTACTTTGCATCCGAAAATAAACAGTATTTGGGTGCGATTGCCGCAGCAGATGTTTTAAAAGAGGATTCTGCCGAAGCTGTTTCTGCAATGAAAAAAATAGGCCTTGATATTGTGATGCTGACGGGTGATAATAGTCTTACAGCAAACCATATTGCAGAAAATGCCGGAATAACCCATGTGATCTCTGATGTACTTCCGGAAGATAAGGCAAATAAGATCCGCGACCTTCAGGCAGAAGGTAAAAATGTATTGATGGTGGGAGACGGCATCAATGACGCGCCGGCCTTGGTGACTGCAGATGTGGGTATGGCAATCAGTTCCGGCACGGATATTGCAATGGAGTCTGCGGATGTTGTTTTGATGCAGCATTCTCTTAGCGGTGTTGCAAAAGCCATATCTCTGAGCAGAGCCACCATTCAAAATATTCGGGGGAATTTGTTCTGGGCATTTTTCTATAACTGTTTAGGTATTCCGGTAGCAGCCGGTGTGTTATATCCACTACTTGGGCTTCGCTTAAGTCCGATGATTGCGGCTGCGGCTATGAGTTTAAGTTCGTTGTTTGTTGTTACAAATGCTTTGCGTCTCAGATTTTTTGACCCGGAACGCAGAGTATTAAAAGGAAAAGAAAAAGAAACGGTTAAGCAGGAGGTTAAGACAATGGTAACAGTTATTAAAGTGGATGGCATGATGTGTCCCCACTGCAAAGCGCGTGTTGAAGATGCGTGTAAAGGGGTAGTCGGCACTGAGGATGCTGTTGTAGATCTTGCGGCGAAAGAGGTCACCGTAACCGGAAGTGCTGCTTTGGAGCAGCTCGAAAGTGCGATCAAAGCTGCCGGTTATGAAATCATCAAGTAATGATGCTGAAGGACTTCTACTATCCATCCTGCGGCGCAGGCCAGATCCATGCATATAGATGGGAGGGTCCTGCCAAACCCGTTGGAATCGTGCAGATCATCCATGGAATTGCTGACTATGGTGCAAGGTATGATGCGTTTGCGAAATACTTGACAGACTTAGGTTTTTTAGTTGTTGCGGAAGATCACATGGGGCACGGTCTTTCTTCATCAGATGATGACCTCAGGGGTTATTTTAGCGGTGGTTGGTTTCATGCAGTGGATGATTCCTACCAGCTACTGAAAATGATCCGGGAAGAATTTCCGGATCTTCCGTATATCCTCTTCGGTCACTCCATGGGTTCTTTTATGGCGGAAACCATATTGCAGAAGTATCCGGAATGCGGAATTTCCGGTTGTGTTTTGTGCGGCTCCGGATGGCAATCGGATAAAGCGCTTTCAGCCGGTGTTCGTATTTGCAATGCCGCCTGCCGCATTTCCGGAGAAACGCAGACAAGCGCCAGATTGCTGAAACTGGTCTTTGGCGCTTACAATCTGCGTGTGGAGCATTACAGAACGCCATATGATTGGGTCTGCCGTGACCGGAATGTAGTTGATGCGCTGATCAATGATCCGTTATGTTCCCACCAGATCACGACCGGCTTGATGCGTGATATGCTTACGGGCATCCGTTATATTCAAAATCCGGAGAATATCGCAAGAATCAACAAGCAGTTACCGATCCTTTTGGTAGCCGGTGGCGATGATCCGGTGGGAAGCTACTCAGAAGGCGTGCGAAAAATTGCATCCGCTTTTGCAGATGCCGGAATTTGTAATGTAAAGACAACTATTTATCCCCTTTGCAGACATGAGATCCTCAATGAGATCAACCGAGATGAAATATTTGCCCATATTGCGCAGTGGATGCAATCGGTGATCGAGGATCGATAAAGTACGATTTATTGTACATTTAACAGGTTATACTGTTGCCATACAAACCGAAAGGGTGATGGCAATGTTTAGCTTGAAAAATGTACAAGGACATATTCAGGTGTATGACTGCTGCGGAAACTTTTTGTTTTCTGCGGACAGCGAGAAAGAAGCGCGAGAGGAACTGGAATTCTATGAGAAATCTGCGGCTTGATATTTGTTACGACGGAACAAAGTATAAAGGCTGGCAAAGACTTCCCGGAAATGAACTGACCGTTCAGGGAAAACTGGAGCAGATCCTATCTAAATTGCTCGGTGAGAAAATTGAGGTTGTGGGCAGCGGAAGAACGGATGCCGGCACCCATGCAATGTACCAGGTAGTCAATTTTCACTGTTTGAGCACAATGCCCTGCGATGAAATACTCGACGGCTTGCGGAAATATCTTCCGGAGGATATTGGTGTCTACACATGTAAAAATGTCTCTGAACGCTTTCATGCCCGGTTAAATGCCCGGACCAAAACCTACCGTTACCGTGTGTGGAACAGTGAGAATCCTTGTGTTTTTGATCGAAGGTATGTATTCAAAGATTCCTCAGAGCTTGATGTTGCGAAAATGCGTCACGCCGCTGCGTTTTACATCGGAACACACGATTTCTCTGCATTCTGCGGAAATAAAAATATGAAAAAGTCCACTGTCCGTACAATATTTTCCTTTGATATTGAACAAACCGGCGATGAGATCGCCTTTACTGTTACCGGCAACGGCTTTTTACAACATATGGTTCGCATCATGGTCGGCACTCTGTTGCAGGTTGGTAAAGGTGAGCGTAGCGCTGAAAGTATTGCCAGCTTATTCGGCGGTGTTCGCGCAGATGCCGGTCCTGCGGTTCCTGCCTGCGGACTTTGCTTGATGGAGGTAACCTATTGAATATACAGATTTTTGGACGCAATAAATGCTTCGATACTAAGAAGGCAGAGAGATATTTTAAAGAACGGCGCATAAAGTATCAATATGTGGACTTGCTCCGTTACGGATTGTCCGGTAAAGAGTTTGATGCTGTTTTGCGCGGCGTCGGTGGGATTGACAATCTGATTGATTGGGAAAGCAAGGCTTCAGATGTAACGCTTATGAAATACATGGACGATGTCAGAGCCAAGGAAGATAAGGTCTTTGATGCGCCTGAGCTTATGCGCACGCCCATCGTGCGAAACGGCAAGCAGGTGACCGTGGGGTATTGTCCGGAAGTTTGGGCGCAATGGGAATAACACAAAAGCAGTTCCTCGTGTAGAGGAGCTGCTTTTTTATTTGGAGGCAGAAAATGGTAAAGCTGTTAGAATGGGTCAATGGATTTGTTTGGGGAATACCTGCACTCATTATGATATTGGGTGTAGGGATCTACTTGTCTGTGCGAACCGGATTTGCGCAGGTTCGGCTTTTCCCTGCAGCGGTCCGTAACTTTATTCAACAGTTCAAGGGAAAGAACACACGCAGCAGTTCAATTTCTCCTTACCGCTCATTATGTACAGCTTTGGCAGCCACTGTTGGTACGGGAAATATCGCCGGCGTAGCAGGTGCAATTTGTATCGGTGGACCGGGCTCCATTTTTTGGATGTGGATCTGCGCGGTATTGGGTATGGTCACAAAATATGCAGAAGCTACCTTGGCTGTTCGTTTTCGAAGCAAAGGGAAGAACGGGGAGTACATCGGCGGACCGATGCAATATATCGAGAGGGGAATGGGAAAGCGTTGGTCGGCACTTGCCGGTGTTTACAGCATTTTTGCTGTGGTCGCGTCCTTTGGTGTGGGAAACGCAACGCAGGTGAATGCTGTTGCAGGGGGTGTCAGCAGTGTTGTCAGTTATTTCGGTGGTCGCCAGACTTGGGTTACCGGTATGATTGTGGGGGTGATTCTGTCTGTTCTTATTACAGCGATCTTGTTAGGCGGCGCAAAAAGGATCGGCGAGGTTGCAGAAATGCTGGTTCCCTTTGCTTCTGTGGTTTATATTCTGTTGGGTATCGTTGTATTGATTGTGCGAGCGGATAAAATTCCCGAGGCTCTTGCTATGATCTTAAAGGGTGCGTTTTCACCGACAGCAGTGACTGGCGGTCTGATCGGATCTGCCTTCACAGCCCTTCGTATTGGCGCATCCAGAGGTGTTTTTACAAATGAAGCCGGTATGGGAACGGCGGCCATTGCGCATGCCGCGGCAGATGTGAACCATCCGGTGAAACAAGGCATGATGGGTATTATGGAGGTTTTCTTAGATACGATCGTGATATGTACTGTAACGGCTTTGGTGATATTGTGCAGTGGGATTGAAATTCCGTACGGAAAAGATGCAGGGGCCGTCTTGACAACCCAAGCATTCGGCGCTGTATATGGAGATTGGATCAGTATTCCTATTGCGCTTGCGCTATGCTGCTTTGCGGTCGCTACGATTCTCGGATGGGGTTTGTACGGTATGCGCAGCGCCCAATATTTGTTCGGTGACGGTGCCTGGAAGAAATTTGTTTATATTCAGGGCATTACCGTGATACTGGGTGCTGTCATGCAAACGGGAACAGTGTGGATGCTCTCTGAAACAGTCAACGGACTGATGGCGATCCCAAATCTCGTTGCGTTGGCTTACTTATCGCCGATGGTTGAAAAACTGACAAGAGAGTATAAAAACAGCACCTGAAGGAATCAGGTGCTGTAAATCACTGTTCTGTAAGGATTGGGCTGCCATCTTTACCACTTAGCAAGATATATCTGCTGACAGTTTTACCTGCGGAATCGTATGTCAGCTTATGTTCCGGCATAACTTCGCCAAAGACACTTTGAATCATAACTGCATCGCCGGGGGTGAGCATATATGCGGCAAAGACAGTGTTCTTTACTAAAAACACAGTTGCATCATCGTTCCACAAGCCGGTTTCTAAACGCAAATTGCAGACCGGGATATCCGAATGCAGCAGGATCATTTCTCCGCTTTCGTCGAGGATCACCTCGGCAAATTGGGTAAATGTGTTTTCTGCTGTATTATCAAATTTAGTAACCGATAATTCACCGGCAACCGCATCCAGTTCTGCAGGGAAATAGGCATCATCTAAAACACCCGGCAGCTTATCGTAGGGGATCTCCGCGACAATAAGACCTGCAGAATAGGGGGCAATTTCATATGGAGAGAAATAGAATTGCAGGCCATTTGTTGAGAAATACCAAAATGTATCATTTTCATATCCATGCTGAAAACGGTCTTTAATGACATCTTTGAAATGCCCGTAAAGCTGATCGTTTCCCTCCAGCGATTGGGTAATCAAATCTACCAGCGTATTGGCATCTGCCTTTTCGGTTAATATATCGGAAAGAGACAGCGCGTTGCCGGTTATAAGATCATAGCTTACAGAAAGATAGCTGTGCTCCGGATGTGAAGAGCCGCTGTAACTGCTGTAAGACCCTAAAAAACTGAGAACCCCGTTGTCGATCCGCATAGGCGAATAAGTGATCTGCGCCATGTAGGGAGTCCATGCAGTTCCGGGTGCATATGCCGCTTTGGCTGCGGCGCGGATAGATTCTGCGGAGGAAGCGGTTTGGTCGATTCTGTTCAGGAAATCAACGATCACTTTATCAGCCACTTCCGGCTCAGGGTGAATAAGAGAGATATTTTGGTAGGTGTATTCAAAAAGCACCGTGCCGTCTGAAGCGGTTTCGCATTCTGTTACGGTGGGTACAGAAACAGCGTACATGGGCTTTTGCTCATATGTGATCTGTCCATTTGGTGCTGTTGTCTCTGTTGTACTTTCAGCGGTTTCTTTTGGAGTATATGATATAGTTGGTCTTAAACAGCCTGCCGATAATGCAATGATACAAAGGAAAGATATTACGATCAGAAGCTTTTTCATTTGAAAACCTCGTTATATTGTTTCGTTTTGTAAATTATAGCACATTTTGTTCTATATATCAACGGATTGTGTGATATTTGAACATTGACAATGAATACCAATTAATGATAAAATACTATAAATTCAATATCGCTGTGACCGGAAAGAGTAGCGTTCTATATCCTGCAGAGAGTCTGAGTCGTTGGCTGTGAGCTCAGGCGGTGTCGGAACGGGAAAGTGCATCCGTGAGCGAACACTTTAAGAGTAATAAATGAGAGTGGAACCGCGAGTTGTATGACCCGCCTCTTGTGCCTTGGCGCAAGAGGTGTTTTTTATTAAGTAATATAAGCATATTGGAGGAAAAACATATGTATCTTTATAATTCTCTGTCCCATAAAAAGGAACTGTTTCAGCCCAATTCCCCGGATGTGGTAAAAATGTATACCTGCGGACCTACTGTGTATCATTTTGCGCACATCGGTAACTTGAGAACCTATATCATGGAGGATGTGCTTGAAAAGGCCCTTCGTTATATGGGTTACAATGTGATGCGCGTGATGAACATTACGGATGTGGGCCACCTGGCTTCCGATGCGGATACCGGCGAGGATAAAATGCTCAAGGGCGCAAAGCGCGAGAACAAGTCCGTTATGGAGATCGCCCAGTATTATACCGACGCATTCTTTGCCGATTGCGAAAAGCTGAACATCAAAAAGCCTGAGGTCATCCAGCCTGCAACCGGCTGCATACCTGAATTTATCAAGATTGTTGAAGGCTTGCTTGAAAAGGGCTTTGCCTATGTTGCCGGCGGCAATGTGTACTTTGATACTTCCAAGCTGGACAAATATTATGTCTTTAACGATCACGATGAGGAAGATCTTGCCATCGGCGTCCGTGAAGGCGTGGAAGAAGATACCAATAAGCGCAATAAGAACGACTTTGTGCTGTGGTTTACAAAGTCCAAGTTTGAAGACCAGGCGCTGAAATGGGACTCTCCCTGGGGTGTGGGCTATCCCGGCTGGCACATTGAGTGCTCCGGTATTTCCATGAAGTATCTGGGTGAGGACCTGGATATCCATGCCGGCGGTATTGACAACGCATTTCCCCACCACACCAATGAGATCGCCCAATCGGAGAGCTTCCTTGGGCATAAGTGGTGTAACTACTGGTTCCATGTGCATCATCTCAATACCGATGACGGTAAAATGTCTAAGTCCAAGGGCGAGTTCCTGACAGTCAGCCTTTTGGAGCAGAAAGGATATGACCCCATGGCATACCGCCTGTTCTGCCTGCAGAGCCATTATCGCAGAAATCTGGTATTCAGCTGGGAGAATCTTGATAATGCTACGGTCGCCTATCAGAAACTGATTGCTAAGATCGCTACCCTCAAAGACGGAGACGGCGGTATCGACGAAGAAGCACTTGCAGGTCTTAAAGAGCGGTTTGCCACAGCCTTGAATGGCGATCTGAATACCTCTCTGGCTGTAACTGCTGTATACGATGTTTTGAAGGCGAAGACTAACGACACCACAAAGCTTGCTGCGCTTCAGGACTTTGATCAGGTGCTGAGTCTGAATCTGATCGAAGCGGCAAATAAGCTGCGTCAAAAGGCAGCTGAAGAAGAGGCGGCTTCTGCCGATCCCGAGATCGATGCACTGGTCCTTGCTCGTACGGAAGCAAAGAAAGCAAAGAATTATGCGGAAGCTGACCGTATCCGGGACGAATTGAAGTCCCGCGGTATTGAAATTATCGACACCCCCCAGGGTGCCAAGTGGAGAAAAGTATGAAGCTTTTGATTCTTGATGGCAACAGTGTTATCAACCGCGCGTACTACGGTGTCAGGCCGCTGACAACACGGGACGGACTGTATACACATGCCATCTACGGATTCCTCAACATTTTGGAAAAAGTGGAAAAAGAGGAGCAGCCGGAAGCGGTGTGCGTGGCTTTTGACCTGCACGGTCCTACTTTCCGCCATGAAAAGTACGAGGGTTATAAGGCAACGCGCCATGCAATGCCGGAAGAGCTTGCTCAGCAGATGCCTGTTATGAAGCAGGTACTCACGGCGATGAATATTCCAATCTACGAATGTCAGGGTTGGGAAGCGGACGATGTGATCGGCACAGTTGGCAAAGTCTGCGGCGCTAATGATTGGGAATGTGTGATCGTTACCGGTGACCGGGACAGCCTGCAGCTGATCGATGAGCATGTGCGCGTGAAACTTGTGATCTCCAAGCCGGGTCAGACCACAGCAACGCTGTTTGATGTGGAGAAATTCCGGGAAGAGTACGGATTTGATCCTCCGCAGATGGTGGATTTAAAGGCATTGATGGGAGATTCATCAGATAATATTCCCGGTGTTGCCGGTGTAGGTCCCAAGACAGCAACGGAATTACTGCAGAAATTCGGCACACTGGATAACCTCTATGCAAATCTCGATGATCCGACCATTCGTCCGAAGCTTCGTGAGAAGCTGGAAGCCGGTAAGGAAAGCGCATATTTGTCCTATGATCTGGCAACGATCCGCACCAATGCACCCATTGATTTTGCACCCCAGGATGCAATCGTTGCACCCCATGACCGGGTAAAACTGTTCCAGTTGTTTACCCGCCTTGAATTCGTGCGTCTGATCGACAGATATGGTCTGCGGGGCGCAGAACTGGAAATGCCTGTGCAAAAGAAAACGGGCGTTACCTTACCGAGAGCAGCACAACTGCCGGATTCTTGCGAACAATATGCATTGTATATCGCACCGGATGGGTCTGTAGGCTTTGCCTGGGAGGCCGGCGTTTGCGTGGTTACGCCTATGGAGGCGCAGTATCTTTACAGCCTGCTTGGAAGCGCGGCAAAGGGTATTTGCCATGACCTGAAACAAACGCTCCATACCTTGGACAGTTTAGGTCTACCCCATGGGGATTTCGCATTTGATACAGCTCTTGCGGCTTACGACTTGAATCCGTCGCAGTCAGACTACTCTGTTTCCAAGTTGGCTACCAACTTTTTGTGTACAAGTGTTGATGACGGGGATGCTGCGGCGGCTGCCGAGGCTTTATGGAATCTCCGCGGCGTTTTGGATGCAGAACTGGAACGGCATCAGATGAAGAAACTGTATTATGAGTTGGAGCTTCCTTTGTGTCCGGTACTTTACCGCATGGAAAAGGCCGGTATTGCTATTGATAAAGAGCAGCTTGCCCAGTTTGGCGATATGCTGACGCGCAGGATCGCCGATTGTGAATCGTTGATCTTCTCCTATGCCGGTGAGCCTTTTAATATCAATTCTACCAAGCAGCTGGGTGAACTTCTGTTTGAAAAATTGGGTTTGCCGCCGGTGAAAAAGACAAAGACCGGCTATTCCACCAATGCTGATGTTTTGGAAAAACTGAAGAATAAGCATCCGATCATTCCTGCGATCATGGACTATCGGATGCTGACCAAACTGAATTCCACTTACGCTGACGGACTTATGAAAGTGATCGGCAGCGACGGTCGTATTCACACAACCTTCCAAAACCTTGTCACCGCAACCGGCCGACTTTCTTCCACAGAGCCGAATTTGCAGAATATTCCGGTCCGTACGGATTTGGGCGCTGAAATACGGAAGATGTTTATTCCCAAGTCCGGCTGCGTGCTGGTGGATGCGGACTATAGCCAGATCGAGCTGCGTGTCCTGGCACATATTGCCGGGGACGAAGCCATGCAGGCGGCTTTTGCAGGCGGTATGGATATTCACACAGTCACTGCGTCTCAGGTCTTTGGCGTGGCCCCTGAGGCTGTTACGGCGCTTCAGAGACGCCACGCAAAGGCTGTTAACTTCGGAATCGTCTATGGCATCTCGGAATTCTCTTTGGCTGAGGATATCGGTGTCAGCCGCTATGATGCAAAGGAATATATCAATAACTATCTTGCCCATTATCACGGTGTCCGTGAGTATATGAAGCAGGTGGTGGCAGATGCGAGAAAAGACGGTTATACAAAGACCCTCTACGGACGCCGCAGATACATTCCGGAGCTGACCAGCAGTAATTTTAATATCCGTCAGGGCGCGGAGCGTATCGCCCTCAATACGCCGATTCAGGGCACGGCAGCAGATCTTATCAAAATGGCAATGATCCGTGTGGATGCTGCGCTGGCACAAAAGTATCCCCAGAGCAGGCTTCTTCTGCAGGTCCACGACGAACTGATCGTAGAGTGTCCGGAAGAGATTGCAGCAGAGGTTGCGGAGCTTGTTAGTTTTGAAATGCAGCAGGTGTCTGAGCTGCATGTGCCGCTTTTGGCAGAAGCCAAATGGGGTAAAAGCTGGTATGAGGCAAAATGATGAAATATGAATTAATGAATGACGCCCATACGGCGCAGGTGGCGGAATTGGAAAAACGCTGTTTCAGTTCTCCTTGGAGTTTGCGGTCCATTACTGATGAACTCACGAATCCGCTTTCTACATGGATCGTTGCTGCGGATGGTGATACAGTAGCCGGTTATGTAGGCTCTCAATCTGTTTTGGGAGAGGCGGATATGATGAATTTAGCTGTCGATCCGCAATTTCGCCGGAATGGAATTGCTAAACTGCTTGTAACGACTTTGATAGATCATTTGCGCAGCCGTGATGTCTACTGTCTGACATTGGAAGTACGCGCCTCTAATGAGCCGGCAATTTCTCTTTATGAGAAACTAGGATTCACTCAGGTCGGACGCAGACCGAATTACTATGCAAATCCCCGAGAGGATGCTTTGATACTCAGAAAGGAGTGGAATCTGTGATCGTACTTGCAGTGGAATCATCTTGTGATGAAACAGCTGTTTCCGTCGTGAAAGACGGCAGGCATGTCTTAGCTGACTGTATCGCCTCTCAGGTTGCGCAGCACCGTATTTATGGTGGTGTTGTTCCGGAGATTGCATCCAGATTGCATATTGAATCCATTTACTCTCTGGCAGATGAAGCGTTGTGTAAAGCCGGGATTGACCGTTCGGATATCGATGCCGTTGCAGTAACTTACGCGCCGGGCTTGATCGGAGCGGTTCTGGTGGGTGTCAATTTTGCAAAAGCTGCTGCTATGACCCTGAATAAGCCCTTGATCCCGGTTCATCACATCCGCGGGCATATTGCCGCGAACTATATTGCATATCCGGAACTGGAACCTCCGTTTCTATGTTTGATGGTATCCGGCGGTCATACTATGATCGTAGATGTTAAGAGCTATGTGGATATGGAGATTTTAGGCGGCACTTTGGACGATGCGGCGGGAGAGAGTTTTGATAAAGTTGCCCGCGTCCTTGGAATGCCCTATCCGGGCGGAGCAGCTCTTGACAAGGCAGCGCAGCTGGGCGATGACAAAAAATATGATCTTCCCCGTTCAAGAGCCGGTGAAAATCCTTATGATATGAGTTTCTCCGGACTGAAGACTGCGGCACTGAATCTGATCCACCATGCGCAGCAGGTAGGGGAGAGTCTGGATGTGAACAGCCTTTGCGCATCTTTCTGCGCAGCAGTATCCGATACCCTTGTTCCCCGTACCATGATGGCTTTGCAGGAAAGCGGTTACAAAAAGCTTGCGGTTGCCGGCGGTGTAGCAGCTAACTCGCGAATTCGTCGGGATATTCTGGAAGCTGCGCAAAATTGTGGCGCACAAGTCTACATGCCGCCGCTTCACCTGTGTGGTGATAATGCTGCTATGATCGGTGCGCAGGGATATTACGAATATCTTGCCGGCAATATTGCCGATATGTCCTTAAATGCATATGCAACAAAATCTATATTGGGCGAGACGATTTGACAAAATGCAGGAGAAATTAATTCTCCTGCATTTTATTTTTTGTATTATTGTATTCACGGAAAAATTCATAAATTTCTTTATGTAAACTGCAAATGCATAGAAATTGGCGGGCAAAAAGTTAGAAAAACACATGAAATTGCCAGTGAAATATAAGTATTGCTGTTGCTTTTAAACGATTACCCTGTGGAAAAACCTGTGGAATCTGTGTATAAGATACTGCATACAATGATTATTTTTCGTTATCGTAAACTATTTTTGCGCGCGATTCTACAAATTGAGTAAAATTTTAAAAGAAAGAAATATTATAAATGGCGGTAACTGCCATAATTCCTGCAGACAGTATTCTCACGATAGTAACACCCCGTCCAGTGTAATAACCGGGACGGGGTGTATCGTTATATATGCTCTTTTAAATATTGGATAGCCTGCCGGTATCCGTCAAGACCTTGACCTTTGATCGTTTTGATGCAGGCAAGACCTGCATAGGAAATCTGACGGAAGGATTCCCGTGTGGAAATATCGGAAATATGTACCTCTACCGCAGGAATCTTAACTGCTTTTAATGCATCCAAAATAGCGATGGATGTGTGGGTGTAGGCAGCCGGATTGATAACGATTCCGTCGAACACACCGTACGCAGCCTGAATTTTGTCGACGATCGCGCCCTCATGATTGGACTGATACTGTTCGATCTCAATATTTAATTCAGCAGCAGTATTGTCGATCAGTTTTAAAAGGTATTCAAAGGTACCATGACCGTAAATTCCCGGCTCACGCAAACCGAGCATGTTAATATTCGGACCGTTAATAACAAGTATTTTCATTTATGCCTCCAATTTTAAAAGGGACAGGATTTTATCTACTGTTTCCTCCGGTGTGCCGTTGTTCTCGATCTGCAGGTCAGAGAATCGTTCATACAGCGGTTTGCGAGTTTCATACATTTGCGTAAGCATTCCACTTTGTGAAAGAGGTCTGCCATCCACCGGAAGCTGATGAATATCCCTTTTCAGCCAGATAATCATGCTGTTTTGATGCAGATGGAAATAATTTTCCGGTCGTGTTACACAACCACCGCCGGTGGCGATCACAGTACCAGAGGATTTTCCAATATTGGCAAGTACTTCTGTTTCGATCTTGCGGAAGCCATCTTCTCCGTCAGCGGCAAAGATCTCCGGGATCGATTTTTGCGCTGTAAGAACGATTTGCTCGTCAGCATCGATGAATTTTTTACCCAGGCATTCTGCCAACAGCTTACCAACAGATGATTTACCGCATCCCGGCATGCCAATGAGTACGATATTGCGCATTTGCTTTTCCAGTGTCTGATAGATAGACGGGATCAATTCGTCCTGAATAGAGTGTCCGGAAAACCATTCTGCGCTTTCTTTGGCCTGCGCCACAAGCATAAGAAGTCCGTTTTCTGCCACAAGACCAAGTTGCTCTGCTTGCTGCAGCAAAGCGGTTTTCGACGGGTTATAGATCACATCCAGAACACCCTCAAGTTTAGTAAAGGGTGTCAGATCGATCGGAGAGTCTTGTGTATGCGGATACATTCCAACCGGAGTTGCGTTAACGATCACAGATGCGTCATAGTGTCGTGAGAGATTGTTGTAGTTGTTTTCTCCGCTGCGGGAAATTACAACAGTATCTGCACCAAGTTCTTTTAAGACAGCAACTGCCGTTACAGATGCGCCGCCGCTGCCGTGGACAAGTACTTTTTTACTCGCAACCAGCAATCCGCTTTTATTCACAAGCGTTTCAAACCCAAAATAGTCGGAGTTGTGTCCTATCAGCGTTCCGTCAGAAAGCTTTAAGAGTGTGTTGACGCAGCCCAGTGCTTTCGCCCGGTCTGTCAGCTTGTGACAATAGGGGATAACAGCTTTTTTATAAGGGATCGTTACATTGAGACCGGTAAAATTCTCATTTAGGAGAAAGTGTTCCAATTCCTCCGGCTCTTTTTCAAAAAGTTTGTATTGGTAATCTGCGAGCAAACTATGTATTTGAGGCGAGTAACTGTGCCCCAAGCGTCTGCCGAGTAAACCGCAGTACATTATATCACCTCGGTGTAACTGCCAAGATATTTGAATTCCTCACACAGATCATCCAGTTCGCACATCAGTTGTACAAATTCTTCGGAATAAATAGATGTTTCCAGATCAAAGTAGAACATGAATTCAAAATCTCTGTCAGGAATCGGACGGGATTCCAGCTTGATCACATTGATTCCCAAGGTGTACATTCTGGCAAGGACTTTGTAAAGAGAGCCGGGTTTGTGGGACAGTATCATCATGATACTTGTCTTATCTGAGCCAGGATAGATCTCAAGATTCTTGCTGATGCAGATAAAACGGGTGCGGTTATTGCCCTCATCCTGAATAGATGCTGCGATACATGCAAGTCCGTACAACTCTTCGCAAGTCCGGCTGGAGATAGCTGCCACATCGGTTCTGCCGGACTGAGCCACCATATTTGCAGCCACAGCAGTATTTTCAACCGGGATAATATTTACATTGGTAAGTTCTTTCAAGAACTCAGAACACTGATTGATCGCTTGTTCATGGGAATAGATCTCGCGAATGTCTTCGAGCTTTGTTCCGGGATTGGCCAGCAGGTTGTGATCAATTTTCAGACGGAATGTTTTGACAATCGAGAAATTGTGATGGATCATCAAGTCATAGACTTTTTTCACAGAACCGGCAGTGGAATTTTCGATGGGGAGAATACCATACTGACACAAGCCTTGTTCAATGGCATGAAATACAGCATCAAAACTCTTGAAATACATAATAAAGGGCGCTTTAAAAATACGCTCACAGGCAATTTGTGCATAAGCGCCCTCAACACCCTGACAGGCTACCATGGGCGCCTGGGGAAAGAGCTTCGGCGTGTTTTCAATGGAATCGGTGATCTTTTTGTAGAGATCTGTTTCCTTTGTATTACGCTTTTGCTGATAGCTGCGGCTCAGCTCAAACAGCATAGAATAAAGGACTCGTGTGTAATTTGCCATTTCCGGACCGGCTTTTTCAGCAACTTCCTGCAGAATTTCACGCTCTCTTGCAGGAACATAGATCGGCAGATTGTTTGCCTTTTTGAAATCGGCGATCTGCGCAGCAGCATCCATACGCTGCGTGAACAGTCTCACAAGCTGTTCGTCAATACTGTTGATCTGCTGTCTTAATTCTTCTAAATTCATAATAGTCACTCCTGTTGTCAATCAAGCAAAAGGTATGCATCAAATATCGCAACCGCAGCTGCCGCCTCAATGACGGGGACAGCTCTGGGTGCGATGCAGGGATCGTGGCGGCCTTTAACACAAACAGAGCATTCTTCCATTTGGGATAAAGAAACGGTTTTCTGCTCAGCGCCAATGGACGGAGTCGGCTTGATGGCTGCCTGGAATACCAGAGGCATACCGTTTGTGATGCCGCCCAAAATGCCACCGGCATAGTTCTTGTCAGTTTTGATCTGACCGTCGCATACGGTGTAGTTGTCGTTGTTCTGAGAGCCTCTCAGATAGCTGCCGGTAAAACCGCTGCCAAACTCCAAACCCTTGACAGCAGGAATACCATATACGATCTGTGCGATCCGGCTTTCCATACCGCCAAACATCGGATCCCCCAAGCCGGCAGGAAGTCCGGTAGCGATACATTCTATCAAACCGCCTACGCTGTCAGAATCTGCACGGGCTTTTTCAATTTCTTCGCGCATTTTTGCGCCTGCTTCGGGATTGATAACCGGGAAATCTTTTTGAATCGCATCTAAGTCGGGGTTGACCCAATCCAAAAAAACGGGGTCATCGGCAATACCGGCGCACACGCTTAAATGCGCGCCGATCCGGACACCTTTTGCCTCCAGCCATTGCTTGCACAAGCCACCGGCAATACACACAGGTGCAGTCAGTCTACCGGAGAAATGTCCGCCTCCGGCTGCGTCTTCATAGCCTTTGTATTTGATATGGGCGGTATAGTCTGCGTGTCCGGGACGGGGACAGTCCTTGAGTTCTTTATAGTCACCGGAACGCGTATTGGTATTATAAATGATCGCTGTGATCGGTGCACCGCAGGTGTAGCCGTTTACAATGCCCGAGAGGAATTCAGGCTTGTCAGCTTCTTTTCGGGGCGTGGAATAATTGTTTTGACCGGGTGCCCTGCGATTCAGAAATGCCTGCAGCGCATCCATATCGACGGGCAATCCAGCAGGTACGCCGTCAAGGGTCATACCAATGGCTTTGCCATGGGATTGACCGAAAATTGATAACTTGATTCGCTCACCGTAAATGCTGCTCATAGTTACCTCCTAAAGCCTTGTACTCTGTCCAAAAGGACGGATATGATTTCGATACGCATTGCGCGCCCAGAATTGTTACCGGACCGTTTGCAACAGTAGCTGCAATGGCTGCTGCCATTGCGATTCTGTGGTCGCCGGCAGAGTCTATGGTGCAGCTGTGATATTCTCCAGGGTAAACAGCAAGTGTGTTTTCACCAACCAGAGTTTTAGCGCCAAGGTTCGTAAGCATATTTGCTACTGTGGATACTCTGTCGGATTCCTTCAAACGCAGACGGCGGATATTTTGGAATGTAACGCCACTTTTTGCACCGCCGACCACTGCAAGGATCGGAACGAGATCGGGGATGTCTGCCGCATCTACTGTGATGTGTTCGTGCATTTGCTTAAGGATCTCTGCCACAGCCCGGTCACCTTGCGCTGAATCAGCCAACAGTCCACTGACTGTTACATCGCTGCCGAGGGCTGCTGCACTCAGGAAAAAAGCACCGTTACTCCAATCACCTTCTACTGCTAATTCGCCGGGTGAGTGGAAGGGAAACCTGCCGGTTACAGCAAACTTCTCTGTTTCAATACCAAATAAAGACAATGCCCGCTGAGTCATTGTAATGTATGGCAAGGACTCTAATTTTCCGGTTACGGTAAGTTTTCCGTTGCCCGGTATCAGAGCCAATGCAAAGAGAAGACCGGTAATAAACTGGCTGGAAACACTACCGTCAATGGTGTAATTGCCTTGCTTAAGCTTACCGCGGCAGCTGACGGTGTTTTCGCTTGGGCGGCTTAACACGCAGCCGTTTTTTTCCATTTCTTCCCATAGTGGACTTAACGGCCGCTGGGGCAACCTGCCGCGCAGAACAAATGTTGTATCAACACCCAACGCGCCGACGATGGGAAGCATAAAGCGTAGGGTAGAGCCGCTTTCCTGACAATCAAGTGTGGCGCTATCCGGTATCTTGGATACGGGCACCACATAATAGCAACCGTCACGGTATTCAATTTCTGCACCAAGGCAGCGCAAGCAACCTGCCGTTGCTTCAATGTCAACATTGGTGGCAGGGCAGTATAATTTTGTCGGGGAATCGGAAAAAGCTGCGCAGATCAACAGCCGATGCGCTTGTGATTTTGAAGGGATCGCGCAGACCGTTCCCGATAATTTCCCGGGGAATACGGTAAGGTCCATCTTATAATCCTGCCTTAATAAATGATTTGAGGGACTCAACAGCTGTGTTTTGGATAATACAATCGCCAATCTTGCGTGGGATAATCAAATTGATCGAACTGCCGTTGCGTTTTTTATCAGATAAAGTACACGCAAACAGTTCCTCTGCGCTAAAATCTGTGCTCGTCGGAAGCGTAAAATCCTCCAGAATATTGAGAATTTTTTCACATGTTTCATTTGTACAGATGTTTTCAGCCAATGCGGCTCTGGTGACAATAGCCATGCCGGCAGCAACAGCTTGTCCATGAGAAATCGCAAAGTTACTTTTCGCTTCTATGCTATGTCCGATGGTATGACCGAGATTCAATTTCTGTCTTGCGCCGCGATCAAATTCATCATCAGCAACAACATCCCGTTTCAGCTCAACACAACGGGTAACGACCATTTTGCGATCAAAGTTCATCTTGAAAGCACACAGATGGTCGAACAGCTGTTCATCGTACAAAATGCCGTATTTAATGACTTCTGCGCAGCCGTCTCTGAAAATAGACTCAGGTAAAGTATTTAATGCATCAATATCACACAAAACCATAGATGGCTGATAAAAAGCGCCCACCAGATTTTTGCCTGCCGGAAGGTCGATCGCTGTTTTTCCACCCACAGAAGAGTCGACCATAGCCAAAAGGGTCGTGGGGATCTGAATATATGCAACGCCTCTTAAGTAAGTCGCTGCAGCAAAGCCGGTAATATCACCAACGACACCGCCGCCAAGGGCAATCAGAATATCAGAACGGGTGATTTGCTGCTGCGCAAGAAAGTTTAGGATAGAAAGATAAGTTTCGCCGTTTTTGCTGCTTTCACCTGCAGGGAATATGTATTGGCAGACTTGAAAACCGGATGCAATCAAGCTGTCCTTTACGGTTTCACCATATAGAGGCCAGACATTGCTGTCGCTGATAATTGCCGCTTTTCCGGTCTTACATAACATTGCGGCGTATTTTCCGGCATCATGATGCAGACCGGCATCGATTAGCACATCATAATTTTTAGATGCTTTGACGCTGACAGTATTCATCCGTCAACCTCCTCTTTGCGTTTGCGACCTTCGTCAAGAAGGGTGATCAGTTCATCGGCATTGCTGTCTGCGATTGCATTTCTGTATGCAGACAGACTTTCAATAAAGAAGTCCAGTTCCTGCAGAACATTATCTTTGTTTGATAAAAACAGTTCAGACCACATTTGGGGGTTTAACCACGCAACACGGGTCAGGTCCTTGTAACTGCCTGCAGAGAAACCGTTGTGTGACAATGCGGTCGGTGACTTGATGAAAGCGTTGCTGATGATGTGGGGCATTTGCGAGGTGAATGCGATCATCTCATCATGCGCCTGCGCTGTGGTGACGGAAAAACTTTTAAAACCGCAGGGTTCAAGCGCGTCTTTTATCCTCTGCAACAACGCAGGATCATCAAAGCGAGGTGGTACAAGGACCATCGGCGCGCCTTGAAACAGATTGGAACGGCTATATTTAAAGCCGGAATTGTGCGAGCCCGCCATAGGGTGACCGCCGACAAATGTAAAACCGTATTTCTCAGCTAAGGGAAAGCATCGTTTGCAGATTGCGGTTTTAATGCCGCAGCAGTCAATGACAAGCGCGTTCTGATTGACAAACTGACCATATGATTCCAGCCAAGAGGCAGATGCATCAGCATAAACGCATAGAAGGATCAATTCACACTGCGCAATATTGCTTTTATCAAGCGGTCCGGAAATAACACCTGCCAACTGTGCAAATGACAGTATCGACTCATCAGCTTCATAACCGAGGACATTGTGTCCTGCTTTAGCATACGCTCTGGCAAGAGAACCGCCGATCAGACCCAGGCCCAAAATACCGACTGTCATTGCATGGCCTCCCGAATTTTTTGAACACGATCACAAACATCAGCGAATTGTTCCGGTGTGAGGGATTGTGCGCCGTCACAAAGGGCGCAGGAGGGATCGTTATGTACTTCGATCATAATTCCGTCAGCGCCGCATGCAGCGGCTGCCGCTGCCATGGAGGGAACGAGCCAGGATTTACCGGTAGCGTGGCTGGGATCAACAACAACGGGCAGGTGGGTCAGCTGATGCAGTACAGGAACGGCGGACAGATCCAAAGTGTTACGCGTATAGGTTTCGTAAGTGCGGATACCGCGTTCGCAAAGAATGATGTTCTCATTTCCTTCGCTCATAATGTATTCTGCGCTCATGAGCAATTCCTGCAGAGTATTTGCAAGACCACGCTTGAGCAGGATCGGTTTTTTAGTCTTTCCTAATTCCTGCAGAAGATCGAAATTCTGCATATTCCGCGCGCCCACTTGAATGATGTCAACATCTTCAAATAATTCCAGAGAGCGGATATTCATGATCTCTGTGATGATAGGCATACCGGTTGCCTTTTTGGCTTCTAAAAGGAGACGCAGACCTTCTTCTTTGAGACCTTGGAATGCGTAGGGGGAAGTACGGGGCTTAAATGCGCCGCCGCGAAGAATGTGTGCGCCGGATTCATTTACGGAATGAGCGATATTTGTTATCTGCTCCTGAGATTCTACAGAGCAAGGACCGGCGATCATGGCAAAGTGTCCGCCGCCGATCTTTACATCACCGATCCCAATGACGCTGTCGTTGGGGTGGAACTTGCGGTTAGCCTGCTTGAACGGCTCTGATACGCGCTTTACGCTGTCGACGATCTCGAGGCTGCTCAGCAGCTCAATATCAACGCGGCTGGTATCGCCAACAAGTCCAAGCACAGTGACCTCCTGACCGGAAGAAACATGCACATCCAGATTCATGTTTTTAAGCCAACGGATCAAATGCTCTCTTTGTTCGTCGGTTGTTCCTCTTTTCAATACAGCGATCATAGAAATGTCCTCCTAAAAAAACAATGCCACACAGAAGCAATTCTGTGCGGCGAGTAAAATGACTTTGATAACGGGTATTTCCGTGCAGCACAAATTGCTATTACTTTTTAACGGTAAAAAAGTAATAGTTAAAATAAAACTGCACTGCGGAAATAGCGACCATGATTAGCCTCCCGAATGATTTTTTATTATTATATCACTGTTTTTTAAAAATGCAAGCGTAAATACTATTCGTTGTAAATATTTGTAAAAAGGGCAACCGATTGCGGTTGCCCTTTCATCTTATTTTTCTGTAACAGTAAAGCTTTGCTCATTTGCCAACGCACCGTTAAAATACACGCTGATCGTATACTTTCCGGGAGTTTTTGGTACCGTGGGGATATCCAGTTCACAGTATTTGTTAGTCCACATTTTCTTCCATGTGGATGCTACAGAAGATGCGTTTACAACCGTTCCGTTGGCATCTCTGATCACAAACAAGGTGTTAATCTTGTCGGAAGAGGAGGTGAACTTTTTAAGCATGTGAACAAGGAAAGAAACTTTCTGACCGGATTCAAAAGTCGTTGTATAATCGGCTTTCTTTAAATCGTAGCGATCCCAATTTTTGGCCTTGGGGCGTTTACACATTTTGAATTCCAGAGAGCTTGCAGTGACACCATATCCGGAGAAGGATTCGGCTGCAGCAGTCTGATACCGGATCGTGCCGCCGAGGACAGGCACACCGTCAGCAGTCTGCAAAGTAAATGTGTAGCAAACACCGGGGATCTTTGTATCCAGTGTGGCGGTATTGTCCTTGTTACATGTAATCTCTGTGGCGGCAGAACCGTCAATGGTATACATCAGAAGCCAACCGTCCTTCGGAGCATCACCGACGGGCTTCCAGGATAACTTGATGGCATGGGGATCTGATTCATCAACGGCAAAGTCTGTGACAGTGAGGGAATTAGCTGCTGCAAATGCACGCTGGCTGACACTCATACCGGCGGCGGTCACATCGACAGTGTAGTTTTGTGACAAATCAATATTCTTAAATTCAGCGGCGGTTTCAGTGACAACGATCGTTTCGTCATATCCGTTTTCGTTATAGCAACGGACAGTCCAGCTTTCGATCTTTGTATCAGCGGGCGCAGACCACATGGTGGTCAGCGTGTTGTTGATGCAACCGGTGATATACAAATATTCGGCTTTGACGATCTTGCTTGCCTTGTGCTTGATCGTATCTGTACCGGAAATGCGCAGTTCTTCCTTAGGAATAAGTGTAAAGCTGTATTCACTTCCAACTGTCAGACCGCTGATAGTAGCCATGTGACCGGAGAATGTGAGCTCCTGTTCTGCTTCGCCTGCTGTGCCGTACTTGACAGTCCACTGATCAGTGTCACGACCGTTAACGGTAAAACTCAGAATAACACTGCCATCCTCTGCACCGGTAACAGTATGGAACTGGACGATCTCTGTTTGCTCAGGTGTAGTAAACTGGGTGGAGGTATCACCGGTCAGGCGGTGGAATCCATCGATCTCGACTTTTACGGTAAATGCGGAGTTAGGTGCCAGATTTCTAAATGTGGCGACACCGTTGATCACGGGCGCAGGAATCTGATTGCCGTAGGTATCAGAACAGACAACACGCAGCTTGCTCTCATCAATGCTGCTGTCGACATGAACCGTCAGGTAGCCGTCTTTTGTTTCAACAAGCCGAATGGATTCGATAGGCTGCAGATAATAATTCTTATAGTAGAGGAAGCCGAGTGCAACAACGAGTACCGCCATAACAGACAAGATCGTTGCCCGAAGCCAGCCGAAACTTTTCTTGACTTCAGATTCTTCAGATTCTTCATCCTCGCTAATATCGGATTCTTCACTTGTCCCGTCACTGTCAGGCTGCTCTTCTTCGTTTACGGTATTTTCCCCGGAGTTTTCGCCGGTGCTCTCGTCTTCGTTGTCTGCCATTTCATCTTCTGCTTCAGATTCTTCCTCAGCTTCCGGTTCTGCCGGCAAGGAATCGGGAATAGGGACATCAATGGGTTCAGGAGGAATAACAGGTTCGGGGGCCTGATGCGCGATCAGATCATCCGCCTGCTCCAACATATCGGATACTTCACTGGAGACCTCTTCGTAGTCGATCTCCTCTTCGTCAGCAACGGTGTCAGCGTCCTCAAACAGAGAATTTGAGATAAAGGTCATATTACCTTCGGAATCTTCAATGTAGATCGTATTGTCATCAGATTCCTCTGCAGTGTTCTCTGTATCCGCAGCAGCTTCTTCGGTGATTTCTTCTTCGGCAGCGACTTCAACAGATTCCGTTTCGTCCTGGGGCTGCGTTTCGACCACAACGGGCGTGATCGGTGTATCGTTTGCACCGTTACGCTGCATGTAGCCAACGAGCGCATGACCCATTTCCACCGGGTCCTGCCAACGATCAGCAGGGTCAGGTGCGCATGCTTTGAGAATGATCTCTGCCATTTCATAGTCAGCATATGCAGGGGGCGGAAAAGCTTCGGTAGGCGCTGCTTCGTTACGGAAGGGCAGTACACCATCGTTAAATGCCTGATATAATATCAAACCCAACGCATAAATATCAACAGTTGTGTTTAGGGAAGAGAATGCATCCTGAATCTCCGGAGCGGTATATTGGCTGCGATACCGGTCAGGCAGGGATACGTACTTCAAGGTGCTTAAGGAAAGGAATCCAATGTCACCGATGCGGTATTCATTTTCCGCCGGTATGTAGATATTTTCCGGTTTCAGGTCAACATACAGATAGCCGGAACGCCGCGCGACTGAAAGGGCAGAACAGATATCCAATCCCAGATTGATCGCGCCAAGCTGCGTCATGGGATAGTGCTTGAAAAAGCTTTTCAATGTCTGCTTATAAGTACCCAGCAGATAGATATCGAAACCGGTTTCACTCTCCATTGGAACGATCTGCAGATCCTCATAGGGGGTAAAGCCTTCCAACTGGGAAAGATCCTGCAGGATCTTAACTTCTTTTGATATCTCATCTGCCAATGTTTCAAAGTAGGAAAGGGCAGATTCCTTATCACTGTATGCACCTGTAAGCAAAAGAGCATCCAGTTGTGATTGAGAAGCGGGGACAGAAATGATTTTAACGATGTATTTGCCTTCGGTGGCTTCATTTATTGCAGGGCAGCAGCGAATACCATTCCGATCACTGATCGGATCACCCATAACAAAATTGTCAAGCAACGGCGAAATCAGCTTTGGCTCAGACACATATATCGCCTCCTTTTTATTTACCTCTATATGATAAAATAAATTTACAAAAAAAGCAACAAGTTTATAGTTGTTTTATTCATCAGGAAATGCTATAATGTTCGTGAAAATATTGACGCATGTAATATTGTGTCGATTGGAGGTCCAATATGAGTAAGATCATTTGCGATGTCTGCGGAACATCCTATCCTGAGACAGCTACACAGTGCCCGATCTGCGGCTGTGTCCGTCCGGCGGATACTGTCACTGTCACTTCCGATAATAATCAGACAGAAGCCCCTTCCGGTACTTATACCTATGTCAAAGGCGGCAGATTTTCAAAAGCAAATGTTAAAAAGAGAAACAGTGCATCTGTGAATACTGCAAATGCAGAGGATGAAGAGTATCAAGGGGATGAAGCTCCCAAGGAAAAGTCCGGCAGCGACAAAGGTCTTGTGATCGCGATCTGTGTACTTCTTCTTGCGATCATTGCAGTTGTGATTTATATTGCTCTGCATTTCTTTGGTCCCGGTCAGAACGGTGATGACATTCATACTCCTGCTGATACTACTACAACTGTTCAGACGCAGCCGGATGTTAGAACAGAACCGACTGTTATTGAGATTCCCTGTGTGAACATCACTACATCCAACACAGATATTGAGCTTACATCTGCAGATGCTGCGCAGCTTTTGAATGTTTCGGTTGAGCCTGCTGATACAACGGATGAGATCATTTTCTCCAGCAGTGATGAAGGCGTTGCAACAGTTAATGACTCTGGTAAGATCGTTGCGGTAGCCCCCGGTGAAGCTGTCATTACAATCTCCTGCGGCACTGCCTCTGCTGAGTGCCGGGTGGTCTGTAACTTTGAGGTTGAGTCTACGGAGCCCATTACCGATGGCACCGGTGAGAACACCGATGTTGAAGTTCCCGGAACAACGGAATACGACCCGCAGAGCTTAAAGCTTGATTGTAAGTACCACATTGTAATTGGTGGTGTTGAGATGGGCGATGCTTCACTTTGGAATATCGATGGCAAGAGAACGGGCACTATCTATTATGACAAAGATGGCAAGATCCCTTCATCAAAGATTAAATTTACCAGCAGTGATCCTTCGGTTTGTTCTGTTGATAACAGAGGCAGAATCACATGGGTTAGTGCCGGTCAGGCATATATTACCGCAGAGTATATGGGTTATAAAGTAAAATGCCGTGTTATTTGCTGGCCCACAGCTGAATAAAAAGCAAGGCAGCACATAGGTGCTGCCTTGCTTTTCTTATTCACCGTCGATCTGCTGACGACCTCTGCGAAACAGCAGGGAAATGCACCATAAGCCGGCCAAACCGACCAGCGCATAGATGATCCGGCTGAATACACCGCTCTGTCCGCCAAAAAGCCAGGCTACGAGATCAAATTGGAAAATACCAACCAATCCCCAGTTTAAAGAACCGATAATGGAAAGGATCAATGCGATCGTGTCCATAAAGCTACCTCCCTTTTATAATTTGGCTGGTCATATATTTCCCGTAACGGCAAAAATTATGCGTATGATAGTTTTGATTGCAATAAAGCACGAAATACGCTATAATATAGAAAAACATTGGAAAGCGAGTTTCTTTATGACTACATTGTATGAGTGCGCTTATGCAAAGCTGAATCTGACGCTGGATGTGCTTGGTAAGCGATCTGACGGATATCATGATCTGAAAAGCGTTATGCAGACGATCTCCATTCGGGATGATATTGAAATCGATATCGGAACCGGCAAAGAATGGACGCTGGAGTGTACCAATCCAATGGTTCCTACTGACGAGAGAAACCTTGCGTGGAAGGCGGCAAAAGAATTTTTTAACGCCACCGGAAAAGACCCGAATGGACTTGCGATCCGTATTACAAAGCGGATCCCGACAGAAGCCGGGCTTGCCGGCGGCAGCGCCGATGCTGCTGCAGTTTTGCGCGCGCTGAATAAACATTATGATTACCCGTTTTCGATCCTTGCCCTTGCGGAGCTGGGTGCAAATGTCGGCAGTGATGTGCCATTCTGCACAGTATGCGGAACTGCAATGGTAGAAGGCAGGGGAGAGCGCATTCGGAAACTGCCGGATCTGCCGGACTGTGTTTTTGTTGTTTGCAAGCCTCCGTTTTCTTCTTCTACGCCTGAACTGTACCGTAAGATCGACGAGAGGGAGATCGCCAAGCGGCCGGATCACAGCGCCATGGAAAGCGCGCTTTTGGCAGGAGATCTGGGAAAAATCGCGGAGAATTTGTGCAATGTGTTTGATCCCATTGTAACAGAGGAGCACCTCGAATTAAATTACATCAAATCTATATTCAACAGCTATGGTTCTGTGGGCCAGCAAATGACCGGCTCCGGTTCGGCTGTGTTTGCTGTTGTACCTGACTTTGAGTTTGCGGCTGTCATTTGCAATATGCTGAAAGATAACTACCCTGAGGTATTTATTGCCAAACCTGTATAATATTCACGAATACCGTCAATACTGATGTCATTTCAGTATTGGCGGTGTTTTTATGAAAAAAATCATCAAATTCTTAAGCGTGTCGGCTTTGGTAGCAATTCTGTTCTTTGTCGGCTCACTGGTGGCAGACAAGATCTCTTTGCGTAATGATATTATTCGCTTACATGTGGTTGCTAATTCAGACAGCGAGGAAGATCAAAAAAATAAGCTCAGAGTCCGTGATGCAGTGACAGCCTATTTACAAGACAAGTGTAGTAATTTCGACAACGCTACGGAAGCAAAAACTTATTTAGTTTCTGCGTTGCCGGATCTGACAGCTGTGGCAAATGAAACGCTACAATCCATCGGGTGTACTGATCGTGTGCAGGTGTCCTTAAAGCGTGAATCATTTGGGATCAGAAAATATGATACATTTACACTTCCTTCCGGAGTCTATGAATCCTTACGCATTGAGATTGGTAACGGGGAAGGTAAAAACTGGTGGTGTGTCGTTTTCCCGTCCTTATGTTTACCTATAAGCGAGGATGTATTTGTTGAAACAGCTGTGTCATCCGGATTGGATCGGAATTTAGCAGATACGCTGAAAAATGACGATGAATATGAGATCCGGTTCTTCTTTTTGGATTGGCTGGGTATTGTGGAAAATATATTCTTTTTTTCGTAAATGGTACTGTAAATGGGACAGATTTTGTGATAAAATACTCCAAAAGGAGTGATGAGCGATGCTTACTGTTTTGCTGGGAACAGATTGGGTTGCCAACAGAGATGAAATATTCCGCCGGATCGCACAGGATGTTTCTTTGCAAAAAAGCAACCGGATTCTGATCGTCCCGGAACTGATCAGTCACGATGCAGAGCGCAGACTGGCTTTGACCGCAGGAGATGAGGCAAGCCGCTTTGCAGAGGTCTTGTCCTTTACCCGGCTTGAGCGTCGTGTTGCTGATACGGTTGGTCATGCGGCGCAGGAATGCCTGGATGACGGTGGACGCGTGGTTGCAATGGCATCGGCTGCGCGGCAGCTTCACAGCAAGCTGAAAGCATATGCGTCCGTAGAAACAAGACCGGAGTTTTTAACGGGCCTTGTGGATGCTGTAGATGAATTCAAGCAGTGCTGCATTAATGCCGATACACTCAATCACGCATCTGCGCAAACGGATGGGAGCTTGGCGCAGAAGCTCGAGGAGCTGTCTTTGCTGTTGGAAACATATGACGGTATCTGTGAGAACGGAAAGCGTGATCCCAGAGATCAAATGGTTTGGCTTCTGGAAGAACTGGAATGCAGCACCTTTGGTCATGAGCATGTGTTCTACATAGACGGTTTTCCGGACTTTACCCGTCAGCATATGGATATACTGGAGCACCTTATCTCTCAATCGCTGAATGTTACGATCAGTCTAAACTGCGATGCAGTGAATTCCAGTGCCTTGGCATTCCAAAAGGCCGGTGAAACTGCCGCTGAGTTACTTCGCTGTGCCCGGCGTTTCGGTGTAGAAACGGAGATTATAACAGTACCGGCTCGGGAGGATTCTTTGTCGGAAGTCCGGCAAAAGGTATTTCAAGGAAAAATCGACCGTACGGTAGCAAAAGAAACATTATCTGTCTACAGAACGCAGTCTGTGTATCAGGAATGCGTAGCGGCAGCCCAAAAGATCATGGAGCGTGTACGCAGTGGTGACCGATACAGGGATATTTGTGTTGTCTGTTCTGACCTTCCTGCCTATAAGAGTACCATTGAGATGGTTTTTGAACGGTGTCATATTCCGGTGTATCTGTCCGGTACAGAAAATGTGTTGGAGAAATCTGTGATTGCAGCAGTTCTTGCGGCAATGGATACGGCGCTTAGCGGATTTGAACGGCAGGATGTTCTATGTTATTTAAAGTCTGTTATCTCGCCGCTTGCGCTGGATGTTTGTGACCGACTTGAAAATTACGCTTACTTATGGAACATTAACGGAAATAGCTGGCTGAATGATTGGACATACCATCCGGCAGGTCTGACCGCTCAGTGGACAGACTCGGATAAGCAGTTACTGAATGATTTGAACAGCGCAAGATCCGCTGCCTTGAAACCTTTGGCTGACCTGAGGAACGGATTCCGTAATGCATCAAATCTGGGACAGCAGGTAAGAGCGCTTTATGATTTCTTTGAGGATATCCAATTAAGAAGCCGCCTGGACTCACTTGCTTGCGAATTGGATGTGCAAGGCGATAACAGAAATGCACAGATCCTGAATCAGCTGTGGGAGATCCTATTGTCCGCTATGGAGCAGCTATATGATGTTCTGGGTAATACCGCTTGGGATACAGAGACATTTACGCGACTGTTTAAACTTCTGCTCAGCCAGTATAATGTGGGTACGATCCCTACGGTGTTGGATTCTGTGATCGTCGGTTCTGTCAGCGCTATGCGCTGCCAGCAATCGAAGCATTTGATCGTACTGGGCGCGCAGGAAGGTGCGTTTCCCTGTTACGGCAGCTCTATGGGCGTACTGACCGATCAGGAACGGACAGACCTTCGTAAAATAGGTGTTCCCTTAACTGGTGGATCAATGAACGGATTGCAGACATCATTTTCGGAGATCTATGGCGTCATCTGCGGCGCATCGGAATCTGTTACAGTCAGCTGTCCGGGTGGACAAGAATCCTTCATATTTAACAGACTTTCTCAGCTTGCAGGCGGCGAAACCGCTCTTCAATTAGAGGCAGGATCACTGGCGTTTGCAGACGAAACAGAGGCAAGTGCCTATCTGGTTTCTGTTGGCGCAACCTCTGTAGCAGATGCATTGAATATTAAAGCTGACTATGATGAAATGTATCAGAAGATCCGTCATAGTCTGGGACGGGTCGATCCACGCAATATTCGGGATCTTTATGGATCTACGCTGCGTTTGTCTGCATCTCAGGTCGACAAGCATGCGGAGTGCAGAATGTCCTATTTCCTGAAATACGGTTTGCGGCTTGCAGAAAGAAAGACAGCAACCGTTGATCCTGCTGAATTTGGTACCTATGTACACGCAGTACTTGAGGACACTGTTCGCAGTATTAAAGAACAAGGCGGCTTTCAGAAAGTCAGCCTGGAAGATACGCTGCAACTGGCGAAAAACTACTCGGATGAATACGCTAAGGAACGGTTTAGTCAGATTGATTCAGAACGGCTGCAGTATTTATTCGAACGAAATCGTAAGGAACTGGATCTGATCGTTTGCGAACTGTGGAATGAGCTTCATGACAGCAAATTCCAGCCGGTGGATGTAGAAGTTGGATTCGGTGACGCAGAGAAGATGCCGGCAATCTCTATATGCGGTCAGGCAATGTGTGCAGTTCTGCGTGGATTTGTGGATCGTGTTGATTTGTGGCAGGATCAGGATTCTTCTTACTTCCGGGTGGTCGATTATAAGACCGGAAGAAAAGATTTTGATTATTGCGATATCTATAACGGTATCGGTCTGCAAATGCTTTTGTACCTGTTTGCTCTTGAGCAGGAGGGCGAAGAAATTTTGGGTAAGGGAGCAATTCCTGCGGGCGTACAGTATTTTCCTGCAAGAGTTCCGTTTGTACCAGCAGACAGTATATTGTCCGATGAAGAAGCTGCTATAGCCCGTGAAAAGGCATGGAAACGAAAAGGTCTATTACTTGCAGAACCGACAGTTTTGGATGCAATGGAATCGGAGCTGGCACCGAAGAGAATGCCGTACAGCATGAAAAAGGACGGTTCGATTTCCGGTGATATCGCGGATAAGGAGCAGTTTGATCTGCTGAAATCCTATGTCTATTCGCTTCTTGGGAAGATCGTTGACGAAATTGCATCCGGTAATATTGAGGCAAATCCTTACACACGCGGCAGCAGCCATAATGCCTGCTCCTTCTGTCCTTATGGCGCGATCTGCCATCAGGAAACAGTAGAAGGACGCAGAAACTACAAGACCATTACTGCGCAAAGATTTTGGGAGGATGTACAAAAGGAGGTGTCCGGCCGTGGCGGAAACATTAACAGCGCAACAGCAGCAAGCTGTTTCTGACAGAGGCGGTAAACTGCTTGTTTCGGCAGCTGCCGGCTCCGGCAAAACCAAGGTTTTGGTAGATCGTTTACTTAGCTATCTATTAGACCCTTATCAGCCTGCCAATCTGGATGATTTTTTGATCATTACATACACAAAAGCGGCGGCCGCTGAGCTTCGTACCAAAATCGCAAACAAGCTTTCGGAGAAAATCTCCACAGATCCGGAGAACCGGCATTTACAGCATCAGCTGCAGCGTTTATACTTGACAAAAATTTCTACAGTCCACTCATTTTGCGCGGATATTCTGCGAGAGTATGCGTATTATTTGGATATTCCTTCCGACTTCCGGGTAGCGGATGAGACGGAGTGCCTGGAACTGCAAATACGCGTTATGGATCAGGTCCTTACTGCTGCCTATGCAAAGATAGCAGATAATCCGGACTTTTGCGCGTTCATTGATACCCAAGGCCTCGGAAGAGACGACCGTCAGATTCCCGAGATCGTGTTGAAGGTATATAACAGCGCCAAGTGCCATTTGAATCCTGAGCAGTGGCTTGATAATTGCGTTGCCTTTGAAGATGCCGGAGAAGCGGCAGATGTTGCGCAAACCATGTGGGGTAGATACCTTATTGATGATCTGCGCAGCTATCTTGACCTGCATATTGATGCTCTAAACCGGTGTGCCTTGTTAGCGGCAAACGCCGACAATATGGAAAAACCTGCGCAGGTTCTTTCAGAAACGGTCGATCAGCTTCGGTTGCTGCGCAATGCCGGGACCTGGGACGCGATTCTGGCGCACAGTCTGATTGATTACGGTACACTGCGCTTTTCTGCAAAATGTACAGATACCGCTTTGATCCAGCAGATTAAAGCGGTTCGCGAGGCATGTAAAAAAGGTGTTGCGAAAAAAATGCGCGCATTTTCCGATAACAGCACCCAGATCCTTTCTGATAACAGAAAGATCAAATGTGCGGTGCGCGGTCTTGTTTCTCTCGTGAAACAATTTGATACAGCTTACAGCAAGCTCAAGCAGAGCAGAAGAATGCTGGATTTCAGTGATCTTGAGCATAAGATGCTGGACCTGGTGCTGGGAAAAAGCAGAAACGGCATCACAGTAGCGGCAACAGAGATCGGAAAACGCTTCCGCGAAGTGATGGTAGACGAGTATCAGGATACCAACCAGGTCCAGGATGCGATCTTTGCGGCACTGACCCAGAGAAAGCAGAATTGCTTTATGGTCGGCGATGTAAAGCAATCCATTTATCAATTCCGGCTTGCAGACCCCGGTATCTTCCTTGAGAAATACAACGCTTATCCTTCGGCAGATAATGCGGCAGTGGGGGAAGGCCGAAAGGTCGTCCTCAGCAGCAATTTCCGATCTTCCGGCGGTGTGATTCAAGCCGTCAACGATGTCTTTTCTATCTGTATGTCTGAGCAGGTTGGCGGCTTGGTGTACGGTGAAGAAGAACAACTGAATGAAGGCTTGGAGCACATTCCTCTTGGCTGTCCGGAGACGGAGCTGTACTGCATAGATGTTGAAGAAGATACCTACGCGGAGGAAGCGTCCTTTGTTGCTGATCATATCGCAGGCATGCTGGATGGTAAGCACATGGTCCGGGATAAGAACGGATTACGGTCTGTCAAACCTGAGGATATTGTAATATTGCTGCGTTCGCCAAATTCTGTCGGCGGTCAGTTCCAGTTTGCCTTGGAGCAGCGAGGTATTCGCTGCGATATGGGCGGTGGCGCTGATCTTCTTAGTACGGAAGAAGTAGAAACACTGGTGGCGCTTTTGCGTGTGATCTGCAATCCGCTGCAGGATATTCCTCTTGTGGCGTTGCTGGGAAGCCGCTTGTTTGGGTTTACGGCAGATGATCTTGCTGTATTACGGCAGAAAAATAAGCACATCAGCATGTATGAATCGCTGCTTGAAAACCCGTTGGAAAAGACAAAACAGTTCCTGGATACTTTGAACAAATTGCGCCGTGTATCGCAAATGAGCAGTCTGTCAAACCTTTTGACCCGAATCTTTTCGCAGACACGGATCGACAGTATCTACGCAGCGCTACCCAATGGTGAATTACGGGTTGAGAACCTGCAGAATTTTATGCAGATCGTTGCAAACTACGAGCGCACCACCGGCCGTGGCCTTGTACAGTTTCTTGAGTATCTGGATGCGATCTCGGATAGAGGTATTTCTGCATCCGGGGAGCAAAGTACATCCGGTGCTGTTACAATTATGAGTATTCACAAGTCAAAGGGACTGGAATTTCCGGTTGTATTTCTGTGTGGACTTTCCAGAGCGTTTAACCGTGAGAGCACCCGGGCGCAGGTTTTATGTGATAAACAGCTGGGACTGGGACCGTCATGCGCAGATGAAATACACCGCGTCCGATATCCCTCTGTCGCTAAACGGGCGATCGCGGCGAAGATTACGGCAGAGAGCTTGTCTGAAGAAATGCGTGTTCTTTATGTTGCTATGACCCGCGCAAAGGACCGTTTGATTATGACTTATGCTGCGCCCAACGTAGAAAATGATATTCAGGAGATATCTGTGCGCATGGCATTCAGCGACCCGCTCTTACTGACAGTTGATGCAGATTGCCCCGGTGTATGGGTTCTTCTGACAGCGTTAAAATGCAGCGATCGGGACTGGAAAATTCAAAGAGTAAAAGCTCCGGAAAATAATGCTGCATCGCAAGATATTGTGGAGGGTAATGCGGAAGTGTCTTCCGGCATGGTTGCAGAAATACAGCGTTCATTGCATTTTTCTTACGGACACATTCCTGCTACACAAAGCCCATCCAAACAGACAGCAACACAGTTAAAGGGCAGACGCAAGGATCAGGAAATTGCCGAAAATACACGCAATGAGATGAGATCGAATCGCAGTTGGCGCAAGCCGTCTTTTGTCGAGCAAATACGGCAGGGAAGCGCATACGGAAATGCCTATCATGCGGTTATGCAATATATTTCCTATGATCACTGCATGACTCCAAAGGATGTTAGCGATGAGATTCACCGTCTTGTGGAACAGCAGTTCATTTCTCAAGAGCAGGCAGATATGGTTGACAGCAAAAAAATTGCGGACTTTTTTGCTACGGATGTCGGTCAAAAGCTCTGCACAGGTGGAAATGTACTGCGTGAATTTAAGTTTTCTGTATTGCAGGATGCAGTTGACTATTATCCGGAAATTCTTGATGAGAAGATCCTTGTGCAAGGTGTTGTTGACTGTGCGCTGATCGAGGATGATGGAATTACCGTTATTGACTTTAAGACCGATCGGGTCACAACCGATACTATCGAGAGTGTGGCTGCATCCTACCGCCAACAGTTACTGACCTATGCGCATGCATTGGAGAAAATATATAAAAAACCGATAAAAGCTGCTATGCTGTATTTCTTTAGTCTTGGTCAATTTTTCAACACAATATAAAATTGATCCCTCCGGCAAGTTTGCTGCCGGAGGGACTTTTTTAGCGCTCGTTTCTGTTCTGATTCTGCTGATTGCTCTGGTTCTGCTGATTCTGCTGATTGTTCTGATTTCTGTTCTGATTCTGCTGGTTGTTCTGGTTCTGCTGATTGTTCTGGTTCTGCTGATTGTTCTGATTCTGCTGATTGTTCTGATTTCTGTTCTGATTGTTCATGGTACTTACCTCCCTAATAGTTTGGCGGTTATCCGCACAGATAGTGTCTCCAAAGATTCAAGATTTATCCTTAGCTTTAAAAATGATACCTGCCAGCAATCCGGCGACCACTGCCGCGGCAATTCCGCCGGCAGTTGCTTTTAATCCACCGGTAAAAATTCCAAGAAAGCCATCGGTGGAGATGGCTTCTTTTACGCCTTTGGCGAGGTTAAAACCAAATCCGGTAAGTGGAACGGTTGCTCCTGCGCCGGCAAAATCTACTAAGGGCTTATATACACCGATCGCGCCTAACAGCACGCCGATGACAACATAACTAACCAGTATCCTGGCAGGTGTCAATTTAGTTTTGTCGATCAAAATTTGTGCAATGACACATAGAAGTCCGCCAACAATAAATGCTTTAACATATTCCACTGGATTAGCCTCCTGAAATCGATACGGCATGGCAAATGCCGGGAATGGGCATGCCTTGTTGCGTAGATGTGGGAGAGAGCAACGCGCCGGTACCGCAAAATAATATCTTCTTTAATTTGCCACTGTTTAATTTATTGAGAAGATAGCCACACAGCGTAATTGCGCTGCAACCGCATCCGGAGCCGCCGGAGTGAACATCCTGCCGGGTGTTGTCAAAAATCAGCGTGCCGCAATCTGCAAGCTTTCCACCCAGCGCCAATCCTTCCTGGCTGGCAAGGGCAAGAAGGGTTTCTTTGCCTAACTGTCCAAGGTCTCCGGTTACGATCAAATCAAAATCATCGGCGCTGGTATTCAGATCTTTGAAATGTGCTTTGATCGTTGCAAGAGCAGCAGGCGCCATGGCGGCTCCCATGTTATTAGCGTCTTTGATTCCAAGATCTGTTATAGTGCCGACGGTACATGCAGTGATTTTAGGGCCCTTTCCGCTTTTACAGACCAGCGCCGCGCCGGAGCCGGTAACTGTCCATTGGGCAGTAGGCGTCCGTTGTCCGCCGTAACCCAAAGGGAACCGATATTGTCTTTCCGATGAAGCAAAGTGCGATGATGTCATTGCAACAGCGTTATCAGCAAAATCTCCTCCCACAGCCATTGCAGCCATGACGAGACTTTCTGCCATGGTAGAGCAAGCCCCGTATAAGCCCAAATGGGGAATGCCGGTATTTCTGAGGGTAAATGATGATCCCATGCACTGATTCAGAAGGTCACCGGAAAACACAAGGCGGATGTCACTTTCTTTCATGTTTGATTTTTTTAAGAGCGTATTTAATGCGATTTGCTGCATTTTCTTTTCGCCCTGCTCCCAGGATTTCTGACCGAAGTAGGCATCTTTTTCTATTACATCAAATGTATTTGCCAAAGGTCCTTCAGATTCCTTTTTGCCGGCGACGCTTGCCCAATTTGTTATGACCGGTGGGGAATCCAAGCGAAAGCTTTGCTTTCCGCAGGTTTGATTTGCCATACAAAAACCTCCTTTGTGGTATTATGCACAAAGGAGGTAAAAATATAAAAGCAGCTGATCGATGGCGACACCAAAGATCAGCTGCATTCCTTTTATTTTCCGGCGAGGGCGCGCTCAAGCCAAACACTGCCAAAGTCAAGGGCGGTGTATAAGCCGGCTTTTTCGCCTTTTTTGACAACGCGGTCTCTGCTCTTAACAGAAGGATCCGTTAACTGCAGCTGTATAGAAACCCGGGATGCGATCTCTGTATCGCCGACTTTCTTTGTCTCAAGAATCTGCAGCATAACAATATGGGTATCTGCCATAGATCCATAATAGATCAGATTATCCTTCCGCATAAGAGGATGACCTTTGTATGTCAAAACATTCTTTTCGTCTGCCATAATAACCTCCGTAAATGTGATAGGGAGGCTTTTACCACCGCAAAAGCCTCCCGGTAGATCAGGGATTCTCGAACAGGTAGCAACGCACCAGCGCCTGCAGCAATTCATCCCGGTCCAACTTACAAATCATGCTGCGCGCATTGTTGTAATTTGTAATGTAGGTGGGATCTTCGGTGAGCAGGTAACCGACGATCTGGTTGATAGGATTATAACCCTTTTCGTTTAAGGCGTCGAACACATCACGGAGGATTCGACGCATATTTTCCTTATCATCGCCGGGCACAGTAAACTTAATGGTATTCTCCTTCATGGGAACGACCTCCTTCCTTAAGTGTGGATATTATATCCCAAATTTCGCGGAGTGTAAAGCCCTGAAAGTTAAAATTTCTGTAAAAAAGTGTAATTATCGCAAAACAGCGTCCAGTTGATCCTTCATAGCAGTCAGAACCTTGTTCATGACCTGCTCGCAATCGGTGTCCGTAAGGGTACGGTCGTCAGCGCGCAGCTCAAGGGAGAATGCGAGGCTCTTCTTTCCCTCAGGAATGCCGGTGCCACGGTAAACATCAAACAGCCGTGTGCTGCGAAGGAGCTTGCCTGCTGCGCCGGAGATTACATCTTCAACCTGTGCAACAGTAATTTTATCATCGCAGATAACAGAAATATCGCGAATAACGGCAGGATACTTGGGCAGGGGGGTGTAAGTTGCTTCCGGCAGCAAAAGTCCAATCAGCTTTGTGAGGTTGATCTGTGCGCAGTATACATCGTTGCCGATGTCATAATTTTCAGCGACCAGAGGATGGATCTGTCCGATGTAGCCAACTTCAACGCCGTCAACCGTTACTTTTGCACAACGACCGGGATGGTAGGAAGGATTGCTGCTGTCAGCTTCGTAGCGGACCTTTTTGGTTCTAAGACCTGCAAAAACCGCATCCAGCTCGCCCTTGATGGTGTAGAAATCCACATTTGCGCCGTATGCGCCAAGCATGAGGAATTTGGGTTCTTCGGGCAGTACATTACCTTCGGTGGGAATATAAACTTTTGCAAGCTCATAAAGCTTTGCAACCTTGTTATGGTATGCACTGTTACGGGCGATGATGTCCAGCATGGAGGGCAATGCGGTCGTGCGCATAACGGAAGTATCTTCACCAAGAGGGTTCTGGATCTTCAGTGTATTTCTCAAAGTGGAATCCGCAGGAATACGGATCTTATCAAAGATCGTGGGAGAGACAAAGGAATAGGTGATGATCTCGCTGTAGCCCAGCGCTCTGCAAAGAGTGCCGGTTTTGCTTTCCAGCTTCATGATTTCAGAATAACCGCCCTGGGTGGAGGTCTTGAAATCTGTTGTGGGGATCTGATTATAACCGTAGGAACGGCCCACTTCCTCAGCAATGTCAGCCATCAGGTTCAGGTCAGGACGCCAGGAGGGAACTAAGATGGTGTTGCCATCGACGGGGATCTCCAAAAGCTTCAGATACCGGACCATTTCCTCTGCGCTGATATCGGTTCCCAACAGATTGTTGATCTTCTCAGGCTCTAAGAGAAGGGTTTTGGGCGCAGGAACATAGTTGACGATATCGATAATGCCGTCAAGCACATCGCCGCAGGCAAGCAGCTCTACGAGCTCACAGGCGCGCTGTACAGCAGGCACAGTCATCATAGGATCCAGATTCTTTTCAAATTTGCCGGAGGACTCTGTGCGCATACCGAGGCTCAGAGCAGTCTGCCGGATCGATGTTCCGTTAAAGTTAGCAGATTCAAAAACGACAGTAGTGGTATCGTCTTTGATCTCGGAGTTCTCGCCACCCATGATACCTGCAAGACCGATGGGACGGGTCTCATCAGCAATCACAAGCATACCGGGAGTCAACTGACGGACAGTTCCGTCAAGCGTTGTCAGCGTTTCGCCCTCGTCTGCTTCTCTGACGATGATCTTTCCGGAAGAAACATATCGGTAGTCAAATGCGTGCATGGGCTGACCGTATTCCAGCATGACATAGTTTGTAATATCAACGATGTTGTTAATAGGACGCACGCCGTTTGCTCTTAAGCGGTCACGAAGCCACTTGGGAGAGGGACCGATTTTAACATTGGTCACCATACGGGAAGAATAGCGGTTGCACAGATCTGTCGATAGAATGTCCACATCCAGCATATCGTACATGGAGCCGGCGTCGCTGCCTTTGACGCAAGGTTCATGATGCTTCATTTCCTTGCCAAATGCGGCAGCGGATTCCCGGGCTAAACCGATGATAGAATAGCAATCGGGACGATTATTTGTGATCTCAAAATCCACAACAGTATCGTCGTTGCCGATCACGGTGTTGATATCGTCACCGGGTTTACAATCTTCTTCAATGATCCATATGCCGTCTTCAATAGCGTAAGGGAAATCGTTGATGGTCAGATCCAGTTCCTTCAAAGAACAGAGCATACCGTTGGATACTTCGCCACGAAGCTTACCTTTGGTAATATGGATACCACCGGGAAGCCAGGAGTTATGCAGCGCTGCAGGTACCAGATCACCCTCGTGCACATTCTGTGCGCCGGTAACGATCTGAACGGGCTCTTCAAGTCCTACATCTATCTGACAGACCCACATGTGGTCGGAGTTTTCATGCTTTACGATGGATACGACTTTACCGACAACAACATTCCTGATCTGCGCATCCAGCCGTTCATATGTCTCAACCTTTTGACCGAAAATGGTCAGGGTATCCACATACTCTTTATCGGAAATATTGGAAAGATCAACAAATTCCTCATTGATCCATTTTCTGTTCAATTTCATTTCCGCACCTCCTTAGAACTGATTCAGGAAACGAACATCGTTATCAAAAATCAAACGAAGATCGTTGATGCGCATACGACCCATTGCCATACGCTCAAGACCCATACCGAAAGCAAAACCGGAATACTTATCAGGGTCAATACCACAGCACTCCAAAACCTTGGGATGGACCATGCCGGCGCCAAGTAACTCGATCCAGCCTTCGCCGTGACAGGTGGAGCAGACCTGTCCGTCAACTTCACCGGTACCGTGACACTTATGGCACTGCATATCCATCTCACAGCTGGGCTCAGTAAAGGGGAAATGGTGGGGACGGAAGCGCATTTGCGCATCCTGACCGTAAATCCGCTTCATAACAGTGGTCAATGCACCCTTCAGGTCGCCCATGGTAATGTTCTCGTCCACAACAAGACCTTCGATCTGGTGGAACATAGGGGAGTGAGTAGCGTCTGCTTCATCCTTGCGGTACACGCGGCCGGGAGCCAGAATGCAAATAGGCGGCTTTGCGTTCTCCATGACGCGAATCTGCATGGGGCTGGTCTGGGTCCGCAGAAGCACACTGTCATCGTCAGTAAAGTAGAAGGTGTCAGAACGATCTCTGGAAGGATGACCTTCTTCGATATTCAAACGGGTAAAGTTGTAGTCAGCCAGTTCGACTTCCGGACCGTCGACGATCTGGTAGCCCATACCGACAAAAATGTCCTTGATCTCCTGAAGCACCTTATTCATGGGGTGCTCATGACCGATCTCAACAGACTGACCGGGAATCGTTACATCAATCGCTTCTGCAGCCAGCTTGGATTCCAAAACAGCTGCATTGATAGAAGCTTTCTTTTCTTCCAGTTTGCTTTCGATTTCAGCACGGACAGCGTTTGCGATCTGACCCATAACGGGGCGTTCTTCGGCAGAAAGCTTGCCCATCATCTTCAATACAGCAGTCAGTTCGCCTTTCTTACCCAAGAAACGAACACGCAGTTCTTCCAGTTCAGAAGGGGTGCTGACTTCATTCAGCGCAGCGATGGCTTGCTGCTGAATCAGTTCCAGTTGTTCTTTCATTACAATATCTCCTTACAATGGAATAATAGATAAAAAATAAACCTTCATCCCAATCGGGACGAAGGATAACCTCCGCGGTACCACCCGCAATTCGCAAAAAGCGCAGCTTATGATGTAAACATCGTGACCGATAACGGTGATCGTCCGGCGCGTCCTACTGAGATTCAGACGGCAGCTCCCGGGAGAAAGCCATACATTACACGCAAGCGGATCCCACCATCCCGCTCTCTCTGAAGTCGCTAAATCAATGCACGACAGCCCATTCACAGCTTTTACATATTCCAAGACATCATAACATAATACGCCGGAAAATGCAAGGATAAAATATGAAATGAATGATTGACGGTAATATTATGCGATGTTATGATATCAAAAATAGAAAAATGGGTGATTGGTATGGAAATGAAACAGTTAACAAAAGCAGAAGTGCTACAGTATTTTCCTGAAAGAAAAGCGGAAACCCATAAAGGAGACTACGGCAAGATCCTGCTGCTGTGCGGCAGTGTCGGCTATACCGGCGCACCGGCTTTGGCTGCGATGGGCGCTTTGCGCATCGGCGCCGGACTTGTGTACTTAGGTGTTCCGGAATCTATCTATGGGATCGAAGCGATCAAATTGTTGGAACCGATTATTATGCCCCTACCGGATGAAGACGGTATGCTTAGTACAGCGGCTATCCCAAAGTTGTCTCTTTTGATTGACGGAATGGATGCAATCTTAGTTGGTCCCGGTCTCGGCAGGTCAGATCATGTGGAGCAGGTCGTGCGCTGGATACTGGAAAATTACAGCGGCCCTGTTGTTTTGGATGCTGACGGAATAAATGTTATGCAGACGCATAAAGATGTATTGCGTGGAAGGACAAGTCCGACAATTTTAACGCCTCATGAGGGTGAATTCTGTCGTTTTGGTGGTTCGCTGGAAGCAGGCAGGACGAATGGCGCAGTTACGCTTGCGAACGAGACCGGTTCCATTGTTGTTTTAAAAGGACATAAAACGGTAATAACTGACGGCCAAAGCTGCTATATTAACACCACCGGTAACCCCGGTATGGCAGTTGGCGGCAGCGGTGATGTGCTTGCCGGCATGATCCTGGGTCTGCTTGGTCAAGGACTTGACCCAATGGTTGCAGCTGCTGCAGGTGTTTGGCTCCACGGCGCCGCAGGTGATATTTGCGCTGAGGAGCTCGGTCAATACAGCATGCTGCCAAGCGATATTGTGAATGTTCTGCCACGACTACTGAATAATGGTGGGATGATATGAAGCGATTTGCGGCAGTATTTCTGATACTGTTGACATTATGCGGTTGTAAAAATAATTCTGCAATCGACAAAGCGGTACAAATGCGAGAATCAATTCTGCAGGCAAAAGGATGTAAATTCGAGTCACAGATCACAGCTGATTATGGGGATAAACTCTACACATTTACAATGAACTGCGAAGCGGATGCCACCGGAAGGGTCAATTTTTCTGTTATTGAACCGGAGTCGATCAGTGGCATCAGCGGTCATATTACCGCAGAGGGTGGTAACTTGACTTTTGACGATGAAGTACTTGCCTTTGAGATGATCGCGGACGGACAGGTTACCCCGGTCAGCGCTCCCTGGCTCTTTATCCGCACTTTACGAAGCGGTTATATTAAGGGTTGCGCCACTACGGATGAAGGAATGCATATACAAATCGACGACAGCTATAAAGAAGACGCAATGCATGTTGACATTTATACAGATAAAAATGAGACCCCCATACGGGCGGAATTTTTATGGAGAGGAAAGCGTATCTTGTCGATGGATATTGAAAAGTTTGCGTTTGTGTAGCTTTTTGTCCGGTTCTGCATAGAATATCTTGAAAGCACTACCGTATATTTTCTGATTGTGCGTGGAAGAATATGTTCAGCCGCGTTACATACGAAAATGGTAGCGTTGGCAATGATTTCTCGCGGAGTGTGACGAACATGGATACCACGGTCAAACGGGGAGATATATTCTACGCAGACCTTTCACCGGTTGTTGGCAGTGAGCAGGGCGGGACCCGCCCGGTACTGATTGTACAAAATGATACGGGAAACAAGCATTCACCGACGGTGATTGCTGCTGCGATTACCAGCCAGACAGGAAAAGCCCGGCTTCCGACACACATTAACATTGCCGGAGGGAGTGTAGGGCTCAGTAAGGATTCTGTTATTTTGCTTGAGCAGATACGAACAATCGATAAGCGCAGATTGCGTGAGCATATGGGTAGACTGGATGATGCGCATATGCATATGGTCGATGATGCGATCGCTGTCAGCTTTGGATTAAATGACCTTAGGATGATATGAATTTCAATCCCCCTTGCGGCATATTGTGCTGCAAGGGGGATTGCTTTATGAATCTATATAATGTGATGTATAAGAACGAGATAGCAGGAAAAGCAGAGGTAACAGTGGAAGGACTGTATACATACTTTCATTGTGTTTGCACATTACCGCAGACCGATATATTTCGTATCCGCATGACTTGTGATGGGAGATCTGTAGATCTGGGAGTGTGTGTTCCATTTGAAGGAAAGTATGTTGTTAATAAGAAAATTAGTACAAAACATGCCGGCGCAGGGGAAATGGCGTTTGAAATAGTTTCGTCTCAAAACAATTCGGAAAAGATGTTTATAAGATTGGATGAAAATAAAGCATTTCCGTGTATTTCAAAACTGAAGAACGCTACACTGTCTGTTTCTAATGAGACTGTCGGCATATTGATATCTGATTAATCCGCTTGAAAATAAACAAAATCCACCAAGGTGAACCGATTGGCCTCAATATCACCCAGGGAATTATCGTTGGCGCTGATCTGCACGGAGTCTGCATCGGTCAGTTCCATAACTGTCCGTGTAATACACGCGCAGGCAACGGTCAGATCTGCTTCCGATAGTTGTGAAATTTGAGAGCTAAGAATGATCTGTACTTTTCCGTCAAAGTCGTAGAAAGAAATGAGTTCAGTTCCTTTGGGCAGAAATGTGTTAAGCGTTTCGGATTGGGGCCCCTCAAAGTAACGCCTTAACAGATAAGAATAATCCGTTTCGTGATCTTTGGAATCGAATTGTTCTACGCCAATCACACCGGACTGTGTACCGTATGCCGTATTTGCCAACGGGAAATAGAAATTTACAGGTGCAACGATCTGTTTATCATTCTTTCCACAGGCTGTTTGAGAGAGTACCAATATCAGAATTAAGAGAATGCAGAGTGTCTTTTTCATTCTTCATCCTCCTCAACTGAGAATACGGGAAAGGTAATTACAAATGTTGTGCCTTCAGATACGATGCTGCTCACTTCGATCGTTCCCTGGTTACGCTCAACAAAGTTTCTGACGATCGAAAGACCGAGACCGCTGCCACCGGAAGAACGCGATCTTGCTTTATCTACCCGGTAGAAACGCTCAAAGATATGACTCAATGCATCCGGCGGAATGCCAACACCGGAATCTTTGACCGTGATACGGACATTGTCGCCGGCAGTAGAAAGGGAAATCTGCAATGTACCACCGGGTCTGTTATATTTAATGCCGTTTTCAACCAGGTTGAAAAGTATCTGATAGAGATCATCCTCGCAGATCAGGATTGTACGGTCACCCGATAAATCTGTTTGGATGGAAACCTGATTGGTTTGCGCCAGTTCTGCGAGCATACGGACCACACGCTCGATTGTCGGTGTAATGAAAACGATCTCCTGGTCAGTATCGTAAGTGCCGTCTGCTTTGGAAAGAGAAAGGAGCTTCTGAGACATTCTGTTTAAGCGGTCGGCTTCATTACCTATGTCAGCCACAAATTCACGGGCTGTATGTATATCCATGTTGTTCTGTAAAATGGAATCGCTCAGGAGCTTAATGGAAGCAAGGGGCGTTTTCAGCTCGTGTGAAGCGTCGGACACAAATTGATTTCGCTTATTTTCGGAAATCTGCAGGCGGGTGATCAGATCGTTAAATTCATTACTCAGGGTCGTTAACTCATCATGACCTGACATTTTTAGCTTATGAGAATAGTCGCCGCTGCGTACATTTTTGATAGATGTCATGATTTTGCGGAAACGGGCAAAATATTTGCTTGAGAACAACAGCGTAAATAAGATGACGATAACTTCCAGAAAAACGGTCAGTGTAAAAATACTGTTTTGAATCGTTGCGATCAGCGTGCCTTGTGCAGAGTCGTTTTCAAGTATATAAATACAGGCAATCAGCGTACCGTAGGAATATACGGGAATGGCTGCAGAAGAACGAATGACACCGCTTTGATAGCTACTGTAAAATACATCATTTCCCTTTAAAGCAGTAATGATTTCAGGAAAGACCACATACTGGCCCATCAATACATAGTTTGAATCAGCGGAAAATATGGCTTTTGCACTCTCATCGGTAACAACAAGGTGCGTAATGCCCATGTTCTCGATGCTTGTCAAAGCATCGGCAACGGTTTTTTCGTTGAACGCCTCTAACTCAGAAATTTCGTTGGCAGCTAATCGACATTTTTCAATCATGGAAATTTCTTTGCTGTTAAAGAAAGAATCCCGGCTGAGTTTTGCGCAATAAATATTCAGAAGCAGCAAAACGATCGCTGTAATCGTTATATAGATAACCGCATAATTAAATTGCGTGCTGCGCCAGTGCAGCAATCTTGGTTGCTTATTTTTTGAAATAATAACCAACGCCCCATTTCGTCATGATGTATTTTGGATCAGCCGGGTCGTCTTCGAGTTTTTCGCGCAGTCGGCGGATATGAACATCCACTGTACGAATGTCACTGCGATATTCATATGCCCAAATCGTATCAAGAAGCGCTTCACGGGAATATACGCGATTGGGGTTTTTCATCAGGAACTCGATCACATCGAATTCTTTTGCAGTCAGATTTGCGAGCACACCGTTGTGGTAAGCATCTCTTGCGTTTAAATCGAGAGTGATCTCTCCGATCGTCATAGTCGATATGTTGGTGTCATCCTGAGGGGCTGTTCTGCGAAGTAAAGCTCGCACGCGTGCTTTCAGTTCCAGAATGTTAAAAGGCTTCGTCAGATAATCGTCAGCACCTTGATCAAAACCGATCAGCTTATCCATATCCTCGGTTTTAGCAGTCAGAAGGATGATAGGGACATTAGAGCTTTCGCGAATTTTTGCACAAGCGGTCAAGCCGTCCATTCGTGGCATCATGATATCAAGTATAACGAGATCGGGTTTCTCTGATTGCATTAGTTGCAATGCTTCCAGACCATCTGAACCGGTAATTACATCGTAGCCATCATTTTGAAGGTTAAAGCGGATTCCTTTTACCAATAATTCTTCATCATCTACAACTAAAATTTTCATTTTAACCTCCTGTTGTTATGTATTCGGCAATGGATTCTAAACGCTTCTTACCAATGCCGGAAACTTTTTCAAGGTCGCTGATCGAAATAAACAAGCCATGTTCGTTGCGATACTCCACAATGCGGCGCGCATATGTTTCTCCAATTCCGGGTAATTTGGAAAGTTCTTCAACAGTAGCGCTGTTAATGTTAAGTTTTCCGTTTGTGATATGTATATTTTGTGTATCGCTGGCAGACTCGGTCGTCTCGCGTTCATAGGGCAGTAGCGTTACCGGCGAACGATTAGCTCGCATGCCAATGAATATGCCTGCCATTACACCGATCAACAGTACGGTTACCAGCGCAAGGGCAAAACGCTCAAAATTTTTAATCATATGTTACCTCTCAGATTGACGAGCAGGAGAAATAATGCTATAGTATTTTAAATACATTATACACGGAAATTAGATGTCGTACAAGTATGTTTCTCATAGATTGAGGTAGAAATATGAAAAAAATTACAATAATTTGCGTTGCCATCGCAATGATATCTGTTCTGCTTTTGCAGCCTGCTATGGCATCATCGCTGCCTGCAGCAGAGGAGACAAATGCTTCTTCTGAAGTAACAGATCAGGTAATTGTAAATTCTTCCCATGGTCTGGATGCAGGGAATATGCTTTTGGGTCCTAAAAAAATTATTGACAATGCGAAAGCTGCGATCGTCTATGAGACCGGCAGCGAAACGCTTATGTATGCGTGGAATGCAGATGACAAGATGTACCCGGCCAGCTTTGTCAAAATCATGACCGGACTCATTGCAGTGGAAGATGGTAATCTTGCCGATATGGTATCTGTTTCGGACGCTGCGGTTTCTTCCTTGCCGGTTGATGCCATCAGCGCTGACCTTGTCTCCGGTGAGAAGATGTCCTTACAGGACTTGTTATACTGTCTTCTGGTCAGTTCTGCCAATGATGCAGCCATTGCGATCGCTGAGCATATCAGCGGAAGTCAGGAAGCATTTGTTGAAGAAATGAACAGACGCGCGCAGGCTCTTGGATGTCAGGGGACGACTTTTAAAAATGTCCATGGACTTCATGATGATTCACAGCTTACAACCGCCCGGGATGTGGCAAAGATTTTGGATGCAGCGATCCGTAATGAAACTTTCCGTGAGATTTTCACCACAGCGCAGTATACGGTTTCAGCTACCAATAAGACCGGGGAGCGGCTGCTTGTGAGCAGCAATAGCCTTCTAGATTCCAGCAGTAAACTTTACTACGACGAAAGAGTCCTTGGTGGCAGAACCGGTGTTGCGCAAGATGGCAGAAGATGCGTTGCAGCCTTGGCAGAGAAAAACGGCATGACGCTGATTAGCGTTGTAATGGGTTCAGACACGGTCTATCAGGACGACGGTTACAGCGCTATCACAGTTGGCGGTTATCATGAAACGACGGCTTTATTAAATGCAGGATTTGAGGGCAATAAATATGCCCAGATCCTGCACGAGAATCAGGCTTTGCGCCAATGTCCTGTAGAAAACGGCGACAGTGAGCTGATCATGGGTCCTAACAGCTCCGTATCTGCGATTCTTGCGGAAGCAGCGACTGTGGAAAATCTTTCGTTCCATTATGTTGACGATGCCTTGCAAGCGCCCATCAAAGCCGGCCAAAAGGTTTCTGTTGTGCAGATATGGTACGATAATATGTGTGTTGTACAAGCTGACTTGTATGCAATGAATTCTGTGAATACAGTGAATTCTTTGCAGCTGGACGAGAATGGCGGGAAGAATTCTTTTAAAACAGGCACAGTACTTTTCGTTGTTTTGATCGTTGTGATTGTTGCGGCAGGCTTCGTTGTGGTTATCCGTATGTTACCGCGTTTACAGATGCTTGCGCTGAAACACAGAAATAAGCGGTACCGCCGCAGCCGCAGGAGGAGTCGCTAATGACACAATGGGAGTGCTTGGAAAATGAATGCGCGTCCTGCACTGCGTGCGAGCTCGGAAAGACGCGTACCAATGTGGTGTTTGGTGTCGGACATAAAGATGCCGATGTAATGTTCATCGGCGAAGGCCCCGGAGAGCAGGAGGATTTGCGCGGTGAGCCTTTTGTCGGTCCTGCCGGTAAGCTTTTAGACGATATGCTCTCCATTATCGATCTGGACAGAACCAAAAATTGCTACATTGCCAATATCGTCAAATG
>JAZSOR010000065.1:0-37192 GCA_045537035.1 Faecousia sp. | reverse complement strand
TGCGCACGGTCGATGATCTCATCGTGGGTCATACCATGGTCTTGGGGATTATTGATGGTCAACAGCCACTTGCGTGACTGGATTTGATTTTCATGCATAGCATTTCCTCCTTTTTGCTACCGCTACCTCGCTCGCATAGGTAATACTAACCTATGCGAGCGAGGACTTCTCCCGCGTTACGGCGGGGGATATTTTTCTTTAGGAAAAAATATTAACCCCCAGCCGCCCCGCGGGATCGCCCTCAGACGAACAGGTGGATTACTCCACGGGGAAGATGCCGCTGGCTTTTGCGGAGAACTGGAGCTTGCCCTGAGACTCATAGCCGGTGACGACCAGGTCGGTAAACTCCACATCCACAAAGCCTTCCGGCTGTTCCATTTGCTGAGGTCCATCAATGCGCACACTCAGCTTTTCCAGGCGATGTTCTGCCAGGCACACCACATAGCGGTAACCGGTCACGGTCTCAGTCCGTTTGCCGTCCTTATACTCGTAGGCGGGCATCACATCGACCAGCAACATTTTACGACCCAAGCTGGCAGGGTCGATCCGAAGATCACGAAGGTTAAGCATATAACCAACTCCTTAAATAGAAGTACTGCCATCGGCCGATAGCAGCCTAAGTAGTCATGAGCTCCTTGACTGACCATAGTATAACAGTTTAAAAGCCCCCTGAATTTCACCTAGGTGCAAAGTTGAAATAAAAAACCAAAAAAATTTACCACCGCCCCAAACCAATGGGACGGCGGCAATTCCGAGGGTTTCTTATAGTGGAGGTTTACCTTTTTTATTTAGCGTGATGTTTAAGTCAGTGTGTGTTTCACCGCTGTCAAGCGCCTCAAACAACTCGGGAAATGCTATCTCCATTAGAGACCAGTAGCCTTTTCTCCCAAGTTTTAATCCGAGAGCGACTTTGTACACCATACGCTCTGTTAACTCAAAGGTATCTCCTCTTCCGTTTAAATTCTTGAACATCCTGGAGACCATTGCCTCTGATAAACCGGATGCACCGGCAAGGTCTCTTTGAGTCCAGTTTTCCTTTGCAAGATATGGTTTTACTGCTCTTACAAAGGCAGTCGTGTTACCAAGTCTCGTAGTGGGGCTTTGCTTTGGCAGTTGTTTGGCCAAAGCGGTACCCTAAGACCGTTGGTTTTTTAATTTATGGCCGTGCGGCCGGAGGTGGTCTGCGTTGCTTGTTTGCGGACGGTATGGCATAGATCACTGAATAATCGTTGTACCATATCAACCACCTCCTCTCGAGAAGTACGTCTTGGTGAATAGTCTTACTACCCACCTCCGACGCGCAAAGCCCGCTAAGCTGTCAAATTATTACGATGTTATGGAACGGTAACCATAACTTAGGCGTCGATCGAGGTTTTGCTGTGGAGCTAAGGCAGTATCTTATCTCCACACTCGATATTTGTGATGCTTTCGCACCTATCAGCGTGGTTTCATTTCATAAAAAATTGCGTGGTAAAAAATAATAAAAAGAAGACAAAAAACATTGTTGCCCCAGACTGGCTGAGAGCATATAGAAAGGAAACATTGTGCACGTTTTATGCGTGCCAGAAAGATTTGTGCAAGCCCTCGGATACCTGCAAGAATATTTTACCATATATTTCTTCAGAGAAAAGCAAATTTTCTGTAAATTCTCGTACTAATACGTCTTTTATGTACATTATTTCCGTCTAGTACATAACGAAAACTGCCAACACAAGCATAAATGCTCGTGTTGGCAGTTGATCCCTATTTTCGCTTATCAATCATTAGCAATTATAAGTTCTCTGCTTCTTTTTCAAGTGCTCGGTAGTCGACTTTGCCAATGGGGGTCAGCGGCATTTTGTCAATAAATACAAAATCGACGGGTTGCACATATTCAGGCAATTCTTTTTGACACAGGTCAAATAATTCTTTCTTCAGTACATCCATATCGTACTTGTCTTTAAGTACGGCAAAAACGATAGGCAGATACCCCTGAACATGTTCTTTGTCCAGTGTTCCCACCGCACAGCAAGTGTCAATAGCTTTATGTGTAGAAACCACGTCCTCAATGAAAGGAGGAAATACTTTAAATCCATCATAGCGGATAATCATTCTCTTTAATCGGCCATTAATGTAGATACAACCATCTTCATCAACATAGCCCAAGTCACCTGAGTGGATCCACATTCTTCCATCCGAATGCTTTTTGATTATCCGGTCAGTTTCTTCTTGTTTGCCATAATATCCTGCCATCATGGTAGGAGTGCAAATGCACATTTCGCCAGATTCGCCTAGAGGCAACTCTTTATCTGTCTCGGGTTCGAAAGCTGCAACGATTGTTTGAGCGAAAGGAATACCCGCGCTGCCCGGCTTGTTGATTTCCTCAAAGGCAAAGGTAGCTGTTGCGCTTGCCTCTGTCATGCTGTATCCCTTGCTCAAGTGAATGTTAGCGTTATGTTCAGCAAAGAAAGCATTTACTTTCTTTTCAAATTCAACCAGCGCCTTATCGCCGCCAACGAGTACAACCTTAATGCAGGAAAGGTCTTTGCCCTTAATCTTAGGCTCATCCATTAGGCCCTCAAAATATGTAGGAACACCCATTATACCTGCGGGTTGATACTTGAGAATTAAATCGGCAAAATCCTTGGGATCAAACTTAGGAATAATGACAGATTCCCAACCATGCGTCAGCGCAATATGAATACCCAACACCATACCATAGGCAATAAACGGCGGCATGATATTCAGAAATTTGTCTTGCCGTTCCAGTCGCAAGGGAGAATTCTTAATTTGTTCTGCTGCGGAATTGAAATTATCATTGGTCAGCATAACGCCTTTGGGTAGACCGGTGGTACCACCAGTATGCTCAATCACACAGCATGCATTCGGTTGATATGCAGCTGTCGTGTATGCTGCACTTCTGCCAGCAGAAAGCATATCCAACCAGGTTATGCAATTACTGCCAAACTTCGGCGCACTGCCTTTAAGTTTGTTCATCATGTTGAAAAGGAATTTCTTAGGCTGGGGCAAAGAATCTGCCGGCGAAGCAATAATAATCTTCTCAACAGTTGTGCCATCAATAGCTTTTTCAATTTTGGGATATGCCACATCAATGCAAAGTACATACTTCGCATCAACTTCCGTAATGTACTCTTTAATGCCTTCGACACTAGTCCGGGGATCGATCATGTTTGCAACGGCACCCAGACGGTTTAGCGCATAAACTGCATAGATTGTTTCCGGTGTAGTAACAGTTGCCATAACGACAATGTCGCCCTGCTTTATGCCTGCAGCAGAAAACGCCTTTGCGACTTTTTCGATATTATCAAACAATTCACCAAAGGAGATTTTGCAATCGAAATACCGCAAAGCTGTGTCCTCAAGATGATCCTTGTTACTCTCCCAAAGGTACTCATAAATCGTACACTCCGGCATTTTGGCATTGATAGCTTCTTCAGTATAATATTTAAACCAAGGCCTGTCAATGCTTGGGTATCCGGTTAATTTCTTTTCTGTGATCATAATTCTCTCTCCTAAAAATAAAAAGTGCGGCTACCGAAGTAACCGCACAAAAAACGCAAACTCCGATAGTCGCCAAACTAATCAATATAACAAGCATTGCTGCATTCACATTGATGGAATTTGCATTTTTATCAAATTCATAATGTGAATACAGTATGGACGCAAAAAGGGTATAGTAACCCCTAGGCGCAATAATACGATTATTGTTATATTTGATTAGTTTGGCATACCTAGTTTACCACAGTTTTTCAAGCAATTCAATATAAAAGAAAAAATCCCGGAACAAGTCCGGGATTGAGGAAAGAGGTCTTAGCTATTTGACGAGCAACATCATGCCCGTATTGGAATGACATAGAACTTGTTCGAATGTTTTCTGTACTCTATAGATATCCAGTCCTGCATATCCTTCAATTTGTTCTCACAGGCGACAACACAGCTATCAGGGACGGTTATTACTATCCTTCCACCTACTACAGTTAAACCATAGTCTTTAAAAATGGAAAGAGCCTCGTTTTTGTCATATTCGGGATGGTCAATTCCGTGACTGAAGCATACATTGCAATAGTTCTTATAAGGTTCCAAGCAGTCAGACATAACTAATATAAACAACAGCGGGTTTGTGTAGAAATTAATCTTCTCAAATTTACTGCCTATTAAAGCATCTAAGCCGAAGGTGCGATATTCATATTCGCGACCCTTTTGGCATTTCCATATATTATGGTTAACAATGCAGTCTGCAATGTAAGCGAATAAGATGGTTTGCTCAATCGTAATTTGTAAAGGGTTATCCAAAACATTCATAACTTCAAAGTTAGTGAAGTTATGATTATTGCTAACCCTGCGGCTTTCAAAATATTCACGTATATAGTTGTCGATTATTAAATTAAAAAAGGACAATCCTCCCATAATTCCGTGATCAAGGCATCCTTGCATACGTCCAAACAACCTGTAGTTTAAATATCTTTCTATTAGCATACCTGATCTATGCGGTATCTTAACTGGTCCGCCATTACATAGCAAGCCACTTTTCCATATGCGTACAAAATGAAGAATAAACCTAGCTTCTGCCGAGACATCCTTGTTAAACAATCCACGTCTGCCCATAGAAAGATATGACTTATTGATCGAAAACACCTTGCTCACCGCAGCAAGGGAATAGCCATTTAACTCGGGTAATTTTAGACGCCTATTTGGGATAGGGATCCTTTCTGCTGATCTATTCATTTCGTTTTTTACAATTTCGTAGCTATGTACATTCTTCTCAAATTCATAACCAAAATCATGGTATAGGCACGTGAGATTCCATACATAAGCAAATGGAAACACACCATTTAAGGTTCCATAGAGATTGCAAAAGCTGTTCTGATTATCTCCAAGCAACCCTTGAGCAAGTATCATCCCTGTAAAAAATGAAGAGATTGAATGCGCTGCTCTTGCTTGTGAGATGTTTGGTCCATCGAAGCTGTGCCGGTCACTATGGTTGGTTGAAATAAGTAATTGCTTTTTTGCATGTATAAATGTATCACCAATATAAGATTTGGGATAGTCAAATACATCTTCTACATTTTTGCAGTAGTTATGGCAATGATAATAATCCCAACTCAATTCCTGCTCGTTTTTGAGCATGTATTCTATTGTATCGAAGTAACTCGTTTTCTTTTCCAACATTAAAATACCTCTGTTTTTGCCTGCAGCTTCCTGTGCAATCATTCTCCGTCTTGTCTATTTATTAAGTGCTTCAGAACATCTGCAAGATTGTCTTCCTTCAGAACATCAGGGTACTTATCCTCAAAAGTGATAAGTGCATCTTTAGCTGCCGCTTCCTCATTTGTATAAGCCTCATACAAAGCGTCCATATCTTCGTTTGCCAAAATGCTTTCAATCATACCCTTTGCGTTCTCCGGCAGGTTCTCCCAACTATCGTACAGATCTGTCACAGCCTTGTTGATTCGTTCAAAGGTTAGTGGATCACCAATGTTCTGTTGCTCTCGCAGAATACCCACAATATCTGAGATGTCGTGTTTATACTGCCGGTATGCCATCAGTTTCATCGCGACTAGATATTCACCTGTGATAGTACGGACGGTCAGCACATTGGAAAAAGTACGATAATACTTCGAGTAGTTGACCAGTCGGGGGGTGTAGGATCTGGTATTCTTAAAATCCTCATTGAGCCAACCGTTGGGCAAACCTAAGGTGTCTGTTACATAATTGATAGCATCTTTCATTGCGGAGGACGCATGGATCAGGGCATCCACATCATAGGTGGAGTCCCGGAAACCGTAGTTAATTATGATCGATGCTCCACCGATCAAGGTGATCTCTGCCGGCATTGCTTTACCGTTCAGCTTGCGGAATTGCTTAGCAAGTTCTTTCAGATAGGTATCCAGATTTTCTTTCGTGATAGGGGTTTCAGCAGACATTTCGCACCTCGCTCTCTACGATGTTAAACCGTAAAAATTCAGGGATTGCCATACGAATGATTTCCTCTTTCGGTTTGTCGGACTTCATCGTTTTGCAAAGAATAACCACGCTGGAAGGGAACACCAGCTTTTGCAGCTTGCTGCTGCGGATGTCGTTATAATTTTTGCAAATAGGCACATTGTTCTCTCTGGAGAGATAATCCAACATCGCTAAGAGATACAGAGCCTCGGGATACCATTTTTTTTCGTACAGCTCACGAATCTGATTGGATTGCAGCAATTGGATAATAAAGGGAATATCCCCAAGGTCTTTTACCTGATGGCACACATTGCTCTTGAATACATCGAAGGAGGGGCGTTTGCGATTCTCATCCATACGCTGTACCACAGGAGCAATCAGGCTCTCCATAGAAACATTCAATACCTTTGCAATCCGGTAGATCGTCTCTGCAGAACATTTTTCAATTTTTGTCTTACCGGTACAAATATCAGAAATGGTCGCCTGGGGCACCCCGCTTTCTTTCCACAGTTTGTACTTGGTAATGTTCTTTTGTGCTAATGCTTCATTCAGGGACATATTACTCCCTCCTTTCACTAACATTATATCGGTATACCGAAGTATTGTCAATAGTATTTCCTAAGATGCAATATTTATAATTAAGTATACCCGCATTCAAATTTCGAATGCGGGTATGAGATAAAAGAACTAAATTCTTGTGCTGTGCATTGCAGATTGCTATACGACAACTCGCATAGAGAACCCAACAATTTTGCCAGAGGCCTCAACATCAACAGGTACAAACTTACTCAAATCTCGTTTGGCGTGTATGCATGTTATTCCAGGTTGTTTAAGCAAGTGGGGAATTTGAGACATTGCAAAAATAAGTGGCTTGGGGCCATCAGGAACGAATATTACATCCGATGATTCAATGAGCTCATTTGCAAGTTCACGAAGTTTCGTTACCATAAAGGAAAAATCGCTAATGTCTAAAGAAACAACCATAGCTGCTTGGGCCATAATATTTTGATTGGCATCAATGATGTTTTGGTGAATATCGCTACGTGTTGGATCATGAGCTTCGCAGACAATTACATATTCGGGTTCGCATTTTTCGATAATACCCTGCGTACGTGAAATGTCATAGCTTAATGCAAAAATGTGTGTTCTTTTTTTAGGGAGTAATGATGCCTTTCCGGAAAAATATTCGAATGCTTTATCTGTTCCTGCTGTAGGATACTCAGAATATCCCGTTTTATAATTGCCTTCACAATAACAGAAATAGACCACATCATCCGGTCGCAGTATTTCTTCTAACGCGTTAGGCAGTCTAGCATACCAACTTCGAGGCATAGATGAGTAGTCAACAATTATTTTTACTGATTGTTTATCCTCTTGCTTCGATAGAATGGCACTCTTAATTTGAGCGATAACTGCTGCATATTCTTGGTAATCAACAAACTCCGCATTATATCCTAGTTCTTTAAGTGCTTGAATTTTTTCTTTGGAAACATCAAATTTTGCATAATTGTCAGTTGCGAAAAATAATAGAGCTTCCTTATCTATTATTGGGATAACTTGATCCAATAGAAAATATGAACGTTTTTCATAGCTTACTGTACAAACGAATAAGTCTACTTCGCTAAAAGAACTAATGTCAAAATGCACATTGCAGAACTGTATCATGTTACCTCCTCAAGAAACGACATTTGGGTATCGGTACAATTATCGACCCAATTATTTGAATGGAGTGCTTTGATAGGAATTTTGGATGCGGAATCTGTACGCATGGGAATCCAATAGAATGCGGCATATGCATTTGACAATGTGAATTTTGTGTTGTTTTGCAGCCCATTAATTAATGCATCTTCTGCAACGATTAAGCGAGAATGTGCGATTGCTTCTTGTAACCAGTATGTTATCCTATCAAACTCGGCTTGGTTTTTACTAGTTAAAGAAAAGGCCGATCCGATTGCAACCATTTGATCTTTACGATGCACTTTTTCCATTATATAGCTGCTAATTGCGTCTAAGCAGTTATATGCATCGTAATCCAATCCTTTTGTTGCATTGCAAAGATCCTCGCAAAATTTAAGTACAACCTCGTGTTGCGCTTTGGGCGTTAACTTTGATTTTTTAGCTTTCTCAAATAATGCATTCATTAATTGAATAAAGAGTCTAGGATTACCTTGGGATACTTTCCTAACTATTGCGGCTCCTGCATACCAGCCAGGCTTGCTATTTCCTTTGCGTGAAATTTTATACATTTCTCGAACAAAGAAAATAGTTGTAAATTTATCATAAATAGTTTTTCGTGTATTTGTATAATTCCTGGATCCTTCTCGACGATCAGCAGAAAAACTAGCAATTATTTGGGATTCGATTACTTCTCGTGTTGCGTTTTCTTCGCCAACCTCTGCTCGATAATAATCAATTAGATCGTCATTGCCGATTTTGCCCAAAAAATCCTCAAGCGATTCAACATCAAGTTGTTTGGCCGTTAAACGGGTTTTCAATCGATGTGAACACAACTGATTTGTTAAGTTCTTAAAATCGTCACTATCGTACTTCATATCAACAAAACGATAGTTAAAATCGTTGCCTGCACACACTTTTATGCCAGGAATCAGTGTCTCTAATGTTCTATGGTAGAATGGCAAGGTTGCTACTTTTAGTGCAATGCGATTAGAGTCTGATCGAAATACGCTATTTATGCATTGCTGCTGGATATCATTTAGAAATTCTGCTTCGTCCACGCAAATTATCCATGTGGGTTCTTCCTTAAAGTCTAATGCCTCGGATATAAGTGCCTTTGCGACAATCAATGATGTGCATATTTGACGTTTAAATACAGATGGTATTTGATTTATATCCCCAGAAGAAAGATCAAATGAATAATAAAGATTTCTAACTTTTTGTGCTAGTTGTTTAAGGTTTGAGCCCTTTCCGTATGTGTTTTCACCATTAAACCAGACAAAATCAAGTTGACGAGATAGTTTTCCTCCCAGCTGAAACGCTTTCAGTTCGTCCTCTTCTTCATCGAGAATATCTTCGAGTTCCTGCACGATTGCCTCGGCTAGAAGACAGTTAAAGAAAAATTGAAAAATGCTTCTCAACCGATCCGGTCGTAAATCTAATTTTTCAAACTCACTTATAACCTCCAAATGCATGGGAACATATAGCGCAATGAATGACTTGTTATTAATAATCTCCTCTGCTTTTGGATCGCGAATTCTTTTTAACATTGATCTTCGCATGGCCTTTAGTAAATATGTTTTTCCACTGCCACGAGTACCTAGAAGAACTTCGTGTTGATCATTAAATAGCGACCAAAAACACGAAGTAGGATAAAACTCGTTTAATATCTTTGTATCTGCATAATTACGTGGTTGGCTATCACCAAATGGGTTCTGACCATCGTACCGAAGTATATCATCTGCTTTACGCGTCATGTGCATCTCCCACCCTTTCTAAGTGTACTCGTTTCGGGAACTCACCGCTTATGTCGTGCAAAGGCGATAGGATCTCTTCCATTAATTGATTTGTTTTTGTTGCACCCCAAAACTGCAAGGTATCTGCATAATCAGACCAAGACAGTGAACACATATTTCCGTTATAATTACCCATTTGAGTTACTAATTCCCGGGCCTGCTCTTCAAGGATGATCTTTCCCAATTTCATCTCTGCATCAAGCGGTGTTTCGGGTTTGTTGTTCTTCAATCGAGTCCATCCTTCGCTTGCAGAATACTCATAATTATGTAGTGTGAGTACGCCAATCTCGTCAGTCAAGCAAATAATATGGAATGTATTAGGGATATCTCCATTGCTTCTGTGTTCAGCATTTACAGATAAGCTTCCACCGCATACAAAAGTGATTCCATTTTTCCACTGTGAATTTTGGACAGTTTGAGCCCTAGGGTGATGCCTATGGCCGTGAAGAACTAAATTAATCCCCGTAGTACCGGCAATGTCTGCGAACTTACTGCCTTCTTCCAATGTTGAAATATCAACACTGGAAATGTGGTATGGATAGTTATGAGGATGGTGATGCATCAACGCAATTTTCCATTTATTTTTTCCTTGGTTTTCTTTCGCCTTTGCTTCGAACCAATTCAGTTGTTCGTCCGAAAGTCTGCCGTGTGAAAATTCTTGGTCGTGTGTGCAATATGCAGCAGAGTTCAAAATAAATGCTATGAAGTCATCCGTCTCAACAATTCCACTTAATGGTATAGGCCCGGTCTCTGTCCATTGAGGATGGATTCGAGTGTTATGATATGCAACACTATGAGCAATTACTCTATAAGAATTCTTAGCAATATCACAAATATCCTCAGGCTCTGTTTTATATTGCTCATATAGCTTGGTAATATTCCAATCGACATCGTGATTTCCGATTCCCCAAATGACATTTTCCACAGGGATCCCTGCCTGCTGGGCGATAGATTCGATTCTTTTTTCACAGTAGTAGAATTCTTGTGGGCGAGCACGAGATGTTAAATCTCCACCCACAAATAGGTATTTCACATCATTCTCTTTTAGAATCTTAGATAATCCTTCAGATAATGATGCTGATCTTGTCGTTTCACCTTTTGCAGATTGTCCCGGGAGAGTAAATTCGTTAGATCTTGCCAGCTCTCCAAAATGGATATCACTAATAAATGCTATCTTAAGCACGCGTATTCCTCCGTTGCAATTATATTTCTACGCATCCCTGTGGGGAAATGACGTGATTAGTAATTCTGAAACTATAGTTCGATTTTGGGTCTTGCTAGCAATATTACTGGTTCTGCTAACTTCCGCAATAAAGAAACCGCTGTCGCTGTACAGGTCTTTGATCTCTTTGTTATTGGCGTTTGTTAGTATAATATTTACACCTCGTATTCTAGCAGCAACCAATGCATTATGTAAGCGAATTTGGTCATCCCAAGTGAACAATCGATCATTGTACTTAAGAAAACTTGTGTCATTCTTTTGTGCAGAAGCATAAGGGGGATCTGCAAAAATCAAATCTCCAGCAGTTGCCTGTTGTATTGTTGCAGCAAAATCGTTAGTGGAGATATCTACATTCTTTAACACCCTGGAGTATTCTTCAAATAATTCAATATCGTAGGTACAATTGCTTTTCGTCCCGATCGGTACATTGAATTGCCCATGCTGATTAACTCGGTACATTCCATTATAACAGGTTCTATTTAAATATAAAAAACGAGCCGCCCGATCAATAGGATCCGTAAAGTTAGTAGAACGAGTTTCGTAATAATACTCTTTACTATGGAGTTTATTATGGTTACACATACGCTCTTTTAGGAGCAAAGGGAAATCGCGCATCACCGTATATAAATTGACCAAATCTGGATTGATATCAGAAATAACGGCTTTATTGGGAGCAAGGCAGAAAAACACTGCACCTCCACCGATAAAAGGCTCATAATATTTTGAATACTGACGCGGTGCAATATCTTTAATCGTGTTTGCAAGCCATCTTTTTCCACCAGGCCATTTTAAAAAAGGGTTCATATGTAAACTATCGCTCCATCATTGTTTGAATTGATGTTTCTGTATATTTATATTTTACAGCAAAAATAACAGATAATCAATAATAATCCATATTTTTGGGTCAAATAATGTCGATCGATGTAAAGTATACTCAAGGTAGTTGTACTTCACTAAATACACCAAATGTGCTTATTTAGACTTTTTTAATTGCAATCTATGACGGGAATGATTATGCGTATGTACCTGCTATGGGCGATATTTTCCCTTAAATTTTCCCTTACGGGGATAGTAAACGATGGTTAAGTGCGGTTAAAAGTGGTAGGTAAATGTTTGGAATTGGCTGGTATTTGGTGCCAAACAACAAACTTTGGTTAAAGAAAGTAATTATCCAGCCAAATTCAAATCCCTCTCACTCCGCCATAAGAAACCCACACCATCCGGTGTGGGTTTCTTGTACAATAGAGGGATTTGAAAGTGCAAATGCAACGCGGACGAGCGTTGCCACCGAATCTGGTGTGGTAAATTGTGATTGAAATGTAAAAACGCGCATATAACATATCTGTGTGCCCAGTGTGCCAAAATACTTGACAACTGGTTGTGGGTGCCTTATTGTGATAGTAAACTTAGAAAGGAGTGTTTTATATGCGTATTTGTGTATTTGGAGCAGCTTCCCCGACCATCGACCCGGAATACATTGCAACGGTTGAAAAGCTGGGAAGAGAGTTGGCAGACCGGGGTCATTCTCTTGTGTTTGGCGCCGGCGCCCACGGTCTGATGGGCGCAGCGGCAAGAGGTGTACGGGATGGCGGCGGCTATATTTTGGGTGTAGTCCCGAAGTTTTTTGACGAGGCGGATGTGGAGGAACTGTGTGATTTCTGCGACGAACTGATCCGCCCGGATACCATGCGTCAGCGCAAGCAGATCATGGAGGATAACTGCGATGCATTTATCGTCGTTCCCGGCGGTATCGGTACTTTTGAGGAGTACTTTGAGATCCTGACCTCCAAGCAGCTGTGCCGCCACAATAAGCCCATCGGTGTTTACAACATCAAGGGCTATTACAATGAACTGGAGCAGGTGATGGCAGCCGCCATTGAGAAAAACTTTATCCGCGGAAATTGCCTGGAGCTGTATAGAGTCACAGACGATCCGGAGGAATTGCTGCGTTATATTGAGACACCGGTGGAAAACAACTTTACCGTAAAAGACCTGAAAGACGGCTAATATAACACAGACAGATATTAAAAACGCATCCTTTTTCGGAAGGATGCGTTAATCTTTAACAAAACTTAAGATTCACCGTATGGCATAGCAATGCGGTTGATGATATAATATCTGTCGAAAGGGGAGGATTGCTTGTCCTTTTTGCAGAATGTTCTGAAGATCATGGATACACAGATGGAAACGCCGGTCCTTTACGGCTGGTTTCACTGGGTGTCTTTGGCGGTTACTTTAGCACTGTCCGTTTATCTGGGCGTTTTCCGCAAAGGTGATTCTCCGGCGCAGATTCGTCGTATGGTGCGCCTGACCGCTGTTGTGGTCGCTGTTTTGGAATTATACAAACAGATCAATTATTCTTTTTCCTACGCAGACGGCATTGCCTATGACTATCAGTGGTATGCATTTCCGTTCCAGTTTTGCTCTACACCCATGTACATCGGATTGCTGGCTGGTCTGACCAGGAAAGGGAAGATCCACGAGGCAGCTTGCGCATACCTTGCTACTTATGCAATATTTGCCGGCGCTTGCGTGATGTTCTATCCGTCCACAGTGTTCATAGGCACGGTAGGCATTAATATTCAGACTGTGGTATGTCATGGTTCTATGATTTGGATCGGCGTGTATTTGCTGGCAACCGGTTATGTTAAGATTCAGCATAAGACGATCCTTAGGGCGATTCCGGTATTTGCGGTATGTGTAGCCCTTGCGGCGATTGGAAATGAGATCGCTTACCGCGTGGGCCTTTTGGAGACGGAAACCTTTAATATGTTCTTTATCAGCCCCTACTGTGAGCCCCACTTGCCGGTGTACTCTCTGGTACAGGGTGTCGTTCCGTTTCCCTGGTGCCTGGTGATCTACATTTTAGGTTTTTCCCTGGCAGCCTATATTATGCTGTTAATTGCCGTTGCGGTAAAGGCCATTGTCAGTAAACGCCAAGTAAAGATTTCCGTATAAGAAAAACCCCGTCGGTAAAAACCGACGGGGTTTTTGGCGGAGAGTTAGGGATTCGAACCCTAGGTTCCTTTCGGAATCACTAGTTTTCAAGACTAGCTCCTTAAACCGCTCGGACAACTCTCCATGCGGGGTAAATCATACCACTAACGGCAGACAAAGTCAAGCTTATGCGTCGCCTTTGCGTTCCACTTTCTTTTTTGTGCCGTCAGGGTAGACGATATAGGTGTTATCCAGCTGACCGGTGAGACTTGCCTTGACAGTGTCGATATAGATGCGGCGCAGCTTGTCCCGTTCTGCGGTCTCCTCGGCGGTCAGACCTTCTGTCTTTGCTTTCTTTGCAAGTTCGTTGATCCTTGCAATTACTTCGTTCATATCCATACTGTTACCTCACACATAGCGGTCAATGAGGACACCGATGCGTCCTTTCTTAGTCAGACCGCCTACTGTTTTTAACTTTATTTTCCCAAGTCCCCGGACAGACACGGTCGTGCCTTCGTCCAAAGTACGGTCGGGTTTTTCGCAGGGGAGTCCGTTGATGCTGGCTTTACCTGCGGTAATATACTGCGCAGCAAGGCTTCTGCCGATGCGAAAGCCTGCGGCGATCACGCTGTCCAAACGCACAGATGCCAATGTGTCCCGGATCTCTTTGGTTTCCGGCTCAGGAACTTGTACCTGCTCCGGAGGGATCGTTTCCAGATGCAGTTTTGTTCTGCCTGCACCGGTAAGACTTTGCAGAATATGGGGCGCGATCTCAGGGGTTACAAAGAAATCGCAGCTGCCTTTTGAGACGCAGATATCGCCCACGGTCTCTCTGGCGATGCCGGTGCCCAGCAGAGCCCCCAGGAAATCCCGGTGGGTGGGACAGTCGCCTTCAAAGAAAGTGGCGCGCAAACATACAAGAGGACAGTCCGGTCCGTAAAGGGAGCTCCCGTCCAGATAGTCCGGCAGATAGACAAGCATCTTCCGCTGGGCATCCGGGTATCCGCCAAAGGAGCAAAGACCCTCCACATCGCCAAAGAGATACCGTGTCATATCCAGTTCCCTAAGGGATAAAAAGCAGGTGCTGACGGGAATGTTCTTTCGCATACCGCTGCTGATCTTATCCCACACCTTGGCAAGGAGCACTTTGTCCTCCGGTGTCCGGGCGATTTTTTCAATGTTACTTCTGTCCATTTGATCACCAAAGGTATTATACCACAGCTTTTTGTCATTGCAAGGAAGTTTTTCTTGTTTCTGCGGTACGATTACGCTATAATATAAAAAACAAAGGCAGGTGATACCATGGTCATAGGCATTATCGGCGGCGGCGCATCGGGAATGGCGGCTGCCATTACAGCATCGGCTGCGCCCGGAGTACAGGTGCATATTTTTGAGCGGCAGGCAAGAGTCGGCAGAAAATTACTGGCCACCGGCAACGGCAGATGCAATCTGACCAATCTCCACGCTGACCGGGGTGGCTATCACGGAAACGATGCGTCTTTTGCAAAACCGGCGCTGGAGACCGTGAGTCCGGAAGCGACCACCCAATGGTTTCGCGCCTTGGGGCTTTATACGGTAGCGGAGGACAGCGGACGGGTGTACCCCTATTCTGATCAGGCAAATTCTGTGGTAGATGTATTGCGCCTTGCGCTGGATAAGCCCAATGTATCTGTTCATACCGGCTTTGAGGTGCAGAAGCTCCGCCGGGACGGAGAGGGCTTCCTTGTGGAAAGCGCAGAGGAGTCCGTCCGTTGTGACAAGGTGATCATTGCCTGCGGCGGCTTAGCTGGTACAAAGCTGGGCGGCAGCATGTCCGGCTATAAGCTGCTTGGTAAACTGGGTCATAAGTGTACCCGGCTGCGCCCGGCATTGGTGCAGCTCAAATGCAGCTGGGGCGGCATCACTGCCTTAAAGGGTGTCCGCGCCAACTGCCGTGTGGAAATATGTAAGGATGATACTGCGTTCTCCCAAAGTACCGGAGAACTGCAGTTTACGGACTACGGCCTTTCGGGTCCCGTGATCTTTGAGGTGTCCCGGGATGTCTGTTACGGCCCGGGCAACTGGTGTGCTAAGCTGGATCTTTTGCCGGAGCACAGTGAGGAATCTGTGCAGGAGGAATTGCTCCGCCGTGCCCAAACCCGGCTTCCTGCGGAGGAATTGCTTACGGGCATTCTCCATAACCGCCTTGGCAGAGTTCTGACAAAAGCAGCCGGCATCCGGGATAAAAAGTATGTATCCGAGCTTACCCATGAGGAATTGTCCGCGGTTTGTAAAGCCATCAAGCGCTTTGAAATCAAACTGGACGAGCCTATGGGTATGGACCATGCGCAGGTCACAGCCGGCGGTGTGATAACCGATGAATTTGATCCTGCGACGATGGAAAGTAAGCTCGTACCGGGACTGTATGCCTGCGGCGAGGTTTTAGACATCGACGGCGATTGCGGCGGCTATAACCTGCAGTGGGCATGGAGCTCCGGAATCGTAGCTGGCACTCATGCAGCGGAGGAAAACCTATGATCCGATTGCGTGAAATAGCCCTTCCCCCTGAGCATAGCGTGGCGCAGCTAAGCTACGAGGCGGCGAAAATGCTGAAGATCTCCAATTCCAAAGTCCGCAAAGTGAAACTGGTCCGCCGCAGTATCGATGCCAGAAAAAAACCGGATGTGAAGATCGTCTACACCATCGATGTGGCGGTGGACGGCAATGAAAATAAGATCTTGAAGCAGTCCGGCTGCAAGCGGGCAGCCATCGCGCCGGTATCATTCTACCGACTGCCCAAAGCGGCAGTACAGACGGAGCACCGACCTGTGGTGGTAGGCTTTGGTCCTGCCGGTATGTTTGCCGCGCTCATCTTGGCGCTGGCAGGCTTGCGACCGCTGATTCTGGAGCGTGGAGAAGATGCACTTACGCGCCATGCCAAAGTGGAAACATTCTTTTCAACCGGCAAACTGGACACCAAAAGCAATGTCCAGTTCGGCGAGGGCGGCGCAGGCACATTTTCCGACGGCAAGCTGAACACCGGTCTTAATAATCCCCGGATCGGTTGGGTGCTGGAACAGCTGGTAGCAGCCGGCGCGGCAGAAGAGATCCTTTTTGATGCCAAGCCCCATGTGGGAACGGATGTGCTGCTGACGGTAGTACAGAATATCCGGCAGCGGATTATTTCTCTTGGGGGCGAGGTGCGGTTTAATAGCCAAGTTACCGGCATCTGCACGGAAAACGGCAAGGTGACCGGTCTGCGGGTAGGCGATGAGACGATTCCCTGCCGGCAGGTGATCTTTGCGGTAGGACACAGCGCAAGAGACACCTTTTCTATGCTCAATGACATGGGCATCGCCATGGAGCCGAAGCCCTTTTCTATGGGTGTTCGCATTGAGCACCTGCAAAGCGCCATCGACAAGGCGCAGTACGGAAAAGAAGACCCGGCACTGCCCCCGGCAGACTATAAGCTGGTCAAGCATTTGGACAATGAAACGGTCTATACCTTCTGTATGTGCCCCGGCGGATATGTGGTGGCAGCAGCTTCGGAAGAAGGGGGCGTAGTCACAAACGGCATGAGCTTTGCAGACCGCGCCGGCGAAAATGCCAACGCTGCGCTGCTTGTAACCCTGAATCCCAAAGACTTTCCCTATGAAGGCCCCTTGGGCGGTGTTGTATGGCAAAAACAGATCGAACAAGCGGCATATAATGTGAGCGGCAGCTACCGGGCACCTGCCCAGCGTGTAGGTGATTTTCTTGCAAAGCGCGCTGGAGACGGAACCGGTATTGTGCAGCCTACCTACCGGCCGGGTGTTGTGTGGAGCGACCTGCATGATGTACTTCCTGAGAAGATCACAGCAGCCCTTGAAAAGGCGATCCCCATGCTGGAGGGCAACTTAAAAGGCTTTGCCGCCCCGGATGCGGTGCTGACAGCACCGGAATCCCGTAGTTCATCACCGGTACGGATCGTTCGTGGTGAGGATAAACAGTCCGTAACCCTTTCCGGTCTCTATCCTGCAGGTGAGGGAGCAGGCTATGCCGGCGGTATTATGTCCGCCGCCATTGACGGTATGCTCTGTGCGGAAGCCTTGATAGAGAATCTATAATAAGAGCGCATCTGCTGTTTTGAAGCAGATGCGCTTTTTGCTCAGAATAGTATGATTATCAGCAGCAGGACATGTACCGCAAGGATCACCGGCAGACCGATTGAAAATGCCGGGTGCTTTGTTTTGTGCCGGGCTGCGCGCATGCCCAGCAGACAGCCGAAACTGCCGCCGATCAAAGCGCAGCCAAGCAACACTTTTTCGGGGATCCGCCAGAGATTTTTCTTAGCTTTTCGCTTGTCCCATAGCATAAGCAGGAAACCTGCGGCATTGATTAGTAACAGGTAAACAAGTATCGGGTCCATATCCTATTCCTTTTGAGAGGTGTATTATGAAAAAGACTTTGTTTGTGCTGCTTCTTGCAGCGTTGTTAACGGGCTGCAGCGCGCAGGATACCTTTGAGGGCATTTCCGATGTTTTTGATATTCCGGTCATGGCGCAGATGCAAAAGCTGGAGCTGACGCTTCCGGATGAAGCTGCCGCAGCGGTAATGGAAGATCCGGATGGCGGAAAACTCTATTTCTGCGACGATTATACGGTGACTGTTCAGACGGTGGAAGCCGGCGACCTTGACCGGACGCTGCGGTATCTCACCGGATACGGAAAAGACCGCCTTGATATCATGCAGACCACCCTTGGCGGCATTGACCGTATCGAATGTGTGTGGACAGCCGCAGGAGAGGGCGGCGATCAGGTTGGCCGCGCGGTGATCCTCAATGACGGGCAGTATCATTACGCCGTTACAACTATGGCTGAGGCTGCATCCGCCGGAGATCTTGCGCAGAAATGGCAGGAACTGTTTCGGTCTGTACAGCTTGTCAGTACTGACCGGTAGCTTCTTTGCAGAGGGAAATGCACTGATCTGCGACCGCCTGGGGGTAGAGGATCTTTGCCTTGTTACCGAAACCAATGACCCAACTTAAGAACATAGGCGATACGGCAACCCGGACGGTAAAGTTAAACCATTCTTCTCCGTCGGGGATCAGCATCGTTTCTTTTCCAAATCGGTCAATGACTACATTGATGAGGCTGCGGTGAAAACGAAGCTTCACATCCACAGCGTCACCGGAGTACATTTGAAACAGCCGGTTGGCATGGTCGATCAGTGCCTTGCCTGTCAGCTCAGGGCAGGGGATGCGCGCTTGGTCGCACAAACTGATATCCGTCATGCGGTCTACCCGGTAAGAGGTAATGCCATGGCGCTCAGAATAGGCAAGTAAATAGCAATTTTCGTGATCCTGGCAGAGTCCGTAAGGACTTGCCAGGTATTCTTTTTCTCTGTAACGGCGCTGACCGCCCAGTTCCCAGTCAAAATAACGGAAAGAGATCTGCTTGTTTTTGGTGATGGCGTCCTGAATGGTATCCACGCTGTAGTAGATCGTTTCGTTCATGCTCTTGACCCGACCGGAGACAAGCACATTGCGTTTCATAAGGTTTGCGTCATGCTCGTTGCACAGATCGCAAAGCTTCTCGATCAGCTCTTTGGATTTCTTTTCCGTCAGATAGCGGCTGGATTGGACAGCGTCAATGAGCAGTTTCAGCTCCGGCAGCTCAAAGTTCCGGGAGGCAATGTAGTAGCCGCCGTTTTTTCCGGGCATCGCCACAATGTCAATGCCGTAATCCTGCAGCGCGGCAATGTCGGAGTAGACCGTTTTCCGGTCGCAGGAGATCCGGTGCTCCCGATCCAGCATGCCGATCAGCTCACTTGCTTTAATGGGGTTATTCTCATGGGAGTTCTTTTCCAAATAGTCCAGAATGTAAAAAATCTTCAACTTTTGGTTGTCAGATTTTGGCATACTATCACCTCATTGCCCATTATACCATTGTCTTGAAAAGAATGGAATGGTAAATTTGCTTTTTTGGATAAAATGTGGTATGATATGCCGAAAAGGAGCTGATCGTATGCTTTATGTGGGATGTCACTTGTCTGCCGGGGCAGGCAATCTGGAAATGGTGAGAACCGCCCAGTCCATCGGTGCAAATACCTTTGCGTTTTTTACCCGTAACCCCCGGGGCAGCCAGGCGAAAAAACTGGATATGGAAGATTGTGCAAAAGCCGTCGCTGCATTGCAGGAGGGTGGTTTCGGAAAACTGGTGGCCCACGGCGCGTACACCATGAATCTGTGTACTGCTGCGCCGGAGGCAAGAGCTTTTGCGGCAGAAGTCCTCTGCGATGACCTGCGCCGTATGGCGGCGCTGCCGGGGAACTATTATAATTTCCACCCGGGCAGCCATGTAGGGCAGGGAACGGATACCGGCATTTCTCAGATCTGCGATGCTCTCAAGAAAGCGCTCGCTCCCGGCTATCCCGTGACGGTGCTTTTGGAAACGATGGCAGGTAAGGGCAGTGAGATCGGCGGTCGCTTTGAAGAGCTGAAAGCGATCATTGACGGTGTGGGAAGCGACGACATCGGCGTATGCCTAGATACCTGCCATGTCCATGACGGCGGCTATGATATTATCAATGACTTAGACGGTGTGCTTGCAGAGTTTGACCGGGTGATCGGTCTTGATAAGCTGAAAGCACTGCACCTGAACGATTCGAAAAATCCTTTCTCCAGCCATAAGGACCGTCATGAATTGCTGGGTGAGGGTAATCTGGGATTGGAGACATTCCGTAAGGTGGTCAACCACCCGGTTTTGAAAAAACTTCCGATGATTCTGGAAACACCCAACGAGCTTCCCGGTTACGCAAAGGAAATCGCAATGTTGCGTGAAATGGAAGCGTAAGTATATTTGATTTTTCTACAAAGGAGGTGTCGGCATGACGGAGTTGGCTTCTGTATTCTTAAATGCGCCGGATGTGTATGTAAATGTATTTATCGCGATCCTGCGGTGGCTCGCCCCGGCTTTGACCGCGGTGCTGCTGTTTCGCTGTATCAGACCGCTGCTGACATTTCGCAGAGAGCCGGAGATCTGGGCGTGGCTGTGCCTTTCTGACGGTACAAAACTGCCGGTGACCCACTGGGAAAATGTCATCGGCAGAAGCAAGCGAAGCGATATCGTCATCGACTTTCCAACGGTATCCCGAAGCCACGGCGTTCTGACCCGATATGATGACGGAAGCTGGACTGTGACCGATGCCGACTCTAAAGATGGTGTCTTTGTCAACGGCAAGAGAGTGCGCATCCGGGCGCTGCAGCCGGACGATGTGATCTCTATCGGCGGCGTGGATATGACCCTGCAGCCTATTTCTGCCCGTCAGGAGCAGAAGGTTGCGCAGCTGCGCACGAAAGCTTCTTCAATATTTTCCAGTTTTGCCAATGTGTTTATGCTCACCGTGCTGCAGATCCTCTGCGGTATCGCGTTTCTTATGGGCGCAGGTACGGAAAATGCCCAAGGCGTTCTTCTGGGCTTTGGCGGTATTATGATCTGCCAGTGGCTGCTGCTGCTTTTCTATGTATGTATCCGCAGAACATCCTTTGAGGTGGAAACCATCGCCTTTTTCTTAACCACTATGGGTATGGCGGTGATTGCTACAGTGGCACCTGCGGAGGCTTTCAAACAGCTGATCGCCATGATGCTGGGCCTTGCGCTCTTTTTGGCGGTAGGCTGGTCTTTACGGGATATGGAGCGTGCAAAAAAATTCCGTTATATTGCCGCTGTGGCAGGCATTGCATTTCTTTTGATCACTTTAGTATTCGGCAAGGAATATTACGGCGCGAAGAACTGGCTGGTCATCGGACCGTTTTCTTTGCAGCCTTCGGAACTGAGCAAGGTCTGCTTTGTGTATGTGGGCGCTTCCGCAATGGACCGGATCATGACCAAACGGAATTTGATTCTGTTCATCGGTTATTCTATCGTTATTTGCGGCTGCCTGGCGCTGATGAATGACTTTGGTACGGCGCTTATTTTCTTCTGCGCGTTTTTGGTAATCGCATATATGCGTTCCGGAAGTGTCGGTACGATTGGCCTTGCTTGTACGGCTTTGGGCTTTGCCGGTGTGGTGGCTTTGAAGATCGCGCCCCATGCGCTGCGGCGATTCTCCTCCTGGCGGCATATTTGGGAAGTACCCCTGGCTGGCGGATATCAGCAGACCCGGGCCTTAATGTGTATGGCATCCGGCGGACTTTTAGGCATCGGCGCAGGCAACGGCTGGATGCGTAATGTATTTGCGTCGGACTCGGATGTTGCCATTGCCACACTCTGCGAAGAATGGGGACTCATCATGGTGGTCATGGTGATTTTGGCGGTGATCGCTTTGGCTGTATTTTGTGTGCGTTCTGCGGCAGTAGGACGCAGCAGCTTCTTTACCATCGGCGCCTGCACCGCAGCGAGCATCATGTTGATGCAGGTGATCCTCAATGCGCTGGGAACGGTGGATGTACTGCCCCTGACCGGTGTGACCTTCCCGTTTTTATCCAACGGCGGTTCCAGCATGATCTGTTCCTGGGGCTTGCTGGCCTTTATCAAAGCGGCAGATACCCGGCAGAACGCCAGTTTTGCCATTCGTCTGACCAAGAACGGAGGCGAGGCGCATGAATAGAATCGCAGGACGCGCAGGCATCTGCCTGCTTTTGGTGCTGGCACTGCTGGCAGGACTGGTATTCTTCCTTGCAGAATATGCCTTCAGCGCAGACGATTGGGTCATTTTCCCCGGCTCGCCCCATGTGTATAACGGCGGCAATATCGGCTGCGGAACGGTCACAGACCGGGAGGGTGTGCTCCTGCTGGACCTCAATGACAAAAGGACCTATGCAGAAGCGGAGGAAGTCCGTAAAGCAACGGTCCACTGGCTGGGTGACAGAGTGGGTAACATTGATGCGCCTGCCTTGTCTGCCTATTCCTCGCAGCTGTTAGGCTTTGATCTGCTCAACGGCGTGTATTCCTACGGAAAGACCGGCGGAAATGCGAAATTGACATTGTCTGCTACTTTACAGGCGGCTGTGCTGGAAGCAATGGGCGATTATAAGGGCACGGTTGGTGTCTATAACTACAAGACCGGAGAATTGCTGTGCGCGTTAAGTACGCCTAATTTCGATCCTGACAATGCGCCTAATATTTCCGACGATAGCGAAGGTCAATATGAAGGCCTTTATCTGAACCGCTTTACCCAGTCTTCCTACATTCCCGGCTCGATCTTTAAGATCGTGACCCTTGCAGCTGCGCTGGAGTCGATCCCGGATATTCAGGAGCAGCAGTTTGTCTGCAAGGGCAAATATCAGATCGGCAGCGAAGAGATCACCTGCGACGGAACACATTGGGAGCAGGACCTGAAAACGGCATTCCGCAATTCCTGCAACTGTGCCTTTGCGCAGATCGCGTTGCAGTTGGGCAATAAGACCCTTCAGAGGTATGTGGAGATGTTCGGGGTAACAGAAAGCGTTACCTTTGACGGAATTACTACAGCAAAAGGCAACTTCGATCTGACCGATGCGGCGCAGCTGAGCCTGGCCTGGAGCAGCATCGGCCAGTACACGGACCTTGTAAATCCCTGTTCGTTTATGACCTTTGTAGGCGCCATCGCAGCAGGAGGGAAGGGCGCATACCCCCATCTTGTGGAAACCGTCACATCTGACGGCATTACAACATATTCTGCTGATACCCATACGACTGGCCGGATCGTTTCGTCCTCCACGGCGGAGACTCTCCGGGAGTATATGCGGTTTAATGTAACGGATAAATACGGCAGCGACAATTTCCCCGGGCTGACGGTATGCGCCAAGACCGGCACTGCCGAAGTGGGCGGTGAGAAAAAACCCAATGCCATGATCGCAGGCTTTGTTGCAGATGAACAGTATCCCCTTGCTTTTGTGGTGGCGGTGGAAGACGGCGGCTACGGCAGAGAGATCTGTGTGCCGATCCTGTCCAAGGTTTTAGAGGCTTGCAAGACGCTTCTGGACGGCGAATAAAGGAAATTGTGCGGAATGTACAAAAAGGTTTTTCTATAATTTTGATGTTTGTTGTATTTTTGCGGTTGACAAATGTGCGCAGTAGAGATACAATATGCCTATGTTTTTAAGGAATAGGATTCCTAAATCACAGACCTGCCTGCAGGTCTAATTTGAAAGGATGCGTTTTCTCATGAAAAAGTTAGTCACACTTGTTTTGGCAATGCTGCTGGTCGTATCTATGTTTGCGGCTTGCGCACCCTCTGACGGCGGTGCAGACAATTCTTACACTGCCAACAATACCGAGTTCGTTATCGGCGTATCCGGCCCTCTGACCGGTGATGCTGCCCTTTACGGTACTGCTGTTAAAAATGCAGCGCAGATGGCTGTAGACGAGATCAACGCTGCCGGCGGTCTGAACGGCGTTTTGTTTAAGTTTGTTGCTATGGACGACAAGCACGATGCGGCTCTGGTCTCCGGTAACTACTCCGCACTGCTGGAAGGCGGCATGCAGCTGTCCCTCGGTACGGTTACCACAACGCCCGGCGAAGAGTTCAAGAATCTGTCTGTTGAGGACAATGTCTTTTTCCTGACTCCTTCTGCTTCCGGTGATAAGATCCCTGCCAACCCCAATGGTTACCAGATGTGCTTTGCTGATGGCAATCAGGGTAAGGTCGCTGCAGAGTTTGTTAACCAGAACTTCGCTGGTCAGACCATCGGCGCATTCTACAAGGCTGACGAAGACTACTCCAAGGGCATTTTCGATCAGTTCATGAATAGTCTGGATGACTCCGTTAAGGTTATCGAGACTTCCTTTACCAAGGCTGGTGCAACAGACTTTTCTACCCAGATCGACACTCTGAAGGACTGTAAGTTTATCTTCATGCCTACTTACTACGATCCCGCTTCTCTGTTTATGACCCAGGCTAAGGATATCCTGGCGAAGGACGCTGTCTACTACGGCTGCGACGGTTTTGACGGCATCGACAGCAAGGAAGGTTTTGATATCACTACCATTCCTCAGAAGGTGACCATGCTGTCCCACTTCAACTCCAAGGCAACAGAGGGCAAAGCTAAGGAATTCATCGACAAGTATGTTGAAAAGTTCGGCGCGGATACCCTGAACCAGTTCGGCGCTTCTGCTTACGACTGCGTCTATGCGCTGTTCGGCGCTATGAAGAAGGCCATCGAGTCCGGCAAGCAGATCCCTGTGACCATCAGCGCTTCTGATCTGTGCGACATCTTCAAGGAATTGTTTGAGGGCGGTTACACTGTCGAAAATGCTGTTACCGGTGATAAGATCACTTGGGACAAGACCGGTTATGTGAATAAGACTGCGATCCAGTATGTGATCAAGGAAGCAAACTAAACGACATATTTAACAGGTAAATGAATAACTGCACATGCCGTTTTTGCGGCATGTGCAGTTATGTGCTGATATTGAAGAATTACGAAGCGGTGGATTGAAGCAGATCGGCTTATTGTTTTCACTGCTTTCATGCAAAAGTTGGTAAAAATATGGAAATTATCATTTCAACTCTGATCAATGGTCTGAGCCTGGGCGGCATCTATGCGATGATCGCTTTGGGCTATACCATGGTCTATGGCATTGCAAAAATGCTGAACTTTGCCCACGGCGATGTGATTATGGTCGGTGGCTACCTGATCTACGTATTTATGGCCACCCGTAATCCTCTGCTCGCTATTGCTTTGGCGGTGGTAGGGTGTACAGTTCTTGGTATCTTAATTGAAAAGATCGCATACAAACCGCTGCGCGGCGCATCGCCCCTTGCTGTGTTGATCACCGCTATTGGTGTCAGTTACTTACTGCAGAGTCTTGCGCAGATCATTTTTGGCTCTGCATCCAAGATGGTCACGGTGTATGATTTCGGTATGATCAAGTTTATGGGCATCTCGATGCAGGTCTCATCGCTTGTCACGCTGGCTGTTACGGTCGTCGTCATGATCGTACTAACGCTGTTTGTCAAGTACACCCGTATCGGTCGTGCCATGATCGCCGTTTCCGAGGACAAGGCGGCAGCCCAGCTGATGGGTATCAATGTCAACGGTATTATTACGATCACCTTTGCCATCGGCTCTGCTTTGGCAGCTCTTGCTGGTCTGTTCTATCTGCTCAAAGCCCCCAGTGTTTCCAACACCATGGGCGCGATGCCCGGTATCAAGGCGTTTACAGCGGCAGTCATTGGCGGTATAGGCTCGATCCCCGGCGCAATGCTGGGCGGTATCCTTTTGGGTCTGGTGGAGAGCATTTCTTACAAGATCACTGCGATCGCGCCTTATACGGATGCCATTGAGTTCTCTATCCTGATCATCATTCTGCTTGTCAGACCTACCGGTTTCCTGGGCAAGAAGAGGAGGGAAAAGGTATGAGATTAGGCAAAGTTAAAATCAATCATTATATCAATTATCTGGTCATTGGCCTTCTGACGGTCATTATGGGCGGTAACACCCTTATGGGTGGCAGATATGACAACTCTCTGCTGTTCCTGATGGAAAAGATGTCTTTTAATGTCATCTTAGCAGTCTCTCTTTCTCTTGTTGTCGGCTTCCTGGGAGAGCTTTCCCTTGGCCATGCCGGTTTTATGTGCGTTGGCGCATATTTGGGCGGCAAGGTCGCCGCACTGCTGGTTCCGACCCTCGGCAACGGAGTGCTTACTTTTGTGATCGCGCTGCTGGCTGGCAGCGCAGCAGCTGCTGTTTGTGGCATTATCATTGGCATCCCGGCGCTTCGTTTGCGCGGTGACTATCTTGCCATTGTTACGCTGGCCTTCGGTGAGATCGTAAGATCCCTTTTTCAGAATACCTCCAGCGAATCCTTTGGCGGCACTCTCGGTTTGTCTACGCCCCGTTTCGATAAGAAGTATCTGTTTATCATTGGCTTTGTGCTGGTCCTGTTGACACTGGCTTTGATTCAGAACTTTATTCGCTCCAAGCATGGCCGCGCTGTCACGGCGATCCGGGATAATGAGATCGCAGCAAAAGCCACCGGTATCAATGTGACCAAGTATAAGCTGATCACATTTACCATGTCTGCAGCCTTTGCCGGTGTTGCGGGTGTCTTATACAGCTACAGTAACTACACAGTCCAAAGCGCAAAGTTCGGCTATAACTACTCCATCGAGATCCTTGTCATGGTCGTTTTGGGCGGCATGGGCAGCATCAATGGCTCAATTATTGCCGCTGCACTGATCACATGGCTTAATACATGGCTGCCCACAAAGCTTACGGGTGACCTCGCTGTGCTGCAGAATCTTTTCTATGCGTTGATCCTGATCGTGATCGTTATTTATAATAACGCTCCTGCATTAAAGTCCTTCCGGGATCGGTACAATTTGGGCGCGCTTGTGAAAAAACTGGTCCGGCATAACGATAATCCTGCCCATATTAAAGACGATAAAGCAAAGTGGGATGTAGTCCCCACAAAAATCAGCATGGACGAGATTCTTTCTGTGGATATGGCACCGCAGAATCTGTCTGCCGATAAAGAAGACAAGGGGGATAACTGATGTCACAGTATGTACTTGAAACAAAAGACCTCGGTATTTCCTTCGGCGGTCTGAAGGCAGCACAAAATGTCAATATTCAGATCAAAAAGCATCAGATCTACGGCTTGATCGGTCCCAACGGCGCAGGAAAAACGACGATTTTTAACTTGCTGACCTGCGTGTATAAACCAACAACGGGAACCTTTTTTCTCGACGGGAAAGAGATGAAGGGTCAGACACCCGAGAAGATCAATCAGAAAGGCATTGCCCGTACATTCCAGAACATCCGTCTGTTTAATAATATGACAGTGGTCAGAAATGTTATGGTAGGCCTTCATAATCGTCCGGAGTACCGGTGCAGCTTTTTGGAATCTGTGCTGCGCCTTCCGCGGCACTTTAAGGTGGAGCGGGAAATGCGCGAAAAAGCCAAGGAATTGCTTCGTATTTTTGGCTTGGAGGAAGACCGTAACAATCTGGCTTGCAACCTGCCTTACGGCAAGCAGCGCAAACTGGAGATCGCAAGTGCCCTTGCGACCAATCCGAAGCTGCTGCTTCTTGACGAGCCTGCCGCAGGCATGAACCCCCATGAAACAGAGGATCTTGCCCATACGATCCGTTTTATCCGGGATCATTTTGATATGACGATCCTGCTGATCGAGCATGATATGAGCTTTGTATCCGATCTTTGCGACGAACTGACTGTGCTCAATTTCGGTACGGTCCTTGCTCAGGGAGAGACAAAGTCGGTGCTTCAGGATCCCGAAGTTATTAAGGCATATATCGGAGGATAACACGATGGCAATGCTAGAAGTAAAAGACCTGCAGGTATACTACGGTGTTATCTGCGCACTGAAAGGTATCAGCTTCGAGGTCAACGAAGGAGAGATCGTCTCTCTGATCGGCGCCAACGGCGCAGGCAAGACGACCATGATGCAAAGCGTTGTGGGCATGATCCCCAAGAAAAGCGGCTCTGTAGTCTTTGCCGGCCACGATATCAGCAAAATGCCTTGCCATAACATTGTAAAGCTTGGCATGACCCAGGTCCCGGAAGGTCGCCGGATTTTCCAGGAGCTTACTGTTTATGAAAACCTGATGATGGGCGCTTATACCAATAAGGACCAGCAGAAGTTCAAAGAAGATCTTGCATCGATCTACGAGCGCTTTCCCAGATTGGCAGAGCGCCGCAACCAGATCGCAGGTACACTCTCCGGCGGTGAGCAGCAGATGCTTGCCATGAGCCGCGCGCTGATGAGCCACCCCAAGCTTTTGATGCTGGACGAGCCTTCTATGGGTCTTGCACCGATCCTTGTGGATCAGGTCTTTGAGATCATCAAAGAACTCAACGCATCCGGCACAACGATCCTTTTGGTGGAACAAAACGCCAACAAGGCGCTGGAGATCTCTGACCGGGCATATGTACTGGAAACCGGTTCCATTACTTTAAGCGGTACCGGCGCAGAGCTTGCCAGCAGTGACGAGGTCAGAAAAGCCTATCTCGGCGGTTAAATTTCAAACACCCTCTGCATACAATCCTGCAGGGGGTGTTTTTATATGTGCCGGTATCATCAGCTTTGGGGCTGCGCGCTGCTTGCTTTTGGCTTGGGCGTGCTGGTCGGTATGTGGATCGAGGGCGGATTTCTTGCGCATTGCTTTGGATTTGGGCTTCTGTTTTTCGGCTGCGGTGTTGTCTTACGAAAATAGGCATAAACTTGTCCGAAGGCGAATAGACTGCAGTAGAAAACCTGTATGGGTTCGATACCTATTAGCTTAAGGAGTGATTCGCTTGGAATTGCAGTTTCATAAAACAGAGCTTCCGTATCTTAACACGGTGGCAAGGGAGCTTCGGACGCAGGAGCACACCCAGGAGGTGCGTCTGACAGACGGCATGCCGGATATCGGTAAGATCATTGCCAGCTGGGGGCAGGTCCTGCTTCGTGGAAAGGAATGGCGCAGCGGTCATGCCGGTGCCAGCTGCGGCGTCATGGTATGGGTGCTGTACAGCCCGGAGGACGGCTCAGAGCCCAGATGCGTTGAGACATGGATACCTTTCCAGACAAAGTGGGACTTCCCGGATACGGACAGAGATGGAATCCTTTGTGTCTTTCCTGCGCTGCGGAATATCGATACCCGTACGCTGTCAGCCAGAAAAATGATGGTCCGCGCGGTAACCGGTGTACTGGGTGAGGCGATGGTCCCTGCCCATGCGGAGGTCTACAGCCCCGGTGACCTGCCGGAGGATGTTTGCGTTTTGAAAAATACATACCCTCTGGAGCTGCCGGCTGAGGCAGGGGAAAAGACATTTGATCTGGAAGAGACGCTTACGCTTCCTGCATCTGCTCCCGGTGTCAAGAAAATTCTGCGTACGCTCATGCGGCCGGAGCTGGTGGACAGTAAGATCGTTGCGGATAAAGTAGTGATGCGTGGTGTGTCCGTCTTGGATATGCTTTATATGGGTGATGACGGAAAGGTCCACAACCGTAGCTTTGAGATACCGTTTTCTCAATATGCCCAGCTGGATAAAGAGTATGGCGATGATGCTGCGGCAAGAATTTCTATGGCAGTTACGGCATTGGAGCTGGAGCAGGGAGAAGAGGAAAATCTGAATCTGAAGGCAGGACTTGCCGGTCAGTATGTCATATCAGAGCGCAAGCCGGTAGAACTGACCGAAGATATCTACAGCCCTGTTCGCACTGTGACACCGCAGATGACCGGTTTAAATCTGCCGTCGGTCATTGACCGGCAAACACAGACGCTGCGCGCAGAACTGCCTGCTGCCGGGGTAGAGGGAACGGTAGCGGATGTGGTCTTTTATCCGGATCAGCAGCAGACATTCCGGGAGGCAGACAAGGTGTCTGCAGATCTTTCCGGGGTGTTTCAGGTACTTACTTATGACAAAGAAGACCAGCTTCACGGCGCGGCATACCGCTGGCAGGAGCCATGGAGTATGGATGCCGATGAAAATGTAAAAGTGGATATCGCTGTGCGTCCGGGAGGGAATGCCCAGACTGCGCAGAACGGCTCTCTGCTCGGCGAGATGTATGTGGATACCCTAACAACGGCGGAAAACAGCCTGCCTATGGTCACGGGTGTGGAGATGGGACCGGTTCAGGAACCGGACCCGGACCGTCCCAGTATGATCCTCCGCAGAGCCGGCACGGATTCCTTGTGGTCCCTGGCAAAGAAAACCGGCTCTACGGTAGAGGCGATCAAAAAGGCAAACAACCTGACACAGGAGCCGGAAGAAGAGCGGATGCTTCTGATCCCGGTTATATAAAATAATAACAAGCCGCCACTGCGTTTTTGCAGCGGCGGCTTTCGGCGGTTGTCGCATGCAGGGAGAATAACCGCCTTTCTGTATAGTATCCTGCGCCATACGCACAAACAAGGAAAACCTGTCGAAGAGAATGTGGATTATGTCTTGTGTATCGGAGGATTTGGTGTTATAATATATTCGTAAAAATTTGTACAGAAGGTGCATATTATGACGAAAATCGATATTTATTCCGGCTTTTTAGGCGCGGGTAAAACAACACTGATCAAAAAAATGATTTCCGAGAGCTATTGCGGTCAAAAACTGGTGCTCATCGAAAATGAATTCGGTGAGATCGGCATTGACGGTGGTTTTCTGCAGGACGCCGGCATCAATATTACAGAGATGAATTCCGGCTGTATTTGTTGCAGTCTGGTAGGTGACTTTGGAAAAGCCTTGACGCAAGTGATTGCAGAATATGATCCGGATCGGATCGTTATTGAGCCCTCCGGTGTGGGTAAGCTGTCCGATGTGATCGCTGCTGTCAATAAAGTCACGGGCGATCAGGTCAGCCTTGGTTATACCGTTGCGGTGGTCGATGCCGGAAAAGTCAAAGTCTACATGAAGAACTTTGGTGAATTCTATAACAATCAGATCGAGACTGCGTCTACAATCATTCTTTCCCGTACCGATGCGATCCCCCAGCAGAAGCTGGATAATGCCATTGCGCTGCTCCGGGAGCATAATGAAAAGGCAACGATCATTACGACTCCCTGGAATGACTTAAGCGGCGAGCAGATCATTACTGCGCTGGAAGGTAAGTCTACTTTGGCGGAGGAACTTTCTCAGCTGGAGAAGGAACATCACCATCATCACCACGAGGACGGCCATTGCTGCTGCGGTCACGATCACGAACACGAGCACCATCATGACCACGAGCATCATCACCACGAGGACGGCCATTGCTGCTGCGGTCACGATCATGAACACGAACACCACCATGACCACGAGCATCACCACCACGAGGACGGCCATTGCCGCTGCGGTCACGATCATGAACACGAACACCACCATGACCACGAGCATCACCACCACGATGATGGGCACTGCTGCTGTGGACATGACCACGAACATGACCATCATCACCACCATGCGGATGAAGTGTTCACTTCCTGGGGCATTGAAACCGCAAAGAAATTTACCGCTGAGGAGATCGGCAACGCCCTTAAGAAACTTGACAGCCGTGAGTACGGCTTTGTGCTGCGTGCAAAGGGTATCGTTCCTGCCACTGACGGCAGCTGGATCCATTTTGATTATGTTCCCGGCGAAGCCAATGTCCGTACCGGTGGTGCAGATATTATCGGTAAGCTGTGCGTGATCGGCGCAGACTTGGATGAGACAGATATTGCTGCATTGTTTGGAGTGTAACTATGATTCAGATTCCGGTTTATGTGTTTACCGGCTTTTTGGATTCCGGTAAAACAAAATTTATTCAGGAGACTTTGGAAGATCCCCGTTTCAATGCCGGTGAGCGGACGCTGCTTCTGGTGTTTGAAGAGGGCGAGGAGGAATTCGATTTCTCCACATATCCTCACCAGAATGTCTATCTTGAGGTACTGGACCAGCAGACTGTCACTGCGAAACAGCTGCGGGAACTGGCAAAGAAATGCAAGGCGCAGCGTGTAGTTGCAGAGCTGAACGGTATGCAGCTGGTAGGTGACCTTTACAGCCGCTTCCCCGATGAGTGGGTGGTGGCGCAGGAAGTCATGTTTGCAGATGCGACCACTTTTATGACCTATAATGCCAATATGCGAAATCTCGTTATGGACAAGCTGGTTGGCGGACAGATGGTCATATTTAACCGCCTTGACCCGGCTGCGGATACCATGCCGTATCATAAGCTTGCCCGGGCAGCCAACCGGAATATCGACATTATGTACGAGTTCACTGACGGCAGTACAGCTTTCGATGATCTGGAAGATCCGCTGCCCTTTGATATCAACGCGCCGGTGATCCAGATCATGGACGAGGATTATGCGCTGTGGTATCGGGATGTGACGGAGGAACCGGAGAAATATGACGGAAAAACAGTCTGTTTCAAAGGTCAGGTAGCGCTTTTGCGCAAAGCTGCGGTCAATATGTTTGCGCCGGGCAGATTTGTTATGACCTGCTGTGCAGATGATATTCAGTTCTGCGGTATTCCGTGTAAATATGAAAATGCATCTGTGCTGCAGCCCCGGGAGTGGGTCATGCTCACCGCAACGGTCAAAGCAGAGAAGCATCCCCTTTATAAGGGCGAGAGAGGCCCTGTGTTGACCGCGCTCAAGGTGATCGCCGCTGAGCCTGCGGCTGAAGAAGTCGCCACATTTTAAGAAAGGAGCCGTCGTATGTATCAACCGCTTGCAGACCTTTTGCGTCCCCAGACACTGGACGAGGTCTTTGGACAAGAGCATATTTTGGGTCAGGGAGCCGTGCTGCGTCGGCTCATCGATTCCGGAAAGATCCCCAATATGATCTTTTACGGCCCAAGCGGCACCGGAAAGACAACGGTAGCCAATATTATCGCAAAGCAGACGAACCGAGCTTTGTATCAGCTCAATGCCACAACGGCATCCACGGCAGATATTAAGAATATCGTAGCCCAGCTGGATACCTTTATGGCGCCCAACGGCGTGCTTTTGTATCTGGATGAGATCCAATCCTTTAATAAAAAGCAGCAGCAATCGCTCCTTGAATACATTGAAAACGGCAAGATCACCCTGATTGCCTCCACAACGGAGAATCCCTACTTCTATGTATTTAACGCGATCCTCAGCCGATCCACTGTGTTTGAGTTTAAGCAGATCTCCGCCGAGGCTGCCTTGCAGGCGGTGAAACGGGCGGTTGCTTACTTAGAGGAGCGGACAGCCCTTCAAGCCAACATAGAGCCCGGGGCGCTTGAGTATATTGCAGGCGCCTGCGGCGGTGACCTGCGGAAGGCTATGAATGCGGTGGAGGTGCTGTTTTCTGCCGGCGTTACTCAGGGGCAGGAACTGCTTCTGACGCTGGAAGATGCCAAAACAGTCACCCAGAAAAGCGCGCTGCGGGCTGACCGGGACGGGGATAATTATTATGATCTGCTGTCAGCTCTGCAGAAATCCATCCGGGGCTCTGATCCGGATGCGGCGGTCCATTATCTGGCACGATTGCTGGAAGCAGGGCAGATGCAGTCTGCCTGCAGACGGCTTATGGTAATTGCGGCAGAAGATGTGGGACTTGCTTATCCCATGGTCATTCCCATCGTCAATGCCTGCGTGGATATGGCATTGAAGCTTGGTATGCCGGAGGCGCGGATCGCATTGGGCGATGCGGCGGTCTTGATGGCAACCGCACCCAAGTCCAATACCGGCCATGTGGCGTTGGATGCTGCCATGGAGGATGTCCGTAAGGGCAAGGGCGGAGATTTCCCCCGACACCTGCAGAATATGCATGCGGATACCTATACCATGGAGCGCGAGCAGGGATATAAGTATCCCCACAACTATCCCAACCGTTGGGTGGCGCAGCAATACTTGCCCGATGGGCTGGTGGGTACGCAGTACTATCACTACGGTGAAAATAAGGTAGAGCAGGCGGCAAAGCAGTATTGGGATGCCATCAAGGGGGAGAAATAATGGATATTCGTCTCAATGATATTCTCGTGATGAAGAAGCCCCATCCCTGCGGCGAGAAACGCTGGAAGGTCCTGCGGACCGGGGCGGATTTTCGCCTGCGGTGCTTGGGTTGCGGTCATGAGGTCATGACCCCTCGTTTTAAGGCAGAAAAAAATATTCGCGCAGTTGAGCGTGAAGAGTCGACATGAACATCCGGCAGCCGATGAAAACGGCTGCCGGATTTTTTGTTTCACAGATGACATTGGGAAAAGCGTCACAGGACAGGCCGATTCTTGCAGGCAGAATGGGCCTTCGTTGTGACGGCTTTTTTTTATCGGGACAGGTATACTGGCATTACGCAGTGAAGCGGGGAGGCGAGACAGTGACAGTATACATTGACCTTGTGATCCTTATGAATTTTCTGGTGGATTTCTTTCTGCTGATCGGCACCAACCGGTTATGCGGATACCCTCCGGGCTGGAAAAAAGCTGTTTTAGCAGCAGCTGTGGGGAGTGTCTATGCAGGCGCGTGCGTTTTGCCCGGTTTTCACTTCTTGGGAAATCTGCTGTGGCGGACGGTAAGCCTTGCGCTGATGTCGTGGATCGCATTCGGTTTTTCGTTGGGAGCCCTTCGCAGAGGAATCGTATTCGTGCTGCTTTCCATGGCGCTGGGGGGAGTAGCGATGGGTCTTAATGGCAATGGCGCATGGAATGTGTTAGCTGCTGCAGGGGTGCTTTGCGGAATGTGTGTACTGGGCTTTCGGGAGCGGATCGGTAAAGCGTCTTATGTACCGGTGGAACTGTCTTACGGAGATAAGCGTATCCATTTAACAGCGCTGTGCGACACGGGAAATACCTTGCGGGACCCGGTGACCGGAAGGCCGGTGCTGATCGTAGGGGCTGATGTGGCGCATAAACTGACGGGTTTAAGTGTGCAACAGCTGAAAAGCCCGGTTTTGACCATGACCCAATCACCCATATCCGGTTTGCGTCTGATTCCGTATCGTGCAATAGGTACAGATGGGGGGTTGCTGCTTGCGCTGCGCATGCAGGATGTGAGCATCGGAAATTGGAAAGGCAGTTCACTGGTGGCCTTTGCGCCGGACGGGCTGTGCAGAGAAGGGGATTATCAGGCTTTAACAGGAGGGGCGGCATGAAAGTACAATTCGGTTTCGTTTTAAAATTACTGGGAATCGTACGGCGAGGAAGTGTGTTTTACATAGGTGGCAGCGATATACTGCCGCCACCGCTGAAAGGCGAGGAAGAACAGCGAACACTAAAGGCATTGGAAAACGGCGACGAGGCAGCAAAACAACTGCTCATTGAGCGTAATTTACGGCTTGTGGTGTTCATTGCCCGGCGGTTTGAAAATACCGGTGTCAATTTGGAAGATTTGATCTCAATCGGCACCATTGGTCTTATCAAAGCGGTAAGCACATACCGCTGCGATAAAAATATCAAGCTTGCCACATATGCGTCCCGGTGCATCGAAAATGAGATATTAATGCATATGCGTAAGATCGCTAATCAGAAAACGGAAATATCCTTGGATGAGCCGATCAATATGGATTACGACGGCAATGAACTGCTGTTGGCGGATATTCTCGGTACTGATGAGGATATGATCCTGCGACCGTTAGAGGACGATGTGGACCTGCGACTGCTGCGGCAGGCGGTCAAGGATCTTCCGGACAGAGAACGGGAGATCATCGTGATGCGCTTCGGCTTAGAGGGGCGGCAGGAACTGACCCAGAAAGAGGTGGCGCAGATCATGGGGATTTCCCAATCCTATATCTCCCGCTTGGAGAAGCGCATTATGCTAAAATTACGGAAAGAGATACTCAGACAGACGACCTGCGTTTAATGTTAAAAAACACTTGCAAAATTTAGATAATTTTGCTATAATCGATACAAATTTATATCGATATCAATTTGTATCGAAAGGAAAAGATCCCAATGGAACGAAAAGAAATCTCCAAAGCGGTTCTCAAGCGTCTGCCCGGCTACCTGGCATATCTGAAAAGCCTGCCGGAGGATTCCTCTCCCTATATTTCTGCCACCGGTCTTGCTGCGGCTCTTGGCAAAGGAGAGGTGCAGGTGCGGAAAGACCTTGCTATCGTGTCTGACGGCGGCCGTCCGAAGATCGGCTATTTGCGTGAGAGCCTGATCGAGGACATCAGCCAGTTCCTTGGCTATGATAACACTACCGATGCGATTTTGATTGGCGCCGGAAAGTTGGGTCAGGCTCTTTTGGGTTACAGCGGCTTTGCTGCTTACGGTCTGAATATTCTGGCCGCTTTTGATGAGGCGGTTACGGACAGTAATGTTTCCGGTGAGAAGCCCATTTATCCTATGGATAAGTTGGATTCTTTCTGCCGTACCAATAAAGTGCTGATGGGTATCATCACCGTTCCGGCAGAATTCGCCCAATCAGTATGCGATAAAATGATCGCGTGCGGTATCAAGGCGATTTGGAACTTTGCACCCAAACATTTGGATGTGCCTGCCGGCACATTGGTACAGAACGAGAATATGGCAACCTCCCTTGCGGTGCTTTCCATGCACCTGCAGGCGCAGATGAAGGATAAAAAGTAAATAAAAAGCTGAAACGCTATGAACTGCACCCCATTTCTTAGTACAAGTATTATTTCATACTTGTCTAACAAATGGGGTGCAGTTCAATTATCGGTGCGGTGTTTTTTGTTATTGACCGGGCTTGAAGCTGTCTTTCAAGCTTACGCTACGGTTAAAGACAAGATGCTCGGGGGAGGAGTCTGTGCTGTCCGGGCAGAAGTAACCCAAGCGCATGAACTGATAAGAGGCAGGTGCTTTGGCGTCTTTCAGGCTCATTTCCACCTTGCAGTCTGTCAGTACTTCCAGAGAGTTGGGATTCAGGCAGGCAAGGAAATCCTTACCGGCAGCATCCGGATCGGGATCATCAAACAGATTGCTGTACTGACGGACTTCTGCGGTAGCGCAGTTGTTGGCATCCACCCAGTGGATCGTTGCGCCCTTGACCTTCCGGCCGTCGGCAGGATCGCCACCCCGGGAGTCAGGATCGTAGGTCGCCAGAATTTCCACAACATTGCCATCCTCGTCCTTGACACAGCCGGTGCAGGTGATGAGGTATGCGCCCTTCAGACGGCACTCAGGACCATCGGGATACAGACGCTTGAACTTGGGCACGGGCTCGGAGAGGAAGTCATCGGCTTCAATCCACAGATCTCTGGAGAAGGAGACCTGCCGTGTGCCGGCGTCGGGATCATTGGGATTGTTTTCCACTTCGAAGATCTCGGTTTGACCTTCGGGATAGTTGGTGA
>JAZSOR010000025.1:0-3525 GCA_045537035.1 Faecousia sp. | reverse complement strand
TACCATCGGCCCCGTCGATGTTATGCGTGCTAAGGAGCGTATCGAGGTTCATGCTCTGGCTACCTGCGGTACCTTCTCTTCCTGGCAGAGAATGATCTCCCGTCTGTGCACCCACGGACCCATCACTCCCTACCTGCCTTCCTCCATGCTGCAGACCAAGAAGACTCAGGTCTACATCAGCGAAGAGCTGGCTGCTCCCTTCGAGTGCTGGGAGAAGGTTGGCTACTAATTCATTAGTAGTTTGCAAACATAAAAAAATCTCCGGCTTAAAGGCGGGGCTTCATAAGACAGTAACCGCTTCAAAAACAATCTTTTTATCCAATACCGCAAAAAAGCGCTATGGTAGGCGTCAGCCTTACCATAGCGCTTTTTCTTGTCTTGGACTAAAAATCTTCTTTTTTGAAGTGCTTTGCAGTTTTGCCGTTTGAATGTTTTCCTATAACAAAGAATAGCCGTGCAGGAATACTTTGTGTATTTCAAGGGGATATTCTGAAGTTATAGGGAAAGAGACTATGGCAAAACCGGATAATGTCTTACGAAACTCCGCCTAATCGGAGATTTTTTTGTTGTCATGACGGAACATTCCGATGAAAATAGAAATCAAAGTAAAGCTTTCACAGATGATCGCGCCCCAGGAGCCGGAGGCGATGTTGTAGATGAGCCAGGCAGGGGAGCTAATGAGGCCGCATTTTCGGATATCAGCGGCTTTCGTCAGCCGAAAGCCAATGTTAAGGGCGACCATGCCGATCACCGGCAATACCTCAATGATCAGATTGTATGCCGTGGCCTCTTTTCCGAACACTGTGAAATTGAGAATGTAAACTGCGATATAAGATGCTACAAAGCCCAGCAGCCAATAGATGCTGTCGGTTTTTAATTTGTCCTTAAAAAGGAAAACGATCGCGCGAACTGCGGCGATTATATTGAGGATTCCGCCCACGGTGGCGCCAAGCATCAGAAAATTTATAGAGAACAGACACGCACCGATCAGCTGCAGCGCGATCACCGTCTTTTGCTGTTTGCCTTGATAGGAAACAATATTAAATATCATGGCAAATATGCCAATGATTTGGGCTATGATCTGTGTTGTGGTCATGTTGTTGACTCCTCTTGCCGTTTATTACAGGCAGATTATACCATTCTTCCGTGAAAAGTTCAACGGCAATATTTCCACAAACCGAAGGGGTGAAGGATGGTGGATTCGATTTGCATTTTCTCTGGCTATGCGAAAGAAAATAAATGTAGCCACCAGTTTTTGAACTGGTGGCAGCAACTGTCCACCGGACAGTTGCATGTAGATGGGTTCGAATCTCACCATCCAAATACCCATACCAAAACAAAAACACCACCCAATAGGGTGGTGTTTTATTTTGGTGGGGGATGGTGGATTCGAACCACCGAAGGCATAGCCAGCAGATTTACAGTCTGTCCCCTTTGGCCACTCGGGAAATCCCCCATATTGAATTCTGCTCGTCTGTCTGTAGCCTGCTTGGAGCCGGTAGACGGACTCGAACCCCCGACCTACTGATTACAAATCAGTTGCTCTACCAACTGAGCTATACCGGCGGCTCAAACAGAACATGCTTATTATAGCGACGCACTATGCAATTGTCAAGTGTTTTTTTTGCTTTTTCGGTCTTTTTGAAAAATAGCTGTTTTAACGAAAATACGGGCTGTTCGCGGCATCACATTTGACAACGCAGTACTGCTTTGGTATAGTAAATATATCCATTTTAGAAAGAATAGATGTGAGTTTATGCAGCTGCTTAAAATTTTTACAACCGCCGCCAATGCGGTCTTGCCGATCTTGCTTTTGATCCTTTTCGGCTACTGGCTTCGCCGGGTAAATTTCATTTCCGATGACTTCGCCAAAACAGCCAATAAATTTGTATTTCGGGTGTGCTTGTCCTGCTCTTTATTTATTAATGTATATAACATTGATGACTTTGCATCTGTGCAGTGGGATTTTGTGATCTATATTGTGGCAGCGGTTACGGTGCTGTTTCTTGTGGGTATGGCTGTGTCCGTGGCAGCTACCAATCAGCTCCGGCGCAGAGGCGCGATTCTGCACGCATCCTTTAGAAGCAACTTTGCTATTATCGGTCTGTCCTTGGCGAGCGCTCTGGGCGGTCAGGCGGCTGAGACTACCGCTGCGCTGGCAGCAGCGTTTATCATGCCGCTGTACAACATTTACGGTGTCATCGCGCTGACGGTGTTCAGTGACGCGCCGGGGCAGGGGAAACACTCGGTCAAAAGCGCGCTGCTCTCTATTTTGAAGAATCCCATGATCGTCGGCGCGATCATCGGCTTTGTATGCCTGCTGATCCGGGAACTGCAAAAGCTCTTGTTCTCCGGTGTGATGTTTACCATTAAGGGCGATCTGCCGTTACTCTTTACAGCAGTCAATAACATTAAGACCATAACTTCGCCCCTGGCGCTGATCATATTGGGTGCGCAGTTTAAATTCTCGGCGGTCAAGGGTATGCTTCGGGAGATCTCGGCAGGTGTTATCATGCGGCTTATTCTTGCGCCGGTCATTTGCGTCGGCGGCGCGATCCTGCTGAGCAAGTATACGGGACTTCTGAACTGCGGCGTGAATGAATACCCCACGCTGATCGCACTGTTCGGCTCTCCGGCTGCGGTATCTACGGCAGTCATGGCTGCCGAAATGGGTAGCGACGAGCAGCTGGCAACGCAGATCATCGTCTGGTCCAGTATCGGCTCGATGTTGACGATCTTCTTGCAAGTTTGTATCTTAATGGCCATGGGCTTTTTGCCCGTGTAGCCTTGTCGTCTGCTTTGCACCGTGTTATAATGGAATTGTCTTAGGACAAAAATAAACAGAAAGAGGTAATTCTATGGAAAAGTCAAAGCTCGGTCTGCCGATCCCCGTTATGGGCGCCCTTACATATCTGCTGTTTTGCTTTGGCGGCTATGTAGCCGGTTTGCTGGTCACAGGCTATATCCTGCTCCGGGAAGAGGATGCCGGTCTTAAGAAAACTGCGATCACGGCGATTTTGACAGCGATTGCCGTTTCCTTGGTGAATCTTCTGATCGGTCTTTTGCCCGATGTGGTGGATGTGTTTAGAACGCTGGTTGCGATTTTCGGTGAATACATGGACGGCGGCATTATCAGCAGCATTGCCGGATTCTTGTATGCGGTTCTTGCTGTTGTGAAAACAGTTGCCTTTGTGGGACTTGCCGCGCTGGAACTGCTGAAGAAACCGATCAGAATCAGCCTTGTTGATAAACTTCTGGATAACTAACAGAAATACGCCCTTCCGGGGCAAGGTCATTAAGGTAGTTGTCATTGCCACACCAGTGACGCGGTCACTAGTGTGAAGTCGGATCGTAGCCATGTCGTTCTGTGGGCCAAGGAGTTGAGTAGATTTCTTGTCTTCCTAAGACCGCTTGGCCTCCGACTTTGTTGATAAACTTCTGGATAACTAACAGAAATACGCCCTTCCGGGGCAAGGTCATTAAGGTAGTTGTCATTGCCACACCAGTGACGCGGTCACTAGTGTG
>JAZSOR010000006.1:0-2346 GCA_045537035.1 Faecousia sp. | reverse complement strand
CAAAAAAATATGGTAAAAAACTTTGTCCTATACTTGACACACACGTGAGCGGCTCACCGATCATTCAGGACGGGGAGTGATGCGACCGCCGCCGGTGGCGGATGAAGGGAGCTGAGCGAGTGGCAGCGGTCGATAAAATCGAGGATCAGCGTAAGCCCGAAGATTTTATCGGGCACCGCAACAGGAAAACTGGTAGGCGCAGTGACGCATGTTCTTGTCAACGACCCCACAATGGGCTACGGCATCTTCATCGAAAACATGTTAGACGCCGCGGCATAAAGCAAAATTACCAGCCTAAAAACGGCTGGTTATTTTGATTTACAAACGAAAAGAACAATATACCTACTTATTACCAATAAATTATAGGTTGACTTCTACCTATAATTTGCATATACTATAGGCAAAAGGAGCTGATAGCATGCAAATCAACACAAATACCATTGTTTCCGTGACGGAAGCCAATCAGAATTTTTCCCGGGTTACCAGAATTGTAGAGAAGAACGGTCAAGCGGTGATCTTCAAAAACAATCGCCCTAAGTATATGGTCATTGATCTCGAAAGCTCCCCTATGCTGGAACTGACCGACGACGAGAAGATCGACATTGTGGCCGCCCGTGTACTGAAGCGCTTTAAGCCTGCATTTGAGGAGCTTGCCAAATGATCAAATTATCCAAGGAGAAAGTTCTGTTGCTGCATAAGCTGATTGCACAGGAAACCGGTGGCAGCATCGGCGTCCGGGATGAAGGACTGCTGGAATCTGCTTTAGAGGCTGCTTTTTCCGGTTTTGGTGATGAAGAATTCTATCCAACCAAAGAAGAAAAGGGCGCAAGGCTTGGCTATAACCTGATTTCCAATCACGCCTTTGTAGACGGAAACAAGCGCATCGGTATGTATGTGATGCTGACCTTTCTGGAGGTCAATGGTATCCATATGGACTGTACAAACGAAGATGTTTCCAATACAGGTCTGGCAGTCGCCGCAGGAAAAATGGATTACGATACCCTGTTGCAATGGGTAAAGGATCATCGTGAATAGTGTTTTACAAGGGGCTGTCTCAAAATGCATATGTAGGGAATGACCTATGTGTCATTCCACACAATTCCCATCCTATACGCAATCAGGAACGGCACACAGGCCGTTCCCTACAATATCCTATCATGAAATATTCATTTCTGGGGTTGTCTCATCCATTTTGAGACAACCCCTTAAAATTGCCTGTTATGGGGGCAGACACTTGCGCACCCCCAAAAATCAGAATTTGTGGAAAATGCAGACAAAATGAAAAGTCTCCTTTTTCGACAATCCATCTATGTCAAGTTAAGAACTGCGGTTGCGGTGTGCTAAAACCTGCCGTTTACCTGAAAAAGCGCATATTGATATCATTCTTCGTCGGAGAAAGATGTTCGGATAAATTGAACATTCTTCGTGTACCGTACCGTCATAGGCAGCGGTGTATAGCTTTGGTTTGGGGTCATCAAGTATCCGGTGCAGGGGCGATTTTCACACCAGGTGCTGTCGGTTCGGGTAAAATTGCAATTTACAAAACGGACATTCTCCACCAATGCGCCCGACTTTCCCTCAATATACGGCAGCTGCGGAGAGCGAACCGTCATACCGTCAAATTCCATATCCTGTATTTTATCGATCATTACTTCCGGATGATCCGCCAACCGTATAAAAACCGGATAACCGGCAGACTCAACAGACAGATTCTGAAAACGAAATTTTTCCACCCGGGTTGCCTCTCGCCCTACATCCGTAATTCGTTCTGAACGAACAAGCGCAGGGATATACAGAGAAATCCCCACAGAACAATCGGTCATAATCAGGTTGGAAGCAGATACATCCCGAATAATGCCATCATTGGTCCATCCGATACGCATTCCGGCAGAATAACTGGTCAGCTTGCAGTCGGAGAACCGGATCCGTTCACAAGGCTTGTTTTCCCGGAGCGTGGCGCTGTTTGCGCGTACTACAAGGCAGTCGTCACTGCAAAAAATATCACAACCGCTGACAGTGACATCCCGACTGCAGTTGATATGCACGCCATCATTATTGGGATATTCCACGCTGGCACGGATGGTCAGATCCTTCACAGTAACCCGGTCGCAATCATGGATCCAGTAAGACCAGCCGCTGGGCTGATTGATCATAGATACCTCTTTGAAAGTAATATCCTGAGACCCGGTGCAAAGCACTACTCTTGGCGGTGTAAATCCGTCAATGCGTTTGTAGGTGCAAATGCGGTTTCCGGGATCAGGTACCACAAAATGCTGGCCATTACAATCGATAGTACCGTGCCCGGTAATGGAAGTATTCTGACATTCATGGATCAAAATCAGACAA
>JAZSOR010000009.1:0-5603 GCA_045537035.1 Faecousia sp. | reverse complement strand
CTGTCTGTCATAATACTCATGGACATGATACCCAAAAGGCTCTTTGCATTCATTTTTCGATTATCGGATTCCAGCCAAATATTACAGGAAAAATCGTTTGCTTTCTGAACAAAATAAGTTGCCTGCCTGTTATGCAATCCGGACTCACAGCGTACAACGATTTCCTTCTCAAACATATTTGACACTCCTTAATGCCACAATAGTATGTTGCAGTTTCTAACATATATGATATCAAATCTGGAAAAAAAGTCAACTGAAAATTAGATATCATTACGATTTATGAAATCAAAATTCGGCGATCGTTACTCCATCTTCACCTTCACCGTATACTCCAAGGCGAAATTTCTTTACAAACTTATTTCTGCGTAGAGACTCCTGAACAGCTGCGCGCAATTTGCCCGTTCCTTTGCCGTGTATGATGCGTACAGAAGGCAAATTGGAACGCATCGCTTCATCAAGATATCTGTCAAGGACACAGATCGCTTCTATGCTGTCCATTCCTCGCAGATCCAGCTCCGCAGCCATTGCAGAAAGTTTCATTTCACGACCGGAATGCGCAGGTCGCGCTGAAACATTTTTAAACTGGTTTTCGTTTTCGAGCAAATAGACCTCTTCCGGCTTTGCATTCAGTTTTAAAATACCTGCCTGAAGCTGATAGCTGCCGTCCTTATTGATCGCAATTACGCTGGCTTTTGTCCCAAGTTTCAGCAGTTCCACAGTATCGCCGATTATGATCTTTCTCGTGTTTTTAGGACGGGATACCGATTTTGTTTCACCGTGCAGCTTTGCTTCAGCATCATTCAAGGAACGGCGAAGCTGGGATTGACGAAGATTGATATCCTGAGAATCCACACCATCTTGGAGTTGCTTTTTTAGAGCTTTCAATTCGTCACGAGCCAAATTCGCTGCTATGCGCGCATCTTCAATGATTGATTTGGCCTCAAGCCGAGCCTGCTCCAGCAGTTTATCCCGTTCAAGCTGCAACTGCGTGTTAAGTTCCTCACTCTGCTGCTTGATTTTTGCCGTTTCAATACGCAGACGCTCGGCTTCCCGGCGCGCAGATTCCATCTGCTGCCGTTGCTGCTCTAAAAGGCTTAGGACGCTCTCAAAGTCTTTATCATTTTGGCCGACAAGGTCTGCCGCTTTTTTCAAGATATTTTCGGACAGTCCCAGTTTTCGTGAAATTGCAAACGCGTTGGATTTTCCCGGAATTCCTATGAGTAAGCGATAGGTCGGCTGCAGTGTCTCAACATCAAATTCGCAGGATGCGTTGATAACGCCGGGCGTCCGCATGGCATATAATTTCAGCTCTGCGTAGTGGGTCGTTGCAACAACCTTGCTGCCCATCTGACGGCAAAATTCGATCAACGATATTGCCAGCGCCGCGCCTTCCGCCGGATCTGTACCCGCGCCGAGTTCATCAAACAGGACAAGTGTTCTGTTATCACATTTGTCTACGATATCTACGATTGTTTTCATGTGACTTGAGAATGTAGACAAGCTCTGGGTAATGGATTGCTCGTCGCCAATATCTGCCAGAATCAAGTCAAATGTAGATATCGTACTGCCGGAACCGGCAGGAATATGAAGACCACATTCCGCCATCAGTGTCAAAAGACCAATTGTTTTCAGGGTAACGGTTTTGCCGCCGGTGTTCGGACCGGTAATGATCATAGAATCAAAATCCGTTCCAAGACGAACAGAAACAGGAACAACCGTTTTAGGGTCGATCAAAGGGTGTCTTGCGTTCTGAAGAGTAATAATACCTTTATCATTGATCTCAGGTGCCCAGGCCTTCATGCGGTAAGCAAGCTTAGCCTTTGCGAAGATCACATCCAGCTTTGTTAAATAAACAACATTTGTCTCAATATCCGCACGGTGTGCCGCAGCCTCAGCGGAAAGCTCAGCAAGGATCCGTTCGATCTCTTTCTTTTCCTTTAATTCAAGCTCCCGCAATGCATTATTGGCGCTGACTACAGAAATCGGCTCAATAAAGTAAGTGGACCCTGTTGCAGACACATCATGAACAAGACCGGGAACATCATTTTTACATTCACTTTTAACGGGAACTACATATCTTCCCTGCCGGATCGTAACAATGGGCTCCCGGAGAAATTTTGCATAAGCGGTTGACGATATGGTTTTCTGCAAACTCTCACGGATCTTTCCGCTCTGTATCCGCATATGACGCCGGATATCCGCTAGTTCGGGACTTGCAGCATCCGCGATCTCTTCCTCAGATATGATTGCTGTAAAAATTCTTTCTTCCAGATATCTGTTGGGCGTGATCGCATTAAAATATCCACTAAGAACCGAGGCTTCTTTTTCATCTTCAACATAAGCTTTTACTGCTCTTGCGCATCGCAAAACAGAGCCGATATCCAAAAGCTCTTTCGGCTGGAGATGTCCGCCTCTGTCAGCTCTGTCTAAGTGAGCAGTGACATTCATCACGCCGGAGAAACCAGGATATCCTTTTCGGGTGCTCAATTCGGAAGCAGCAGTTGTTTCGTCCAGAAGAACACGCACATCTTCTGCATCAGAAACAGGTATGATATCAAGGCAACTTCTGCGCCCTTCACTACTGCCGGCGCAATCCGAAAGCAGCGTGAGAATCTGATCCAGTTCCAGTTTCATTTTGGATTTTTCGTATAGTTCAGTCATCATTTACTCCTGTCGAGGGTCAAAATCAATAGGTTAAGGATTTATAAAAATCAAGTGTAGAGAATCCACGCTCAAGTTGGGTCGCTAAATAGGATTCTGCAGCATTAGCCAGACAATCAAGGGAATCTGCGCTGATCTGAAATGACAGCAATCGTTTAGGACCACAGCTGCAGATATATCGCATGGCATCCAGCGCGCCAGCCGTAAGGGGCATTCGTATACCGCCCGAAGACGTATCTCTGCAATGCTCGCACTCTAAATTACCCTCAGAAATATTTAATCTTCCCGGCTGCGGATTTCCGCAAATTGCACAACCGCTCAAGTCAGGTAAATAACCGGCCAGACAAATCGAACGGAGCTCAAATGCAGCTTTCACCTGCAATGCAGATACATCGGGTTTCGTCAAAGCATAGAGTGAATTTAACACCAATGATAACAGTTCCGGATTAGGAACATCCTCTTGGCAGATCACCTCAGCAACTTGTGCAAAATATGTACCCAGCGCAAGTTTTTCCAAATCCTTGCGCAGAGCGCCAAATAACTCGATCGGGCGCGCTTCATTGATCGTATATCGACCGCGATACTCAAACAGAGTAAATTCCGCATAGGTCAGCAACTGACACGGCGCTGCGAGGGGACTATTTTTTCTGCGCAGACCACGGGCTTTTACTGTCAATTTTCCGTTGGTGTGCGTAAGGACTGTAAGGAGCGCATCGGAATCACTGTAATTTGTGACCCGAAGCACCAACCCCTTCGTCGTCAAGTACATTTTGTGCCTCCATCTTCCGTGCCTTGTTATAAAACAGATACATCTCAGGCGCGCCCGTTTCCATGAACAGCTGCCAATAATGTTTAGACTCCATAATTCATCCCTCCAACTACAGTTTTTCACAAGCTGTCGGGATTACACATGGTAATTATTCTCTGTAACCGAAATTACGCACAAGGAAATCGTTGTCGCGCCAACTTTCCTTGTACTTGACCCAAGTGGTAAGAAATACTTTTGTGCCCATAAACCGCTCACAGTCATTTCTTGCCATTGTGGAAATCTTTTTCAGCATTTCCCCGTTTTTTCCGATAATAATACCCTTATGGCTTGCTTTTTCACAATAGATCGTGGCAGCAATATCAATGATACCATTATCGCGTTCGGAGAATTTAGTGATCTCAACGGCTGTGCCATGGGGAATTTCACGGTCAAGACACCAGAGTAGTTTTTCACGAATGATCTCCGCCATGACCTGCCGCTCCGGCTGATCTGTTGTAATGTCATCCGGGAATAAGAAGGGACTCTCAACGGAATATTTACGGCACTCCGTAAGCAGTGCGTCCACTCCATCACCTGTTTTTGCAGAAATAGGAATAATCGCAGCAAATTCAGCTGCTTCAGAATAAGCAGCAATTACCTCAAGAAGCTTATCTTTTTCCACAGTATCGATCTTATTGATTGCAAGGATCAGCGGACACTTTTTGGCTGTAATCTGCTCAATAAGTCCCATTTCCTGCTGTCCGACAGAAGCAACCGGCTCTACAACAAGGATCGTTAGGTCGACATCAACGATCGAGTTTTTCGTAACGTTCACCATGTAATCGCCAAGCTTTGTTCTGGGCTTATGGTAGCCGGGAGTATCCACGAATACAAACTGGGTATCCTCTTTTGTCACAATGCCGCAGATGCGGTTACGGGTGGTTTGGGGTTTATTGGAAACGATTGCAATTTTTTCACCCACGAGAAAATTCGTAAGAGTCGATTTTCCTACATTGGGTCTGCCTGCAATCGTAATCATAGCAGTTTTTGTCACCATAATGCTCTCCTTTGTAAATTCCGTTATACGCGCATCATACCGGGGATTAAGGATGCGATCTCTTCTTCGCGCTGACGCATTTGCGCTTTTTGCGGACCTTCATCCAAATGATCGTAGCCAAGTAAATGCAGCATAGAATGGATCGTCAGATATCCGATCTCACGGCGTGTGCTGTGACCAAATTCCTTAGCCTGGCAAGTAGCGCGATGTAACGAAATTGCCATATCTCCAAGGGGACACAGTCCGGTTTCCGGATCGCAATATTCATCCATATCATCGGGAATGTTACCAGGCTCCAGTTGAAACATCGGAAAACTAAGTACATCTGTCGGGGCATCAATATCTCTTGTTGCTTTATTAATGCCCCGAATGCCCTCATCATTTGTAACAAGTACATTGATTTCGCAAGGGACTTGCACTCCTTCCTGCGTAAGGACTGCAGTAATACATGTGTTAATAATATTTTTTACGATCGCTTTTTGAAGTGTAAAATGATCGAAAGTAATATTTATCTTATTCTTTTTCATTATACTTTCTTCCTTTGATATTTACCCTGAGGTCTAGCTTCCGGTTTTTTGATCTCTTTTTTCTTGTCAGCGCGTTCATAGGCATTAATGATCTCCTGGACCAACGCATGGCGCACAACATCTGCAGAGGTTAATTTACAGATAGCAATATCGTTTACATCCTCCAGCACACGAAGCGCATCTTTCAGACCGGAAACCTTATCTCCGGGCAGATCGATCTGGGTCACATCGCCGGTAATGACAACTTTAGAGCCAAAACCCAATCTGGTCAGGAACATTTTCATCTGTTCTTTTGTCGTGTTTTGGGCCTCATCAAGAATGATAAAACTGTCATCGAGCGTTCTGCCACGCATATACGCCAAAGGTGCAACCTCGATCGAACCCCGTTCCTGATATTTCTGGAACACTTCCGGTCCAAGCATATCATAAAGTGCATCATAAAGTGGACGAAGATAGGGATCGACTTTATTCTGCAGGTCTCCGGGCAAGAAGCCAAGCCGCTCACCGGCTTCAACAGCAGGACGCGTCAGAATAATACGGTTGACCGTTCTGTCGCGAAAAGCCGCCACTGCAGCAGCCACAGCCAGATAAGTTTTACCGGTACCGGCAG
>JAZSOR010000014.1:0-23834 GCA_045537035.1 Faecousia sp. | reverse complement strand
CCCAAAAGCCGGGGGCTTCCTGCATGGCATGCAGGCGCTCCAGTTCATTACGCAGACCTTCGATATTCAATGAATCTGCCAAGCCGTCCAAAGCCGGGCGGATCTCATTGAGTTTCTGCTTATAAGCGTCAAATTCGATATTCATGGGTCATTGCCCTCATTTCTGCAAATGTATTCGGTTTATTATAGCCGAAATTTCTCTTTCTGTAAAGTAGGAAAACACAATATGCAATAAACCTTTATTTTATCCACCGCCTGCTATTATTCTTGACAACTCTTCCCACGCTTGATAAAATGAACCTGTATCTTTTTTCTAAAAGGAAAGGACATAGAGAATGAAAATCAAACAAATTCTTTCCCTGATTCTCGCGCTGATCATAACTCTGTCAACGGTTGCCTGCGATAACACTGCAGAAACCCCGGAAACCACTGTAGAAAAGGTTAAGACCGGTGTCGTCGATCCCCTGAGCTGGGATGATATTGAGAAAATTCCTGTTGCTAATGACTCCATGACCGAAGAGCAGCTGCGGCAACTCTGCTTGGACTTCATGCGTCTGCAGCTCAGCTTTGGTTGGACCGTCAGTGACGAAGTTGTCTACAGCAACGGACGGAAGGAAAAAACTTTCTATCCCGGCCAAATCTATGGCGGCGTTCCCTACATTGCTTCTACCTTTGGTAACATCTACACTGCTACTGAGCATGTGGATCCCGATAACGGCATGATCGACACCTCCGAGGGCAAGGGCGTCTTTAAGCTCTTCTCCAACCAGTGCTCCTCCTCTACTTTCTGGGCATGGACCCGTGTTTGCAATACCCTGAAGTACGGCGGCACTGCCGACTGCACTCCGACTTACGGTTGTGTGAAGATCGGTCCTTACACTTATCCCGAAAACATTACACAGTTCACCGCCCTGCCCACTTTGGATATTTGCATGGACAATGGCGAGCAGACCATGTTCGAATCCTATGCGCTGCTAAAGCCCGCTGACGGTCTTGTTTACTACAGCACCGCCGGTCATGTGATCATGGTCTCCAAAGAGCCCACCATTGTGCGTACTGCTGACGGAAAGATCGATGGTGCCAAGTCCACCATTACCTTTATGGATCAGTGCATGTCCTGGAACAAGCAGAAGCAGGCTGACGGCTCTGACTATGAGATCGAAGGCTGCGTAGACGAAATCTTCACCTTTACCCAGCTGCTCAAAGACGGTTATGTCCCCTTCACCATCGCAGAGCTGAACAAGCAGGATCCCGTTGAAAAGGCAGAGGTCTCCATGAATTACAGCGAGTCTTCTGTCAGCGCCATGAATCTTGCCGGCTGTGAGGTCACCTCCAACTATCCCATCTCTAATGTACACCTGACCATTAAGGATAAAGACGGCAATGAGGTCTATAAGAACTCTATGTCCGCTTACCCTGAAGGTCTCGAAAACACAATGAAGCCCGTTTCTCTGTTCACGATCTCCAATGCTAACACACTGAAGCCTTATGCTGGCGGTAATTATACTGTCGAGATCAGTGCCCGGGTTGGCTCCGGTGAACTGCTGGTTGCTTACTCCGGTACTTTGGTTGCTTAATTGAATCTTTTCTTCCCGTTCATGCAATTTGCGTGGACGGGATCCTTTTGTCATTAACGACCAACATGGCTTTCTTTTTCTTGACATTACATATAGCGATTGATAAAATGTATTTGCGTTAATATCGGAAGGAACGGTTACAGAAAATGAAAACAAAAAGCATTCTTTCCCTTGCGTTGTCGCTTCTTATGATGCTGTCTATGGCAGCCTGCAATCATGCCGGCAGCGAGCCGCCTGAAACTACCGCAGCACCTATCAAGACCGATGTGGCAAATCCTTTAAGTATGGATGATATCGATGCGATCCCCATTGCCAACGACTCTATGACCGAAGAGCAGCTGCGGCAGATCTGTGTGGATTTCGCGCGCCTGCAACTCACCTATGGCTGGACCGTCAGTGAGGAGGTCACCTACAGCAACGGCCGCGCCGAAAAGACCTTCTATCCGGATAAAGTCTACGGCGGTATTCCCTATATCTCCAATTCTGTCGGCAACATCTATACTGCCGCCCGCTATGTCAATCTCGTAAATGGCGTCATTGATGTCTCTGACGGTCCGGATGTATTTAAGATCTTTGCTAATCAGTGCTCCGGTTCTCTGTTCTGGGCATGGGCGCGTGTTTGCAACAGTTTTCACTTTGCCGGCACATCCGACACCTTGGACAAAACCGGCTGTCTGCCCCTGGGCGACTATACATACAGCGATACACTCACCGACTACCGTGAGTATTCTACCGTCAACATCTGCATGGATAACGGTCCTGAGACAATGTATAAGGCTTATGCCATGCTGAAACCCGGTGACGGTATCGTTAACTACACCACAGCCGGTCACATGTGCATGGTCTCCAAAGAGCCCAATATCGTTTACAGAGAAGACGGAGTTACCATCGATCCCAACCGCAGCACCATCACTTATCTGGACCAGATGATGGGCTGGAATGAACAGATCCAGTCCAACGGCATTCCCTACGAGATCGAGGGCAGCCTGGACTGCACCATCTCTTTTGCATTTATGTTCAATCAGGGTTACCTGCCCTTCACCATCGCAGAACTGAACAAGAACGATCCCGTAGAAAAGGGTGAAGTAAAGCTCGACTGCGCTGACACCTCCGTTTCCGTTTCCAAGCTCAGTGGCTGCAATCTCACCTCCAACTATGCTATCTCTGATATCACTTTGACAGTAAAAGACAAAGACGGCAAGGAAGCTTACAGCTATACCCACAATGTATACCCCGCCGGTCTAGATAAATGCTATGACCCCACATTTCTTGAAGATGTTGTAAACAGCGAAGCACTTGCGCCTTATACCAACGGAAAGTACACCGTTGAGATCAGCGCACGAATCGGCACTGGCGAAAAGCTTGTGGCTTACACCGCAACTTTGGTATCCTGAATACAGCAAACGCTTCCCATTCATCATGGGAAGCGTTTCTTTTATCGGTCACTGGGCAATCCGTCACCTTCGCCAAAGATCATATCGTCCACATCCGCACAGGGATATTTTTGAGAAACCAAAGAATCTCCTCCTTTCAAACACACTCCTGTTAATATATGCTGTCAGGGCTGAAAAAATGACTGAATTTAGTTGACACCCGTTCTAATTTAGAGTACAATTCCAACATGCCTCCGTAGCTCACCTGGATAGAGCGTGCGCCTCCTAAGCGTAAGGTAGTGAGTTCGAGTCTCGCCGGGGGTGCCAAAAAGGCGGTCGTATACGACTGCCTTTTTAGCTAACAAGATAAACCCAACTGATGCATAATACATCAGTTGGGTTTGCATTTTATTGTAATGTACCGCTATAGAGAACTTCACGAATACCGGAACCGGATTGGCAAAGGATCTTTACCCGCTTACCGTAAAGTGCTGCCAGTTTCTCCTCATCCACAGCCTTTTCGGTGGACCAGCTCTTCTGGAACAGCCCTTCTGCACGGGTCACTTCTCTGTAAAGCTCTGCGCCGCCGGCATCTTCCACGATCACATAAATATCAGAGATCACGTAGTTGGAAGTCACCACTGCGGACTTCAAATCCTCCACAGATACCGTTTCCTCAGACAGATTGATCTTAAGCCAAGGTGTCTCACACTTAAAGTCTTCATCAAAAGCTGCAATCGTAATGGGAATATAAGCAGAATCAAACAAAGTATCAAATGTGATCTCTCTGCGGATATTTGCCATATGGAAGAATTCCTCACCGTACTTGGTAGGATTATGGTGCCACGCCTGCGCCTGGTCCACAATGAAAATATGGCTGGCTGCGCCGTCAATGGTGCCGTCCTCGTTTCTGACCACCCAAGGCTTGGAACGGGCCATGACCACATGTCCGGCTGTTGTAAAGTAGACAAGGCAATCCGCCTGCTGCATCTGCGCATAGGATTCAAACATGACCTGCTTGCCATTTTCCTGGCAGATATGGCCGGTGCCGTACTCCACAGTAAATGCTTTCAGTTCCGGATCATATTGGAAAGGACCGATCTTTCTGCAGCCGTTCTTCTCTACCATATCGGAACATCCGCCAAACCAAGCCGGGCACTGGATTCTTGCCCATGACCAATGCACACCGCCAGAACACTGGCAGGTCACAAAATTATACTCTTTTTCATAGCCTGTTGCAAGGTCAAGAATACCGGTTTCCGGATCATAGTAATCCATAATGCGGTAAACATTGCCGGAAGAGCAGGCATCATAACACAGGCCGCCGTACAGACTGCCTGCTTCCAGCTTTCTGGGTGCCTTGCTGGATTTGATCACATAATCGAAGTTTTCCTTGGGTGTCCACAAAAAACTGTTGGTAAAATAAAAGAAGTCAACACACAGCTGTCTGCGCTCTTTTACTGTCATTTCCGGAGTTGCTACCGGAATTTGCGCGATTCTCTCGTGAGAAAGCCGCTCAGGAATATAGGGATACTTATATTCAGACATGGAGACTCTCTCCTTCTCATTGATGCTTAAGTTTTATTATTTCAGCTTGTCGCTGCAAAACACACCAAGGCAAACAACTCTTTTCCTGCGTATTATAACACCCATTTACCGGAAGTTCCATAGCAAAATAAATATTTTTTCTTTTTTATACGCGCTATTTTATATCACGGCAAAGATTATAAACCCAGTATCATGCAATCGGACATTTTAATATTCTGCACAGAGCCCATTCTTTCGCATAAACTGTCCTATAAGCGCTTTGCTTATTGCGGCCACGCATAAATTCTCATTGGGAGGTATCACCATGTCTGAGCAATGGCAGGAAAGTGTTTGCTGCAGCCCCGAAGATCTGCGTCAGGCACTTTCCATCCATACACGAAAGATCACAGACAGCTGTCGGGATAAAGACTGCATTGAAGATCTGCGTGTCTACTTAACGAAAGGCTCGCAAGCGCTGTTGGATAACGCGTCCGGCGCCAAGGTCCGCTGTGCAGATCTTTTATACACCTATATCGATGTAGAGCCGGTAGCTTTTGACAGAAATCACTACTGCATCGATGTCACTTTCTATTACCGCATTTTGGCGGATGCCACCATCGGTTGTGCACGCCCTGCCGCCCTTTACGGGCTTGCCGTATTCTCCAAGCGCGCCGTTTTGTGCGGAGAAGACAGCCACGCCCATATCTTCAGCAGCGATACCCGCATCGGCTATCCTGATGGGCTGAGCCGTTATCACGCCAACAATCCCACCGCTGTAGTTGAAGTTCTCGACCCCATGGTACTCAGTTCCAAAGTCAGGGAGCTCTGTGACTGCTGTAAGGATTCTACCGTCGTGCAGATCCCCGATTCTATCTGCAAACTGTTTGACGATGAGCTGGTACTGTCCGGAGAAAGCCGACGGTTATTTGTCACCTTAGGGCAATTCTCCATCATCCGTCTGGAGCGTGATGCGCAGTTGATCGTACCCGTGTTAGATTACAGCATCCCCACGAAAGAATGCTGCGACACCCCCGGCTGCGCGGAAGATCCCTGCGAAATGTTCTCCCGGATTCCCTTCCCTGCCGCCCAATTTGCACCCCGTAACTGTGACCGGAAGCAAGACCAAGGCTCCGGTTGCGGCGACTGCTATACAACCACCGGTAACTGCTGAATAAGCCGCCGGAGGCTAATGCCTCCGGCGGTCATTTTTTATAGAGATATCAGCGGATCACGCGGACGCGGAACACGCCTTCCTTGCTCTCCAGCTCCTTCGCTGCAGCCAGGGGTGTGGGCTCATCCAGATCCAGCATAGTAACCGCATATTCGCCTTTGCTTCGATTGAGCATATCGGAAATATTGACATTGTAGCTTGCCAGCGCGGTGGTAAAGCGACCAATGGTGTTGGGAATATTCTTATGCAGAACCACGATCCGTCCGGGCTTTGTGCAAACACCCATATCACAGGCGGGATAGTTTACGGAGTTTTTGATATTGCCGTTCTCCAGATAGTCCATTACCTGACGAACTGCCATTTTTGCGCAGTTATCTTCTGCCTCCTCGGTAGACGCGCCCAGGTGAGGAATCGCCACCACGCCTTCCATGCCGGCGGTCTTATCGTTGGGGAAGTCTGTGATGTAACGCTTCACCTTGCCGGATTTCAGCGCTTCTTCCAAAGCTTCATCATCCACCAGCTTATCACGGGCAAAGTTCAGAAGGATCACACCGTCGCGCATCATGCTCAGGGTTTCCTTGTTGATCATGTGCTTGGTATCATCCAGAAGGGGCACATGGAGCGTAATAATGTCGCACTTTTCATAGATCTCTTCACGGCTCTTCACCGGGATGATATGGCTGTCCAAGTGCCATGCTGCATTAATGGAAATAAAGGGGTCAAAACCGTAGACTTCCATACCCAGACCGATGGCTGCATTGGCCAAAGGACCACCGATGGCGCCCAGGCCGATAACACCCAAACGCTTGCCCATGATCTCATTGCCTGCGAATTGGGACTTGCCCTTCTCCACTTTCTTGGCAATATCACCTTCGTCTTTGATGGACTTGACCCATTCAACGCCGCCGACCACATCACGGCTACCCAGCAGCATACCACAGATCGCCATTTCCTTTACGCCGTTGGCATTGGCGCCGGGGGTATTAAATACAACGATACCTTCCTGAGCGCAGCGTTCCAAAGGAATGTTGTTGACACCTGCACCGGCGCGAGCCACAGCCAGTAAGTTGTCGGAGAATTCCATATCATGCATAGCTACGCTGCGGACAAGGATCGCATCCGCATCGCTTACATTCTCTGTTGTCTGATAGTTTTCAGTAAAAAGCTCTGTTCCTTTGGGGGAAATCTTATTTAAATAATGTACCTGATACATTTCAATCATCCTTTCTAAATAAACGGTCGATCAACCGATATCCATCGGGTTCATAGTTGCCGGAAGCTGCTGCGCTCTTTTCATGATACTGCGCCACAGCCCTCCGTTCCCTTGTGCTGTCATACAAAATATACGGCACCGGGTCAGATGTATGGGTCCGGCAGCGGATAGGGGTGGGATGGTCCGGCAAAATCAGCAGACGGTACTCTTCCCCGGAAGCATCCATTGTCTCCTTGATGGGTGCGATCACCCGGCTGTCTAAAAATTCGATCGCCTCGATCTTATTTTCAACACTTCCCTGATGACCCATTTCATCCGGCGCTTCCACATGAACATAGGCAAAGTCACAGCCCTCTTCCAAAACCGCTTTCAGCGCCGCCTGGGCTTTGCCTTCATAGTTGGTATGCAGGGAGCCGTTAGCACCCGGAACATCCACAACACGCATGCCTGCGCCTACCGCAATGCCCTTGAGCAGGTCCACTGCAGAGATCATTGCGCCCTTCTTCCCCGTTTTTGTCAGGAAATTTTCCAAAGAGGGCTTTGTACCTGCGCCCCAGAACCACAGAGAGTTTGCTTTGTTCTTTCCCTCTGCCGCCCGCTTCACATTCAGCGGATGCGAATTGAGAATCTCGAAGCTTCTTTCCATCATATCCCGGAACGCTTTCTCCCTGGGAAGATAAGAGCCGATCTGCTGACCCAAATGGTCATGGGGCTGTTCCAAATCCAGAACAGAACCCTTCTTCCATACCATAATATGACGGTAGCTGGTACCGGTGTAAAAACAAAATTCATCGGTCTGCAGTTCCTTCCGGATGGCATCCATCAGAACATCTGCATCTTCCGTAGAGATCTCACCGGAGCTGTGGTCCAGAATCGTTTTTTGATCGTAAGGCCCTTCATCCGTCAAAGTAACAATATTACTGCGGAAGATCACATCGTCCGGGTCCATCTGAACGCCGACGCTAAGGGCTTCCAGAGGAGATCTGCCGGAGTAGTTTTTGGTAGGGTCATAGCCAAGAACTGACAGATTGGCAACATCACTGCCGGGCTTCATAGAATCAGGCACTGTTTTTGCAAGACCCAGTTCGCCTTTTCCTGCCAGCGAATCCATCATAGGAATATTGGCATACTCCAACGGTGTTTTTCCGCCAAGCTGCGCCAAAGGCTCATCTGCCATGCCGTCTCCGAGGATCACGATATATTTCATTTCCGCACCTCCTTGCATCTAATATTTGTCCGCGTCGGACAAACAATTGTATTTATAACATAGTACCACTAATTGTGAATAATTACAATATGAAAAATTGGATGATTTTTTTGATTTTTCCTTCGTTTTTTCAGCAAAAATGTATGATGCGCTTATTGCTTACATAAAATGGACATAAATGATAATATTTACAAACCGTTCAAATTGCTTTCATTGTTTATTCAATCCGCGAAAATAAAATGAACGCAAAGATAAATAAAGGAGGCACAAAAATGTATAACGAAGACGAAAAGCTGACCCCCCAATCAGAGGACAATCAGGCATATATCTTCCATGAGGAATCCTCACAAGCGCATGCGGAACGCACAAACGATAAAAAAGGCGGTTCTTCAGGAAAGCTTGTTGCCATTGCGCTGTGCTGCTCCCTTTTAGGCGGAATCATCGGCGCTGCAGGCGGCATTTTGGCTGTTCGTGACAACACTCCAGACAAGGTGGCAACCACCACAGACATCCTTGTGGGAAACCGGGAAAGTACGGTCATCGACATTCACGAGGTCGACACCGGCAAACAAATGACACCGGCGCAGGTCTATGCCGCCAATGTCAATTCCACCGTGGGCATTACCACATCCATTACCACGAACTTTTGGGGATATCAGACCACCTCTGCCGCCTCCGGCTCCGGTTTTATCATCTCCGAGGATGGATATATCCTTACCAATCACCATGTGATTGAAAATTCCGATTCCATCACCGTTTCCTTTTATAACGGAAACAGCGCCCAGGCAGAGCTGATCGGCTACGATGCCGCCAACGACATTGCGATCCTGAAAGTATCTGCAGATGGTCTTTCTCCGGTGATCCTGGGTGATTCCGACAACTTAAATGTAGGCGATACGGTAGTTGCCATTGGAAACCCCTTGGGTGAGCTGACCTTTTCCCTGACCGCCGGCGCTGTCAGCGCCCTGGACCGGGAGGTCACCACTTCCACAGGCGTTACCATGAATCTGATGCAGACAGACTGCGCCATCAACTCCGGAAATTCCGGTGGCGCGCTGTTTAACCTTTACGGCGAGGTTATCGGCATTACCAACGCCAAATACTCCGGCAATTCCAATTCCGGCGCCTCGATCGATAACATTGCCTTTGCTATTCCCCTCAATCACATTCGTTCCATTGTGGAAAGCATCATCGAAAAAGGATATATTTCCAAACCCTATATCGGTGTATCCGTGGCAGATGTGAGCAAAGAGACCCAAAGCTACGGTCTGCCGCAAGGCGCTGCTGTCAAAAGCGTTACTGAAGACGGTCCTGCCGCTAAAGCCGGTCTGCAAGTCAATGATATCATCACCCATGTGGATAATGTGGCTGTCACCGGCTCTTCTGATGTGGTCAGTATTGTAGGAAAAAGCGAAATTGGACAGATACTGAAATTAACGGTCTTCCGGCAAGGCACAAGCATTACGCTGGAGATCACCGTAGGAGAACAGATACAGCAAGCTATAGAGGACACGCAAAGCAACCAAGAAAACAACAATGTCTTCCCTAACTTCGGAAACTTCGGGCGGTAAAACAGAACGGGCGATGCTAAAAAGCATCGCCCGTATTCCTTTATTTCTTACCGGGAACTTTCATATCCTCAGCCGTCAGTGTCTCGCCTGCAAGCACCCGTTCGATCAGTTCCGAGGCATAGGCCACCACTTTCTCATTAGGATACATCACGTAGGCATTGAACCGAGGAGAAGAATATGTTGTTGCTTTGCCACCGGTTCCGGTGACCGCGAAGGATTTAATGTTCCAGCTTGCCATGTCCGTCAGCTGCATTTTTACCAGCTTGCTCACATCATCCATGTCGATACTTGTTTTGAACATGCCCTTCAGGCTTGCCAGAATGGCAGAGTAATTGGAAATGATCGTTGTACCGCTGGTCATCTTTTCGATCAGCGCGGTGACCACTTTCATCTGATTCCTGCCACGGCCGTTATCTCCGCCGGATACATGCTTGCGATCTCTTGCAAAGCCCAAAGCTTCTTTGCCATTAAGGAAGTTTTCTCCCTTTTGGATTTCAACATCAATATTAGAAAACGCCTTATCAGAATACACCGTAATGCCGCCCACAGCATCGACCAGCGTCTCAAACCCCGTAAAGTTGATCTGGGCATAGTATTGGATCTTTGTGTCATACAGACCTTCCAGCGCCTCCACGGAACAGCTTGTGCCATAAATACCGCAGTGGGTCAGTTTGTCCAGTTTTCCTTTTCCGGCAGGATTGGGCACATAATAATCTCTGGGTGTGTTCACAAGTAAGATCTGCTTGCTGACCGGATTGACGACCACCAGAATATTCACATCGCTTCGGCTTCTTTTTAATTTGGTGCTGCGTGTGTCAGAGCCGCTGATGTACATAATAAACGGTGTCAGCCTGATATCGCCCGGCTCCGGAGGAACCGTCGGTTCGGTGGTGGGCTCCGTCGTGGATTCGGTTTCTTCCAGATCTGCGATGGGGATCGCGTGCAGGATCCGCACTTTATCCAGAAAATCCTCGTATTCTTCCTCCTCTGTCAGCAGCGCAACACCCACGCCGTCCAGAATCAGAACGCCTGCATTTTCTGTAAACAGCGCATCCACGCTATCCACAGTCATTTCATACTGAGTAATGGAGATAGAGCCTCCCAACAAGGATTCAATTGCGGTGATCGCATTTTCGGTATACACGGGGTCACGGTCCTGAGGAACGGCAAAGGTATAGTCTTTTACATCTGTTAAAACCTTGGCAGGATCTTCAAGACGGACAAACACATACATGCTCAGCTCATCTGTTTCCATAGGGTCCTGGGTAACAGAATGCAGCGCATCGTACGCATCCGCTGCCAGCTTTGTTGCCACCGCACAGCCGCAAATGATCAAAAGCGCCAAGACCCATGCGACGATTCTGCGGGGTTTGCTGACGGGCTTTTTGGCGTGGATAAACAGCAGCGCCGCAGTTATAAGTACAAGCAGCAAAAGTGCAATGATCAGCACGATAATAAATTTTTGCGGCAGCAGATTCAGCCGCAAAACAACCGCCGCTGCCCATGCCTCCGCGGCAATCTGCAAAGCCAATATGACGAGGGAAATAATCGTCCATATTTTATTCGATTTCATGATTTCATCTCAATTCCTATATTTTAGGTAATAATTATACTTTGCTATCCAAGAAAAGTCAATACAATCCCAATAATCAGAATTTTCCAAACTTATCGCCAGTTTATTCCGCTTTGACGGACATTGCCCAAAGATTACGGATCTGATCCTTAAATTCATCAAAGTTCCAAAGTTTGTTGGACCGCTCCACACTGTTGGAATCATTCACACGATACAAACCGTTTTCATAACCGGTCAGTACAATAAAATGTCCGGTGGTGGTAAAGACGCCGGGACCCATAATACAGATCACCGGGTTACCTGCTTCCAGTTCATTACGAACACGGCCTTCCACAAGGGGAAGTTCCTTTGCGTTCAGACCCAGCTTTTCTGCGCCGCGGCTGATCAGCGTCCATGCGCTTCCGTTTCCGGGAACGCAGTATCCGTTTTCAATGGCAAAATCGATCATTTTGTCCGGACTCATGTTCTCATCGCCGGTCAGATAATACGCGACCATGGAAAGGCTCAAAGGACCGCAGGCTGTGATCCCTGCAACATCTGCGCCATAGGGAATATAACCCCAACGCTTATCCCACTGCAAAAACAGCGGAACGGTTTCACTGTCAGCATACTCGCTTAAGTTAACAGTATGCTCTTTTCCGTATTCAAAAGGATACTCCAGCACAAACCTGCGGGTCTCCGGATTTTTCTCCAGCAGTTCGATCAGGGATTGGGGATACGCGGATGCAGAGATGCCACAGTAGTCAGCATATGCCGCCACAGTGCGCTCTGCCCAGCTGCGGGTATCGGGAATGGTAGGCTCTGTGGTAGGTTCAGTAGTCACCTCGGTTGTCTCAGGAGGCTCTTCTTCATGGCATCCGGAGAAACAGCCTGCTGTGAAACAAAGGACCAGCAGAATTGCAATATATTTTTTAAGCCGATTGCCCATAAGCAACCTCCTTTTTTATAACTTTTTTGATTATAGCAGATTTTTTACAAAAAGTCTTTAACAAATCCTAAAAAAACAAAAATTTTGCACCTCTTGGAAAAAGAGGTGCAAAACAAATCAAATTCCAGCCAGTTCTTTCAGCTTCTGGGCAATATCCGTCTCTTCCCAGGGGCGGTCTGCTACACCGAAGTGACCTTCCCGGGCTGTTTTACTGTAGATCGGCTTGCGCAGCTGCAGTTTTTTGATAATACCGGCAGGTGTCATATCGCAGGTCTTGCGAAGAAGCGCCGTCATTTCCTCATCGGCAATCACACCGGTACCACTGCTGTCCACCCGGACAGATACCGGCTCGGCAACGCCAATAGCATAGGCCAGCTGCACCTGCACATGGGTAGCAAGTCCCGCGGCTACCAGATTCTTCGCCATGTAACGGGCCATATATGCGCCGGAACGGTCCACCTTGGTGGGATCCTTGCCGGAGAATGCGCCGCCGCCATGGGAGAAATAACCGCCGTAAGTATCCACGATGATCTTTCTGCCGGTCAGGCCCGTATCACCGTCCGGACCGCCAATGACGAATTTACCGGTTGGGTTGATGTGGATATTGGGAACATCCGCAATGTCAAAGCCGTACTGCTTCAGCACCGGCGCAATGACACCTTCCCGGATATACCGGCGCAGTTCGTTGATCTCAAAATCTTCGGTATGCATGATGGATACGACCACTGTATCAATACCGACTACATTCCCCTGCTCATCAAATTCCACGGAGACCTGTGTCTTGCCGTCAGGGCGCAGCAGATCATTGCTCTCAACGCACTGGGTCAGCCGGTTGGCAAGGGCTCTTGACAGTGCGGCAGGAAGGGGCATCAGTTCTTCCGTCTGGGTGCAAGCACCACCAAACATCATACCCTGATCGCCTGCGCCACCCACTTCGTCATTGGTGCCCATGGCAATATCCGCAGACTGAGTATGGACCTTGCACAGCACCTGCACCGTATCGGCGCAGAAGCCGGTATCTTCATGGGTATAGCCGATGGAAGCGATCACCTGCCGGGCAACGGCTTCGTAATCCACCTTGGCCTTTGTGGTGATCTCGCCGCAAATCAGGCAAAAATCTGTAGTCACCATTACTTCACATGCCACCCGGGAATTGGCATCCTGCGCAAGGCAGGCATCCAGGATCGCATCAGAGATCGCATCCGCCACCTTGTCGGGGTGACCGCAGGTGACACACTCGGAAGTAAACAATCTTTTTTCCATTTCTTTATATCCTTTCTTGACACGTATATTTTACGCTCAGGCAGCACCGCAGGAGCATTTTGACGAATATCCGTTGAGAGGTCTTGGTGCAAGGCAAAGAACAGAAATCGCAGAAATACTTTGTGTATTTCAAGATTTCTGTTCTGCAGCATTGCGACAAGAGAACCAGCGGAGAGCGTCAAAAGGATCCAAGGGGCTGCCAAAAATAAAATACCGCACACCGAGGAAATCCGATGTGCGTTTTATCGAATCCTCATCTTTCGTTGCCGCCGGATTTGGCACCTTGCGAGGAGAAATCACTAAGCAAAGCGATTTCTCTGCAGGTTGCCGGGTTTCATCGGGCCGTTCCCTCCACCACTCTTGATAAGGCTAGTATGCAGTTCTTGTTTATTCTACACTCTTTTTGCAGAAAGTCAATCTTTTTTTGCCTTTTGAGACGAAAAAGTTTATAATTCCTTTATAGACTTTTTATGCAAAAACTGGTATCATAACAGAAAACCTTTTCTGGAGATGAATGATTTGAAAAACTTACGCAGCAAATTTGAGCATTTCTGCTACCGAAACCGCGACAAGGGCATCCCGAATCTGATGCTGTATGTCACCATCGGCTCTGCCATCGTGTATCTTCTGAGCATGTTCGACCAAAGCTTCACCTTGTACAATGCCCTGTGCTTTGACCGGAATCTGATCCTGCGGGGACAGGTATGGCGATTGTTCACCTACTGTTTTACCTATGATGCCGGCCATGTGCTGATCACAGCCATCGCCCTTTTCTGTTACTACTCCCTTGGACGGGCAATGGAAAACATTTGGGGCACACTGCGGTTTAATCTGTTTTATTTCTCCGGCATTGTCTTAATGGATCTATTCTGTATCCTTTTTGGCGGATGGGCTGATATCTCTTATCTCAATATGAGTCTGTTCCTCGGATATGCCACATTGTATCCCGAATCCCGGTTTTTGCTTCTGTATATCATTCCGGTTAAGGCAAGGATCTTTGCCCTTATTGATCTTGCCATTACGCTTTATGAAGTGATACTGTTCACAGCTGTTGGACTGTTCCCTTTCAGTCTTTTCCCACTGGTCGCCATTGCCAACTATTTCCTGTTCTTCGGCAAGGATGTTCTGAATGTGATCCCCGACTCCTGGCGCGTCAATGCCGGTCGACTGTTCCGTAAAAAGCAGAAGAATTCAGCAGGACAAAAGCCCATTTCTTTTTACGCTGCCGGATCTTATGAAGCGACTACGGCTTCCGTTAAAGTGCCTTATACCCATAAATGCACCGTCTGTGGTCGCACAGATATCTCCCACCCCGATCTGGAATTCCGCTACTGCTCCCGTTGCAACGGCTATCACTGCTACTGTGAAGACCACATAAGCAATCACGCCCATATAGAGTAACCAACAAGGACCTTCGGCAATGCCGAAGGTCCTTACTTTAGTTTCTGATACTGTGGTGACAGATGGGGCTTGTCATGTCCAACGGCAAAAATTGATAGCCGTTGCTCAGTCCCCATATAATGATGTTTTCCACCGCATCTACGCTGAATCCCTTGGTATCGTGCTGCAGGACCACCGCGATCTGCTTCTTTCCGGCGCCTTCCATCACATTGAAAAATACCTCACCGGAATTTTTCGCGCCGCCGGCATCGTTGCTGTCCACATTCCAGTCAAAATACCGGAACCCTTTTTCCTGCACCATACGGGCAAGTTTTGTCATAATGCCCCGGTTAAAACGGCTGACCGTATTGGAGCTGCCGCCGGGGAATCGGACCAGCTTTGTTTCGATTCCCGTCAGATCTTTTATGATCCCCTGAATGGTTTTAAGATCATTAAAGTAGGCTGTTGAGCTTTTATAGATCTGTTTATAATTGTGTGTTGTGGTATGGATGCCGATACTGTGTCCATCTGCTGCAATTTCTTTGAGTATATCCACATACTTTGTCTTGGTAACAAAGAAGGTCGCCTTCACATCATACCGCTTCAAAACTTCCAACAGTCTTGCTGTATGTGCGCTGGGACCGTCATCAAAAGTCAGGTAGATGACCTTCCCGTCCGGCACAGCAATGTTCTTTGGAACGACCGTTCCTTTTTTGTAGACCATGACCATGCGGTTTAAGGACACTTCGTTATCATAGCTGTCACGGACCGTGTAGGTCAGTAAATACGACCCTGCCCGGGATGTATCCACTTTACCGGATACCTGCACCTTCCCCGTCAGATCTCCGTCACAGTTATCCGAGACGCTGTAGCCCGGTTCTGTGAATGTCTGCCCAACCTTAAGGGATATAAATTTGTCGCCCTTTAACTCCATCACAGGTGAAACCGGATCGTCATATTTGATCTTGCGCCATGCGGTTGCGGTATTACCGGAGGAGTCGGTCACCGTATAAGTCACCTTATCCTTCGTTTCGGTCCTTTGCACCGCGGCGGTCAGATCGCCGTCCAGATTGTCAGTTGCAGAAAAGCCTTCCTCAACATAGGTGGTGTTTGGAAGTGTATAGCTGTCAGGATCTGTTGTAAGGGTAATGACCGGCGGTTCTGTGTCTACAACATGGACCCAGCGGTAAGCTGTTCCTACATAGCCTTTGTAGGTTGCAACATACTTTATCATATAGGTTCCCAGTGTCGTTTGATCCACTGTGCCTTCCACGGTTACCGGTACAGTTTCCGTTTTGTTTAAAAAGCTGCCGGTAAACTGCGCGGTAGCGCCGGGTTCTTTATACTCTGTTCCATACTGAAGCATCTGTTCCCGCAAGCCGGTAAGGGTGATCTTCAGCTCCGAAGCATCTTCGGATTTTGCCATCACCGCCCAGGTGATACCAGCTCCCAGCATCACTGCCGCCAGAATACAAGCGCATACTTTCAACCAAAAATATCTTGTGAACATCTGTTTTTATCCCGTTCTTTGCTAAAAATAACACACTGACAGAAATACAGCGAATTCTGTCGAAAAATTCTGCGATATAAAAGGCACGCATACAGCGTGCCTTTTATTTAAAATCGAACACCGACAGTCCCACAGCTTATACTCTGTAATAGCGGCACATTTCGTATGCAATGCCGTCTTCCTCTCCGGATTGGAGCACTTCATCCAGCTTCCATTCAGACGACGCATCCAAATTGGGGAAGAATGTATCCGATTCCGGGGTGCAGTGGACTTTTGTCACATAGGCTGTGTCACAAAGGGGCAGCATCTGCTTGTAAATACTGCCGCCACCGATCACCATGGCGCGCTGTGTATCCTTTACCAGCTGGGCCGCCGCTTCCGGGCTTTCGCACACTGTAAAGCCGGGGATTTCCGCGCCGCTACGGGTCAGGGCGATATTGACTCTTCCGGGCAAAGGCTTCTGTCCCGGAAAGTCTTCAATGGTGCGTCTGCCTACGATCACCGTCGCGCCCCGGGTGGTCTCCCGAAAGAATTTTCTGTCGGCAGATAGTGCGATGGGCTGAGTGCCGTCTTTGCCGATGCCCCAGTCATCATATACAGCAACGATCAATTCCATAGGGCACCTCAGATAGCCATGGGAATCTCAAATTCGAAGGGGTTGAACTGATAATCCTCTACCTTAAAGCTGTCCTTGGTAAAGTCATAGAAGTCGGTAATGCTCTGATCCAGCGTGACCTTCGGCGCCGGGAAGCCTTCCTTCTCCAGCATTGCCTTCACTGCAGGAATGTGCCGATCGTAAATATGGCAGTCAGCGATCACATGAACCAGTTCGCCTGCTTCCAAACCGGACACCTGCGCGATCATCATCAGCAGCATGGAATACTGCACCACATTCCAGTTGTTGGCTGTGAGCATATCCTGAGAACGCTGATTGAGAATACCGTTAAGGGTATTTCCGGACACATTAAAGGTCATGGAATAGGCGCAGGGGTAAAGGTTCATCTCATGCAGATCTTCAAAATTATAAATATTGGTCATGATCCGCCGGGATGCAGGATTGTGCTTCAGATCATACAGGACGCGGTCCACCTGATCGAACATACCCTCTTTATACTGATGCTTGATACCCAGCTGGTAGCCGTAAGCCTTACCGATGGTGCCGTCTTCGCCGGCCCACTCGTCCCAGACATGGCTGCCTAAGTCTTCGATCCGGTTAGATTTCTTCTGCCAGATCCACAAAAGTTCATCCAAAGCGCTCTTCCAGTAGGTGCGGCGCAGGGTCATGATGGGGAACTCTTCTTTCAGATTGTACCGATTCACAACACCGAATTTTTTTACGGTGTGGGCAGGTGTGCCGTCAGCCCATCTGGGGCGCACTTCCAGATCGGTATCATAAAATCCGTTTTCCAGTATATCCAGGCATGTAGCGCGGTAAATTTCATCTGCTCTGCTCATGGCAAAACCTCCTGTTGCGCATTTTTTATAGTATAGCATATGGCGCAGAAAAATGCCATAGGTTTCGACATTTTTCTATCATGGTTTCTTTTGGTAATAATCCGATGTCAGAAGCAAATTGCTGACTTCAATAAAGGCCTGACTCTTTTCCGACATAGCTTCCAGCCACTCGTCGGTGATCTCTTTGCCATTGGTATTTTGAATGATCTTTCCTTGTCCGCCGCCGGAAACTGCGCAGGCTACGCCGTCACAGATCCAGCTGCCATCGGGAAACAGCGCGTACCCTTCATAACCCGGATCAAAGGCATCCTGCCCCAAATAATCGTAAGGACTGTCAAACCCAAGCAAATTCAGCATCGTGGGCAAAAAGTCCGCTGTATTCAGGGTTTTCTCAACAGTCAGGTCCGGACAGTCCACAGACCAAACAAAACACGGTGTCTTTTCCAGCAGCAGATCGTGCTCCACACCGGACAAGCCTAAAAGCTCCTCTTTATTTTTATAACCGTATGTGTAGTGATCTGTAACGCCGATGATCACCGTGTTTTCAAGAAGATCTTTTTCTTCAAGAAGCGTTAATAGTCTTGCAAACATATCATCCACAAGCTTTGCCTTCACCCGGGCGCAGTCCTCTTCCTGACTGGCATATTTGCCCCGGTACTGAGGATACTTCTTCAAAGCATAGTGGCTGAGCACTTCGTTATACACATAGCTTAAATGGGCAGAACGGGTAATGATCGTATTAAAGGTCTGTCCCTCCCGGAAGAACAAGTCACGCAGTTCCGGAATGTCAAAGAGCAGGCAATCGTCATAGAGCTTATTCTTGTCCGTTTCGTAATCAGCATAACTGCGGTAGGCTTCGTAGCCCATTGCCGGCTCGAACACACCTCGGCTGTAAAAGTCGCCGGTATTGTAGTGAAAGACCTCTGCGGTATATCCGTTGTCCGTCGCCTGAGAGGCGATGGACTGGCTGAAATCATTGGTCACATAATCAAAGACATAATTACCGTTGGTAGGCAGGTAAATGCCCGTATTGACACAAAATTCCGAGTTGATCGTTCTTGCCGTGCCGTATCCGGGCGTATAGAAATCGGTAAACTGGATTCCCTGCTCCATCATCCGGTGGATCGTAGGGGTATCTTCCTCGGTAATCATCCAATCGTCCATGGACTCCATCAGTACCATGATCACATTCTTACCCTCAAAAATACCGGTCATTTCATTATCCCCGGAGTCTGGACGCTTGTTGAAATAATCATTGATTTCCTGTGTCTGCTCCTGCAGCATGCTGCGATAAGCCGGTGTCAGCGGATAGATCTCGTGCTTCCAGATATCCCGGAAAGTCAGTTGATAGATGCCGCAGATATCATATACATTGCCGGCATCATACATTGTGTTGTATGTAGCACGGTAGGAAGAGGATTGGGCATATTCTGAACGAGTTCCCCAAACGCCCAAATCACGCAAAAATACATATTCCGGCAGCAAAAACAGCGCAGCCACCATGCCCACAGCCACCAGTAAAAAAGGAATCTTCTTAAAAAACCCCGCGCGGCTTTGGGGAAATTTCAGGATCAGCAGAACGCCCAAGCCAATCAAGACAATGCCGCCGATCCACCATACAACCGGAAAAGAGCTCAGGACATCGCCGATAAAGCCTGCGCCTTCTCCGGCGTAAACGATATCAGCAAGCCACATCATACGACTGAACACGCAAGCATATCCCGTCTGCGCCAATGTCCAGGAAAGAATAAAATAATAGGTGATTCCGAAAAAGATCCTGCCTGCCCGTCGTGAATAAAGCAGGCACACAGCCGCCAGGCCCAGCGACCAGCACGCGCCAAAGGCAAGACCGGACCATGTATCCGGCTTGAGTACCATGTATGCCAAAACTTCCACCAAAAAATATGCGCCTGCCAACATTAAAAGTTTCCCAAGGAAACGACCGATTTCCGTTAACCAAAGTTGCAAATTACTTTTCATTGATGCGATTACCTCCAGAATTCCAAAACACCTGCGGTCTTTCACCAATTATATATAGCATACCACACAGGTAGAATCTTGTCTAGAAAAACAGAATGGATAAAAAAACAGAAAAAGCTCTCGCCATTTCGTCGAGAGCTTTTCCGCAGGCACTGCCAAAAATCTTTTACTTATCAATATAGATTGCGCCGGTGTAACTGTGCAGGCAGCTGCCATCTAAATAAAGCTGCTTCAGCTTTCTCTGCAGGCTGGTATTTTCGGGCAGGTCTTTGTAGTTTTCATATTGGCGACCGAATACAAAATTGAACAGCGACAATCCCCTGGGGTCGCAGTTGGGATACTTGGTAAAGCATTCCATAAACTGGGTGATTCTGGAGTTTTCCCCCTGTATCTGTTTCAAGGTAGGATTCAACAGCCAGGAGACACCCAGCACCATGCAGATCCCGGGATACTCCGGATACCGCTGGGCTGCTATTGCAACAGCATCCTTGCAAGCCGCAAGGACCGTTTCCCTGCTGATGTCAGAACCTTTGGGAACATGGATATTCAGGCAGGCTCCGCAGGGCCTTCCAACACACTCCCAAAGGGTCTTGGGATAAGTTTCATGCTTTGGTGAAACCACATTATCATATACGCCGTGGCCGTAAAAGTTATCCTCATCCTCCGCAAATGCCGGTGTAAACGCGCCCCTGGGGTCTTCATAACCCATAGAGCCCAGCTGCTGAACACCGCTTGCATGGAATGTACCCTTTACCATCAGAGGTACGATCTGCTTTGTTTGCTTGTTTTTCAGCCACAGCGCCATGTCCGGCAGCTTATACAGTTCAAACTGCAGATTCATATGATTAAAGATCATCGCTTTGGAGAAGATCGACAGCCACCAGTAATAGGTCTTATTGACACCCGGCCTGCCCGTCTGATTCCGGACGATCCCGATACCGCTTTTAAACTCTTTAAAAATATCGACGATCTCCGCTTCGGTAAACCCCTTAGCTCTGTATGTATCCGCTGCCAACGGAATCTGGGGCAGGATAACATACAGCGGCAGAAGATCGTTCATAGCCGTACCGTCGGATGTGGGCACCGGAACGGTAAAAGCTACCTCTTCCTCTGCATGATATGCAAAATCCGCGGCAACCCGGACCCAGCTGCTGCGAACGGGGTCAGCATTGACCTGCACGGCCGTTTCTTTGACCAGCTCGTAAAACTCGCCGAAGAAATCATACTTTTCCTGCAGGCGATCGATCAATGCAATGTCACACGCCGGCTGCTCTGCATTCTGCAACCGCACATAAACGCTGTCTAACCCTTCGGGATATTGTTCAATACCAATCGCATTGGCTATCTCTTTTAGTGTCACTCTGATTCCTCTCACTTTCTGGGTTTTTGAAATACCGCGCCAACCAGCATAATCACTGCAAAAACGATGCAGTAGAACAGCACCGGGAACGAGAATGTTCCGTTTGCCTTTGCCTGCAGGAACGGCGTAATACCATGGGCATAAACAGCCGCAAACACCATGAACAAACAAGCAAGGATTGACGCGGCAGGTAATACGAAACGCTTAAAAACGCCCTCATCTTTCTCTTGTTTCATCCAACCGACAAAGATAGGAATGTACATTGCATAAATCGTTACGATGGGTAGTTCAGAAGAATCGAAATTAAAGATGCCAAACCAGCCGGACTCCGTCAGGTTTGCGCCGTAGAAATACAGAAGCCACAGAGCGCAAGCAAACAAGCCCCAAATAGAGGAATTCGTTACCATGTTGGTACACGGATCCACCTGACTAAACAGCTTGGGAGAAGGACCTTCGTTACGGACAGCAACGGCATACATACCGCGGGTGACCGCTACCATCAGTCCGTTGAGCGTTCCCAGACAGGAGATCACGATGCAAATATTTAAGAATGTGCCGCCAACACCGCCGAAAATATTTGAAAACGCTGTTGTTGCGCCTTCTTCCATCAGCACCGCATTGGTTGCGCCGCCTGCAACACCGATGTAATACATAACATAGGCGATCACAACGATCACCGAACCGATCAGCAATGCCAAGGGCAAATTCTTCTTGGGATCTTTCAGCTCTGCATTGATCGATGTGGCAACGATCCAGCCCTCATAGGCAAACACCGTAGCAACGATTGCCGCAAACAAGCCGCCGCTTGTGCCACCCACTGCTTCCGTGACAACTGTTGTAAAGTTGGAAGTCAGTGTTCCGTTCACAACACCGACGATCGTGCCGACCCCTGCCATCAAGATGATGGGGATCAGCTTGATCACCGTTGCGCTGACCTGGAACTTACCTGCCAACTTAGGAGAAAAAGCATTCAGCGTATAAGAAGCGATCAGGAAAAAGCCTGCCATTGCCAGCACTTCCGAACCTGCCACGCTCCAGCCGAACAAGACACCGAAGTATCTGGCAGACACCCATGCAAGCACAGATGTCATGCCTGGATAATACACATTCACCAGAAACCAAGCCAAATAATAGGCATAACCTCTGCCGCAGGTGGCTTCTGCATAGTCAACAACACCGCTGACCTTCTGGTACTTTGTACCCATAATTGCAAACTGGGTTGCGCAGATCAGCATCAAAACACCCGTCAGAATCCATGCAACGATACCCAGTGGCATATCACCACCGGTAGCGATCAACACATTCTGCGCCTTGAAGAACAAACCGGAGCCGATCACCGTTCCCACAACCATGCAAATCGCCGTCGGCAAGCCATATCTTCTCGTTAATTTTTCCATGTCACACCTCTGATATCGCGGAATATAATTCTATTCTATTATAATTTATTTTTGTGTTTTGTAAAGAAGCTTTTATAGTCCGCCAAAAACAACAGCCACCCAAAAGGGTGGCTGTTGTTTTTGGCGGAGGAGAAGGGATTCGAACCCTTGCGACACTTTCATGCCCTACGAGATTTCGAGTCACGCCTCTTCGACCAGCTTGAGTACTCCTCCGTATCGCTCCGTCATTATATCAGCGCTAGGAGAAAAAATCAAGATAAATTGTGGGAGGCATTTTGCCTCCCACAATAGTTTATTGAAATTTACAGTTGAAGGGCAGACTGCCTTCTGCGGGGATCTTACCGGCAAGGGCATCGATGGCGCACTCCTGGGCGCCGGGCATATTGTAGCCGAAGAGCTTTCGCTTCACATGCTGCAGAGGCTCCAGAGCAAAGGGGTTACCGAAGTGGACGACCGCTTCCAGCTTACCTGCCATATTGATGCAGTCCACCACCATCTCGGCACGGCGGGTCATGCAGTCTGTACCCAGGTATGCGCAGGTCTCACACCAAGTAACAAAGATGACCTCATCGCACTGGGTGGAAGCCACCAGCACACGCTCGTTATCCTTATTGTGGGGATACTCCGGCAGGTACTCAATGCGGGCATCGGGGAAATTCTCCCGAATGCGCTTGGCAATCTTCTGGGGGAAGTACCAGGTTTTGGAGGTGGTCTCAAACAGCTCCTCTTCCTTGGCATCAAAATTATTGGGAGTCAGGATGACGAACAGCCGCTTCTTGCCGTTGTCCTCCAGGGCAGTGGGCACACCCTCGTCGCAGATGGCGGTAATGGATGCGGCGGCAATGCTGTCGTACAGCTTCTGTTCCTCTTCGGTGAACACATCCACGCACTGGGGGATCTTGGCAAGGCGCTCCTGCAGCTCGATGACGCGGCGTGCCGCCTCGTTCAGGCGCTCGTCGGAGATCATGCCGTCCTTATAGTTCTGCATCAGGTGACCCCAGGAGACCTCCACAGGGGTGCGGTAGTTAGGCAGAACGATATCATTGCCGGCGGCAATGGCCAGGCCCAGGATCTTATCCTCACCGTACTTCTGGAGAATGGACATCATAGCAAAGGAGTCAGACCAGCAGACACCGTCCCAGTCCATGTCACGGATCAGTTTCAGGACCTTAGCGGACATAGTGCCGGCATTCTCCGGGTCAATTTTGGGAATGACACGATGGGAGGTCATAATGCTGGGCAAAAGATCCCGATCCATCAGATACTGATAGGGAACCAAGCCACGATTCTTGAGATCTTCCTCGTCGGAATCGGAAACGGTGGGTGCCATGTGGCTGTCATAGGGGTGG
>JAZSOR010000030.1:0-34433 GCA_045537035.1 Faecousia sp. | reverse complement strand
AAAAGATACTCGTCAAAGAAAATTTGCATAGTTTAGAAAAAGTTGTTGCAAAATACAAAACGGCATGCTATAATACGGCGTGTGTCCACGCCAGGGCGCGCCACATTGGGATGTCGCCAAGCGGTAAGGCACCAGACTTTGTCTCTGGCATTCGTAGGTTCAAATCCTGCCATCCCAGCCATGATCCGCTAGCTCAGCTGGCAGAGCAATTGCCTTTTAAGCAATGGGTCTGGAGTTCGAATCTCCAGCGGGTCACCAAAAGCAGATACCTCACTGAGGTGTCTGCTTTTTTTATTACTATATTATTTAATGTAAAGCAAAACACCCCCGGGACCGAAGTCCCGGGGGTGTCGCATTAAAAAGGTTTTAAGCAAGTTTACGAATACTTAGAGAAATGCTTTGTCTTAGCCTTCTGCTACGCAAGACAGGCAATTGTCAGTTCCGCAAACGATATCGTAGCCTTCCGGTGCCAGGAAGAAGTCAACGTAGTCAGCTGCATTCTCATTTGCTGCGGTGAAGATGCCGCTGGCGTTCACAGCAATGCTTGCGCCTTCCTTCAGCTTGCCCAAGGTGATGGTTGTACCTGCGGGCAGATTCAGACCGGAACCACCTGTGATCACAGGTGCGCCTTCCAGCGTGATGTTTACGTTGGCGCCTAGGATCACACCGCCGGTGATTGTACCGCCATCTACGGTAATGCCGGTGGAGTATGTCTTTGCAGGTGCAGCAACAGAGATGCTGCCGTTGACAGTAGCACCGATGATATTCAGCATAGCATCGGTCCGATTACTGCAGCCGACACTGATCGCGTGAGCGCCAGGGTTACCCTGAACGGTAGCGCCCTGGTACAAATTGATCTTACCGCCGTTGTTATGAATCTTAACAACCTCGGTCTGAGCGCCGTTTGCAGTAGAGGTGTAGGTACCGCCATACAGGTTGATCAAACCGGAATCGGCGCTTCTGTTGGTATAAATGGTAGAACCATCGGTATAGCCACCGGCAACCGTACCGTTACCCATGATGTTCATGGTAGAGGAGTTGCCCTCAACGACCAAGAATCTGGTTGCGGTGATGTTATGGCCATTCAGGTGGAAGCAGGAAACACCGTTTGCCTTCATCATAGAAGTGGTGCCTTCATAGGTTACATCACCAGTCAGATAGTAGTGGGTGTTAGCATCCAAAGTAACAGTGCTGCTGCCAGCCTCAAATGCCTTCCAGGTGACGACTGTTTCACACAGAGGACACATAGCGTTGGTAGTATTGGGTTCAAATACCAGATCGCTGTTGTCGATACCGGGGGTCTTGTTGTAGATGAGGCCGCTGTTGTCGTTGTTAGCGGTAATAGTGTCGCCTTCCTTAGCAGGTACGAAGTAAGAAATCAGGGAAGCGGCATCGGTAAGACCGCTGATGAATTCGCCATTTGCCTTAACAGTAATGCTTGCGCCTTCTGTCAGAGTGCCCAGGTTAATGGTCTTGCCCTCGGGGATCTGAACGCCCTTGCCGCCGATGACGGGAGCGCCATTCAAAGTCACATCACTGCCGGCAGCAAAGACGATGCCGTCGGTGATTGTACCGCCATTTACGACAATGCCGCTAACGTTTGTCTTTGCAGGTGCAGCGATAGCGATGGAGCCGTTGACAGTAGCGCCGGTGATGTTCAGCATAGCATCGGTTAGATTGCTGCAGCCCACATTGATCGCAGCAACACCGGCGTTGCCCTGAACGGTAGCGCCCTGATAGAGATTGATCTTACCGCCGTTGTTATTGATCATAATAACTACGGTCTGAGCGCCGTTTGCGGTAGATGCGTAGGTGCCGCCATGCAGATTGATCGCACCGGAAGCGATGTTTCTGTTGGTATAAATGGTAGAACCGCTGGTATAACCGCCGGCAACCGTACCGTTACCCATGATGTTCATGGTAGAGGAGTTGCCCTCGACGACTATAGCTTTGGTTGCGGTGATGTTATGGCCATTCAGGTGGAAACAGGAAACACCGTTTGCCTTCATCATGGTATCTGCGCTCTCATAGGTGATGTCGCTGGCCAGATAGTAGTGGGTGTTCGCGTCCAATGTGGTGGTGGTTTCGCCGGGCACAAATGCTGTCCAGGTGACGGTCTTTTCACACAGGGGACACATAGCGTTGGTGGTGCCTTCTGCGAAGACCAGGTTGCTGTTGTCGATGCCGGAGTTCTTGGTGTAGACCAGACCGCTGTTGTCATTGTTAGCGGTAATAGTATCGCCTTCCTTCGCAGGAACGAAGTAAGAAATGTAAGTATCAGCATTTGTCAGACCGCTGATGAATTCGCCGTTGGCTCTAACGGTGATGCTTGCGCCTTCTGTCAGAGTACCCAGATTAATGGTCTTGCCCTCGGGGATCTGAACGCCCTTGCCACCGATGACGATAGCGCCGGACAGGGTGACATCAGCGGTAGCGCCAACTACGATACCGTCGGTAATCGTACCGCCGTTGACGGTCAGGTTGCAGGGATTGGAGCCGTTCGCACCGATGATGTTGATCGCGCCGTTGATGGTGCTGCCGGTGATAGTAAACAGAGCATGGTTTCTGTTAGCGTTACCGATGTGGATAGCATGAAGCTTGTTGCCTGCTTCCACGATTGCACCCTCATAGAGGTTGATCTTACCACCGTTGTTGTTGATGGAGATAATGCTCGTCTGGGGGTTGTTCTCGGGAGCGACATAAGTACCGCCGTACAGGTTAACAGAACCGCTGACATTGATGGTGTTGATAGCGACTGTAGAACCGTCGCTGGCCAGTTCGGGGTTGACCCAGTTACCGGAAACGATACCGTTACCCATCACATTCAGAGTACCGGAGTCGCCCTGGAATACCTTGGAGTTGGGAGCGGTGATGTTGTGACCGTTCAGGTGGATACAAGCAGGTACACCGGAAGGAGCCTGGAATGCAACATCGGCACCCTCGTAGACCATGTCTTCGGTCAGGTAGAAGTGACCGTTTGTCATAGTTACAGTGGTTTCACCGGCCACCAGAGGTGCCCAAACGACAGTCTGATCACAGACGGGGCAGTATGCGCTTGTGCTGCCTTCTGCGAAGACCAGATTGCTGTTATCGATAACGGTATAAGCCTTGTTATAATGCAGAGCATTATTCTCTTCGTTGGCTTCAATAGAGTCTTCCGCACGGACGGGAGTAAAGTACTTCAGGTAAGAAGAAGCGTTTTCCAGCGTGTCAGTGAAGATACCCTTTGCTTTAATGACAAACTTTGCGGGGTTCTCCAGTTTGCCCAGCTTCAGCAGAACACCGTCAGCCAGCTTCAGGCCGTAGTTGGCGCCCATGGGGATCTGTGCTTTACCGGAGAGGAAAACAGTGGCGCCGCCCTGCGCTTCGACACCACCGTCGATGGTGCCACCATACATATTAAATGTACCGCTGCCCATAACGACTACGTTATCGCCGATGCTTGTGGAGGTGCCGCCGAAGATCTTACCGCCGTACATGTTGAAGGTACAGCCGTAGCTGACGCAGGCGATGCCGCCGCGGGCTGTGGTTGCATTCTTGCTGACGGTGAAGTTACCGGCGTAGATGTTCAAGGTAGCTTCGCCAGTGGTGAAGAACACACCGCCGAATGCCTGTGTCTGGTTGTCAGCGTTGATACCGCCGCCACCGACGGAGTCCACAACTGTCATCTTGCCGCGAACAGTAAAGCCACGGCCGTAGGTCTGCAGGGTGTTACCGTTCAGGTCAAGAACGATATCATAGCTTGCAGAGATGGTGGGAGAGGAGTTGATGTAGCCATCGTGAGTCACATAGAAGTGCTGTACGGGATCCTTCATGGAACCAAATACGCCGTTGTAGGGGTTCCAGAAGACTTCCTTGTTACAGTGCTCACAGTAACTGACATGGCCTTCCTCACGGGTGTGCTTATAGAGAATGAAAACGGTATCAACCTTTCCGCTTTCGCTGGAGTAAGCAACAACACGGTCGCCCAAACCGAGCTTGGTCTGTTCGCCCATCTTCTTAGCGTAGGGGCTGACATCATAGACCTTGTAGCCCTTTGCCATCTCGACCTCGATGGTTCTGCCGTAGTTGGTGCCGTTGGGCTGGTTACGGGTATAGGTAACGGTGTTGCCCTTAATGCCCATAACATCGTAGTAACCAACATCCTTCTGATAGACAGAACGGGAAGCGTTACCAACATAGACACCCAGGATGACATCACCCTTTGTTTCCATGGCAATGCCTTCGGAAGAGTAGCCGTAGGAATCTACCTTGCTCATCAGGTCGATGCTCTTGGTCTTGAAGGTCTTGAACTTACCGTTGACCAGCAGCTCGACCTCGTAGTAGCCGTCCTTGTTGGGGGTACGGGTAGTCTGGGTGCCGTCGAACTGAGGCCTGCAGTTCCAGTACAGAGGAGAATCCACCTCACGCTCACGGACGAAGATCATCACGCACTGGTTGGTAGAGCCATCGGCGATTGCCTGAATCTTATCGTCAGGCTGTAGCTTGGTCTTCTCGCCGATATGATCCCGTACAACACCACTGACATTGTAGATGATGCAGTCGCTTGCCAGAGCCTGCACTTTGGAGTTTTCGCGGCGCTCGTTGTTAGCGTTGTAGTAGTAGGTGGTGAACATGTTGCCGTCGATCTCATTGATGAGGTTGTTGTTTGCGGTCTTGTAACCGTACAAGAAGGCGCAAGTAACCTCATATGCCTCCTTAACAACACCGTCTTTGTCGACCTTCAGGGCAAATACGGGGGAGTTCTGCAAGTCCATGAAGTCTGCCATTTCCTTGCTCTTGGTCTTGACGGTGGTCAGCTTGCCGTCGCAAACTGTTTCAAAGACATAGTAGCCTTCGTCGTCACCGTCAGCGACAGGCGTACGGGATGTACCCTGGGTTGCGGCATCCCAACGGCGGCCGGTGCTCCAGTAGACCTTCAGGCCCTTGACATATCTGTTCTCGACGAAGATCTCTTCGATCTCGCCCCAGATGTTTCTGGAGCAGGTGATGGTGTCGCCTACCCGCAGGTCGGTGATCTTACCGGGCTTTACACCGTTCATGTGGTAAGTAACATCATAGATCTTACAGCCGGGAGCCATGACACCGGTAGAGGGAGCAGCAAGGTTAGAGGGGTCAGCCACCTGGAAGACAGAGCCTGCCACATTGGTGACCACCTTGCTCATGGACAGGAAGGAGTCGCCGGCGACACATCTGGGGTGGTAAACTTCCAGAACGATGTTGCCTTTCAGCTTCAGACCGATACAGTGCTCGGTACGGCAGTCGATCTTACGGGCCAGTTCCTTATCCTTGGTCTTGACAGTAACCTGCTTGCCTTCGCTAACCAGATCGTAGACGTAGTAGCCGTCTGCATCGGGGATACGGGAAGACTGTCTGGTTGTGCTATCATACTGATAATACTTGTGATAGTACATGGGGCTGTCGACACACCGACGGGTAACATTGATGAGGATGGGGTTATCATCCATGTCAGTGTACATATTGAAACGGTCTTCTACCCGCAGTTCGGTAATTATCTCGCCCATATTCTCGTGGTAGCAGCCGCCGCAGCACATATACATGGGGCAGTCCTCGGGAATGGTGAAGGTGTACACGCTGCCCTGCTCACCGCCGGGGCTGAGCTTGGTCGCGGTGATCTCATTACCGTTGATAGCGGTCACATGCCAGTCGTTGAGCAGCTTCTTGCCTCGCAGAGTGACAGAGGCATCTACGACTCTGTTGACATAACCTTCCTGGTCAAACTGAACGCCAAATTCTGCACCCAGCGCACTCAGTTCGACATCAACATAATTGACCAGATTGATATCCTTGAACTTCAGGTCCACCAGATGGCCGTCTTTTGCGCACTCCACAGTGTAGACACCGTTTTCGTCAGGCACACGGGAAGTGACACCGTTGGCAGTCAGCTTTTCAATACGCCAGTAGAGCTCAGCCTCGGGGGCTCTTTCGACCAGGAAGACATGTGTTACATTTCTTTCCTCATCGGCGTAGACGGAAACCAGGTCCATTACAGACAGAGAGTCAGCTGCGGCGTTCTCGCCGATGACCTCTGCGGAATAGGGGTCTACATTATAAATGACATTCTCAGCGGGGAGCTTGACGGGAACTTCCATACCGTTCATAACGATGGTGGAGTTCATGGTAAAGCCGTCAGCGGTGATCCGCTGGATGTAGTAATGGTTGCCCAGTTCCAGGGCAACATCTCTGGGAGAGACAGCATCCACAACGGTGCCGTCAGCACCAAAGACAAGACCAACGACGTCCATGGTGTCGATATAGTTGATCAACCGCTTGTCGGCGATCTCCAACTCCACCTGCTTGCCGTTGGCAGCAAAACGAACTTTGTACAAGCCGTTTGCCTCAGGTGTACGATCAGACATACCTGTTTCTTCATTCAGATATGTATTTCTGTCAATATTCCAGTACAGTTCGGCAGAGGTAGCATCACCTTGGGGGTTCTGCTCGCCCTGACCGAGGAATATTGCCAGAATCGTGCCGGCTATGGCCAGTACTGCTACGACAGCAATGACGATCCATAACCATTTTTTTGGTTGTTTCTTTGATTCTTGCTTCATAAACCTTTCACCTTTCATTTTTATTTGACTTTGCAGCCAATGTACCTCATACATTATATAACATGTTTGGAAAAAAGTCTATCCATATTTTCAATATTTTTCTGCGAAAACGACACTTTTTAAAGGTGCAGTTTTCTGTTTAAACAGGTGGAGGCGGCAAGTCAGTGTGCGACGAAAAATGAACATTGAAAAAATGTTTCATTTTTAAAGAAAAAGCGAAAAAAATGAATGGACTAATTTGCCCGATAATGGTACGATTCTGGAAACTGGATCATGTCTGCTTTGTATTGGAATATTGGAGGATATCTATGCGTACCATCAACAAAATGTGCGCGAATATCATCGTGGATTTTTCGGCGGAGGAACTGTTTGAGGATTTCAAGAGAGAAGCCGGCAAGCTGGAGATCCGGCGGGAGCACTATTACGATCATTTCTTAGCAGGTAAAAATATTGTGGCGATCACAAATCAGGTGGGTAAATAGCTCGTCTGATATGATATAATATGTAAATATAAGCAAAATGCACAAAATAAGGGGGATACCTATGCTTACTATTAATAAAATGCGTGCGAATATCACCGTTGATTTCGCAGCGGAGGAACTGAAAAAGTACCTTCGTATGATGATGCCGGATGCCGGCGATGTACAGATTCTCTATGATCCGCAGGCAATCGATGGCTTTCGCCTTGGCTTGTTCGAAGATTTCGGCATGACCTGTGAAGCAGAAGATCCGACATTTGACGATGTGGTCCATATTGAGACTACGATTGATGGCGGTATTCTGGCAGGTTCCAACCCCAGAAGCGTGCTGTTTGCGGTGTACCGTTTGCTGAAAGAGAACGGCTGCCGCTGGCTCTATCCCGGCGTTGACGGCGAGCATATCCCTATGCAGGATATTAAGCCCGTAAGCTATCATAAAATGGCTGACCACCGCACCCGTGGTCACTGCGACGAAGGCGCAGAGTCCCAGCAGTGCATGCTGGAGAGCATCGATTTCTATGCTAAGCAGGAGCTCAACTCCATCAACATCGAATTCTTTGATCCATTTGTTTACTATCGCCGTTACTATAACCATAACCACAACGAGGAAAACCGCCCTGCAGAGCCGGTATCCCACCAGCAGACGGTTCAGTGGAAGCGTATGCGTGAGGCGGAGATCGCGAAGCGCGGTCTGTTCTTTTCCGATGTGGGTCACGGCTGGACTGCTGAGCCCATTGGCCTGGATTCCTCCGACGGCTGGATCCCCCCGAAGGCCATAGAGATCACCGAGGAACAAAGACAGTATCTGGCTATGATCGACGGTAAGCGGGAGTTGTTCATGAATTCACCGTTGAAGACGAATCTTTGTATGTCTAACCCAGTGGTGCAGGAGAAGGTAGCCAGCGCATTTGTGGAATACGCCGCAAATCACCAGAATGTCGATTGCCTGAATTTCTCTTTGGCGGACAGTTGCCATAGCCATTGTGAGTGCCCCGAATGCCGGAAGGGAACACCTTCCCAGTTTATGGTGGAGATCCTCAATAAGATCGACGAGGAGATGACCGAGCGCGGCATCGATATGAAGGTGGGCTTCGGCGCTTATCATGACACTCTTGTCCCCCCGGAAAATGTACGGATCAAGAATCCCAAGCGTTTCTGCTTCTCCTTTGCCCCCATTACCCGTACTTATACAAAGAGCTTTACTGAAGACTGCGTGATCCCCGATGAGCTGCCTCCTTATGTGCTTAATAAATTTAAGAGCCCTGACTCCGTGGAGGTCAACTACGGCTATTTCAAGAAATGGCAGGAAGTGTTGCCTACCCATTACAGCGGCTTTGAATACCACTTCTGGATCCATCAGTGCAATGACCCCGGTCTTATGTATATTGCAAGAAGAGCCTACGAGGACATTTTGTCTCTGCGCGTCATGAATATCCATGGCTATATCGTTGACGGCTCTCAGAGGTCCTTCTTCCCTCATTCGTTCCATATGCATATTTATGCAGAAGCTCTGCTGAATCGTGACTGTGATTATGAGGCGGTGAAGGAAGATTACTTCAAGCATATTTACGGCGAGGATTGGAAGACTGTTGTGGATCTGATGGAACGGATCACCGAAGTCTTTGACTTTGCTTACATGGAAGGCGAGAAGAGCGCAGATCCTGACAAGGGCGCTTACTATAATCCCGAGCACGCTAAGAAGCTGGCTGCAGTTAAGGTTTTGGCTGCCGAGGAACGGGAGATCGCTGCAGCCCATATGACCATGCCCACCCGTCCCCAGACTGTGTCCTACCGGATGCTGCTGGCTCACGCTGACTATATTGAATTGCTGGCGGATGTCATTGAGCAGAAGGCTTTGGGCAACGAAGACAAGGCCAAGGAGCTGTTCGAGGTATTTAAGAAAGAGGCCGGCAAGCTGGAGTTCCAGTGGGAGCGTTACTATGACCACTTCCTTGCTGGCAAGAATGTGGATGCGATCATCAATACCGTCGGCAAGCAGCTTGAGTAATGGAACCGGACTGCAACATAAAAGAGGTAATTACTTATGGATAAAAACTTTGATAAGAATACGCTATATGTAGGTTTTGGCAGAGAAGCTTTTTCTCCGGATTTTCCCATCGGAATGGCAGGTTACGGCGACTCCGATACCCGTCGTTGCGAGGGCATTGTGGATGATATTTATGCCACCTGCCTTGCCATGACCGAAGGTGACGAAACGATCCTTTTGTTTACACTGGATATCTGCGCCCTCAGCAGAGCCATGGCGGATGAGCTTCGGGAAAAGGTAACTGCCGCCACCGGCATTCCCGGCGAGAAGATCTTTGGCAGCGCAACCCATAATCACTCCGGACCGGGCTTGTATATGAATGACCCGAATTTCCAAAGATACTACGATCTGTATTACGGTGCGGTAGTAAAGGCTGCCAAGGCCGCATTGGAGGACCGCACCCCCACAAAGCTGTCTTATGCAAAGCCCATTGTGGAAGGCATGGTCTTTATGCGCCATTACATCATGGAGGACGGCTCCTATGCCGGCTCTAACTTTGGTAATCTGAAGACCCTGAAGCCAGTGGCCCATGCAGGCCCCAGCGACCACCGGATGGGTCTTGTGAAATTTGCCCGGGAAGGCAAGGAGGATATCCTGATCGTCAACTGGCAGGCCCATGCTGACAGCGCCTACGATTGCGGCTTCCGGAACATCAGTTCTGCCTGGGTCGGACCGATGCGCACAAAGCTGGAAGAGCAGACTGGTATGAAGGTAGCATACTTTACCGGCGCATCCGGCAACCAGAATCCTCAGAGTCTGCTGGAAAATGAAAAGCACGACTTAAACTGGATCGGCTACGGTCAGAAACTGGCAGACCATGTACTGGAAGCACTGCCTACCCTGCAGCAGGCGGAAGGCAAGGGCATTAAGACTACCCGCGCGATCCATACGATCCCCGTTGACCACACCTGGGACCACATGATCGAGCAGGCAAGACATGTCTATAGCACATGGAAGACTGTCGGTAAAGAAGAGGCGATCGCACTGCGTAAATCTTACGATTTCTCCTCTCTTCACCAGGCAAGCGCCATCATTCAGCGTTATGATATGGGCGATTCCAGTGATATGGAGATCAATGCCTTCTGTGTGGACGGAATCGGTTTTGTTACCGCTACTTATGAGATGTTCTCAGAGTCCGGCATGTATATCAAGGATAATTCTCCCTTTGACATGACCGTTATTTGCACCGGTAATAACACCTATCTTCCCAGTAAGGCAGCCTTTGAATCCCGCTGCTATGAGGCGGACTGCGGCCGCTATGAAAAGGGCGCTGCGGAAACCCTGGCGCAGGAGCTTGTGAAAATGCTTCACACCGTCAAAGAATAAAGATAACCCGGCACGCAAAGCTTGGCTTTGTGTGCCGGGTTATTTTATGCGTTTCACTGTTTGTTCAGGAATTGTTTGCGCCGCTCGGAAGGCGTGATGCCAAAGTATTTTTTGAAGCTCAGCTGGAAACCGCTGTAGGAAGAATAACCGACTTCCCATGCAATCTCTTCAAAAGTCAGGCTGGGGTCCTGCAGAAGAATATCTGCAAGCTCCATACGGTAGCGAATGATAATGCTCTTGAAATCCTCTCCCAAATAAGAACGGACCAGTTTACGGGCCTGGGCTTCGCTTAAATGCAGAATATCCGCAAGACCTTTAATGCTGTTTGCCTGATCGAAGTATTTAGAAACATAATCTTCGATCAGCCATTTCTGCTTGGGTACGCGGTTGACGGGCTGATTTGATGCTGTAACCATAGAGGGGGAACGACCGATAACCTGCATCGCGATGCTTAAGAGCAAAGTGCCTTTTTGCACATCGCCAAAAGCGCCGGGCTCCTGCTGCAGCAAATGCTGGTGCAGCTGCAGCATAGAGAATATATCCGGATCGTCCACCAGCAGGTACTCGTGAATGTCGTTGTAAGATTGATACAAAGCGTTGGGGGAAACCTGTTCCGGCAGATCAATGCCAAAAGTAAAAGCAAAATGATCCAGTGGCGTATCGCAGTGAATACTATGAAATACATCGCCGGGGACCATCAGAATCTGCCCCGGCTTCAAAGAAATTTCCTGCCTTTCACGGGGAAGTGCCACAGTTGCTTCGCCTGAGAATACACAGTGGAATTCCATGGAATGATGCTTATGGACGATGTCCAGAAGATTCTCGTTGGAACTGTCACTGGCAATAAAATGGCGAATATAATAGATCAATCCGTCTATAGTGGAACTGAATTCAAAAAGGGCACCTAACTTTTTTACAAAATTTAACATATGCTACCTAGCTTCTTCGTTTTGTGTTGAAAAAATATGCATTCTAAATGAATAAAGAAAAAAGAAATCAAATTTCCGGTATGTACGCGAATAGCCCATACAAACCTAAGTTACAAAAAAAGAATCATTTTGTCAAGGGGGGGATACCTGTCTTGCAGAACAGCGATTCTCTTACAAGGAGAATTCTTTGCAAAATATTGCTTGCCTGATGTTGGTGAAAAACTTTGAAAATAGGATGCTTCATTGCTTCCGTAATAGGCAATGAAATACAGCATATACTGTAGAATAAACTTTTATAAAGATCTTGTTTTGTGCCAAGTGCCCTATTTTTGATGGATGAATTTGTGCATATCAGAAAAACACACCCTGCAATATTGATTTTGCACGGTGGACTGTGGTACAATGAGACCGGTTAAATCCGAATCGTGCGTAAGCACAGAAATGAGGTAGCTATGGACGAAAGAAAAGCGGAGCTGAAACAGCTCAAAAAAGCCTGTAAAAAGGCAAAACGCAAAACGGTGACCCTTTGGAAAACATTGGGCATTTTGTTCCTGGTGTTCGCCATTATCTTCTCTGCGGCAAGTGTTGTGGTGAAGATGTTTGACAACACCATGGCCGCTATGGTAGGCGGCAGGTTCTGGGATGTGATCAATGAAGATCCCAACGCACAGTACTTCAAGCAGGACTTTACTTCCAATGAAGAGCGGCTGGATGCCGGTGAAAAGATCTGCTATCAGGTAGAAGCAGAAGGCGCGGCCCTGCTGATGAACAACGGCGCATTGCCCTTGGCGGCAGGCTCCAAGGTCAGCACGCTTTCCACCAGCTCTGTAAATATTGTGTACGGCGGTACCGGTTCCGGTAATGTGGATGCCTCCAAGGCAGACAGCCTCAAGGTAGCGCTGGAAAAATCCGGCTTTGAGGTCAACCCCACTTTGTGGGATTTCTACCTGACCGGTGAAGGCGCAAAGTATAATCGCGAGGCCGGTGCCGGCGAAACTGCCGCGCTGATGGGATCTTTCAATGTGGGCGAAGCACCCTGGTCTGTTTATACCCAGGAAGTCAAGGACTCCATCGCTGCGTATGGCGATGCGGTGATCGTTACGATCTCCCGCATTGGTGGCGAGGGCGCAGATGCCAAAGCCGATTATCTGCAGTTGGATCAGAACGAAAAGGATATGCTCTCTGCTGCTGCGCAGATGAAAAAGGAAGGCAAGGTCAAGTCCATCGTTCTTTTGATCAACACCTCCAATGCCCTGCAGGTGGAATTCCTCAAGAATAATGAATATGCCATCGATGCGGTGCTGTGGATCGGCGGCGTTGGCGCATACGGTACCAATGCAGTTACCGATATCCTTGCCGGCAAGGTCAATCCCTCCGGCAGCTTGGTAGATACCTACTGCTATGACAATTTCTCTGCCCCTGCCATGAAGAACGCGGTTCCCGTGACCTATGGCGGCTATGACGGCAAGAACATTCCCAACTATGCCGAGACTTACCTCATTTATCAGGAAGGCATCTATGTTGGCTATAAGTACTACGAGACCCGGTATGAAGACTATGTTATGGGTACCGGCAATGCAGGCGATTATGCCTACGGCGACGATGTGGCGTTCCCCTTCGGCTTCGGTCTGAGCTACACCGCCTTTAGCTACAGCGATATGGCGGTTACCTACAACGCAGAGACCGATCAGTTTGAGGTTTCCGTTACCGTTACCAATAACGGAAAGCTGGCAGGCAAGGAGACCGTACAGGTCTATGCCCAGTCTCCTTATACCGATTACGATAAGGAAAACAAGGTGGAAAAGGCTGCCGTTCAGCTGATCGGATTCGGCAAGACCGCTATGCTGGAGCCCGGCGCATCCGAGACTGTCAAGATCTTTGTTGACAAGCGGGATCTGGCTGCTTATGACACCTACGGCGCCAAGACCTATATTCTCGATGCCGGCGACTACTATCTGACGGTTGCCACCGATGCCCACAACGCGGTCAACAATATTTTGGCAGCTAAGGGCTACACCCCTGATACTACTGATGGTCGTATGGATAGCTTTGGTCTGTTCACACTGACCTACAAGTACACGCAGGAGGCGTTTGACGCTAAGACCTACGCAACTTCTTTAAACGGTACGGAGATTACCAATCAGCTGTCCCTGGCTGACCCCAATCTGTACGAAGGCACCAAGGGTCAGAATGTGACATGGCTTAGCCGTAACGACTGGACCGGTACCTATCCTTCTGACGAGCAGATCGTTCTGCAGCTGACTGATCTTCTGATCGCAGACCTGCAGCAAATCCGCTATAACCCCGATAACTACGAGCCTGTGGAAATGCCCACACTGGGCGCGAAGAACGGTCTGAAGCTTTACGATATGATCGGTCTTGACTATGACGATCCCAAGTGGCAGACCTTACTTGATCAGTTGACCTACGATGAAATGGTGGCGCTGATCGGCGACAGCTTCCACTGGAGAATGCCTGCAGATTCCGTGCAGGCTCCCGGCTCCCGTGATGAAAACGGACCTCAGGGTCTGACCGTTGCGCTCTTCGGTTCTGCGTTGGGCGTAGAGACCACTGCCTTTACCTCCGAGGATGTGATGGCTGCAACCTTCAATACAGAGCTTCTGTATCAGGTGGGTAATATCATCGGTAATGACTGCCTGGCTGCAGATGTTTCCTGCCTGTACGGTCCCGGCGCCAATATGCACCGTATGCCTTACGGCGGCCGTAACTTCGAGTACTACTCCGAGGACGGTTTCCTCTCCGGCGCGATCTGCGCAGCGGAGGTCAAGGGCATTCAGGAAAAGGGCGTTGATGTGGTGATCAAGCACTTTGCACTGAACGATTCCGAGCAGGACCGTATCGGTCTGGGTGTGTGGGTGAACGAGCAGGCTGCCCGTGAGATCTATCTGAAGGCTTACCAGGCTGCTTTTGAAAAGAGCGGCGCCAACGGTGTTATGACTGCCTACACCCGTTGGGGCGCTGTGTGGTCCGGCGGCGTGAAGGGTCTGATGACGAACATTATGCGCGGTGAGTGGGGCAACAACGGCATGTCCATTACCGACAATGTCATCACTCCCATGGTCACCGGCGCTGACGGCGTGCTGGCAGGTACGACCACCTATGATGCTATGCTGCCCAATATCAATAACGAGCTGCCCGGCTATGAAAACGATCCCGTGATCGTCAGCGCCATGCGCGAGGCTTGCCACCATAATCTCTATGCCCTGGCCAATTCCTCCGCTATGAACGGCATCGGTCCTGACACCGTGATCAAATCCAAGGAACTGCCTTTTGTGGTGACGGTGCGCATCGTTATGATCGTCACTTGGGTGCTGTTTGCAGGCTTGCTGGTTCTGTGGATCCTGGGTAAGAACAAGTGGAAGAAGACCGAAGCTTACCTCAACTACAAGACCTTGAAGAATGCACTGAAGGCGGAAAAGAAAGAAAAGTAAGGTAGTCATTAAGGCGCGGTGCTGAGAAGTACCGCGCCGCTTTTCTATTGCAAAGAAGCTGTGTTTGTGTTATAGTAAGAGCGTAACATATAAAGGAGGTACACGCTATGGGCTTTGAATACTACTATAACTATGATTTTCCGTCTGTTGAGCCGTCATTTGGTGGTGCGGTGGGCGGCGCGATAGGTGCTGTATTAGGCTTTTTACTTGTGTTTTACCTGCTGATGATGGCAGCTTGCGTGGCTTTTTACATATTACAGTCCCTGGGCTTGTATACCGTTGCAAAGCGCCGCGGCATCCAAAACCCCTGGCTTGCCTGGTTGCCCATTGGTAATATGTGGATCATGGGCAGTATTTCTGACCAGTATCAGTATGTGGCAAAGGGCCGTGTACGCAATCGCCGTAAGATCCTTATGGTCCTGACCGCTGCCCTGCTTGTGCTTATGTTCTTCATGTACGCCGGTATATTTGCAATGGCATTGGGCGCTGCGGGAGAGGCGGACGCCTTGGCAGGTATTGGCGTTGCGGTGACCTTGATCATGGCGCTTGCGTTGTTCGTAGTAGCAATCGTTGCGGCGGTGTACGAGTATATCGTGATATATGACCTGTACAGATCCTGCGAGCCGGATAACGCTGTTTTGTATCTGGTGCTGTCCATTTTCTTCAGCATTGCAATGCCTGTATTCTTCTTTGTTTGCAGGAAGAAGGATGGGGGTATGCCGCCCAGAAAAGAAGCTTCCCAGGAAATTCCTCTTGTGGAAGCCCCGGCAGATACACAGGAAGAACCTCAGGAATAATTGAAAAAGCCCTCCGGTGATGCCGGAGGGCTTAACTTATATGCGCTTAATCAGATGAGTGGAAACGGTTTTGTAGATCAAAAAGGTAATGGCGGAATTGATGCCTGCCTTCAAAAGGTTAAAGGGCAGAAAAACCGTAAGCAGCATACTGTCCACCACCGCGGTGGGAACGCCCATAAACAGCGGCGTGATAAAATGATTGGCAAGCAGCATACCAAGGCCCATTGCCAGCGTTCCGCAAAGAAGCGCCAGCGCCGCGCCTTTGCGTGTGTGATGGTACTTGTAGATCACACCGGCGGTGACGCACAAAATACTGGTGGAGATGATGTGCATCAGAAAACCGTAGAGACCGCTTTGGGCGCTGACCGTCAGCGCCTGAATGGCGCTGGCAGCAACGGTCAGCAGGATGCCGGCAAAAGGACCGTAGGTAAATGCGCCGATCAAAATCGGAATGTCTGCCGGGTCATATTCCAGAAACGCTGCTGAGGGGAACAGGGGGAAGTGAACCAGATAAACAAGGATCACGGATACTGCCACCAGCATGGCCATAACGGTAAGTTTTTTGATACTTTGGTGTTTCATAAAAAAGCCTCCTAAAAAGAAAAATGCGCTTGAAGATATACTCCAAGCGCAAAAATTTTAGGACGCATTGTTGTACATCTTCTCCCATCCAGACTATACTGTCGGTACCGGAATCGCACCGGTTCAGCGCATACGCGCTCGCGGACTTGTTTAGATACCCAATGGGTCACTCACCGCCGATCGGGAATTTCACCCTGCCCTGAAGATGCTTTGATAGTAGCATAGCCTTCCTGCCTTGTCAAGGGAGAGAGGATGTGTTAAAATGATGAAAATGTTAGGTGGTTGCCGGTACAGTCGGCTGTGTGGGGACTGTTTCTTCCGGCAGGGAAGATGCCTGCTTTTTGAAGCCCTGGACAACGCCTTTGGCAGAGGTGTCCGTGATGTCACCGCCGATGATCTGATTTTTGTACACCAGCAAGGTGGCGTAGACCGGCTCGGTGGCGCCGGGGAAATTATTGACCTTGTAAACATAGCGCATGACGGTTTTTCCTGCATATTGGGTCAGATCATACCCCTGACTTTTCTGCAAAGCGTTATACCGGTCGTAGACTTCGGTAGTCTCTTTGGGAATCCGCACCTGATTGGATTCTGTCGGCGAGGTATTGACCTCCCAACCCATATCTGTCAGGAATTTTACACGGGCATCATTGTTGGATACGGCGGTGGCGCCGGTGGGGGCTGCGGAATTGCCACCCCCGAAAAGCAGGATCACAGCCAAAATGATTCCGGCAATAACAGCCAGAACGATAGCTATCTTTTTAAAATCGACCTTTGCGGTCATGACCATCATAAAAAATCCCTCCTGTAATTTGTTGGCAATACAGCCTATTCGGGGGTACGGAAAGGTAGAACTGAAATGATACAGCGATTGGACAAATTCTTATGTGACTGCGGCATCGGCACTCGCAGTCAGGTAAAAGAGATATTGAAAGCCGGACGGGTCAGCGTGGATGGTGCGGCAGTCAGAGACGGCAGTATGAAACTGGACCCGGATGCCCGTCAGATATGCCTGGACGGAGAGATTCTGCATGCAGTAGGCCGCCTTGTGGTGATGCTCAACAAGCCGGCAGGCTATGTGACGGCAACGGAAGATGTCCGGGAGCCTACAGTCATGGAACTGCTGCCTCCGGAGCTGAAGAACATGGACCTAAAGCCGGTGGGCAGGCTTGATAAGCAGACGGAAGGATTGCTGCTGTTTACCAACGACGGAGATCTGATCCACAATCTCATCAGCCCCAGAAAAGCGATCCCCAAGATCTATTATGCCGAGCACGAGGGAACGGCGACTCAGGAAGATGTGGATGCCTTTGCGGTTGGGCTTGTACTGCGGGACGGCACCAAGTGCCTGCCGGCAAAACTGGAGCCTTTGGGTCCGGGACAGAGCCTTGTTACGGTATGCGAAGGTAAGTACCATCAGGTCCGCCGGATGATGGCTTCCCGGAATATGACGGTTGCCTATCTGGAGCGCAGGGAGGAAAACGGACTGTGCTTGGGTGACTTGCCCCGGGGAAAAGTGCGCATTTTGACGGAAGAAGAGATGAATCATTTGGGAAAATGACGAATTTTTTTGACGATTTTTCTATAAAAAATTCCCGTCCTTTTGGCGCAATTTTTCAATTTGTCGGTATTTTCACTAAAAACAGACACCCATTTTTCAACAAAATGCCAAAAACTACTTGCAATATGTGCAAAAATGGTATATAGTAATAGGGCAAATTTATGAGATACGCTTTTGTGCAATTTACTGTACAAAATTTCAAGGAGGCTCGTAAAATGTCCAACAGTGTTTTTCAAAGTGTGATCGTTCAGCTGAAGGAAGCGGTGGATCGCACTTTCGGTGTCATTGATACAGACGGCTGTGTTATTTCCTGCACAGACCATGCTTTGCTGGGTGAGCGCTGGCCTGATGCGGCGTTGAAGGCTGTAAACGCTGCTGATGCAGCGGTAACCTTCGGTCAGAAGACTTTCCGCGCCATCGTAAACAGCGCAGGCACACTGGAGTATGCGGTATTCTGCATGGGAGACGATGAGCAGGCGCGCGTTTGCTGCAATATGGCATATATCTGCTTAAACGACGCAAAGGTGTTCTATGAAGAGAAGCATGACCGGGGCACTTTTGTGAAAAATATCATCATGGATAATATCCTTCCCGGTGATATCTACATCCGCGCAAAAGAACTGCACTTCTCTACGGAAGCCCCCAGAGCGGTGTTTCTGGTCCGTCAGCTGGATCACAGCGATGTTTCTACGGTGGATGTGCTCTCCGGTATGTTCCCGGATAAGCTGCAGGACTTTGTCATCAGCATCAATGAGAGCGATATCGCGGTAGTCAAGCAGCTGCCTGCAGAGCCTACGGCAGAAGAGCTTTATGCCATTGCCAAGACCATGGAAGATACCCTGCGCAATGAGCTGTTTATCAAGACGGCTATCGGTATCGGCACGGTGGTGTTCCATCTGCGGGAACTGGCAGATGCCTACAAGGAAGCCCAGACAGCCATCGATGTGGGCAAGGTGTTCGATACAGAGAAGACCATTATCAATTACGAAAATCTGGGTATCGGTCGTCTGATCTACCAGCTGCCGACCACCCTGTGTGATATTTTCCTGACGGAAGTGTTCAAGAAGAATTCCATTGATGCATTGGATCAGGAGACCCTGTTTACCATCAATAAATTCTTTGAGAACAACCTGAATGTGTCCGAAACATCCAGAAAACTGTTCGTACACCGTAACACTTTGGTCTACCGTTTGGAGAAGATCAAGAAGCTGACCGGACTGGACCTGCGCCAGTTTGACCATGCCATCGTCTTTAAGGTGGCGCTGATGGTCCGCAAATACCTTTCCTCCCGGGATAGCCGCTGACAGCAATGATTTTAGGACCGCACGACCGTGCGGTCCTTTTTGCCGGTAAGATGCGGCAAAAGACGGTGTCAAAAATCAGGCCCATTCTTTGGTAAATATGCCAACTATTTTTTCGGGAAGTTATGTTGACAAGTATATTTACAATGTGTTACAATTTGGTTACACATATAATATGGAGATAAGATATATATGATTGAATTTTCTGATGTGACCAAGTCCTATTCTGTAGGCACCCAAGCCTTGCGCGGCGTGTCGCTGCAGATCGAGGACGGCGAGTTTGCTTTCTTGGTAGGCCCTTCCGGCTCCGGTAAGTCTACGATCATCAAGCTGATCACAGGTGAGCTGAGTCCCACCTCCGGAACGGTCCATGTAAACGGATATTCTCTGGAGCGGATCCGCAAGCGTGAGATCCCGTATCTGCGCCGTACCGTCGGCGTCGTGTTCCAGGATTTCCGCCTGATCGAAACAAAGACGGTTTATGACAATGTGGCGTTCGCCATGCGCGTGATCGGTGCCCAGGAAACGGAGATCCGGGAGCGTGTACCTTATGTGCTGGAGCTGGTCGGTCTGGAGACCAAGAGCCGCCGTCACCCCAATGAGCTCTCCGGCGGTGAGCAGCAGCGTCTTGCCATTGCAAGAGCGCTGGTCAATAACCCCTCTACGATCATTGCCGACGAGCCTACCGGTAACTTAGACCCTGCCCGCTCTTTGGAGATCATGAGCCTGTTGCAGGAGATCAACAATCTGGGTACGACCATTCTGGTGGTCACCCACGAGATGGAGCTGGTGCAGCGCTTTGGCAAACGAGTGATCGTGCTTGACGAGGGCTTGGTCGTCAGCGACGGAATGGATGGTAATAACGGCTATGAAGATTAATAATCTTGGATACTTACTGAAAGAAGGCATCCGCGGCATCTTTTTGCATGGATTTATGTCCTTTGCTGCGGTGTGTGTCACGGTGGCTTGCCTGCTGATCGTGGGCAGCTTCTCCAGCTTGATCTACAATGTTAACATCATGGTGGAGGATCTGAACAAGACCAATGAGATCCTGGTCTACATCGACAGCGAACTGCCGGATGCAGAAGCAAAGAGCGTGGGAACGCAGATCAACCGGATCGCCAATGTGCAGAATTCCGTGTTCGTTTCCCGGGAAGAGGCGCTGGCGGACTTTGTTGCCGATCATCAGGAAGACGATGCCTTTTCCGGTGTGGAAGCCTCCGACCTGCGCCACCGTTTCGTGGTGACCTTGGCGGACAACACTTTGATGGAAGAAACCGTTGCTGCCATTGAGGGTATTTCCGGTGTGGCGAAGATCAATGCTGCCTATGAACTGGCAGAAGGTTTTTCCACTATGCAGGATGTACTGCACATCGCATCTTTGGCGGTGATCGCGGTTTTGCTGGTGGTCAGTCTTTTGATTATTTCCAACACGGTCAAGCTGGCAATGTACGACCGCAGAGATGAGATCGCCATTATGAAAATGGTGGGCGCTACCAACGGATTTATCCGTCTGCCCTTTGTGGTGGAGGGCTTTGCCCTGGGTATGGTAGGCGCTGCGTTGGCATTCTTCCTGGAATGGCTCATGTACGATGCGCTGATCATGCGGCTGGAAGTGGTCGATACGCTCAAACTTTTCAGCTTCGTGCCCTTTACGGAGCTTTTGTGGCCCATGGTTGCCACCTTTGTGGCAGCAGGTCTGTTCGTGGGTATCGTTGGCAGCTGGACCTCGATCCGGAAATTTATGGATGTGTAAAAAACACATAAGGAGTCAACAATGAAAAAAAGAAAACTGTGGGTATCGATCCTTGCAGGTATTCTGGCGGTCATTATGACGCTGGGCCTTGTGGCAAGTGTGCTGCCCTCTCTTGTAAACGGCGCCAAGAGCTCCGGTGAGTTGAAAAGTCAGCTGGATGAGCTGAAGGCAGATAAGAAAGAGATCGACAAAGAGATCAAAAAGCTGGAAGATAAACTGTCCGACAATTTAGACGATATGGAGTCGATTGTCGAACAGAAAAATACTATCGATCAGCAGGTGTTCATGATGTATCAGCAGGTGGCGAATCTGAACGAGCAGATCGCAGCGTACAGCCGGCTGATCGCAGATAAGCAGGAAGAGCTGGACGAGGCGCAGGCCCATCTGGCAAAGCTGAACGAAGAGAATAAAGAGCGGATCCGGGCAATGGAAGAGGACGGAAGCTTGTCTTACTGGTCTGTTCTTTTCAAGGCAAATGACTTTGCCGATCTTTTGGACCGGCTGAATATGATCGAAGAAATCGCCGCATCCGATCAGCGTCGACTGAAGGAAATGAGCGCGGCAGCTGAGGAAGTGGCGCAGGTCAAAGAATCCCTGGAAACGGAGAAGCTTGGTCTGGAAGAGAATAAGCAGGCTCTCGCCGAAACAGAAAAGGAACTGGAAGCAAAGCGCGACGAGGCAGACAGACTTCTGGCAGAGCTGATCGCGACCGGTGACGAATATGAGAAGCTTCTGGCTGAAGCAGAAGAAAAGGCCGGAAATCTGGAAGAAGATATCGAGTCAGCGCAAGATGCGTATGACGATGCAAAATATAAAGAGTGGCTGGCGACCTCTGTGCCTCCCAGCACCTCCTCCAAGCCCTCCGGCGGCGGCAATGCCGGTACCAGCAATAATGTCGACGGCATTACATGGCTGGTTCCCTGCAAGTACAGCAAGTTCTCCAGCCCCTTCGGCTGGCGCGTACATCCCGTCTATAAGGATTGGCGATTCCATTACGGCGTCGACCTGGCTGCCTCCAAGGGCACGCCGATCATTGCCAGCCGCAGCGGTGTTGTCAAAACTGCAACATACGGTTCTTCCGCCGGCTATTATGTATCCATCGACCATAAAGACGGCTTTGAAACAAGATACATGCACATGACCCATTACATCGTGTCCAAGGGCGACTATGTCACAGCCGGACAGGTGATCGGTTATGTTGGCTCTACGGGAACATCCACCGGCAACCATTTGCATTTTAGTGTCCTGTATAAGGGCTCTCATGTAAACCCTGCAAACTATATTAAGATCTGACCAAACTGTCCCACAGCCCGATATCCGGGCTGTGGGAACTGCTGTCTTTACTGAGGTGATACCGTGAAGGAAGAAAGTTCTTTTGGCAAAAAACTGTATAAATTACTGACCTATGTGCTGGTGGCGGCGCTGGCTTCTGCCGTGACCTATTATTTCTGCCTTGGAGAAATTTCCGGCTCAAAGCTGATGCAGCTGGAAAAACTGATTCTGGAGTGCTTTGTGGGCGAAGCAGACAAGGGCGCAATGGAAGATGCGGCAGCCGATGCCATGGTCAAAGCCACCGGCGATCAATGGAGCTACTATATTCCTGCCTCCCAGTACGATGCTTATATGGAGCAGATGCGAAATGCCTATGTGGGCATCGGCGTGACCATCGCCTCCAAAGCAGGAGAAAGAGGTTACGAGATATTGCAGACCGAGCCCACCGGCGGCGCGCATGAAGCGGGTATTCGCGCAGGAGATATTTTATTTGCGGTGGCGCAGAAGAATGTTCTTGAGATCGGACTGGATGCTGCCAGCGAGCTGATCCGCGGCGAAGAGGGAACGCAGGTAGAGCTTACGGTCCTGCGCGCAGATGAAACACTGACATTTACTGTGACCCGGAAGACGATTCAGGTGGTAGTGGCTGAGGGAGAAATGCTGGAAAACAGCATCGGCCTTGTGCGGATCACCAATTTTGACGAGCGCTGCGCTGACGAGACTTTGGCGGCGGTCAAGGGTTTGGTGGAGCAGGGCGCAAAGGGCCTGATCTTTGATGTCCGCTTTAATCCCGGCGGCTATAAAAAGGAACTGGTGCAGGTGCTCGATTACCTGCTGCCGGAAGGAACGATCTTCCATTCCGTGTCTTATGACGGTCAGGAAAGCAAAACACAGTCCGATGCAGATTGCCTGAAACTGCCTATGGCGGTGCTCGTCAATGAGGGCAGCTACTCCGCCGCAGAGTTCTTTGCAGCGGCGCTGGAAGAATACGATTGGGCAGTGGTTGTGGGCGAGCCTACGGTGGGCAAAGGCTATTTCCAAAGCACCTTCCGGTTGAATGACGGCTCTGCGGTGGGACTTTCCATCGGTAAGTATTATACGCCCAAGGGTGTCAGTTTAGCGGATGTGGGCGGCTTGCAGCCGGAGATCCGGGTAGATCTGGATGATGAAACAAAGGCAAAGCTCTATGCCGGCACGCTGGAGTCTGCCGACGATCCCCAGATCCGGGCTGCCATTGCGGCGCTGAACATCGCAGAAGGATAAACCGCCAAAAATTGGATTCTAAACTTGACGGGAGCGGCTTTTCCGTCTATAATGGTACAAGCTATTGAAATTTTGCGAAAGAAGGTATTTCCACTATGGCAAAAGAATATAAAATTACCAGTCTGCGTCTGGCGGAATTGGAAAAAGAACTGAACTACCTGAAGTCCACCCGTGAGCGCGAGATCGCTGCAATGATCGCAGAAGCCCGTTCCTACGGTGACTTGTCCGAAAACTCTGAGTACGATGCCGCCAAGAACGAGCAGGCAAAGCTGTACGGCCGCATTGCCGAGATCGAAGATGTGCTGTCTCACGCTGTGATCATCGAGGATGAGAACGAGCTGTCCGGTCGCGTCGGTCTGGGCTGCCGTGTTGTGGTCGAAGATTTGGTTACCGGCGAGCAGACTGAGTACCGCATTACCGGTTCTCAGGAAGCAAACCCCATGGAGAATAAGCTCTCCGACGACTCTCCCTTTGGCCGCGCGGTTGTTGGCAAGGCAGAAGGTGAGACCTTTATGGTCATCGCTCCTTCCGGTTCTTACGAGATGAAGGTTATTTCCATTACAAGAGAAGGATAAATAGATATGGCGAATTTTACACCTCCGGCAGAAATGTCTTACGGCGACCAGGTTCAGGTACGCCGTGACAAGCTGGCTGCCCTGCAGGCAGAGGGAAGAGATCCTTTCCTGCAAACAAAGTTTGATTTTAATGCAGATTCCGCTGCCATCAAGGCAGATTACGAAGGTTACGAGGGCAAGACCGTTAAGATCGCAGGCCGACTGATGAGCAAGCGTGGTCAGGGCAAGGTCATGTTCTGCGATTTGCAGGATTCCACCGGTCGCATCCAGCTGTTCGTGAAGATCGACGAGCTGGGCGAGGAAGAATATGCCCGTTTCAAAAAGAACGATATCGGCGATATCGCGGGTGTGGAAGGCGAAGTCTTTAAGAGCAAGACCGAGGAGATCTCCGTCCGTGCCAAGACGGTGACCCTGCTTAGTAAGTCCCTGCTGCCTCTGCCTGAGAAGTACCACGGCCTGACCGATAAGGAGATCCGTTTCCGTCAGCGCTATGTGGACCTGATGGTCAATCCCGAGGTGAAGCAGAACTTTATCATCCGTTCCCGGTTTATTAAGTTCATGCGCGCCTACTTGGATAACATGAATTATATCGAGGTGGAGACCCCGGTGCTTAACACCATCGCCGGCGGCGCATCCGCCCGTCCCTTTATCACCCACCACAATACCCTGGACATCGATATGTTCATGCGTATTGCCACCGAGCTGCCCCTGAAGCGTCTGATCATCGGCGGCATGGACCGCGTCTATGAGATCGGCAGAATCTTCCGCAACGAGGGCATGGACCCCAAGCACAACCCGGAGTTTACCTCCGTTGAGCTGTATCAGGCTTATGCAGATTTCCACGATATGATGGACATCGCCGAGGGCATCATCTCCGGCGCTGCCAAGGAGATCCACGGCACATATGAAGTGGAGTGGATGGGCGAGAAGGTAAACCTTGCTCCCGGCTGGCGCCGCATGACCATGGTCGAGGCGGTCAAGGAATATGTGGGAATCGACTTCGGCGCGATCACTGACGATGCAGAAGCTGTTGCCGCTGCCAAGGCGAAAGGCGTAGAGCTGGCTGACGCAGCAGAAAAAACATGGGGCAACGCCCTGTACGCCTGCTTCGACCAGAGAGTGGAAGAGCACCTGATCCAGCCTACCTTTATCACCATGTATCCCGTGGAGGTTTCTCCTCTGACCAAGCGCAGCCCCGAAGATCCCCGACTCACCGAGCGTTTCGAACTGTTTATCTGCCACAGCGAGCTGGCAAACGCTTACTCCGAGCTGAACGATCCCATTGATCAGAGAGAGCGTTTCATGAAGCAGGTAGAGCAGCGTGAGCGCGGCGACGACGAGACCGAAATGCTCGACGAGGATTTCCTCAACGCCATGGAATACGGCATGCCCCCCACCGGCGGCATGGGTATCGGCATCGACCGCTGCGTCATGATGCTTACGAATTCTGACAGTATACGAGAAGTAATCCTCTTCCCCACCATGCGCCCGTTAGACTGATAAGTTACGATAACCCAAGATGTCTTTGGATATCTTGGGTTATTAAATAAGCATAAGAAAAAACTGGAACAATCAATCTGTTAAAGAAGGTGCATTATGAAAACGGAAAAGAATATTTTCATTGCGTTTCTTTTGAATTTGTCGTTCTCTGTCTTTGAGTTTATCGGCGGTATTTTTACGGGTAGCGTTGCCATTATGTCCGACGCGGTCCATGACCTTGGGGACGCGGCAAGTATTGGCGTGTCCTATTTTCTGGAACGAAAAAGCAAACGGCAGCCGGACGAGATCTATACTTATGGCTATACCCGATATTCTGTCATCGGCAGTATTATCACCACGGTGATCCTTTTGGTGGGCTCTGCGATCGTTATTTACAATGCCATCGGCAGGATCATAGCGCCCGTAGCGATCCATTACAATGGCATGATCCTGTTTGCAATCGTGGGTGTTTGCGTGAATTTTGCTGCCGCGTTTTTTACCCGTGAGGGTGATTCGTTGAATCAAAAAGCGGTGAATCTTCACATGCTTGAGGATGTGCTGGGCTGGGCGGTGGTACTCATCGGCGCTGTTGTGATGCGCTTTACGGACTTTGCGCTGATCGATCCCATTATGTCCGTCGGTGTGGCGGTGTTTATTTTCGTAAACGCTGTGAAAAATCTGAAAATGGCGGTAGATCTGTTCCTTGAGAAAACACCCCGTGGCATACAGATATCTGAGATCAAAGAACACCTGATGCATATTGACGGTGTGCTGGATGTGCACCATATCCACATCTGGAGCATGGATGGGCAAAACAACTATGCAACCATGCATGTTGTGACCAATGCCGACCATCACCAAATCAAAGACAGCATCCGGGAAGAACTGCGGGAGCACAGCATCGGCCATGTGACCTTAGAGTTGGAAGCAGAGGGGGAGCATTGCCACGAAGCGCAATGCCATGTGGAGCACCACGAATCCTCCGGACATCACCACCACCATCATCACCACCATCATTGATATGCAAAACGCCCTATGGTTTCATAGGGCGTTTTTTGCCGGTAAATGATAATAAAACGCTTTACCCGCGGAAGGTAGATGTGGTATAATACAAAAAATACCGTAGAGAAGATATCTCTACAAAGGAGTAAGCATATGGCTTTGATCAAATGTACAGAGTGCGGAAAAGAGATTTCTGATCAGGCGGCTACTTGCGCAAATTGCGGCAGGCCGGTTTCTGCAATGGAAGCTGCCATTTCAAGCGGTGAAGCACCGGAGCCGGCGCCGTTTAACAAAGAGAATCTTGGTGAAATGTTTGGCGAATTCTTCGGGAACGGTACGGCAAGGACTGTTACACCTACCCCGGTGAAGACCGTGCCGAAGGAAATGCCGGAAACAAAAGGTGTTAACGCAGGTCTGATTCCCGGCATTATTAAGGAATGTATCAGTAAGCTGTGCGGTATTGTGGGTTTGGCAGGATACGGCGGAGCGTTCTATGCCGTGATTGAACTGCTGCAAGGCAACTTTGAGCCGGATACTTTGCTGTTAGCGGTAGGCGCTATTTTTGTTGCTATTTTGTGCACAAAGGTAAATTCCTGGATTGAATTTTTGGAGGTAAGGCATTTCCTTCGTAAAAACGGCTATGAAGACAGCATCCGTAATGATTCCGCCGACCGGATCAATACCTTCCGCGCGTATGGCCTTTGCCCCGGAAAGCCCATGCGAGGTTACTTAAGAAAGCTGAATCCTTCTGCAACAGAGGTGCTTGATTCCCTTGTTGCAAAGGCAAAGGCGGATAACCGCAAGGAAAAGCTTAGCTATATTCCGTATATTCTCGCACTTATGGTGGTATTTTACCTGCTTCCCCGGTTGATTTTACCCGTTTACTATGACGAAAATCTGACTATTGCCCTTGCCCATATTGCAGCGTTTCTTGCCAATTTGATTTACGCAAAGAAACGGGGCGGTAAGCTTTGGGTTATGGTATGCACGGCGGTGCTCTTTGCCCCGACCATCTTCAGTTACTACTATGAAGACCTTTGGTATCACATTGCCATCTGCTTTGGCGCAGCAGTGCTCGGCGCTTTTATCGGCTGCAGATTGCCTCCAAAAAAGTCAGCATAAAAGGATAGATTATGAACAAGGAAACATTGAAAGAGAAAATAAAAAGATATCTGAAAATAGCGGCGCAGTTTATCTTTAATCCCCGGCTGTTGTTATGCTTCGGTATCGGGTGGATGATCACCAACGGCTGGTCGTATATTCTGTTTGGGTTGGGCACTTATTTTGGAGTGGAGTGGATGATCGCCGTAGGCGGCGCCTATATGGCTTTTTTGTGGATCCCGGCAACCCCTGAAAAGATCGTTACCGTAGCCATCGCCATTGCGCTGATGCGGTTTTTCTTCCCCAATGACCAAAAGACCTTGGGAATCCTGAAAAAACTGCGGATAAGGTACAAAGAAAAACATAAAAAAGAAGATGAAGAATAAAAAATACCCCGGCTAACGACAAATAGCACTCAGTTTTGTTGTCATTGCGAACCAGTGACCGTGTCACTGGTGTGGCAATCTCAAAGAATAAGCGTGTTTCCATGAGATTCCCGCGCCAGTGTGAGCTACTTCTTCGGAATGACAATTTTTTACTGAAAGCTATTTGTCATTAGCCGGGGCAGATCTTTTATTGGGAAAGAAACTGAAGAAAATAGGTCAGCGCCAGCAAGTCGGCACTGCCGCCGGGAGCGTATCAAGAAAGGAACGGATACCATCTTTTTTTGCTTTCCATCAGAAGCACATCTGCCCGCTGCGGAAAGTAAAGTTCTCCAGGTTTCTGCCTTTGATCCCCGGAGTTTTCCGGTCAATTCAATATCCATGCCGTCGGTCCTTTCCGATAGGTTGTTTATATTATACAGCTAAGCTGTCTAAATGCCAATGAAAATGTGCAAAAAAAGAATTGCAATCTTCAAATAAATGATATACAATGAGGAAGGTTGTAATAGGTATATCTGTATCGGTTCGATACAGGAAAGAGGAATGTCCGATGCGCAGAAGCATGCTTTTCTTACCGGGCAATAATCCCAATATACTTATTAACGGCAACTGTCTGGGCACAGAAGATTTGACATCTAACCTGCAGTGCAGGCGCACCAAGGAGAGCCGGGAGATCGAGATGCCCGGACCCGTTTGGTAGTGGCGGCAAGAGCTGCCGGTTCGGATGTGAATGAAACACCCGTTACCGATGTCAATGTTTCTTCGCTGTTCAATGTATATATGCTCCATGCAGGCTGCTTCCGTACCCTGATGGATGTCCGGTGCTTTGACCTGAAAGCCGCAGACCTGCCTATTGTTGACATTCACGAGCTCAAAGAGAAAACCGAACGCATTACCGGAAAACCTGCCAAGTTATCCAAGGGCGATCGCGTGGTAGCAGAAGTAATCGGTCGCAACGGCGATCTGCAGGACCAGATATTTAATGTAAAATAAAAAAGGAGAGGAAATTATGAGAGAAATTTCTGCACAAAAGGTTACAGAAGTGGTCAGAAAGCTGTGCATTAACGCCAACTGCTTTTTGCCCCAGGATGTAAAGACCCGCATCGAGGAGTGCCATAAGGCAGAGCCTTGGCCCCAGGCTAAGGAGATCCTGGAGCGGATCATGGAAAACTATCAGATCGCAGAAGAGGGCAGCCGCCCCATCTGTCAGGACACCGGCCTTGCCTGCGTCTTTGTGAAGATGGGCCAGGAGGTCCATGTGGACGGCGATCTGACCGCCGCTATCAACGAGGGTGTCCGTCAGGGTTATACTGACGGCTATCTGCGCAAGAGCGTTGTCCGCGATCCCTTGGATCGTGTCAACACCGGTGACAATACCCCTGCTATGATCTACTACGACATCGTTCCCGGCGATAAGCTGGAGATCACCATCGCCCCCAAGGGTGCCGGCAGCGAGAACATGAGCCAGATCAAGATGCTCAAGCCCTCTGACGGCATTCAGGGCGTGAAGGACTTTGTTCTGTGGGCTGTGGAGAATGCCGGCCCGAACCCCTGTCCTCCCATTGTGGTGGGCGTTGGTGTCGGCGGCACTTTTGACAAGGCTGCTTTCCTTGCAAAGAAGGCGCTGACCCGTGACTTAGATCAGCACAATCCCGATCCTTTCTGGGCTGACCTTGAGAAGGAACTGTTAGACAAGATCAATGCGCTGGGCATTGGCCCTCAGGGCTTGGGCGGTAAGACCACCGCACTGAGCGTCAACATTGAAAAGATGCCTACCCACATTGCGGCACTGCCCGTTGCTGTGAACATCAACTGCCATGTGGCAAGACACGAAAAGGAGGTTATCTAATATGGCTATTTCTATCACAACTCCTTTGACCCGTGAGAAGGTAAGAACTCTCAAGTCCGGCGACAGCTGCCTGATCACCGGTGTGATCTATACCGCCCGCGATGCTGCCCATAAGCGTCTTTGTGAGCTGGTAGCGCAGGGAAAGGAACTGCCTATGGATGTAAAGGACAGCGTTATTTACTTTGTCGGTCCTACTCCTGCCCGTCCCGGTGAGGCAATCGGCTCTGCTGGTCCTACCACCTCTTACCGTATGGATGCCTATAGCCCCACCATGATCGAGCAGGGCCAGACCGGCATGATCGGCAAAGGCAAGCGCAGCCCGGAAGTCATCGCAGCTATGAAGGAGCATGGTGCTGTTTACTTTGGCGCCATCGGTGGCTGCGGCGCACTGCTTTCTAAGTGCATCAAGAAGGCAGAAGTAATCGCTTATGATGACCTGGGTGCTGAGGCGATCCGCCGTCTTGAGGTGGAAGATTTCCCTGTGATCGTCATTATTGACAGCGAGGGAAATAACCTTTACGAGACCGGTCGGAAGGCATATTTGGAGCAAGTTTAATTGTATTTATAAGACACCCGTGTAGGCAAAGTGAATTGCTCTCCGTCAAGTGGACAGTGAAATAAGATTTATCCTGCTTCCGGTGACCCGGTTTTGGGTTACCGGAAGCCTTTTTGTATAAGAATACCATCGGCTGTATTTTAGCATAAAGAAAAGGTAGACAACATGGTGGTTGCCGACGAGTGGTGCAACACCCTTGAGGATATCAAGGAATTTGCCGACCGCAAGGCAGGTCACATGGTTCAGATCAAGACTCCCGACCTGGACGGTGTGAATAACACCATCGAGGTTGTCCTCTACTGTAAGGAAAAGGGTATCGGCGCATATCAGGGCGGCACTTGTAACGAGACCGACCGCAGCGCGCAAGTCTGTGCCCACTGCGCCGTGGCTACCCAACCGGTACAGATCCTAGCCGAGGCTGCCGAGCCCGGAATGGGTATTGACGAGGGCTACATGATCGTGTATAATGAAATAAACCGACTAATGACCATCCACCAGGCAAAGAAGAGCGGCATCTGCCATGGCTTTATGGCAATCGATCCTGCCATCTTCGGCGATCCCCAGGCAATCAAGGATCACCTGTCCAACTATCTTGCTGAGCTGCGTAACTCTCCCAAGGCTGAGGGTCAGGCACGGATCTATACCCACGGCGAGAAGGAAGTAGAGGCTGAAAAGAAACTGATGGAAAACGGCATTCCCGTCAACGACAACACTATGGTGGAAGTTTACGAGATGTGCCAGTATCTGGATATGGACTTTTCCAAGTACTTCGGCGACTATGTGCCGGAAGCGTCTGCAGGCCTTAAGTCCCCTGAAACATTCAAGTAATTGATCGTATATCGTCACTTCATGCGGAAAAACAGCATTGCTGTTTTTCCGCATGAGTGGTTTTTGAAGAAAATCAGTAGAATTGTATCGATGTTAAAATATCGATGCTTTGTCACTTGTTTTAACATTCTGAGCCAATAATGACAACGAAAGGAAGATAATTATGGATTACGCAAAAGAGTCTCTTCGCAAGCATGCCGAGTGGGGTGGCAAGATCGAAGTGATCGCCACCGTTCCTTGTAAGACCAAGGAGGATCTTTCTTTGGCATACACCCCCGGTGTTGCACAGCCTTGTTTGGAGATCCAGAAGGATATCACAAAATCTTATGAACTGACCCGCCGTCACAATCTGTGTGCGGTCATTACCGATGGCACTGCCGTTCTGGGTCTGGGTGATATCGGCCCTGAGGCGGGCATGCCCGTTATGGAAGGCAAGTGCGCGCTGTTTAAGTCCTTCGGCGATGTGGATGCCATTCCTCTGTGCGTCAAGAGCAAAGATGTGGATGAATTCGTGAATGCGGTTTATCTGATGTCCGGCTCTTTCGGCGGCATCAATCTGGAGGATATCTCCGCACCCCGTTGTTTTGAGATCGAGCGCAAGCTGAAGGAAAAGTGTGACATTCCCATTTTCCACGATGACCAGCATGGCACTGCCGTTATTACACTGGCAGGTCTTACCAATGCGCTAAAAGTTGTTGGCAAGAAGAAAGAGGATGTGAAGATCGTTACCTCCGGCGCCGGCGCAGCTGCTATCGCCATTGTCAAGCTTTTGCTGAGCGCAGGCTTTAAAAACATCATCATGACCGACCGTACCGGTGCGATCTATGCCGGTCGTGAGGGCCTTAACTGGATCAAGGAAGAGATGGGGCAGGTCACCAACCTTGAGAAAAAGCAGGGCAAGCTCGCTGATGTGATCGTTGGCGCGGATGTGTTTATCGGTGTTTCCGCCCCCGGTACACTGACTACGGAAATGGTCAGGACCATGGCTAAAGATTCCATCGTATTTGCCTGCGCTAACCCCACCCCTGAGATCTTGCCCGATGATGCCAAAGCTGGCGGCGCAAAGGTCGTCTCCACCGGCCGTTCCGATTTCCCCAACCAGATCAATAATGTTCTGGCATTCCCCGGCATTTTCCGTGGTGCATTTGATGTCAGGGCAAGCGATATCAATGAGGAAATGAAGGTTGCTGCAGCGGAAGCTCTGGCAAACCTGATCTTCGATGACGAACTGTCTGCGGATTATATCATTCCTGCAGCTTTCGACGAGCGTGTTGGCCCTGCAGTTGCCAAGGCAGTTGCCGAAACAGCCCGGAAGACCGGCGTCGCCCGTATCTAATAAGAGCAATTACGAAGCCGCCATCACAAGATGGCGGCTTTCAATTTGACTTATCGGTAAAAAGTGGTATACTATTTTCGATGTTAAAAATAGGAGATGGTACTATGAAAATTGCGGTTACTTATGAGGCAGGGCTGATCTTTCAGCACTTTGGTCATACCGCTCAATTTAAGATCTATGAGATCGAAAACGATGTGGTAAAAAGCGCTGAGGTGGTGGACACCAACGGTCACGGCCACGGTGCGCTGGCAGGCTTTTTGAAGGCGCAGGGTGTTTCTGTTCTGATCTGCGGCGGCATTGGCGGCGGCGCGCAAATAGCCCTTGCGGATGCCGGTATCCAGCTGTTCGGCGGTGTTTCCGGCGATGCAGACGAGGCTGTGGAAGCATTGCTGGCAGGTCAGCTGCGGTTTAACCCCTGTGTCCACTGTGACCACCATGATCACGGTCATGACCATGCCTGCGGCAGCCACGGCTGCGGCAGTCACAGCTGTCATTGAGGTGTCCAATGAAGGATAAGTTGAAGCTTTGCTGGCAGCTGTTTCTGACCTTTTTTAAAATCGGCGGCTTTACTTTTGGCGGTGGTCACGCGATGATCCCGCTGATCCAGAGGGAAACGGTTGAAAATAAAAAGTGGATCACCGATGACGATATCCTGGAGATCATCGCCATTGCCGAATCCACGCCCGGCCCGGTCGCGATCAATTCCGCTACCTTTGTTGGCTACCGTACTGCCGGTTTTTGGGGTGCTGTCTGTGCTACTTTCGGTGTAGTGCTTCCGAGCTTTGTGATCATTCTTACCATTGCCTTTTTACTGAACACTTTTATGGAGATCAAAGCAGTACAGTATGCCTTTCAGGGCATTAATGCCGGTGTTTTAGCCCTGCTTTTTAAGGCACTGTGGAATATGTATAAGAAAAGCCCCAAGGGCTGGGTCTCCTATGTGGTCATGGGCGGCAGCTTCCTGCTGACATCGATCCTGAAGATCAATATCTTCCTGGTGATTGTTGGCTGTGCGGTGTTTGGCTTGGTAACAGCCATGATCGCAGAGAGGAGGCTGCAGAAATGATCTTCTTGGAACTGTTTTATGTATTTTTCTGCATCGGCGCCTTTACCTTCGGCGGCGGCTATGCCATGCTTCCGCTGATGCAGCAGCAGGTGCTTGCCCGTAATTGGGCAACAGAGGAGCAGTTGATCCACTTTATCGCAGTCAGTGAGTCCACACCCGGTCCTTTTGCAATCAATATGGCAACTTACATCGGCGCGGAAATGGGTGGCGTCTTTGGCTCTGTCTGCGCTACCCTTGGCGTGGTGCTGCCCAGTTTTGTCATTATCCTGATCGTTGCCAAGTGCTACGATAAGTTCCGTCAAAGCCGCATTGTCAAAGGCTGTATGAGTGGATTGAAGCCAGCTGTGGTTGGTTTGATTGCAAATGCTTTTTTGAATGTGCTGATCACCATTTTCTGCCCTGGTGGCATGGCCTTGGCGATCTTTACTCAGGCAAGAACATATATCTACTTGGGCATCTTCGCCATTATGCTGTTGTTGGCTTTTAAGAAAGTACACCCCATTGTCATCATTTGTCTGTCAGCTGTGATCGGCATTGTGGTAGGTTATCTGGGATTTTAAAAGTATTTTTAGAACAAGAAAAGAGCGAGCTCTGTGCCGCTTTTATTTCAAGATAAGCAAAAAAGCCATGCCTGGTATTCTGATGACTTATGTTTTCCGAAACACTGAAAATGTCTTTGCCGGAATACTTAAATTCCATTCGCCTTGCTGATGCGGCAAAGCTGCTGCACCAGACAAAGTATTCTGTTACGGAAATTGCGGAGTTGTCCGGCTTTGGCTCGATCCGGAGCTTGAACCGGGCGTTTTCAGAGCATTTTCACTTATCTCCCACAGAATACCGCAATCAAAAAGCATAAGAACGCCGCCTGCCACTTTCTGTGACAGGCGGCTATGTTTTGGTTGTACCAAAGACAACCCCCGG
>JAZSOR010000024.1:0-14173 GCA_045537035.1 Faecousia sp. | reverse complement strand
GGATATGGAACTGGTGGGTATTGCCGATCTGGCACCTACCCTGTCTTTGCAGGCCTTGCGCGAAAATGATATGATCGGCGCCAACGGCATAGAGTACAAACTCTATCTGTGGACGGCGCAGACGCCTCTGCCTTTGCCGATAAGGATATTCCCGTAGCAGGCAGTTTTGAAGACCTGTGCAAGAGCGTGGATATTATGTTGGACTCCGCTCCCGGCGGCGTAGGTGCAAAGAACAAGGAAAACTACTATGAAAAGTACGGCGTCAAGGCTATTTTCCAGGGCGGCGAAAAGAACTCAGTGGCAGATGTATTCTTCCACGGCTACGCTAACTATGAAAAGGGCGTGGAACAAAACTATCTGAAACTCACCTCTTGCAATACCACTGGTCTAATCCGAACCGTGGATTGTCTGGACCGCGCATTCGGCGTAGAAAAGGTTGCCATTACCATTATCCGCCGCGTGGCTGACCCCGGCGATTATCACCGTGGTCTGACCAACGCTCTGCAGATGGACAAGGCTCCCAGCCACCAGGCAGTGGACCTGATGACCATCATGCCCCACATTGAGGCCACCGGTATTCTGGTACATACTCCCGTGACCCACGGTCATATCATTACCGTATTGGCCACCGGTAAGGACGGCAAGAAGATCACCAAGGAAATGGCTCTGGAAGCATTCCGCAGCCATCCCCGTATCCGTACCGTTACCATCGACGAAGGCTTCAAGGGCAACGCAAGCCTGTTTAAGTATGCCCGTGACCTGGGCAACCGCCGTGGCGATATGTACGAGATCGGTCTGTGGGAAGACTCCATCGTGGAAAGCGGCAACGACATCATGTTCGCCATCAACATCCCTCAGGAGTCCGTTACCATTCCTGAGACCATCGACGCCATCCGTGCCGCTACCGGCATGCAGCAGACCCGTGAAGAGGGCACCGCTGCCACCAACCGCAACCTGAACATCGGCAAGTTCAAGCGCTGATTCCCCTTTAAAAGAAAGGAGCGCCATCATGCGTTTTGGCATCTGCACATTAGACGAGTTTTCCCTTCAAGGGAAAACCGTCCTCTGCCGGATCGATATCAACCAACCCGTTGACCGGCAAACCGATACGCTCAAAAGCATTGCCCGGATCCGCGCCTGCGTTCCCACCGTACGGGAACTGTCTGACAAAGGCGCAAAGGTAGTGCTGCTGGCCCATCAGGGCAGCGATATCGAATACAAAAACTTCTACTGCACCCGTCCCCATGCCGCCGTTTTGACGGAACTGCTGGAAAGACCGGTACAGTGGATCGACGATGTTTGCGGCCCGGCTGCCCGGGCGGCAATCAAAAACCTGAAAGATGGAGAAATCCTGCTTCTGGACAATGTGCGTTTTGTTTCTGAAGAGCAGACACTCTTTGAAATGAAGCTGCAGCTGACCCACGAGCAGCAGGCAAAGACCCAGCTGGTAGAAAAGCTGGCGCCTTTGGCAGATCTGTATGTCTGCGACGCCTTTGCGGCTGCCCACCGGGACCAACCCTCTCTGTGCGGCTTTGAGCAGGTGCTGCCCTCGGCTATGGGCCGTCTGTTCGAGCAGGAATACTGTGTCATCTCCCAGCTGATGGAAGCGCCCCAGCGGCCTTGCGTCTTTGTGCTGGGCGGTGCAAAGATCTCCGACGCATTTTTGATGCTGGAGACCGTTCTGAGCAACGGCACTGCCGACCGCGTCCTCACCGGCGGTCTGGTATCTAACATCCTGCTGGCAGCCAAAGGCGAAAATATCGGCAAGGGCAGCTTGGATTTCATTCATAAGAGCAACTACGCAGAATATATCGATGTAGCCAAGGCTCTGTATGAAAAGTACGCTGACTGCATCGTCCTGCCTACAGATCTTGCAGGCGTAGCAAACGATCAGCGGCAGGAATTTGCCCTTTCCGCCATGCCTGAGGATTTCACGGCGCTGGACATCGGCAGCGAAACCGCAAAGACCTACTGTCAGATCATCGCCTCTGCAAAAACCGTTTTTGTCAACGGTCCTATGGGCGTATTTGAAGAAGCCCTTACAGAGCTGGGCACAAAAGCCATTTTCGAAGCCCTTGGCAGTACCGAAGCCTACACCGTAGTAGGCGGCGGCGACAGTGTCACAGCCGCAGCAAAATACAAGGTCACCGATAAGCTGGGTTATGTCTGCACCGGTGGCGGCGCATTGATCCGTTTCCTTACGGGAGAAGAACTCCCCGTAGTACGGGCGCTGCGCCATGCTGCAGAAACATTTGGCAGGTGATACCTATGAAGATCGATTTCGGATACGGCAGCGGCATTCAGACCGTCGAACTGCCTGAAAGAAATGTATTGGGTATCTTAGAATCTAACCCTATGGTACATGAACGCCGGGGAGAAGAGGCGGTAGCCTATGCTATGGCCAATCCCATCGGCAGTCTGCCCCTGAGCCAACTGGTAAAACCGGGACAGAAGGTTGCGATCGTTACCAGCGACATTTCCCGTCCCCTGCCTACCTATAAGCTTCTGCCCTCTGTTCTGGACGAGCTGTATCGGGGCGGAATCCGGCAGGAGGATATTACGCTGGTATTTGCCCTTGGCTCTCACCGCCTCCATACGGAAGCGGAAAAAGAGCAGCTGGCAGGTCCCCGGGGAAAGGAGATCCGGTGCATCGACGGTGATGTAAACGACTGTGTCCACCTAGGCACCACGGATAAAGGAACCCCCGTAGACATCGTAAGAGCCGTTGCGGAAGCGGATTTTCGCATTTGCCTTGGAAATATTGAATTTCACTATTTTGCAGGCTACTCCGGCGGCGCAAAAGCCATTATGCCCGGTGTATCCACCCATGCTGCCATTCAAACAAACCACCGGCTCATGGTTTCTCCGGATGCCTGCGCAGGCAAGCTGGAGGGAAACCCCATCCGGGAGGATATTGAGCAGGCAGGCAGCATTTGCGGCATTGATTTTATCTTAAATGTGGTGTTGGACGAGCATAAGGAAATCGTCTATGCTGTGGCAGGTGATGTAACAAAAGCACACCGTGCCGGCTGCCGCTACTTAGATAAGATGTACCGCAAGGAGCTGCCCCAAAAGGCGGATATCGTACTGGTCAGCCAGGGCGGCGCTCCGAAAGATGCCAATCTGTATCAGACGCAAAAGGCCCTGGATAATGCAAAACACGCGGTAAAAGAAGGCGGCACCATTATTCTCATTGGCGCCTGCCCGGAAGGCCTTGGAAGTAAAACCTTTGAAGCCTGGCTGACAAGCGCACCCACCGCCCACTCCATGGTGGAGCGAATCGGGCAGGAATTTCAGTTAGGCGGCCACAAAGCCGCCGCCATCGGCATGGTGCTGGAAAACGCTTCCATTGACCTGGTTTCGGAAATGGATGCAGACTTTGTTCGCCAGATCTTCATGACGCCCCGCTCTTCCGCCCAGGAAGCGCTGGACGCAGCCTTTGAGAAATACGGACAGGACGCTACTGTGTTGGCTATGCCCTACGGTGGTTCCACTCTGCCCTCTGTAAAATAACAAAAGCCGCTGCAGCGAAATCCGCTGCAGCGGTCTTTTTATTCTTTTTTCTCCGCGTTCAGCGCGTCCACCACGATATCCTTATAGGGATTGACGATCACCGTGCGGTAGGTGTGGTAGATGACCATGCCCGGTTTGCCACCGGGGGTCTTTTTCACCTGCTTGACCGGGGTCACATCCACGGGAATGTTCTTACCGCCGGTGGATTCTGCGTAATAGGCCGCCAGCTGCGCCGCCTGGGTCACCGTATCATCCGGCGGCGTGGTGCCGCCGCAGGAGATGATCACATGGCTGCCGTGGACCTTCTGGGCATGAAGCCACAGGTCATCTTTTCTTGCCAGCTTGAAGGCCAGCTCATCGTTTTGCCGGTTGTTGCGGCCCACATAAATGGGATAGCCGTCGGTGGACTCAAAGCGCACAGGTGCCAGCTTTGCCTGCTTCATCCGCTTCTTTGCCCCGTCCATGCGCACATAGCCCCCGGCATGGAGCTCCTGCCGGATCTCCTCCAGCTCCGCGTCAGTCTCCGCACGGCTTAGTTCCTCAAGGACACTTTGCAAATACTTATATTCCTGCTGACCCAGTTCTATCTGCCGGGTCAGTTCTTTTTCCGCCGTTTTCATACGGGCATAGTCTTTGTAGAACTTGGCGGCGTTTTGCTGGGGAGAAAGGGTCACAGATAAGGGGATCTCCACGGTTTTCATATCCGGGTCGTAAAAATCCTCCGCCTGCAAAACCGTCTGTCCCTTTGTGATCCTATGCAGATTGGCAGTCACGATATCACCAAACTGCCGCAGCCGTTCCCGGTCATAAGTGGCGGTCAGCTCCTTGTCCTGGATCTGTAATTTTCTTTGGATACGCTGACACAGATTGGTCACCGTCTTGCGCATGGATTGGCTTTTCTGACGGATGGCATCTTTTCTGTCTCTGACGATATAATAATGATCCATCAGCGCGCGGAAGGATTCTGCCTGCTGACAATCCCCGTACTGCCTTATGGGACAGAAGGCAAATTGCTTCGGTGTGCCGTCGGGCTGGGCATAAAAGTATGCCCCGGGATAGGAAAGGTGCTCCCGGAAAAACAGCGAGAGCTTTTCCGCCATTTTAGAAAGCTCTGCCTGCTCCAGCCGGGCATCCACATCCCCTGCAACAAAGAGCGATGCCTCCCGGCATACAAGGGGCGAAAGACCTCCCAGGGTATCCATCAGCCGATCGGAAAGCAGATCTGCGCCGGGCTCTTTTAATAAGTTTACATAATCTTCCTCGTTCAACACGCGAGGGTCTTTCTTCGTCACCGGCTCCGGCAGCTGATAGAAAAGGCCCGGCAGCGCCGCTCTGTGGGAGGATTCGTCCAAGCCGATCCGCCGCAGGCAGTCGAGGATCCGGTTTTCCGGATCCAGTAAATAAAGATTGCAAGTCCTGCCCATCAGCTCCGCCACCAGCTTTTTCTGTACCGGATAGCCCATTTCGTCGGTGCAGTCAAACACAAACTCCGCCATACGCTCCATGGGCAGCTGTTTGATCTCCGTCAGCCTTGCGCCGGAAAGGTGCTTGCGCAGCAGCATACAGAACATCGGCGGCTGGTCCGGATTTTCCGGATTGGCTGCGGTCAGGTGCAGCCGGGGCGCAGCAGGGTTGGCTGCGATCAGCAGCTTTTCTCTGCCGCCCTCGCAGCGCAGCTGCAATATCACCGTGTCCCGGCTGGGCTGGTGGATCTTCTCCACCCGTCCGCCCAGGGCGGTTTGGCGGATCTCATCTAACACCGCCGTCAGAAAAAATGCATCAAATGCCATTACTTATCCTCATCCATCATGATCTGAAACAGCTCATTGAGCCGCTCGGTTTTCCCCAGCAAATACAACGCGCCGAATAAACATTCCAGGCCGGTGGCCTTTGCATATTCCTGCCGGCTGGCCGCCTTGGGGGCGGCGTGGGTGTGGGCATTCTTGCCCCGGCGGTAATAATCCTGCTCCTCTTCCGTCAAGAAAGGCTTGATCTTGTCGGCAAACTTGGCCTGGGTGGACGCCTTCACCAGCGCCACCGCATCCTTGTGGAGCTTGAGCACTGTCTGATCGCCCTTGGCGCACAAATAGGCTCTGCACATCAGTTCATACACACCGTCGCCGATATGGGCAAGTCCCAGATTGGAAATACTGTTGACCTGCGCGGTTGTAAAATTCATTTGAAAATAGTTTTCCATAGTTTCTTTCCCCGTTTTACAAGCAGTTGTACGCAAAGTCCGGTAAAGGATCCGGTGATCACACTGCACACGATCAGCACCGGCAAATAGATCAATAGCGACGGTGTCCCTGCGATCAAAAGCGCCGCGATCATCTGCCCGATAGAGTGCGCCACAGCCCCCAGACAGCCGGCGATCCAGATCTGATTTTCCTGCAGCACGAACTTTAAACCGATGGTCGTCAGGATCGCCAACGCGCCCCCGGCTGCAGAATAAAAGATCGAGCCGAAATTGCCGGAAAATACCGCGCCCAAAAACACCCGTACCAGCAAGATCGCTGCGCCCTCTTTTGCGCCCAGTACAAATACGGCAAACATCGTGACGATGTTGGCAAGTCCCAGCTTCACACCGGGGATCGGCACAAGCGTCGGGATCTGGGCTTCCAGCAAAAAGATCGTCAGCGCAATGGCGGAAAGCAATGCCAGCGTGGTTACTTTTCTCGCTCTCATCGTCTCCGCCTCCTTTTGCTACATGGTAACAGATTTTTGGTAGCGTGTCAATTTTGTCTTGTTTTTCCAAAAGACTATTTACTTTTTTTAAAACATCGTGTATGATAGTCGCGAACAGAGTAGGAAACCTCGCGTGAAGTGCTGTCAAAATGGGGAGTTGAGTGACAGACGAAGGGCTTTGCCCGCGATGGGGTATCCGCACCCGCTGCAACATAATGGATATACTCCTTTATGCAAAGCGCTACTCGGTTGGGCATACAGCCGCCGTTTGTGCTGTCTGTCCCTTGGCGTTCTGTTTGATAGTTACTCCCCCTGTGTTTATACACAGAGGGATTCTTTATCGGACGGACACCGTACGAAAAGGAGGTCTTTCCATGAAAAAAACAAAAATCAAAACCACCCATCGCCAACGCATGGCCACCCGTACCATCGCCTGCTGCGCCCTACTGGCCGCCATCAGCATCATCATGGCGCGGCTGTTTTCCTATGCGCCTTTCGGCTCAGTCCGCTGGTCGCTGGATAAATTCCCGCTGTTTCTTTCTGGCATGCTCTTTGGACCGGTGGCCGGCGCAATGACCGGTCTGGTAGCCGACGCTGTGGGCAGCATGATGCAATACGGCTTTAATCCCATTCTTTGTCCCCCGGCGATCCTGTTTGGTCTGTTCGGCGGTCTTTGCCGCAAGCAGCTGGGAAACCGGGTCTCCATTGTGAAGCTGGCGCTGGGATATTTACCCCCGGTTATCCTAGGCGCATGGCTTTATCAAAGCGCCGCCCTTGCTTACTGCTTTAACGCCGCAACTTTTACCGCAGCCTTTGGCGCAAATCTTCTCTCCCGGGGCATTCAGTTTATGATCATTGCCCCCTTGGAGATTGCCATTGTCTCCCTTCTGATGCGGACCGGCATCTTTACCCGTATGGGTCTGTGGCCCCCGGTCAGCCAGAACAAGGACCACAAGATCACCAATGCAGAAGAAGCGATCGCTTATATCCATTCCGTCTGCTGGAAGGGCAGCATCCCGGGTCTTAGCAGAACAAGAAACCTCCTGGACCTGATGGGCAACCCTCAGGACAAGCTGAAATATGTCCACATTGCCGGCACTAACGGCAAGGGCTCTACCGCCGCTATGACCGCATCCATCCTGCAGAAGGCAGGCTATCGGGTAGGTCTTTACACCTCTCCTTATATCTACCGCTTCAACGAGCGTATGCAGATCGACGGCGAGCCCATCTCCGACAGCGAATTGACCGAGATCACCGCATGGATCAAGCCCAAGGCCCAGTCCATGGAAGAAAGCCCCACAGAATTTGAGCTGGTCAGCTGCATTGCCTTTGAGTACTTTATGCGCAACCGCTGCGATATCGTGGTGCTGGAAGTGGGCATGGGCGGCGCGCTGGATTCCACCAATGTGATCAAAGCTCCGGAAGTGGCTGTCATTACCAATATCGGTCTTGACCACACCGATGTGCTGGGCAACACCGTAGAAGAGATCGCAAAGACCAAAGCCGGTATTTTTAAGACCGGCGCTGACGCAGTTGTCTATCGGGGTACGCCCTCGGTGGAAGCCGTGTTTGAAGAGGTCTGCGCAGAAAAGAATATTAAACTGACAAAAGCCGACTTTGAAAGCCTGCGCCTTATCTCCCACGGGCTGGAAGGTCAGGTCTTTGACTGCGGCGACCGCAAGGCTTTGGCTCTGCCCCTTTTGGGTGATCATCAGCTGCACAACGCAGCGGTGGTGCTGTCTATTGCCGACGCGCTGATCGCCCGGGGCTGGGAGATCACGGAACAGAATATCCGCGAGGGCATCCGGGACACCTTCTGGCCCGGCCGCTTTGATATCATGCGCAAAGATCCGCTGTTTATCATCGACGGCGGTCATAACCCCCAGTGCATCGAAGCGCTGGTCAAAAACATTGAGGACTATTTAAGCGGCAAACGGGTCATCGTCCTTACCGGCGTGCTGGCAGACAAGGACTACGCCGATATGTATAAGCCGGTGATGCCGCTGGTAGAAGAATTTGTGTGCATCACACCCCCCAACCCCCGTCGGCTGGATTCCCAGCTGCTGGCGCAGTATCTGAAGGACCGGGGCGCTGTAGCCACCGCCTGCGCCACCATCGAGGACGGTGTCCGGGTAGCTATAGAAAAGGCAGGCGACGACGGCGTTGTCCTGAGCTTTGGCTCTCTTTATTCCATCGGCTCTATCCGGGATGCCTTGGAAGCTGTAAATTGACACATAGCCCAAAACCGGATATAATAAAGAAAAACCCAAAAAGGAGTATTACTATGCATCTGCATCACGATCATATTGCCGGTGGCGACCATAACCACAGCCACGAGCATACCCATTCTCACGAGCATACCCACGACGGCGTTGCCCACACCCACGAGCACTGCCATGCCCATGAGCATTCCCATGAACATCCCCATCAGCACGATCACCTCCACGGCGAAGGTCATACCCATGAGCACAGTCACGACTGCGGCGATTGCGGCAGCTGCGGCGGCTGCCAGCACACCCCCATGGAGGAGCTGGTGGCGCTGATGAAATACATGGCAAATCACAATGCCGCCCACGCAAAGGAACTGGCAGATCTGGCAATTCAACTGGAAAAGGCCGGCAGCCACGCTGCTTACGAGCAGGTCATGGCCGCTGTGTCTGACTTTGAAAAGGGCAATATGCGCTTAAGTGTCGTACTGGCAAGTCTTGACGCAAAATAAGGAGTCTTATATGTGCCTTTCTACTGTCTATAAAAACAACAAAGAAGAGTCCTGCGTTGTCATGCGCAATGTGATGCGCATCGAGTGCGGCAACGGCACGGTAACGCTGACAGACCTGATGGACCGCAGCGTGACCATTGAAGGGACTTTGCAGGAAGCCAATCTGGTAGACGGCTTCGTGATCGTTAAAGAATCTGCTTGAATCACACCCGGGCCTTTGGCTCGGGTTTTTTCCGGTGGTTTGTTTTTCGGGTTGCTTTTTCTCTTTCCAGAAGATAGAATATAATCAAACATGCTCTTAACGGAGGATATCTTATGAAAGTTTTGGTTACCGGCGGTGCCGGATATATCGGCTCCCACACCTGTCTGGAGCTTCTGAACAAAGGTTATGATGTAGTCGTGATCGACAACTTGTGCAATTCCTGCGCTACCTCTTTAAAACGGGTGGAAGCGCTCACCGGCAAAACGATCCGTTTTTATGAAGGCGATGTCCGGGACGAAGCATTGCTTCAGAAGATCTTTGCAGCGCACGATATTGCCTGTGTCATTCATTTTGCAGGCCTCAAAGCTGTGGGCGAAAGTGTGGAAAAGCCTTGGGAATACTATGACAACAACCTAAACTCCACTTTGGCACTGACTAAGGTAATGGGTCAGGTGGGCAAGAAGAAGATCATTTTCTCTTCCTCTGCCACGGTCTATACTGCCGACAACGAAATGCCCTTAAAAGAAGACAGCCGCTCCGGAAACTGCACCAATCCCTACGGCTGGACCAAGTACATGACCGAGCAGATCCTCTCCGGCATGGCCTATTCGGACAAAGATTGGAGTATCTGCCTGCTGCGTTACTTTAACCCCATCGGCGCCCACGAAAGCGGTATGATCGGCGAAGACCCCAAAGGCATTCCCAACAATCTCATGCCCTATATTACGCAGGTAGCCGTAGGTCGACGGGAACAGCTTAGCATTTTCGGCAACGACTACGACACCCACGACGGCACCGGTGTCCGGGACTATATCCATGTGGTGGACCTGGCAAAAGGCCATGTGGCAGCAGTAGAGTATGTCACAAAGCATACCGGCTGCGGAGTCTTTAACCTGGGCACCGGCACCGGCTACAGCGTGCTGGATATGGTAAAGGCTTTCCGTTCTGTCAATCAAGTGACCCTTCCCTATGTGATCGCCCCCCGCCGTCCCGGCGATATTGCCACCTGCTACGCTGACCCTGCAAAGAGCAAAAAGCTCCTTGGCTGGGTCGCTGAAAAAAACCTTGAAGATATGTGCCGGGACGCATGGAACTGGCAAAAGAAAAATCCTATGGGCTACGAGGAGTAACTATGTCCGCAATCAAAGAAAAGCTGGTATCCGCAGGCCGCTATTTGGCAGAAAGCCGCCTTGCAGGGCTTCTGTCGCCGTTTAACCGGGCGCTGACCGGGTGCATCTGCATAGCGCTGCGTCTTAAGTGGCTGCTGCAGGGCGCAAAAAAGCCGAGCCCCGAGGATGTTGCACTGATCCGGGATAACGCCACCTTTATCTTTAAATCCTTTCAGCGGCAATCCATGGCAAAAAAGCTGTACCGGAACATTCAGACCTATTACCCCGGTGTGCAGGTGATCATTGCCGATGACAGCAAAAAGCCCCTGAAGCTTAGCGACACCTATGCGCAGGTCATCAACCTCCCCTTTAACAGCGGTCTGAGCTTTGGCATCAACCGCGCCCTGGCGCAGGTAAAGACTCCTTATGTGATCCGGGTGGACGATGATGAGCTTTTGACCCCCTTCACCAAATTCCACGATCAGCTGCGCTTTTTGATGGACCATCCGGAAGTGGACCTTGCGGCGGTGGGGCATATCCCGCTGCCACGGTGTCCTTCTCTTCAGCAGATCACAAAACAATATTTCCGGCAAACAGCTATCGCTGTTCAGCGGCCGTTAAAGATCCCCCACCTGACCCCCATGGATAAGACCCATGTGGTGGTGGCAAAGCCTCCGAATATTTTCATCGCCCGGACAGAATCTATCCGTGCCGTGGGGTACGATGACAACATCCGCATGATCGACCATAACGAATTCTTTTTCCGGGCAGCCGGTGTTCTGGTCTGTGTCCTTGACCCCACCGCCTATGTGCTCCACTGTCACGACCGGTTTAACCGCAGTTATGAAAAGTACCGGCAGGACACCCGAGGCGATGCCCTTTACATCCGGCAAAAACATGCACCAAAATAACGCAATTTAAGCGGACCGCAAAGCGGTCCGCTTTTTATCCGTTTCGGTTTGACTTTCTTGCGCTGAAATGGTAAGATTGGTGTGATCTTTTTTGGGGAGGTATACCCAATGATGTATATTCTTATGGCGGTGTTTGCCGCTGTGATCGTGGTGCTGGACCAGCTGAGCAAACTGTGGGTCGTCGCCAACATCGAGCTGCACGGCCGCGTGCCTGCCATCGACGGTCTGTTCAACCTCACATATGTGCAAAATACCGGCGCTGCCTTCTCCTCCTTTGAGGGGATGCGCTGGCTGTTTATTCTGATCTTTGTAGTTTTTACAGTGGCTGTTGTTTGGGATTTCACAAAAAAATCCATGCCCTTCTCCACCTTTGAGCGCTGGTGCATCGTGGCGGTCTACGGCGGCGGTCTGGGTAATATGATCGACCGGATCCGTTTAGGCTATGTGGTGGATATGATCAATCTGGAATTTATGAATTTCCCGGTATTTAATGTGGCCGATTGCTTCATCACCTGCGGCTGCATCGCGCTGATCGTCAGCCTTGTGCTGTTCAACAAAGCTTTTTGGAAGGACGATAAGAAGAAATGACTCTGTTTGCCGATATTGCCGGTGAGCGGCTGGATGCTTTTTTGGCCCGCAGTGTGGAAGGTCTCAGCCGCAGCAGCGCCCAAAAGCTGCTGGAAGACGGCTGCGTTTTGCGCAACGGAAAACCCGGTAAAAAGAACGACAAACTGAATATGGACGATAAGATCTGCGTTACCGTTCCCGAGCCCAAAACCGTAGATATCGTTCCCACGCAGATGTCTTTGGACATCGTCTATGAGGACGAAGATGTGCTGGTCATCAACAAGCCCAAGGGCCTTGTAGTCCACCCGGCTGCCGGACATCAAGACGATACGCTGGTCAACGGACTGTTGTACGCCATGGGCGACGATCTTTCCGGCATCAACGGTGAACTGCGCCCGGGAATCGTCCATCGGATCGGCAAGGACACTTCCGGCCTGTTGGCAGTAGCCAAAAACGACCTTGCTCACACAGTTCTTGCCTCCCAGCTAAAGGACCATACCATGGCCCGTACCTATGAGTGCATTGTCTGCGGCAACCTGAAAGAAGACGCCGGCACTGTGGATGCTCCCATCGGCCGCCATCCCACAGACCGCAAAAAGATGTGCGTCACCCAGCGCAACAGCCGCAACGCGGTGACCCACTGGGAAGTGATCAAGCGTTACCGGGGCTATACCCATATCCGCTGCCGGCTGGAAACGGGACGGACTCACCAGATCCGTGTCCACATGGCCTCCATCGGCCACCCCATACTGGGCGACACGGTATATGGCCGCAAAAAGCCGGAGCTGGGACAATCTTCTCAGGTCCTGCATGCCGGTCAGCTCTGTTTCCGGCATCCCCGGGATCAGCGGCCCGTCATGGTCTTTGCGCCCCTGCCGGAATACTTTTCCGCCCTTTTGGAGAAATTAGAAAGGATGCTATAAATCCATGGATTTCAGCGATATTCTTTTAACGGTCGATTTTGACCGCACCCTTACAGATCCCCACTCCAGGATCCCCCAGCGGAATCTGGATGCCATTGCCTACTTTATGGAAAACGGCGGCGCTTTTACCGTCAACACCGGAAGAAGCACCGGCTCTTTTTGGAAGCATATGGACGAGATTCCCCGGAACGCGCCGCTGCTACTGTACAACGGCAGCGCCGCTTATGATAACGGAGAGCTCTCGCAGGTGCTTCCCATTGATCTTGATGTATGGGAAACCATGCAGACCCTCAAAGATCTTTTCCCCAATGTGAATCTGGAGATCCAGGGTCAGTCCCTTCACTATCTGATCGACCCTGCCCCCACAGCCACTGCCCTTTATGACAAGCTGGGCTGGCGGTACAAGGTAGCCCAGTGGGGCGAAAATGTGGGACCCTTTTTAAAGTTCACGCTGTTCGGAACGCCTGCCACACCGGACATCTCGGAGTTCTTTTCCGGCACAGAGGAAGAGTTTGCCTTCTTTGACCGGATCGTGCAGACTCTGCGCGACCTCTATGGAGAAAAAGTCGAAGTGTTCCGTTCCGGACCCCGGATCATCGATGTCCACGCTAAGGGCGTTTCCAAGATCTATGCCGCCCGTCGGCTGCAGGAAACCCTGGGCCGCAAGATCCTTGTCTGTGTAGGTGACGCAGAAAACGACATTCCCATGCTGGACGGCGCCGATTACAGCTTCTGTCCCTGCGACGGCGCGGTGGCAGATCGCTACGAAACCGTGTGTTCCTGCACCGAAGGGGCTGTAGCAGATGTGATTTACAAAAAAATCCCTGAAATAATTAACATTCGTCCTTGACACCGGGGGATTATTGTGCTAAAATCACCTAGCTGAATATTGGGGACACGCGGGTGTAGTTCAATGGTAGAACACCAGCCTTCCAAGCTGGATACGCGGGTCCGATTCCCGTCACCCGCTCCAACAAATGCGCCAGTAGCTCAGTTGGATAGAGCAACTGCCTTCTAAGCAGTAGGTCGGGGGTTCGAGTCCCTCCTGGCGTGCCATTCAACCGCTCAGGTAGGTTGTTCCTTAGCAACTGCAAGTTTACAGAAGGCTTATAGGACTCGAACAAATAAAATGCAACGCGGATGAGCGTTGCCGGCGAGGGCTGGACCGAGCCGAGCCTTGATTAAACGAGTCCCTCCTGGCGCGCCAAGTTTCACAAGCAGAACACGGATTCACTGTGCTTTTCTTTCCCCTATTGGCATAATGATATATGGTGGGTGTAGTTCAATTGGCAGAGCACTGGATTGTGGTTCCAGGCGTTGTGGGTTCGAGTCCCATCACCCACCCCATAAAAACAGGAGATAAAGTCGGATCGTAGCCATGTCGGTCTGGGGGCCAAGGAGTTGAGTAGATTTCTTGTCTTCCTAAGACCGCTTGGCCTCCGACTTGTTGAATGGCACGCCAGGAGGGACTCGAACCCCCGACCTACTGCTTAGAAGGCAGTTGCTCTATCCAACTGAGCTACTGGCGCATCTTTTGGAGCGGG
>JAZSOR010000061.1:0-2642 GCA_045537035.1 Faecousia sp. | reverse complement strand
ATGAAATCGAGAAAAAATTTGCTCCCATCATCGAGGAAGAACTGGCTGCCATGGAGGTTGGCGAGTTCCTGACAACGGAGAATGTGGATTGGAACCTGTATGTCACAGAGGATATTGTGACGCTCTATATTCACACCTTCTCCTATATGGTGGAGTACCACCAGACCTATTATTACGACCTGCGGACCAACAGCCGCACCGACAGCCGGGAGCTGATCCGGCGGCTCGGTATAGATGAGGACGTATTTTGGGAGGCAGTTCGGAATGCTGCAGAGGCCTGCTTCATCGAAGCCTTCTCCGGTCTGGCAGAGGAAGACCGGGAGGAATACGGCTACTACGACTACCTGAAATGGACGGTTTCCGACGAAGCGGTCAACTTTGACTTGCCGATTTTCGTGGATGCAGTGGGTAATCTCTGCGTCATGGGCCGGATCGGTTCCATGGCAGGCGCCAGCGAATTCTGGGCACCTCTGTATCCATTTGCGGAGTTTCACAGCTTCGATGATGCTGTTGGATAAGAGGCGTGCGCTATGAAAAAATACATTTTGATTGCAGGTTGTTTCGCTGCATTTCTCATCGGCAGTCTGCTTTTGTGGAACCGACTGTCTTATAGCCGGGATCCTGCTGAATTGCCGACAAAGCCAATTGAGATTCAGAGCTTTGACACAGTCACTTTGGAAGTGATCGGGATGCGGTTTCACGACACCTATGAGATCATCAATGAACCGCCATATGCGACTGTGTCCCGCTACCGCAATGTCTTTATTGATGGCGAAGACAGATTGGAATTGGATTGCATGGTTACTTGTGACAGCAGAGAAATTCTGGAGTTACTGCAATCCTGTTCTGTGGAGAAATGGGATGGCTTTCACGGCAAGCACCCAAAGTATGTCAAGGATGGGATTATGTTTACTTTTATGGCTGTTGTCAACGATGGTCAAATCATTTGCGCAGATGGCTCTGAAAATTTCCCGAAGGGCTACATCACATTCGAACAGGCGATCAATGCGCTTTTGTCTGCTGCAGAATGACCGCACTTCCCAATTACAATCAATTCTGCATTCACAAATGCTTCTATCAGCGAATGCAACAAAGATCCCTCATATCGACATTTTTATTCAATATCCAGCTAAATATAAATGATAAAGGAAGATATTGAAATGAAGAAAATAATTAGGATATTGCTTTGCTTTGTTATCATTTTTCATTTATTTTCTGTCGTGGACGCTTCCGCCGAAGTGGATTCTTCCACCGAAATAGCAGACTACCAAGTAATCTATATTTCATCATGGCAAGATTTTTACAATGCTTTCCGTAAGAATGTCTGGTGGGATGATAACCCGGATACGCATTTTATAATGAAGCTTAATCGGGATCTTCATATGGATTTTGCGACTGCAACACAGGAAGAACTTGAGCTTCTTAATGTAAAATGCTGCGGTCATGTTACGTTTGATTTCAACGGTCATGTTCTTACCTGTGCGGATATTGACCCCGAAAACAAAAATAAAAGAGGAAATTTTATCTCGATCGAGATGAGACGTATCAACAACGAAGTCGGATCCGTATTAAGAATAACCGACTCCGTTGGAGGCGGTGGAATATCCATGGAGGCTTACCGCCAATCCGATACCCAGATCGCTGCTCTTTTTGTGGGAGAAACTGCTGTCAACAGAAATACCATTCCATATATGCTTTGCAGTGACCCGATTTGCAAGCTTATCATTGATGACGGGCTTTTTCAGCTAAAGTCACGGGTTAGAAGTGTGCGCACCAACGGTGGAACAGAAAACATTAACACCAATTACCGTGGTACCGTAATCGCTGACAGCTTGGGGTGCGTTGAGATTAACGGCGGTATTTTTGCTGCAAGATCTCTTGGTACAGGTGCAGGAGCTGAACTTGGTGATGAATTGGGAATGAGAGGGCTTAATCAGCGTGAGCTCAGTGCGTTTGGAACATGTTGTACCGATAGTGTCGCACAATTGCAGTCCCGTCCTACAGACCTTGTGATAAACGGCGGTGTTTTTGCCTCCGACGGATATGCAATACACCATTTCCATGGTGCTTATACAGATATGTATACCTATAATGGCGATAGCGGTGCGGAAATTGATACGCTCACTTTTCCGATCATTAACGGTGGAATTTTCGACGGTGCAATCGGATACATAGGCAGAAGCGGTATTGCTGCTTCCGGTTTAAGCGGCACATTTGGAGATCCATTCCCCGAGCTTCAGGAAAGACCATTTTCGAGTCTTATTTCTCCTTCTGCCATTGTTGATATGAAAACTGTCGGTCCTAATCAAACAACGAAGCTGCATCCGTCTGAATGCACGCTGGAGGATGTAAATAACAACTATTTGAGATTGACCGTTATCAGTGATTCGCTTCTTTCTGCCGAATTTTTTCCGACGCCTGCTCCCGATTCTGATGTTACTCATTTGGTTCGCGATACATCTCAGACCGAAACATTTCATGTGGCATACAGGATCCCCGAGTATATGGAGGGGGAATTTGAGGTAAGAACACTCATTACCTGTTGTGAAAACGGAACCATCAAAATATTTGACGGGACGGTTGATTATGCAGATTATCCTGACGGAGTTACAATCGACGTGGGTATTTCTGTAATCCGTGGT
>JAZSOR010000035.1:0-2719 GCA_045537035.1 Faecousia sp. | reverse complement strand
TTGAACAATCCATTTAATTGTCCAAGGTGTTTTGTTCGTCTTTGCGTTATTCAATTTACAAGGTACAGAACATTCTCATCCGCACAGCGGAGAGCCTGTTTAATTTAGCACATCTTACAAGCTTTGTCAAGAACTTTTTTCAAGTTTCTACAATCTTTTTTCAGTTGCGCATTGTTTTGCGCCCCCTTCCGGAAGCGCCTAAAGAATATTAGCAGAAAGCTTCCTAAATGTCAACCCCTAATTGATATTTTTTCAACTTTTTTCTTCTCAGTTAGATGGTTTCGCAGCATTTCCATGGACATCCAGATACCGTGCTTCTTCTTTCACATCGCCGCCCTGGTATGTGCCGATTTTCACGGATTTTTTGAAGAACGCTTTGATTTCTTCTGCTGCTTCTTTTGCTCCTTCTCCGATCAGCAAGTAGTCTGCCGTGTCCAAATAGACAACTGCAGGCGTGCTTTGCTTCAGCTCTTCCAGGGCCACTTTTGCGGACGTTCCCTTTCCCACGGATTCCTCATCCGTTTTTAAGACAATAAATCCATTCTCTTTATAAATCGCCACTGCCTCCACAGGCTGCAGCTTTGCAATGTCCAATCGGTTTACCGGCACAAAAAATGCAATCGCCAATATTACAATATATAATATAACTCTCATTTCTGATTTCTCCTGTCTTTCGGGTGCAGCTTCTCACTGCGAAACTTCTGCTTGACCAGACGTTTGCGCAGAATACTGCCTGTGCGGGACAAATATGGCACGCCCAGGCAGGACAGACCTGCCAGATGAATCAGTAAAATCAACATACCTGCTATGATTCCATAAATTCCGGAGATTGCTCCCAGTACCGCAATACCAAATCGCCATATCCGAACAGCATTGGCAAGGTCACGGTTGGGCAGTACAAAACCGCAAACGCCCGCAGCGGAGACAATAATCAACGCTGCCGGTGAAACAAACCCGGCCTCAACAGCTGCTGTACCTACCACAATACCACCGATCACAGAGACCGATTGTCCGATTGCCTGCGGCAAGTGAATTCCCGATTCCTGCAGCAGTTCAAAGGCAACCAGCAACCCAAGCACTTCAGCTAACGTGGAGAAAGGTACCGACTGTTTACTCTCAATAATAGAGCGCAGAAGCGGCAGGGGTAGTATTGCCTGGTGAAAGGTTGCAACCGCGATATAGATCCCCGGCAGAAGCAAACCAATCAGAAGAGCCATATATCGCAGGATCCGGACCGCTGACGCACCTACATAATCCCTGCCCCGATCCTCAGGGCTCTCCATTAAATACATCAGGTCTGCAGGTGCGAGGTAGCCTAAGGGCAGTCCATCGACCAACAAACCGACTCTTCCGTCCAGAATGCCCTGACAGAAGCGGTCCGTCCGCTCGGTATACTGCAGAAGCGGGAAGGCAGTTGTGCGTGAGCCTGTTACATGTTCTTCTACTGCCGCCGGTGACAGCAGCCCATCAATATCAATCGTATCCAGGCGCTGCTTCATTCGCTCCACCAGCACCGGATCCGTAATTCCCTCAAGCCAAACGACACTGACATTGGTCAGGCTTCTTCTGCCGACCTGTGTTTCATACAGTCGCAGATCCGGACTGCGCAAGTGCCTGCGAACATAGCTGGTATTGGATCGGATTGTTTCCACAAAGGCATCTTTTGCACCCTTGACGGTGTTCTCCACCTCCGGTGCAGAGGTGCTGCGTTTATCCGGAGTCCTAACCTCATATCCAATAGCTCCCACACCTGGAAACAGCACAACGCAAAACCCGTTGACCAGCAAAAACGCAATGCTATCAAGGTCCTGGCAGGGATTGGCTACATTATTATAGATCATACCGGTAAGCGCCCTGTCGTAAAGCGCTTTCATAGTGGGTGCAGACAGGTGCTGCGTGATGGGCTTAAAAATATAGTCTGACGCATAGGCGGAGGCAATCAAACCGTCAATGGCGTAAGCATAGAGTGTGTGTTCGCCGCAGCGCAGCTCCCGGCGGATAAAATCCGCCGCGTCACGAAAGATATGGCTTATATTTTGATCGGTCATATCTCCGGCGTAGGTTTTTTCCATATTCTCACCTCCCGGGTAGTTTTTCCCAAAAGCAGAAGATTATCACGTTTAATTTGCTTTTTCAGCTGTATAGTGCTATACTATTAAAATGATTGTAAATTGGGAGGAATTTGTATGTCTCATGTTATTGCTGCGATTTCCACAGGTCTGAGCGTCAGTGCCATCGGTATTTTGCGTCTGACCGGCGATGGCTGTGCCGATGTTGCCGCTAAGGTGTTTAAATTGGCAAACGGTGTGCCCCTTACACAAGCTCCCAACCGGAAGCTGATGCTTGGCGAATTATACGACAAGGAAGGCCGCGTCATCGACCAGTGTATGGCCGTGTACACCCGTGCACCCCACTCCTACACCGGAGAAGATACGGTAGAAATCCAGTGCCACGGCTCCCCTGCCGTACTGACCGCCGGTCTGGAAGCGCTCTTTGCCAACGGCGCCAGACAGGCAGGCCCCGGTGAATTTACCAAGCGGGCCTTTCTCAACGGTCGCATGGATCTGACACAAGCCGAGGCAGTCATCGATCTGATCGACGCCGAAACCACGGAGGCCGCGGCTAACGCAGTCGGTCAGCTGGGCGGCACCATGCTGCGGAAAATCGCGCCTATTTACGACTTTCTGACGGATTTGATGGCCCATTTTCACGCAGTACT
>JAZSOR010000036.1:0-7703 GCA_045537035.1 Faecousia sp. | reverse complement strand
AAAAGCTCCTCATGGCTGCCGCACTCGGTGATATAGCCGTCGGCAATGGACACGATCCGTTTCGCGGAGCGGATGGTGGAAAGCCGGTGGGCAATGATCAGGGTGGTTCTGCCCTTGGCCAGGGTGTCAAAGGCCCGCTGGATCTTGGCCTCCGTCACAGAGTCCAGAGCGGAGGTGGCTTCATCCAGAATCAGCACCGGGGGATTTTTCAGGAAGATCCGGGCAATGGCAACACGCTGCTTCTGTCCGCCGGACAGCAGCGTGCCTCTCTCACCTACATAGGTTTGGAAACCATTGGGCATCGCCAGAATATCATCGTAGATCTCCGCCTTCTTTGCCGCTTCGATCACCTCTTCCTCGGTGGCATCGGGCTTGCCGTAACGGATATTCTCCAAAATCGTATCCGCAAACAGAAATACATCCTGCTGAACGATACCGATATTCTGATGAATGGACCGCTGGGTCACATCCCGGATATCCATGCCGTCAATGGTAATGCTGCCGTCGCTGACCTCGTAGAACCGAGGAATCAGTTGACATAATGTTGTTTTTCCGCCGCCGGAAGGGCCCACAATGGCGATGGTTTCGCCAGGGGTGATGTCAAGGCTCACATGGTCCAAAACCGCCAGATCGCCGTCATAGGCAAAGGACACATCCTTGACGCAGATGGCGCCTTTCACATCCTGAAGGTCTTTTGCATCGGGTTTGTCCTGCAAAGAAGGCTCTGTGCGCATCAGGCTCACAAAGCGGTTCAGTCCTGCAAAGCCGTTGGCAAATAGCTCGGAGAAATTTGCCAGCTTCCGCATGGGCGCGATAAATGCCGTAACATACAAAGTAAAGGTCAGAAGATCCCGATAGTCCATGCTCCCGGACATCACAAGATAACCGCCGTAGCCGATCACCACTACATTCAGGCTGGTTAAGAGAAATTCCATGGAGCCGGAGAAAAGACCCATCGCCTTATGGAAGCTCCGCTTGGAGCCTTTGTAAACATCGTTGGCTGCGCAGAACCGGTCGTTTTCCAGCTGCTCGTTGGCAAATGCCTTGGCGGTACGGATGCCGGAGATGCTGGATTCGATCTCTGTATTGATGTGGGCTACTTTTTCCTTCACGGAAACGGACACCCGGGACATATTCTTGCGCATGAGCAAAACCACCATAAGGAACACCGGGATCAGCAGCGCCACCACCAATGCCAGCCGCCACTGGATCGTGCCCATGACCACCAGCGCGCCTAAAATAGTCAGCACCGATGTGATCAGATCCTCCGGACCGTGGTGGGCAAGCTCCGTCAGTTCAAACAGGTCGGTGGCCAGCCGGCTCATCAGCTGGGCGGTCCGGTTACGGTCATAAAAATCGTAGCCCAGCTCCTGCATATGCCGGAACAAGTCTGCACGGATATCCGCCTCTACCCGAATGCCGAAGGTATGGCCGAAATAGCAGATGATATAATTCAAAAAAGACCGCAGCAGATAACACCCAAGCATCACCGCCATAACCGCAAAGAACACTCCAAACAGATTGTTCGGCAGCATATCGTACAACGCCTTACGGGTCACCAGTGGGAACAGAAGATCCACCGCTGCGATCAACAGCGCGCAGAGCATATCCACAAAGAATAGCCCTTTATGATTTTTGAAGTAAGAAAGAAAAATCCGCAAGGGAGATTTTTCCCGATAATCCTTGGTCGTCATTACATTCACTCCTCTTTCTTTCATTATACACCATAAAAAAACAGATGCAAGAGGCAGCTTTATCTGTTATAATAAGGCAAAAGGTGGTGACCCCATGGAAATTTTGTATTCTGACAAAGACCTTGCCGTGTGCATTAAGCCCGTAGGAATGGACTCTGAGCAGGATGTTCCCGGAGCGCTGAAAGAAGCCCTGGGCGGTGAAGTTTTCACCGTACACCGGCTGGATAAAAATGTGGGCGGTGTGATGGTCTTTGCCCGGACAAAAAAAGCAGCCGCTGCGCTGTCACAGCTGATCCAGCAAGGTTCGTTCGTGAAAGAATATGTGGCGCAGGTCCACGGGAATGTGCCGGAAGCCGGTGACTGGGAGGACCTTTTGTTTAAGGACAGCCGTAAGAACAAGGTCATTGTGGTGAAACGGCAGCGCGCAGGCGTTAAGGAAGCACGGCTGGAATTTACCCGGCTCCGGGGCGGCGAGACATCACTGGTGCGTATCCGGCTGCATACAGGCAGAAGTCATCAGATCCGGGTGCAGTTTGCAAGCCGCGGTTTTCCCTTAGTGGGCGACCACAAATACGGCTCCCGGGATGCGGCAACCGCCCCGATGCTCTATTCCTGCCGCATTGCGTTCTCCTTTGACGATCGGTTTTTGGAGTTTGCACACCTGCCGGAATGGGCATAATTGTACACATTGCATAATTAAGATTGGTATATTTTTCCTTTCTTCATACTTATTTAATAACTTATTCCTTTTTATTTTATATTTTCATTATATAATAGAAATGTTGAAAAGCTTGCTTTTCATTTTCTAACCTCTCTCTTTTCGTGGAAAGCCCCCGGTATCGTCTGGTCAACGACACCGGGGGCTTTTCATATTTATTCTTCTATCAGTTTGCGACGGCAATGGAAGTAATTCCAAACCTGCAATATGGCGCTGATCAGCCAAGAGATGGGATAACACAAAAACAGAAATTCGATCGTTCTGTGCATAGGGAAAACGAACCATATCCAAAGAAGTCTGGGCAGGCAAATACCCGCTAAATTCAAAATGGTCGGCCCCAGAGAATATCCCATTCCCCGCACGCCCCCAAGGAACACTTCCGAAACCGTGTACAGTATATAACCCCAGCAACAAATCAGCATAATATTGATGCCCGCATCGATCACCTCGGGGCTACTGTTAAACAAGCCCAGGATCTGTCGGGGGAAGATCGTGCAGACGGTTGCCATTACCAGTATAAAAGACCAAACCGTCAAAACGCTGCTTTTCAGCGCGGAATCGATCCTGCGATACTTTCCGGCGCCGTAGCACTGTCCGGAAAAACTGACGCAGGCTGTATAGAAAGAGTAGATCACCTGATACATAAGCATGCTCACATCTGTAGCCGCTGTCTTTCCGGCGATGATCGCCGTGCTGTTAAAGGAATTGACAGAGGATTGGACCACCACATTGGACAGGCTGAACACCATGCCGTTAAGACCGTTGGGAACTCCCACCCGAACAATAGACAGCAGCTGAACCTTGTGGAAATAAAGCTTCTTCAGCTGCAGCTGATACTCCTGCTTGGGATCAAATAAAATCCACATAAAAATCACGGCAGCAACAACCTGCGATGCCACTGTAGCGATAGCAACGCCATCCACACCACGACCAAAGCCCACTACCATCAAAAGATTCAAAAGTACATTTACAAGTCCGCTGAACATGAATATGTACATAGGGCGTTTTGCATCGCCGTGGGCGCGCAGAATAGCGGACGAAAAATTACAGATCATAGATGCCGGCACGCCCAGAAAATAGATCTGCATATAAAGGGTTGCGTCACCTAAAACCTCTGCAGGTGTAGCCATCAACTGCAGAAGCGGCTTGCTGATAAAGATACCGAAAAACCCAAGTATCAAACCAGTCACGACTGCCAGCAAGATCGATGTATGCATGCACCGGTCAAGGTCTTCTTTCCGATGCGCACCGCAAAGATTGGCGCAGACCACATTCGCACCGCCGGCCATACCTACAAAGATATTCAGGATCAAGGTGGTTGCCGCAGCCGTAGCGCCCACTGCTGCCAGCGCCACTTCGCCGTTGGGAGCAAACTGTCCCACCACGATCTTGTCGGCGATGCCGTACAAATGCTGCAAAAGCTGGGTAAGCAAGATCGGCATACTAAACAGAAACAGCTTTTTCGTTACCGATCCTTCGGTCAGATCCAAGGAATAAGATGCCCTCATTTTCTCTTTTCCCTCCATGTCATTAAGCTCTGGGATACCCCGTTTTCTCAATGTCACATGTCCTCTTCGCACTTCATTATAATCTACCCAAAAGCAAATGCAATACTTTTTTCGCTTTTTTATAAAAAAGAAAAACTCTTTCCGCGCGCCGCTCGCAACGATCATTATACGGGCAAAAAAGCCCCGGAAGGCAACTGCCTTCCGGGCGTTTTATCTTAGTAGTTCTCTGCGTTCAGCTCAAAGTAGCTCTGAGGATGGGCGCAGGTGGGGCAAAGCTCAGGAGCCTTCGTGCCCACAACGATGTGACCGCAGTTGCGGCACTCCCAGATCTTGACTTCGCTTCTTTCAAAGACCTGCATCGTTTCCACATTCTGCAAAAGCTTGCGGTAGCGCTCCTCGTGGTGCTTCTCGATCGCTGCCACAAGACGGAACTTGGCTGCCAGCTCCGGGAACCCCTCTTCCTCGGCGGTCTTGGCGAAGCCGTCGTACATATCGGTCCACTCGTAGTTTTCGCCCTCGGCTGCGTGCAAGAGGTTCTGTGCGGTATCGCCGATGCCGTTCAGCTCCTTAAACCACAGCTTTGCGTGTTCCTTTTCGTTGTCAGCGGTCTTCAGGAACAGCGCAGCGATCTGCTCGTAGCCGTCCTTCTTTGCCTTGGATGCAAAATAGGTATACTTGTTTCTTGCTTCAGACTCACCGGAGAACGCTGCCATCAGGTTCTTCTCGGTCTGGGTGCCTGCGTATTTGTTTGCCATAGTGATCTCCTCCTATGTGTTTATTAGTGATAGTTTCACTATAGCACAAAGATTGTCTTTTGGGTAGTCCTAATTTAAAAGATATACGCCTAAATTTAGATAGCCTGCAAAGGTGACCCACAAAATATACGGCAGAAGCAGTGTTCCCGACAGATCATCGATCTGAGAGAATGCTCGCATGGTCAGGTAAATGAGCACCCATAGGATCAGCAATATAAAAAATGCCACCAAATACCACCCAAGGCCAAAAAACACCGGCGACCACAGGAAATTAAAAAACAGCTGCGCTCCATAGAGGGTCAGCGCCTGCCTGATCTTTTGGGGCTCGGCACCGGAAGTGAGCACACGATAGGAAGCATAACCCATCAGCAGATATAAAATGCTCCATACCACCGGGAATACCCAGCCCGGCGGCGACAGCGGTGGCTGATTGAAGGTTTTATAGTTTGTCATCCCCCCGGACACCAGCGCCGACAAGCCGCCCACCGCCAAGGGAATCGCCAGACAGATCAGTAGTTTTTTCCATTGGATTTTCATTGTTATCCCTCCCCTGCTATTATACAGTAGAATATGCCCAATGAATCCCAAAAATACCGGAGTGCACACTAATGTCATTAAGTTAACATTTCATGTCATTCTGAGCCAGTGCGTACACTGGCGTGAGAATCCGTTCTCCAAGAGATATTACGGATTGCCACGCACCTTTGGTGCTCGCAATGACATCCTAAGCTTAATGATGTTGAGTGTGCTCCGGTATTTTTATTTGGCGCTTTTAAAATTTTTCCATGATCACAGCTGCGCCTTTTGTAAGCATTTGCTCCGTGACACCGGCCTTTGCCAGAAGCGCCTCTTCGGTCCGGCAGCCGTGGGGCACTGCCCATGCGCCTGCGTCCGTACCCGGTGCCAAAAGGCCGCCTTTTTGCCGGTAAACATCGATTTTCTCCAGAAAATCTTCCAGTATTTTTTGGACTGCCTTTTCCCGGAAACGGCCTTTTCCCTGCAGGTTGCCCACCGTGCTGACCGTGGGCACCCACACCACAGCGTTTTCTGTCATGGCACCCAAGGCTTCTTCGTCCAGATAAGCGCCGTGTTCGATAGAATCCACCCCTGCTATAGCTGCCGCCCGGGCAGTGGCTGCGCCGTTGCAGTGTGCCATTACCGCCATGCCTTCTTCGTGGGCGATATGAATCAGCTGCCCGATAGTCTCTTCCTCCAGTCCCGGCTCGGTCAACACCCCGTATTGGTCAAAGTCCATCAGTCCCGAGATCATGATCTTTACAAAATCCGCGCCCCGTTCTCTCTGGGTTACCACCAGTTGCTGATATTCTTTCAGGCTCTCATAGGTAATGCCGATAAAACTGCCGTAATGGTCTTTACGGCATAGGGGCGCAAGGGGTGTCCGGTAGACGATCCCGTACTGCCTTGCCAGTTCCCTTGCCCGGCTCCCTACGCCCCAGCGATCACCGCCGTCTCGCAGATAGGTATAGCCCAGATCTTTGTAGGTTTCTAAGATGCTGCGGATATAGTCGTCTTGAATGCCCCGGGCGATGGAACTTTTCCAGTCCACGCCATCTAATACCATGTGGATATGACAATCTGATCGCATATTATTTGCTCCTTTGTCTGTGGTCCATGCCCCGGTAGCCGCTGCGGAAGGCGGTGGGGCTGACGCCCCATTTCTTTTTAAAGGCGATGGAAAAATAGTACACGCTGGAAAAGCCCAGCATAAAGGCGATCTGTCCGATGGGCTTATCGCTGCCCAACAGCAGATCTCTTGCCTTGACCATCCGCAAATTGTTCAGATAGGAAATGATACTGCAGCCGGTCTCCTCCTTGAAAATACGCTTGATGCTGGACAGAGAATAGGAAAACCGACCGGAGATATCCTCCAAAGAAACCTGCTTATCCAAGTTCTGCTTTAAGTATTCGATGATCTTTTTGGTCAGGGTCTTTCGCTGGGAGGTATGCTCATAAACGCTGATACGACTCTGTTTTTCCGTGGTATCCGCATTCACAAGGGACAAAAGGAGGACTTGGATGGCATTCTTTACAAATTGCAGATTTAAAGGCGTCGCCTCCGGGGATGGGTCCATCTGGCCGTCTCTTACGATCTCCAGGGGAAGCTTTGGCTGAAAAATAGTCTTTCCCATGTCCGCGATGTCGTTTAAGTACTGCTTCTGCCGCTGATTCACCGAGAGGATCTTATTGTTGAAGTATGCCATATACTCATCGGAGGATTCAAAGCAGATGATAATGATCGCTGCCTTTCCCTCGTAGGGTTTGACCTTGTGGAATTCAAAGGGCTTATGGCAAACCATCTCCCCCTGCTTGAGAATATAGGTGGCATTGTCCGCGCCGACGCTGACCTTTCCCTTGTCCACATAGACAAATTCCCAGCCGGAATGACTCTCGCCGGAATAGTCAAAATCCTCCGGTAGCTCATAGTAAAAATCACTGATGAGCCGGGTCACGCCCAGCTCGCTTTTTAAAGGGATTCCCTTGGTGTTTTCCATAGCCGCCACCTCATAACAAAGCTCATTATGTTTTGCTTATATATCTTGAGCTTATTTTATAAATAATTCGCCGTTTTGTCAATCCAACAGACGCACTTTATCCGTTATACTGGAGTAAATACCTATAAAAAGGAGGATTCTATGAATATTTTAGCGATCGGCTGTCACCCCGACGATGTTGAGATCGCCTGCGCAGGCACTTTGGCCAAGTGTGTCAAACGCGGCGACAAAGTCATCGTCTGCCATGTGTCCAGCGGCAATCTGGGTCATGTGGTGATCCCGCCGGAGGAGCTGCGCATTATGCGTGCCAGAGAGGCAGAAAAGAGCGCTGCTATGGGCGGCTTTGAGGTGATCCACAGCAGCTTTGACGACCTGGAGATCTACGATAACAACAAGGAAGCCAGAGACAAGGTGGTGGAGGTGATCCAGCAGGTGGATCCTGACTTTATCATCACCCACGACCCCAACGACTATATGCCCGACCACACGGCTGTATCCCGGCTGGTGTTCGATGC
>JAZSOR010000027.1:0-10291 GCA_045537035.1 Faecousia sp. | reverse complement strand
ATCCATGGTCACGAATATCATCCACGAGATCGGCGTACCTGCCCATATCAAGGGCTACCAGTATTTAAGAGAAGCCATTATCATCGCGGTCAATGACATGGATGTGATCAACGCTATTACAAAGGTATTATACCCCCAGGTTGCCAAAACATTCCAGACCACCCCCTCCCGGGTGGAGCGGGCTATTAGGCACGCCATCGAGGTAGCCTGGGACCGGGGCGATCTGGATACTCTGCAAAGATTTTTTGGCTACACTGTTTCCAATACTAAAGGAAAACCCACCAATTCGGAGTTTATCGCCCTCATCGCTGACAAGCTGCAGCTACAGCTGAAAAATTCCAGCGCCGTGATCTAAAAAACCAAAAAGCGTCTGATGTGCATATCAGACGCTTTTTATTGACACCAAGCGGAAAAATCACTATAATAGATGTTAGTGATTTTTGCTGTCACATTGCAAGTTTTCGGAGGAAATGCTATGAACGAATTACAGAAGAAGATCAGTCAGATCGGCGTTGTGCCGGTCATTAAGCTCAATAACCCCCAGCGGGATGCCAAGCCTTTGGCTGACGCTCTGTGCGCAGGCGGCGTGCCCGTGGCTGAGGTCACCTTCCGGGCTGCCGGCGCTGCCGATGCCATCCGCATCATGTCTGAGACCCATCCGGAAATGCTGGTGGGTGCAGGCACTGTGCTGACCACCGAGCAGGTGGATCAGGCGATCGAAGCCGGTGCTACCTACATCGTCACCCCGGGTTTTGACATTGAGATCGTCAAGTACTGTCAGGAAAAGGGCATCACCATTTTCCCCGGCTGTACCACACCCACCGACTATCACGCAGCTTACAAGCTGGGTCTTGAGGTGCTGAAGTTCTTCCCTGCCGAGCAGTCCGGCGGTCTTGCCAAGATCAAGGCCATGGCCGCTCCCTTCCCCATGTTTAAAGTCATGCCCACCGGCGGCATCAGCCTTGCCAATTTGGGCACCTACGCAGCCAGCCCCGTGATCGCAGCCTGTGGCGGCAGCTACATGGTCACCGCAGATCTGATCGACAACGGCAAGTGGGACGAGATCACCGAACTTTGTAAGAAATCCGTACAGATCGTTAAGGAGGCAAGAGGATAATGGAAGATAAAGAAATCATGCAGGAAGAGGACAACATCGTTACCTTTGTGGACGAGGACGGCACGGAGTCCAGCTTTGAGTATATGGACTGCATCGAGTATCAGGGTAAGGAATATTTGGCGTTGCTGCCTGTAGAAGAGGACAGCAACGAGATCGTGATCCTGGAAGTTGAGCCTATCGACGAGGAGAACGAGAACTACCTGACCGTTGAGGACGACGCTATTCTGGAGGCTGTCTACGAGATCTTCAAGGATCGGTTCAAGGACATCCTCACATTTGAAGACTGATAAGAAAAGGACCACCCAACGGTGGTCCTTTTTCATTTACAATGTCATCCTGAGCGAGCGCAGCGAGTCGAAGGATCTTCACGGGTGGAAAGATATAACCGAAAAGATCCCTCGGCTTCGCTCGGGATGACAGCGAAAGCAAAAAAGCTCCCACCAAACGGGTGGGAGCGTTCTTTAGAAATTATCTTTGCAGGTTTCGCACTTTTCGCAGTTGCCGTGGGGCTTCATCTGCAGTTCGTTGATCTTCATACTGACCGTTGTGCAGGCCGGTACGGACTTGGTGATAAAGGCGTTGGCTCCGATGACACAGCCCTGACCGATCACTGTCTCGCCGCCCAGAATGGAAGCGTTGGCATAAATGGTCACATTGTCCTCAATGGTGGGATGACGGCGCTTGCCTCGAAGATTCTGTCCGCCCCGGGTAGAAAGACCGCCCAGAGTGACGCCCTGATAGATCTTTACATTTTCGCCAATGACCGTGGTCTCACCCACAACGATACCGGTGCCATGGTCAATAAAGAAATATTTTCCCACCGTCGCGCCAGGGTGAATGTCGATACCGGTGACGCTGTGGGCATATTCCGTCATGATTCGGGGAATCATAGGTACTTGCAGGGTATACAGCTCGTGTGCCAGCCGGTAAACCGTGATGGCAAACAGACCGGGATAAGAGAAGATCACTTCCGCCATGCCGGTGGCTGCCGGGTCTCCGTCGTAGGCTGCCTGCAGGTCCGTCTGCACCATTTCCCGGACCTTGGGAATACGGCTTAGGAAACTAAGGCACACCGTCTTTGCGTCCTCCTCAGCCCGACCGTCGTCCTGAAAAGCCAGTTCGATCTGCCGGCTCAGGTTGTACATCACATCCTCTATGAGCATGGACAGTTGATGCTTGGCATTGTAAGTACGGTAGGTCTTATCTGTAAAGTAGCCGGGGAACACGATCCTGCGAAGTTTCTCAATGATCTCGATAATCACATCTTTGTCCGGCTGGCGGAACTGCTCCATCCGGTCGATATCCCGATTGCTCTGGTAATCTTCCAAAATCGCGTCTACCACATTTTCAATTTTTTTCTCGATTGATGGCATAAATACCCACCCCTTTTCTTTTATTGTTTTATACCACACAGCGCCCCGGTTGTCAACGCTCCCATTGACAATACCCAGCGCCGGGTTTATAATTTCAGTATCCTTTTCAGGAGGTTTTACCATGGAACGCATTTACACATCTGCCCAGCAGCTGGTGGGACACACCCCCCTGCTGGAATTACAAAATATCGCCAAGGAAGAAAAGCTCACCGCCCGGGTGCTGGCAAAGCTGGAGTGCATGAATCCTGCCGGCTCGGTAAAGGACAGAGCCGCCCTTTTTATGATCGACGACGCGGAAGCCAAGGGACTTTTAAAGCCCGGCAGTGTCATCATCGAGCCCACATCGGGAAATACCGGCATTGGTCTTGCCAGTGTGGCTGCCTGCCGGGGCTACCGGACCATTATCGTCATGCCCGACTCCATGAGCATGGAGCGGCGGTTACTCATGGGCGCTTACGGCGCGGAACTGGTGCTGACCGAGGGCGCAAAGGGTATGTCCGGTGCCATTTCCAAGGCAGAAGAGCTTGCCAGAGAAATTCCCGGCAGCTTTATCCCGGGACAGTTTGATAACCCCGCCAACCCCGCCGCCCACAGAGCCACCACAGCAAAGGAGATTTGGGAGGACACCGACGGCAAGGTAGATATTTTCGTTGCCGGTGTGGGCACCGGCGGCACCCTTACGGGTATCGGCGAATATTTAAAAGAGAAAGACCCCACGATTCGCATTGTGGCAGTTGAACCTGCAGGCTCTCCCCTTTTGAGCAAGGGTATTGCCGGCAGCCACGGCCTGCAGGGAATCGGCGCAAACTTTGTGCCCTCTGTGCTCAACACCGGAATCTATGATGAGGTAATCACTGTCACTGAAGAGGAGGCTTACGCAGCGGGCCGCCGGATGGGCAAGTCCGAAGGTATTCTGGTAGGCATCTCCTCCGGGGCAGCCCTCCACGCAGCCTTGGAGCTGGCAAAGAAACCGGAAAACGCCGGCAAGAACATTGTGGTCCTGCTGCCGGACAGCGGCGAGCGGTATCTGTCCACACCGATGTTTCAGGAATAACCTAATATGATCGGTCATTGCGAGGAGTACTGAAAGTACGATGCGGCAATCCCCAAAGTATTTATATCCGTAGGGGATTGCCGCGTCGCTTTGCTCCTCGCAATGACAATTTGTATTATATAACAAAATCCACCCCCGAGATTTACTCTCGGGGGTGTTTCTTATTCTTCAATACGGGTGATGTCCGCGCCCAGAGAGGCAAACTTGGCAACTACATTTTCGTAACCGCGTTCTACAAAGTGGGCGTTTTCCACGATGGTCGTACCTTCCGCCGCAAGGCCGGCAATGATCAGCGCCGCGCCTGCCCGAAGGTCATGGGCACAAACCTCCGTGCCCCGGAGCTTCTTACCGCCGGTGACAGTGGCGGTCTTTCCGTTGATGAGGATATCGGCGCCCATCTCCTGCAGCTCTGTACAGTAACCGAAGAAACGGGTCTCGTACACATTCTCCGTCAGCCGGCTGACACCGCTTGCCACCGCCATACACACACAGATCTGCGCCTGCATATCCGTGGGGAAGCCGGGGTAAGGACGGGTCTTGACGGTGGTATACCGCAGCTGACCGTCAGACAAAATGCGGATGGAATCGTCGTAATTAATGACACGGGTACCCATTTCCTGCAGCTTGGAGGTGATACAGTCCATGTGCTTGGGGATCACATTCTTCACAAGCACATTGCCGCCGGTGGCAGCCACCGCTGCCAGGTATGTGCCTGCCTCGATCTGATCGGGGATAATGGCATATGTACCGCCCTGCAAGCTTTTCACGCCCCGGATCTTCACCGTATCCGTACCGGCACCGGAAATGTGCGCGCCCATGGTATTGAGGAAGTTGGCAAGGTCAACGATGTGGGGCTCTTTGGCTGCGTTTTCGATCACCGTCTGACCGGGCAGCAGCGTTGCCGCCAGCATGATATTCACCGTTGCGCCCACGCTGACTACGTCAAGGCTGATCCGGTTGCCCTGGAGACCGAACGGACCGGGCTTTAAGTTTACATAATCTTCCGTCTCCTCCACTTCCGCGCCCAGCGCCCGGAAGCCCTTGACATGCTGGTCAATGGGACGGGAGGCAAAGTTACAGCCGCCGGGCAGCGCCACATTTGCCATGCCGATGCGGCCCAGCAGCGCGCCCATCAGATAATAGCTGGCGCGCATCTCCCGTACCAGCGTGGGGTCGGGACGGGTCTTATGGATATTGGTACAGTCCAGCACTACCACGCCGGGCTCTTCCCGGGTGATCTCCGCGCCGATATCACGCAGGATATCCAGCAAGATCCGGACATCGGAAATATCCGGAACATTTTCCACGCGGCATTTTCCGCGGACCAGAAGGGCTGCCGGCAGAATCGCCACCGCCGCATTCTTGGCACCGCTGATGGTAACCTCGCCGCTTAAGGGGTTACCGCCTTTTATTTCGTATCTAGCCAAGGAAGATCCTCTCCTTGCGAATTATTCATTAACCTCGTAAATTATAGCATACACATCAAGTTATGTAAAGCACAAATTTACCCCGATTATCGCCGTAAACCCTTAGGATAGTGATTTTTAAGAACATTTCCGTCACCCTTGCCCCAACCGATGGAGTAGCCGTCAATGGTGACGAGACACCACCCTTTCTTATGGGAAGGAATGGTCTGCCCGTTCATATAGGCAAAGATCTCCGGGCTGTCTGCCGGAATATCATGGACATTGGCGGCATCCTTCAGCCACATAGCTAAAGCATGGGCAGGCTCAAAGCGGTCCTTTTTCAGTTCTCCCAACTCAAGACCCGGGCGCTCCACCTTGACGCCCCGAAGGTCGGGCAGGTCTTCCGGCGCCCAGTAAAGGCTGTTGCCGAAGGTCAGAAGTTTTCCTTTCGGCAGGGTGATATTCATCTGCCGGGCAAAGTCATTCCAAAGGGCAGGAAGCTTTTCACCAGCCATAGCGCGGACATCTGCTTCTTCCTCCTGCTCCATTTTACGCAGCACCGCCGCAAAATGTCCCTCGCCCAAAAGCTTATGAGGCCACAGTCGGAACGACCCGTTCTCCCCGGCGGTAAACCACGGGGCATCCACCATCTCCGGAGCAAAGTCCGGATGGGTGTCCAAAAACTGCCGGATGGCCAGTTCGTTTTCCTCCGGGGCAAACGTGCAGGTGGAGTACACCAAATGTCCGCCGGGGCGCAGCAGCTGCGCGCCGGAATGGAGGATCTCTGCCTGACGACGGGCGCACATTGCCACCGTCTCCGGACTCCAGTCCGTAACCGCCGCTTCTTCTTTGCGGAACATTCCCTCGCCGGAGCAGGGAGCGTCGATAAGCACCCGATCAAAAAAGCCCGGGAATTTTTTGGCAAGGGTCTGGGGGTGTTCGTTGGTCACCAGGGCATTGGCGACACCCAGCCGTTCGATGTTCCTGCTGAGGATCTTTGCGCGCTTGGGATTTATCTCATTGCACAAAAGGAAGCCTTCCCCTGCCAGCTTCCCTGCGATCTGGGTGGACTTTCCTCCGGGGGCGGCGCAGAGGTCACAGATCCGCTCCCCCGGTTGGGGCGCTAGCAGCGTCACCGGCGCCATGGCGCTGGCCTCCTGTAAATAATATACGCCGGCCTCGTGGTAAGGGTGCAGACCCGGGCGGCTGTCCGGGTCATAATAATAGCCCATAGGCTCCCAAGGAACGCTCTTCGTCACAAATGGCAGCTGAGGCGGTTTCCCTTTCAGGGGATTAAAGCGCAGTGCCACCGCCCGGGGTCGTTCCAATGACGCAAGAAAAGCCGGGTACTCCTGCCCCAGCTGGGTCTTCATTCGTTCAAGAAATGCTTCAGGGAGCATAAAAAATCTCCTTTGTGATCGGCTTGTCGGGCAGTTTAACTTATGTTGTCATTGCGAGCCAGTGCTCACACTGGCGTGGCAATCCCCTACGGATACAAACACTTTGGGGATTGCCGCGTCGCACCTTTGGTGCTTCTCGCAATGACCGGTTTTATTGAAAGCAGCCTGCCAAACCGGAATTTATTTTTTCTCTATTCTATCATAGTAAGCGGCATTTTGCCACAAAAAAAATGCGGTGCAGCCGCTTTCCGGCTGCACCGCATCCTGTTTATTATTCTTCGTCCTTCTTTGCCTCGTCGATGATCTTCTGCTGATTTGCCTTGGGAACTTCCTCATAGCGGACGAACTCCAGTGTGAAGGAGCCGCGGGCCTGGGTCATAGCGCGCAGATCGATGGCATAGCTGCTCATCTCAGCCATGGGCACTTCCGCCTCGATAACGGTGTTACCGTCGGCATCAGGGTTCATACCCAGAGGACGGCCACGGCGCTTGCTCAGATCACCCATCACATCGCCAACATAAGCCTCGGGCACGGAAACCGCCAGTGCGCCGATGGGCTCAAGCAGCGTAGGCATTGCGTTGGGCATTGCTTCCTTGAAGGCAAGGATCGCCGCCAGCTTAAATGCCATTTCGTTGGAGTCCACGGGGTGGTAAGAGCCATCGTACAGCACAGCCTTCAGACCGACCATGGGGTAGCCTGCCAGGGGGCCCTTCTGGACTGCTTCCTGAATACCCTTTTCAACTGCGGGGTAGAAGTTCTTGGGAACGGAGCCGCAGAAGACTCCCTCACCGAAGATCAGTTCACCCTGCTCTTCCTGAGGCTCGAAGCGGACCCAAACATCACCGAACTGACCGCTGCCGCCGGTCTGCTTCTTATGACGGCCGTGGGCTTCGACCTTCTTCTTGATCTTCTCGCGGTAAGCAACCTTTGCCGGAGACAGCACTGCGTCCACGCCGAAACGGCTCTTCAGCTTGGCTACCAGAACATCCAGATGCTGGTCACCGGTGCCGGAAACGACGATCTGCTTGGTCTCCGCATTGTTGACCACGCTGAAGGAGGGATCTTCTTCATTCAGACGGTTCAGACCTGCGCCCACCTTGTCTTCCTGACCCTTTGTCTTGGGAGAGATCGCCATGGAGTAGCAAGCAGGAGCATAAGGAATGCCCTTCAGGCTGACCACCTTACGGGGATCACAGAGGGTATCGCCGGTCTTGACCTTGTCCATCTTGCCGATGGCGCCGATGTCGCCGCAGGAAAGCTCCTTGACCTCGCTCGCCTTCTTGCCACACATGGAGTACAGACGGCCCAGCTTCTCAGTCTCGCCGGTACGGGCGTTGACCAGGGGAGTGTCGGAGGTGATGGTGCCGGAGAGCACCTTGATGTAAGAGTACTTGCCGTACTGGTCGGAAACAGTCTTCCAAACGAAAGCGGAGGGCACGCCGCCGGGAGAGACAACGAACTCCTCAGTAGTGCCGTCAGACAGCGTTGCCTTGTGGTAGTTGCCTTCCACGGGATTGGGCAGCAGGTCGATGATCTGATCCATCAGCATAAGACTGCCGAGGCAGCTAATGCCGGAGCCGCAAAGCACGGGATACAAGCTCAGCTCCTTGACACCCTGATGCATACCCTTGATCATCTCAGCATAAGTAAAGGGCTCTTCGTTGAAGAACTTGTCCATCAGCTCTTCGTCGGTCTCGGCAACAGCTTCCTTCAGAGCGTAGTTGAACTCCTCGATGACCTCTTCCTTGCCCTCAGGTACTTCGATCTCAACACGCTTCAGATTCTGCATCTCATAAGCGCGCTTGTTGAGCACATCGATGATGCCGGTGACTTTGTGGCTTTCGTCCCAGATGGGAACGACCACGGGAGCGATCTTATTACCGTACTTCTCACGCAGAGCTTCGAAGGTAGCATTGTAGTCAGAGTTGTCCTCATCTACCTTGGAAATGTAGACAAAACGGGGCATGTTGCGCTCTTCACAGTATTTCCATGCCTTCTCAAAGCCGACAGTGATGCCGTCCTTGGCAGAGCATACAAGGATTGCTGCATCAGCAGCACGCAGAGCTTCCATAGCCGCGCCGGAGAAATCAAAAGCACCGGGTGCGTCCAGGAGGTTAATCTTAATGCCCTTATACTCCAGAGGCACAACAGAGGTGGAGATAGAGATATTACGCTTGATCTCCTCGGGATCATAATCACAAACAGTGTTGCCGTCGGCATTCTTACCGATACGGTCAATGGCACCGGTCATATAGAGAAGACTTTCTGCCAGGGCAGTTTTGCCGCTGCCGCTGTGGCCAAGCAGGCAGATATTGCGGATAGAATTGGCTGTGTACATATGTAGTGAATCTCCTTTCGGTCGTGTGCAGGTGCAAAGCACCGCAATAAAGACATTATACACGAAAGAAGCATGGATTTCAATGCCTAATTTGTCATTTGTGTAAATTGTGTCATTTTGACGAAAACAGATGTTTGCGCGGCAGAAACAGCCTACATTTCCCGCATTTTATAATACAAATTAAATGTAATAAAAAGCCCGCCCGGGAATGCCGGGCAGGCAGAGTTTACGGACAGTAGGTATCCATGTATTCTTGCAGCAATTTATCCAACTGCAGTATATTTTCATGAACAGCGACGCTTTCCGGGTCATTCATTTCCCCTACTTTGTAGCCGTCTGTGCCGAACACATACATGAGAGGATTGCCTGCATAGGCCATCAGCTTAAATTCTGTTCCGTTTTTTAACCGGATGCGGTAGGCAGCGCCCGGGCCAAAAAAGGCTACATTCTTGTATGGCTCTTCTTCCAGGCGGATATTGCGAAGCAGCGTAATGACAACTTGGGCGGCATCCTCCGGCAGCTGGGTTTCCGGATGATAGAGGTCACCTACATAGATGGCTTCTACCTTGTCGGCGGAAAGGGTACTGAAAAACCAGTTGTGAAACACATAATTCTTATACAGCACCACCCCGGTGATCAGCAGCGTAAGGATCAGCAGCGCAATCAGCAGCGTGGACAGCCGGAATTTGATTGAAATAGGCTTTGTAAGATTGGAAAAATCAACCATTATCCGCACCCCTTTCCCGGGGGAAATACTCCCGATTGCTCATGTGCGCAAAATACAGGTCATAAATGGCGCGGAAATTATTCTCGGACAGCGTTCTGATGGGATAGGCTCTGCCGTTTACGATATAATGATTGTCGTAGCAGGAGATAGTAAATGTGATACCGGATCTCAGCTTCACCCGGTACTGAGGGCCGAAGGTTTCTTCCGTCAACAGCCGTACTGGGTCGCCCCGGAGGGACACCTTCCGCAGTAAAGACGCCAGCGTTTCCGTATCCTCGGTGGTCAGCTGGGCTTGCTGATTGCCACCCTGGTAATATACAGTGACGGCATCAATGCTCCCCGGTGTGATGCCGGCAAAAAACAGATTTTGTATCCCGTTGGTCAGATACAAAACTATGCCGAACACAAGAATCACCGCCAGGATGCCCAAGGTCAGCCGGTTTGTTTTGATGGTTATCACCTTGTTCATTGCCGCACCCCCCTTCTGTATTTTTATTATGGCACGGCAATATGGTTCTGTCAATCATCTGTTAATTGTAGGGGCGAGCATAGCTCGTCCCTAACGCTATATTGATATGAAGCAGCAGACGACCAAAGATAATGTTAAAAGAGCGTACCGCACTTGCGGTACGCTCTTTTTAAACATATCTTACCGGATTACACCAGCTCGATCACTGCCATTTCAGCAGCGTCGCCGCGGCGGGGACCGGTACGAGTCACTCTGGTGTAGCCGCCGTTGCGGTCAGCGTACTTGGGAGCGATCTCCTTGAACAACTTCTGGACCACATCTTCCTTGGTCACAAAAGCCATAGCTCTGCGGTAAGCAGCCAGGTTACCCTTCTTGCCCAGGGTGATCATCTTCTCGACCACGGGCTG
>JAZSOR010000021.1:0-6362 GCA_045537035.1 Faecousia sp. | reverse complement strand
GTCTAGCAAATTTACTCAAGAATTTTCGTTGGCTTAAATTCGATTTACACCGAATCTTAAACATTTATCATTGTTCAAGGTGTTTGTTCGTCTTTGCGTTATTCAATTTACAAGGTACAGGGCGCTCCCCAAAAGCGGAGAGCTTGATTAGTCTATCACAACACTTCCCCCTTGTCAAGCACTTTTTTCTTTTCTCGGCAAAATTTTTTCGTTAAAAACGCAAAGAAACGGAGGTCTCTCTCGAGACCTCCGTTTTTATGTCATTTAAGATCATTTTTCATCTTCAATGATGCCGTATCCGCCGTCATTTCTACGGTAGACCACTGCAAAGGCTTCTTCGTTATCCGCATCCCGGAAGGCGAAGAAATTATGCTCCAACAGATTCATCTGCAGAACCGCCTCCTCACGGGTCATGGGCGCAAAGCGGAAGGTCTTTACGCGGACGATCTCCAGCGTATCCTCCGGCTCTTCTGCTGCAAAGGAGGTTTCCTCCACCGTGCGGCTGAAAGCATCCTGCCGCAGGCGGCGTGCCAGGCGGGTCTTGTTCTTCCGGATCTGACCTTCGATGGTCCCCACCGCTGCATCGATGGATGCAAACATATCGGATGTGCTCTCGCGAGCCCGGAACCAAGTACCTGCGCCGCGAACGGTCAGTTCCACATTGTTCCGGTTCTTCTCTACAGAAAATACGACAAGTGCTTGTGCATCCTCCTCAAAATACCGTGCCAGCTTCATGACTTTCTTTTCTGCATAAGCATGGACATTTCCGGGCAGCTTTACTTTCTTCTCACTAAACTGAAATTTCATATGCACGCGCTCCTTTCGTATTGCCGGTCCTCCGGCTTGTTTATATTATACCCCGATCAAGGGATATCGGCAAGGGGTTATGCTTGCTCTTCTTCAAGAAGTTCTGTCATTATTAAATTGTAGATCAGCTCCGCTTTCGCCTCAAAACGCTTGCTCAGCAAAACAGCCTGCCGCTGATTGGGCGCCACCAGCTCCAAGGTCATCAGATTGTCCATTTCGTCGTCTAAGGACATCACCACAGAGCAATCGCCGCTTTCCCGGGGGATCATCCGGGTTTTGACAAAGCTGCTGCGGCGAATCTGCCGGTTAAACCGGGCGATCGCGCTTTCCGCGCGCTGTCTCACCGTGAAGGCAACGGAATCTTCCGTCAGCGCGCCGTCCTGCTGTCCTTTTTCGGTGATCTCATACCGGCCGTCATCTGTTTTTGCCAAATGACCGGATGCGACCATCTCCGGGATCGCCGTGCACACATCAAAGTAACTCAGGCAGTCATCCTGATAACAGACCTCGTAGATCTCCTGCTCCGTCATAGGATAGCTGGAACGGGCGGTCACAAACAAGATCAAAACTTTCACATCCATCATATCATGGATAAATCCATGTCTTTGCATTTCGCTCACCTCTTACATTTATTATACAAAATCGGCGTAAAAAATCAAGCACATAGCGTAGGTTTGACGCATATTGTGGCATGAAAGGGTGATTTATATGAGCGGTCCTGTTTTTTATACCGCAGGGCATACCGATGCTTTGGATTACGCTGCCTGCGAATTGGCAAGCAAAGGCTGCACGATCGCTGATACCCCGGACAAAACCGTTACCCACCTCCTGCTGCCGGTACCAAGCTTTGAAGCTGACGGCTCATTAAAAGGCGGAGGGAATCTGGCACAGACACTGGAGCATCTTTCGAGAAATGTTACCATTCTTTGCGGCAATCCCGGTAACTTTATACCTGCCGGATATAAGACCGTCGATCTGCTGCAGGACCCACTTTATGTAGCGGAGAACGCCAACATCACTGCTCACTGCGCAGTAAAGCTGGCTATGTCTAAACTACCTATGACCATGCGCGGTTGCTATGTGCTTATCGTTGGCTGGGGCAGGATCGGTAAATGTCTCGCGGCTCTTTTAAAGAATATGGGCGCCATCGTAACGGTCGCCGCCCGTAAAGAGCAGGACCGCGCCATGCTGTCAGCCCTTGGCTACGATACCGAAAATATCCACTCCCTCGGTTACGGGCTATTGCGCTATGATGTGATCTTTAACACCGTACCTACCAAAGTCCTTACGGAAAAAGCAACCGTTTATTGCAAACCGGATTGTCTGAAGATCGATCTTGCATCCGCATCCGGAATCGAGGGTAAAGATGTGATCTGGGCAAGAGGGCTGCCAAACAAGGATGCGCCGGCATCTTCCGGCAAATTGATCGCCCACACCGCTTTGCGTTTAGGAACAATCTAAGAAAGGAGTATCGATATGAATATCGGGTTCGCCATGTGCGGCTCTTTTTGTACATTTGATGCCGTTTTTCCTGTCATGGAGAAAGTTGCAAGTACGCACAACCTGATCCCCATCCTTTCCTGCTCCGTCCAATCCATCAACAGCCGCTTCGGCGCAGCCCAGACGCATATCCAAAGGGTAGCGGATATTTGCGGTCGGCCGCCACTAAGCTGCATCGAAGCGGTAGAGCCCATCGGTCCTAAAAAAATGCTGGACGCGCTGATCATCGCGCCCTGTACCGGCAACACATTGGCAAAGCTCGCCCACAGCATCGCCGATGGTCCGGTCACAATGGCTGCAAAAAGCCATCTGCGAAACGGCCGTCCGGTGCTGATTGCAGTGTCGACAAACGATGCCTTGGCCGGCGCTGCCGAAAATATCGGCAAACTTTTAGCGCGAAAGCATTTCTATTTTGTACCATTCGGGCAGGACGATCCCATCAGAAAGCCTACCAGTATGGTCGCAGACTTTGGAAAAATCCCGGAGGCGCTGGAACTGGCGCTGCAAGGAAAGCAGATACAGCCTATATTAATATAATGTAACAAAAAGCAGAGGACGGAACATTGTGTTCCATCCTCTGCATTTTTATTCCACTGTTACGGATTTTGCAAGGTTACGGGGTTTATCCACATCGCAGCCCCGGTTGACTGCCATATAATAGGCAAACACCTGCAGAGGAAGCAGGCTCAGGCTGGGCTGCAGCATTGGATGCACTTTGGGAATGGTGATAAAACTCTCTGTAGCCACCCGGGTCTTATCTTCCAACCCCTCCAAAGTAATGCACAGAACATCCGCGCCCCGGGCTTTGACCTCCCGAACATTGGCAATGGTTTTATCAAACAGCGCTTCAATGGTCGCCAATGCAACCACTAAGGTCCCGTCTTCGATCAAAGAAATGGGTCCGTGCTTCAATTCTCCGGCAGGATATGCCTCACTGTGCAGATAAGCGACCTCCTTTAATTTGAGGCTTCCTTCCAGGCAGACCGCACTGTCCATATTCCTGCCGATATAGAATGCATCGTGATTACCGTAGTAGCGGCTGGCAAAATACTGGCACTTGCGCAGATTTTCTTCACGCAGCGTTTTCTCCACCGCTTCCGGAAGCTGCTCCAGCGCATTTATCAGCTCTGCGTATCCCTCATCGGAAATGGTGCCCAGTTCTCTTGCCATGTAAGCCGTCAAAAGATAGATAACCGACAGCTGTGTAGAAAACGCCTTGGTGGTCGCCACCGCGATCTCCGGACCTGCCCAAGTATAGATCACCTGATCCGCCAGTTTGGCAATTGCAGAGCCTACTACATTGACGATGGCAATGGTATGGGCGCCTAAACGCTTGGACTCACGCAGCGCCGCTAAGGTATCTGCCGTTTCGCCGGACTGGCTGATAATGATTACCAGATTACTTTCATCGATGACCGGGTCACTGTAGCGGAACTCCGAAGCCATCACCGCCTCTGTGGGGATGCGGCAGGCTTTTTCAATGGTATATTTCGCCAAAACGGATACATAGTAAGCCGAGCCGCATGCCACCAGATAGATCTTTTTGAACTTCTTAAGCTTTTCTGCCGGCAGATCGATGTCCTCCAGACGGACCTTTCCGTCCCACAGTCTGGGGCTGATAGTATCTCGGACCGCCTTGGGCTGTTCCATGATCTCCTTGAGCATAAAGTGGGCATAGCCGCCCCGTTCCGCAGCAGACAGTTCCCAAGTGATCGTTTCCTTTTTCTTTTCGATCCGCTCGCCTAAGGCATTGTAAAATTCCACATTGTCCGTTGTAAAGACCGCCATCTCGCCGTCATCCATGTAGGAGACGGTCTGTGTGCGCTTCAAAATAGCCGGGACATCCGATGCGATGTAGTTCTCCCCTTCTCCGTAACCAAAGATCAAGGGAGAATCTTTTTTCACTGCCACCACAGTACCGGGCTTGTCCACACACAGAATACCCAGCGCAAAGCTGCCGTCCAGCCGCGCCAGCGCGCTGCGGACCGCCTGCAGAAAATCCCCTTCCTGCTCATAAAAATAACCCACCAGATTTGCGATCACTTCCGTATCTGTTTCTGAATGGAATTTGATACCTTTCTCAATCAACTTTTGGCGCAGGAGCGCCTCGTTTTCAATGATTCCGTTATGGACCAGAGATATCTTTCCGGAATCAGATAAGTGAGGGTGGCTGTTGGCATCCGACGGCGCGCCGTGGGTTGCCCAACGGGTATGGCCAATACCCACCGTTCCGGAAACACTTTTTCCACCGTCGATCTTTTCACTGAGGACCTGTAATCTCCCTTTGGATTTTGCAACCTCAAATCCGTTGTCACCATAAATGCAGATGCCGGCAGAGTCATAGCCCCGATATTCCAACTTGGACAGTCCCTCTAATAAGATCGGCGCTACCTGCTGCTTGCCTGCATAGCCTACAATTCCACACATAGTCAAACCTCCGTTATGGTGTTCAAGTATATGGATAGTTTACAGCGGTATTCTTCATTTTTCAACAGCTAAATGAAAAAGACCAATGACAGTTTTTACCGTCATTGGTCAATAAAGTTAATTATGGGAGGCTGCAACGCCTCAAAGGAGATCAGTTCGCGCTGAGAAATCAGCACTGCGCCCATTTGTTCTAACTCACAGCATGCAGCGCTGCCGTCGCGAAAGCAGAATACCGGACTCCAGCCATAGTGCAGATTATTCTTTGTGCCATCCCATGTACCGCCTTTTCTTAAGGCCGATTGAGCAACAAAGGTTTTGCTTCCGAGGCTGTAAATGATCCTGTTTCTCTGCAATGCCCTTTGGGAAGAAAAGGGTAGATCAAAACCGGTTTCCGAAAGATACAGCACATTCTCCCGTTCTCGGTACATATCCAAACGGTCCGCAATGACGCTGATGACCTTACCCCCATGGGCAAGACAGCCGTCCTGCGCGACCCTGTCCGCGCCACGGGCATGGCCGGATATGAGTACATAGCCCTGCAACGCCGCCTGTTTGCCAACTTCTTCGGCAAATTTCCGGTTTTCTTCCAACAGATCTCTGCTGCCTACCAAAGATACCGCAGGCTCGCAAAGCAGCTTTGTGTTTCCTTTTGCCCATAGCACACCGGGAGCATCCATTTTAAGAAATCGGCGCAATCGGTGGGGATATGCATCGTTAAGCCGGGTAATGGGAAAGCAGCCGCTTGTCTTTCCTTTTTGCAGATACCATTTTAATTCCTCTGTTTGGGACAGAAGCTTTAGGATTCTGTCTGCTGCGTCACGGCTGTAACCAAGCGCCAATAAATCTTCCTGCTTGAGTTCCCGATCTACCTTGGGGCGATCCATAGCCTGCACCCGCTTCGCAAGTTCCCGGAATTGGGGCACAGAAAGGGGTTTTCTTTCCGGATCACCGAAACAGGCTGTCAGCAGCAGGAATCCCTCATCCCGGGCGGTCAACGGAAACGCCTCTTTGGAGTCACGGGTGCTTTGACCTCTTCCGGAGTCAATGTGCCGTCTGCTCCAAGGACCATAGGTTTGATCTGATAATTGGAAAATTTCGCGATCTCATCCAGCTTTGCCTTTTCCGGGAAATTGCCAATCACAGACCATGCAACGCCCTTTCGCTTGGCTCTGCCGGTTCTGCCGATGCGGTGGACATAGTACTCGTTTTCTTCCGGTACATCAAAGTTGATAACGCAATCCACATCGTCCACATCGATGCCTCGGGAGGCAACATCCGTCGCGATGAGGATCGCCAGTTTTCCGTCCCGATACTGCTGCATCGTCTTTTCACGCTGGCTCTGACGGATATCGCCGTGAATGCACTGACAATCCGCGCCAGCTCTTTGGAAATCGTCGCACAGACGCTGGCACATATGCTTGGTATTGCAGAAGATCATCACACGCTCGTAGCCCTGGGTGCGGATGAGTCGCAGGGTGGTCTCAGCCTTTTCCAGAGGGCTGACAGTGGTGCAGTACTGGTCGATGTCGGGTCGATCCTGCTGCTTGGGTTCAACGGTGATCTCCACCTCGTCACGCTGATACATCCAGGAAACGGTCATGACCTCCTGGGAAATGGTAGCGGAGAAC
>JAZSOR010000038.1:0-70320 GCA_045537035.1 Faecousia sp. | reverse complement strand
CTATCAGGCAGGCGCATAAGGTAGACATCCGCTGCCCGGAATTTCTGTTCCGTATCGCCCTTCTGCATAGATACCGGCATAATGAGATCCGCTGTTGCCGCTTTGGAAAACTCCTTCAGCTGCTCCAGGAGAACCACTCTTGTCATAAGTTAACCTCCCCATCCATTGAGAACACGAAGCACCTCGTGTTCGATACGAGAGTCAAAGGTTGTCCGGATCGTTTCATCCATCTTCTCTATGACCTGCTCGTTCTGCATCATGTGTCCAGTACTGGGGCCGTATTTCTGCTCCACAGGGAAACGAGGGGCACCGACACGCTCAAACACCGCCGTGCTGCCGTAGATGTTGGCAACAAAGGCGTGTTCCAGTGTGGCGGCGCCACCATTGCGTTTTACCTGCGTCTGTACCAGACCATTCCTCGAAAACCGTGTGTTAAAAGTCAGCAACGGCAGCACAGTACCGGCAAAGCCGATGCTCATACTCACAACGCCGCCAGCGCCACCGGTAATGTGGGTCTTCTGCGAAACATTGTGCATAAAAGAGCCTTTGCTGATGGCGTACTCAGCCGCCGCAAACTGACCAGCCCGGGTCTTTGCCGTTTCACCAGATCGCTTCATAGCGGCGGAAGTAGCTTTCCATATACCGCCAGGAACGCCGGCAAGCAGCTTATTGATCCTGTCCAGACTGGTTTTGCCAACCTCGTCAATCCGAACCACACTCATTCGCCGATCGCCTCCAGTTCAACACGGAGCATACCCATCTTCTCAACACAGGAAGCAACATAGTAGCTACCAAAATAGCCACCGCCGCCCTCCTGGTAGTTGATGCTGATACGGGATCCCTTTTCAGGTTGTTTACCCCCGAGGTCAGACATAGCGCAATGAAGAATGTCGGTAACAAGGAATAGGCCCTGGACATGGTCGCTGACCAGAACACGCCGGTCCTTTTCTTTCCGCCCGGTCAGTACGACAGGGATATCCACGAAGATCTCCCCGTCGTACTTTATCGTCCGCTTTTCTGCGAACTCTGCCAGGTTGAGGAAGGTGCTGTGGTTATCAGCTGCAACCATGTCCTTGAAACTCATACCACAGGATCCTCCGGGTTGAGGTTGGGCATCTGGCCGCTTTCCTCTTCGTCGTCTTCCTCGGCTGCGACTTCGATAGAAACGATCAGGTCAGCAACCTCGCCCTTATTGTTGCAAGATGCACCATCCAGGCCAAGGTTTTCTGCCATGTCGTTCAGTTCGGGGCGAGTGAGCTTCATCAGCTCTTCCTTGACGTAATGACCGTCAACGATGGTGAGAGCGTTCTCGCCCTCTTTTTCCTCACCGCCGCCCTGAGCGTCCTTGGCGCCGTTTTCCTCTTTGCCCGAGTTAACACCAGTGCCATCCTGTTCCTGCTTCACAGGAGGCGTTGCAACCGCTTTCTGCGTAACATAGACAGCTACCTTGCGGTTAACCAACCGTTCCTCTGCCTCTTTGGACAGAGAAAACGGCTGATCGCTGGAATTTTTCAATCCCAGTTCAGTCCGGCAAGTGCCGGAAATAATTTTAATCATACTGTTACTCCTTTCACGCGGCAGCCTTAGTCAAAGACTTTCTTTGCAGAAGTCCAGGGGTTGCTGGTCTTGGGTACGAACAGAGGACGGCTGGAGCAGACGGTTTCGTCAACAGGAGGAACGATGGTGGACAGGTGGTTGGGTACACGGGTACCTGCGTGGGTGTGCCACTGATTGTCCATTTCCTTCTGAGTAACGGCACCGTACAGACCCTTGCCGCAGTTGGGAGCGGTGACAATAACAGACCCCGCTTCCAAGAAGGGAGTTTCCACGCCCTTGTGATCCTGGAAAGTGCCGTCATTGACGAAGATCTCCAGACGGCGACCGCCGAAGTTGAAGCGGCCCAGGGAGGTAACATACTCGGTCAACGCCTCGGGGTTGATGGCGCCGTAGTCAGCACGGCGGATGTCCATCATGTACTGAACCCAGGGATCTTCCTGCAGGAACATACCGACGTCGTTTGCGAGAAGCAAATCGGTTGCGGGTCTGCCGCGAGTAACCTGCTGTCTGATCATGGCGCAGATGTCATAATACCAGTTGCCGGGGGTGTGCTCGTCAACACTGTGCTCCCAAGGAGCCTGAGGAGTGAACAGCGCAGGGTTGTCCACGCCGTCATAGAACTGAACAGGGATATCCTCGTACACCTCGGGATCATCGGTCTGGTGACGCATCACGCAGCCGTTATTCAGCATAGTGTCGCAAGCCAGGCGTTCCTCAGTGCGGGAGATCCGGGCAGAAAGGTCGCTCAGGTCGCCCATCAGCAGACGGGTAGCACGCTCGGCAGGAGTGGCGGTGCTCATAATGCTCTCGCCAAAGTTGCGGCGGTTCAGCTGATCGATGGTGAGGGGCTTGGAGATGGAAATGTTACCGGGTTCCAGCTCGTAGGTGCTGAAGCCGGCACGGCCAACAGGCAGCGCACCGATGCGAGGCAGTACAAAGGGAGCAGCCTTACGGCTGTTGTCCTTGTAGTCCACCAGCACCTTGGAGGTACCGAACACATCCATTTCCATATCGGTGGGGAAATAGCGGCGCTTGAAGAAGGTCGGCTCGGGAGTGAGCTCATTCACAGCCGCCAGCATATACAGAGTATCGTAGATATTCATTCTCGTTTCCTCCTTACTCGTCCATCATGTCGGTAAACACGATGTCATACTTACGCAGGGCGTCCTTGTCGGCTGCGGTCAAGGCGTAGCCGTCAGAAACGATAACTGCATTGGGGTTGAAATTGCCGCAGCGGTAGGCAACCGCAGCGACAGCTGTTTCGCCGGAGGCGTCGACGGCATCAGCCAAAATGTAGGCAGGATTGCCATTCGCCTTCATTGCCTCGCAGGTGCCGTCGTCCTTTTTGGACAGTACGGTACCACGGGCCAGTTCACCGGCACCGGCCGCAATGGTGACGCCGGTAGTCAATGCGCGGGGGTACATGCGTGCAATCAGGTTATCCTGAGTGCATTCGCCGATCTTGTTAACCAGGTTTTTGCTCATGATTATCTAACCTCCTGCTTCTGCTTGTTGAAAGCCTGTGCGGCTTCACGGGCCTGTGCGATCGTAACGCCCTCTTCTCCGCCCTCAGCGGGGGGAGGTGCTGCGCCGACGCCCTCAGCACCGGATGCCTCGGTGTCTGTTTCCAGATCCTTAAGAACCTGGCCGCCCTTCTTGGCGGCTTCTTTTGCTGCCCGATAGGTCAGCTCCTGTGCGGTGCATGCCTTTTCGCCATACTTGGCCTCACGCACCATTTCCTCGGAGTACAGGCAGGCAACATCGTCGATCTCCCGGATCCGCTGCTGCTCTGCCTGTACGGCAGCATTTACAGCTTCGGAATTACCGGCAGCTCTTGCGTTCGCCTCTACCTGTGCCACGATTTCCGGGTACTGTGCCCGGAGTTCCTGTTCGGTCATAGAGTTTCCTCCTTCTTCACTGCCGGTGACCACCGGCGTATTTGTATTTGCCACATCCGGGGAAGGATCCTCGGTTGTAACCGTGGGAATGTGGTCCGGGGCAAACATGCCCGGAGCCATGTGCATCTGCCGACCACGCACAAACAAGCTGCGACCATCAGCGCTGGCCGCAATGGACACAGGTTCTGCGTCCTCCAGTACTTCGTCGGCAAAATGCTTTTCAACAGCTTCACGGCCTGTCATATAGGTCGTGTCAGCCATCATGTGCGACAGCACGGTTTCCGACAGGCCGGTCTTGCGCTTATAGATAGCGATCTGCATCTTATCCCATGCGTCGTTCTGCTCAGCGATCTGCCGCAGTTCGTCCGCATTGTAGCCGCCCCAAATATAGCTCCAACACTTGTGGATCATAATGAGGCTGGAGGGGTTGACCTGCACCGTATCACAGGCACACATAATCAATGAGCCTCCGGACATTGCTACGCCATCCACAACACAGGTCAGATTTGCGCCGTTTCTTGCGAGATCTCGCAGGCGGTTGTGGATGGTGTTGGAAACACCGGCATCACCGCCATAAGAGTTCATGCGGATTGTGATTTCTTTGCAGCCGGCAATCTGTTCCAGATCAGCGAGGAACTCCGACAGCAGGATATACTGTCCCTCGATAGGCTCGCCTGTCCACCAATCTATGGGCTGCTGCTCATAGATGTCGCCGTACATAACGATCTCGGCAGAATTGCCATCTGTGGTGGCCATCGAATACACATTGCGCTGAATGCTCACGCAAGGGCTCTTGGGAATATTCATATTACTTTTTCCTCCTCTTTTTCCAGATAACACTTTCCGGAATGAATTTTGAAAGCAGCCATTCTAACAGTCCGTTTTTGCAGTCCTCGTTGCACCGGCGCTCCCTTTCCCGGGGGCAGGCAATGCAACAATCCTCTGAAATATTAAGAATCGCCTCCGCTAATTCACGGGGCGGTAGCTGCCGTAGGCGGTCATAATTTCTCATGGCAGCCTCCTTTATTCGGAGCCGCCAGCAGGATCGCCGTCCGGATCCACCGGCACAGCAGGGGCAGAAGTATTGCTTCCGGACAAACCTTCAAGCAATTCCTCTTCGTGGTGCAGCTGTTCAACATTGGTTTCCCAGTCGCCGCCGCCGAGTTCTCTCGTAACCATTTCGTGTGTCTTGACGCCCTTAGATGCAAGGGTGAGTGCCGCTTCTGCTTCCTTCTTGGGATCAAGCTGACCCTGAACGGGGCCAATCCAAACGGCGTTGCACCACGCAGACCGGATAAGGGGATCATCAAAGAAGCCCGGAGCCTTAATGCGCCCCCGGGCAACAGCTTCTGTCAACCAGGTTTCAAATGCCGGCTGGCAGAACTGATTAACCAGCCACACTCTGCGTTTTTTGAACTCTTCCCACGCTTCCAACAATGCGCCTCTTGCTGCACTGTAGCTTGCGTCGAACTCCTTGATCAGTACATCGTATGGGATGCCCAAGCCTGCGCCCATCAGTTTACAGAGGGTTTTGACAAAGGACTCAAAGCCCGCAGTAGGAATGTTTGGATTGCCGAAGTGGATCTTTTCGCCGGGCTTCAAATGGATCACCGTGCCCGGTGCCATCTCGTACTCGTTTTCGTTGTGGGAAACCTGCCCTTCCCCGGGGTTAGATCCGGGAACGCCGGCAATATCGCCAGCACCAACTTCGTTAATCGGGATCCCGGATTGTGCGGTTTCTGTTTCGATCCAGGCAGTGAAGAAGCTCTGCACCAAAGCGGCCATCAGTTCGCTTTCTGTGTATCTGCGCAGCTGCAGCAGCGGTTCTATCACTGGTGCCAAATACGGTACGCCTCTGTACTGATCGCACCGTTCTGTTCCCATTACATGGAGCACATTAGGCAATCCGGTCTTTGCTCCGTATGCCTCGACACGCTTCCACTCCCGCTTTTGAGTGCTGATTTGGTTGGGGTATAGGTTGCAGATGTGGTAGGCCACGATCTGACCGGAGGAATTGACCTCAACACCATCGTGGATTACGTTGCCTGCTCCCGGCTGTCCATCAGGTACCTTGCTCTCTGTGATCCCAATGTAGCCACCATACACTCCCGGAGTAGAAATGCGATCCGCTTCGATTAAGTGAATGCGCAAGGAATAGGGATTGCCAACGGTTGGTGTATATCGCTTGAACAGACCGAAAACATCACCGCTAAGAAGCCAGGTTTTGAGTGCAAGATCTTGCAAGCCAAAGAAATCATTAACGCCAAGGGCGTCGCAATTCTGTTTTTTGCCTGCCCAAATCTTGAACTCTGCCTCGACCTTCCGCCCCCACTCCTTTGCTTCTTCCGGGGAGATCCCTAAAACCGCACGGTCGGGGGTGCTTTTCAAGGTCAGGCCGGTACCAACAACCTTAGTGCAGTTGGTGTTGACAGCAGATGTAGCAACCGGAGCCGCCATATACAGCATTCGCGCTCTTTGGCGGAGGGCGCCGTTATTTCTGTCAATATCGTCAACGGGCGAACCGCTTTGTGGGACAAACCCCTTCAAAGCTCTGCGGGTGTGGCTTGCACCAGCTTCGCTGTAACCGCTGACCTGCGGCGCTGTTACCCGCTGATCTTTTACATTGCTCACGATTATCGCCTCCAACAATAATTATTGAGAGTGGCACAGCTGCGAAAGGAGCAGAAGGCAGCTATGCCACTCTGGTAAAGCCCTTGCGGGCGAATACCCAACAAAAAAAGCAACCCTTTTGGGTTGCGTTTAGGAAATGCAACCTTTTTAGGTTGCGTTTTTTACCAGTCTGAGGGGATGATGCCGAACGCCTTTCGGGGTCGCTGCCCATTCAGTTCATTGGTAAGTGTCTCGATCTTGGCTTCCGCCTCTTCGATCTCCCGGCGCAGTACCGGCAGATCGATCTTGGTTACCTGCCGATCGTCGATCATGTAGGATTTTGTACCGCCTGCCGCAAGGGCTTCGTATGCGGCCATCAGTTTTTCGAGAGTTCCCTCCCAAAATTTGATCCGTTTTTGGATAGTCGCTGCTTTCATATTGCACCTCACCAGCTGTCATAGTATTTATTCAGCGCAGATCCCTGTTGACGGGTCGGCGCAGGTTGTGTTGTTTGCGGTCTTGGAGCCGTTGCAACAGCCCCTGTGGTTCTTTTGCCACGGAGCGCCTTTAGACGCATATCCACGGCATCAAGATCGACAGGGAGCGACTTGAACGCCGCCAGCGCATAGTTGCGGCAGTCGAGGACTTCGTTCCGTTCGTGTCCGGGGATCTTTTTCCATATCCACGGCTGCTTCTTTTCGGCATCATAAACAAGATGCTCAGAGAGCAGACCGGCAAAGTACCCGGGGCCATAATCATCCCGGCGTGGGAAATGACAGTATTTCGCACCCGGCGTCTTCACTCGAATGTTGTCCATAATGATCTGCTTACCGGAGTCAACGCCCAACTGGTATTGCCAGCAGGTGCCAACAGCAGTCTGATGCACAACGATCTTCTGCTGCTTGGGAGGACCGGTGAAAGGTCGATCCCGTCCGGGCATACCCTTTATGCAAAACACCTTCTTGCTGATGCGGTTGCGGCATTGCATACGGACTTCCTGCGTAAAGTGACCGCCTTCGTCGATAAAGGTCATACTGACATGCAATCCCAAACCGTCTTCAAAGCGGTATGTATGATCCAGTACATCATCCAGAGCTGCCCACACCTTTTCGTCGTCCGGGCGACCCATAATAATGCCTTTCTTGATACCCCAGGTTTCACCGAAATGCCCGTGGCCTACCACTTCAAATTCCAAACGATCATCCTGTGTATCAACGCCGCAGGTCAGAACCAGTACGCCGTCCGGGAGTTCCGCAGGGTATTCCTCCCGGCGTGCCAACAAGCTATCTTCGTCCTCGATGTCGCCGCGGTCTTCCCACAGTTCACCGAAGCAGGTGTTATACACAACCTGGAGTTTCTTGGAGTTGCCCTGTGCCTTTAGGAATTTCTGAATGATCGACTCCCAAGTAGCCCATTGGCTGACAAAGGCGTTCAGCTTAAAAGAACGACAGCCGGTTAGGTAGGCGTCCGGATTATCGGCTACCCACTTTGCAGGCTGTCGCTTCATAACAAACTCAGTCGAGATGCAGCCGCATCCCGGGCAAATGTAGAAGATCTCACCGACGAGAAATGCCTTGCTTTCCCCGACGACCTTTTCTTCGTACTCATACCGAATGTCTTTCCACTGGATTTCGTGGTATTCGCCACAGTGGGGGCATTTGGATTTCCAGCGCTCCATAGTGCCGGTTGCGTAAGCAGCTGCAATAGCACTTGCGCCCTTGATGGTAGGGGTTGATACCTCTACCGCTTTTGCGTTGTAGAAGGTTGTCTGACGAGCCATAGCCAGATCCCAGGGATCGCCTTCGTTGCCGGCAGACACAGCCCAGCGATCTCGCTCGTCACCGAATACATAACGGATTGGCTTGGAGCAGAGGGCGTGCGCTTCCGTGGATCCGCACATAGTGAGGATGCCGCCCGGGAATGTCTTTTGCAGAATGGTGTTGCCAGAGTCCCTGGACTTAGATGCCGCCACCTTCTTTTTCAGAGTGGGGCAATCCCGGATCATAGGGGCGATACGCAGCTTGGAATAGTCCTTTGCGTCGATGGTCGTCGGCTGAATAAACAGGATTGATCCGGGATCCTGGTCGATGATATAGCCGATGGCATTATTCATAAACTCCGATTTGCCTACCTGGGATGCTGCCCACACTACGATGTGGCTCACCTTGGGATCGGTGAAAGCATCCATAGGCCCCCGGAGGTAGGGGGTTCTTTCTGTGCGCCACGGACCAGGTTCAGCTGCGCTCTCCGCTGACAGTCGCCGGTGTGCTTCCGCCCAGCCGGTTACGGTGAGATCTTCCGGAGGTTGCATACCCGCAACAGCCTTGGCGATAGCCTTATTGAGCCGCAGCGCATCCAGTTCCTTTTGTGCCGCAGATCTTTCGTGCCTAACCGCCATCGTCGTCACTCTCCGATGCAGCCCAGCTTCTCCTCTCACGCACTCTTTCTTCGTACTTCTTGGGATCGTATTTGTAGTTTGCCAGTTCACCCATAGCCTTATGGACTTCCCGGCGTATGATCTCGGCAGTTTCCGCAGCGGTCGTGGCATTGGCGGTATCTACCGCAACTCTGCCGGGCAGAGCATTGAGCGCACCCCGGATGGCAAAAATGAGATCTTCCGTCATAGCTGCCACATCTTCCGACCGGTGCATATTGCCCTTTAATTCCTCGGCTTCCATCTTTGCGACGGTAGCCTTTGCCGCCTTTATCTGAGCCTCGGCCATTCGCTTAGCCTTTTCTGTCTTTTTGTCCTCGTCGTCAACAGCAGGCTTGGAAAGGAAATTGATATATCGCTGGACACTATCGCACAGCAGATAGCGGCCACGGCGCACCGGTGTAAAGGTGCCGTCCTGTCCCATCTGCTGAACACGCCGGGCAGTCACACCCAACACCGTAGCCAGCTCGGTAACATTGACTTCGGTTTCATCCGTGATCTTTTCTTCTGTTCCAGCCATATAGCAATCTCCTTTCGCTTTTTAGCGCAGGCTCACACGGAATTGCACCGGAGCACATAAGGTTGGTACAAGCAACCGTCTGCGTGACCCTTACCTGCTTGTGGTCATATTAGGAGATATCATAGGGGATCTCGGCCATGCCCAACCGAAAAACCCTTATCACACTTTTCTGCGCTAACAACGCAAAAAAGAGGATTTGTGTTTGTTAGAACGCACAGATTGTTGATAATCGTGCGTTAACTCACCTGTAATTTGCTTGTAACTTGCCGGTAATTTGCCAGCCATTCCCGGAGGTGGTGTTACATAAAGTGTAACGAAACGGGTAGAAATTCCCCTTACTAACTAAACGAATTTCGGGGTCGACGAGCCCGCACCAAAACCCGGGCACCCCGTCACAGTACCTTTTTCCGGGTTGCAACACCGCTCAGTGGCTCTCCAAAGCCCTCTCCGGTCTCACCAAGGTTAACACTCGACTTATAGCTATCGCTTCTCTGCGCTTCGCCTGTTGGCTCACAGCGAACACAACAGCAGCTACTATGTAGAGCGATACACCACAGCTTTACTATAGCCCTGCACATCCTTGGTCATCATAGCCAGGAACTCTTCACGAGAGAAGTCAGACAGTCTAAAGATTTCCTCGGGCTTCATACCCAGCTGCTTACCTATCTCCGGAACAGTTTTACCTTCGTCCATCAGCTTCTTAACGATCGCTTTCATAGGTTCGAGCAGATGTGTACCACGGGCACGGTTATGGGTGATAGTACCGTATACATCGTCCGCCTCATCATCATGGTCCACGATAACCACAGGTACTTTACCACCGAGCTTCGTATATAGCGGCTCTCGGCCAGAAACAGTCCAACGATGAAAGCCGTCAATGATGGTGTAGTCAGGTCTTACAACAATCGGCAAAGTCCAACCATTCGTGAGGATCGACTGCACCAGCAGTTTCAAATTATCCTCGCTAACCTTATTGGGGTTATAATCGTTGGCCTTCAGCTTTGTACGATCCACCCACTGCAAAGATGCCAGCGGAGAAAAGAGGTCATTATTCGCCATGCGCTCACCCCCTTCCTTTGGTGTTGTAGTCCGTGTAGATCACGGTCCAGAGGATGCGGAGTATGCGCATTTTGGGATCTCCGTATAACAGGCCCTCGTACATCCGCTTATAGTGCTTCTCCTGGGCAACGCCGTAGGTTTTGGTGAAAAGCCCTCGCCAAGCCTTAAGGTGCTTCTTTGTGTCGGATGCAATGGTGTATTTATCGGTGTTCAGGAAAAGGATGTCTTTACAAAGGGCACAGTAGTCCTTTTTCTCTTCGTCCTTTTCGAGTTCCCGGCGCTTGTTGGAAGATCTGCGGAACATTTCGCTATCCCAGTACAGCAGTACGAGATAGGCGTTAGGCTCCCGGCGCTGGATGCGCTCCCACAAATCGTTGTCGGTTTCAGCGATCCACCGCAGGCCTTGCGTGCTGCAATCACCAAAGAAGCAGCACAGGCGCAGCTGGTTCCGCTGAACACCGGCTTCGTACAGGCGCATATAAATTTCAGGAAAGACAAGACCTCGCTCCTTGATGTAGAGCCAAACATCGTTGTCTTTCCAGTCGTAGATTGGATAAAAAGCTCCTCCCGGTTTGATCTTCGACAGATCCGCTCTGGAAATGCACTGCAATCTCGTCAGCGACTCAGCCGTGCGTAGGCCGATCATCTGCACGCCATCCGAGAACGCCTTTTTGCAAAAGGTCTGATAGTTCATTTCCCCAGGGTAGTGCAGACAGGGATGCTGGAAGATCGCAAAGGGTGGCGGCTTCCGGATCCACATGTGCTCTTTCCCGGGCTCCCAGGTGATCCAGCTTTCCGATGCCGACAGATGGTCGAGTACCGACACCTGTTTCACCGGCAAGCAGAGCCATAGGAACGGAACGCCGATGGACATAAACTTTTTGCGCCAGCGCATGGCTGCATCCACCATTGACTTGTACAGACCCTCTTCATCCACGAATATCACCGTCAGCTGCTTACGGTCGATCTCGCCGGCCATAATCAAGTCATAGGTCAGACTTGACATCACCAGGCTATCCTTACCGCAGGAGAACGACAGATACACCTTGCACCCGCTGGCAAACAGATTTTTAATCCGTGTCTTTGCGGCATCGAGGACACTAATGCTGCTCTCGAATTTCTTTACAGACATATCTGCTCACCACACTTAGGACAGACGATTACTCGCTGAACCTGCCCCTGGCTTCCTTCGGGTTGAGGGGCTACCTGCGGCGTTGCAACCGGGGTTTCCACCGGAGCAGAGGTAGGAACATTGTCCGGGGCTTTCCGTTCAGCCAGGCGGCTCACATCGGCTTCCTCGTAACTGCCGTAGCCGTTCACAATATCGTCCACGTCCTCCGCAGCTGCGTTCATCATAGATAGCAGATCTTCATCCCATCCGGGCACATCGATGTCGTTACCCAGTTCCCGGATAATTTCGTCAAAGGCGTCCATATCCGTGATGCCGAGTTCGTACACCCGGTTATCTGCAAGCATCAGCTTCTTTTTCTGATTTTCGGACAGACCGGACAGGATGTAGCAGTCGCAGGTTTCTTTGCTCATCTGTACCAAAGCCTGATACAGACCGTTGCCGGCAATGATCTCGCCGTGCTCGTCGGCGATAATCGGCTTGATCTGTCCGAACATTTCCAAGGAACGGATATACTCGGCGATCTGCTTATCGGTGTGCCGACGCACATTCTTTGCCGCAGGGCGCAGCTCTGACAGCTTCTTTACGGTAATTTCCATCAGCTGCGCACCCCCTTCTGCTTCACCCATTGGATCAGGGCGATCAGAAGCATGGCGATTACGAGATAAACCCGCAGTTCAGCCATAAGAGTCCACACACCCATAACGCCAAGGCTGATGAACAGCGGCCAGAACACAACTGCCGTAATGTCAATAGCCAAGCCGAGTTTTCTGCCGAACACAATGTACTCGGAGTAGATAAAGGTGGAGATAGTGGAAATGCCGATGATGCTGACGAGGATCGCTTTCAGCAGGTTCAGCCAGGGAGTGAACTGCACAAATGCCAGAGCAAATGTGAAGATCATATAGAAGCCGAACAGCGCACCACCGAGGATAAATGCCCGCTTGATATTACACTTTTTTGTAGCATCTTGGTTCACATCGTTGTAATCAAGCAGTTCAAAGAAATACGGGAATGTAAACGGACCGGGCAGCAGCAAGAAGCCTTTAACAAAGCCGACCTCCATATTTGCCGGCTCCAGGCCAAGACCAATGCCGGTGTTGAGATCTCCAGTTGTAATGAATGCTGCAGCTGTTACTATCGCTACCAACACATAGACCGCAGTCCACGAAAAACCATCCGTGAGGACATTCCGGATCATACCGAGTTTGAGTAGTGCGATAATGAAGCCGATACACACGGCATATACAATGATCGTTCCGCCAACTGCGCCGATCGGCGTATCGGAAAAGACTTCCCGGATGCCGTTCATATTGATCCACAGTTGGAAGATCGACATTATGCCGATGGCGTATTTCATTCCCTTTGTCCGCATAAGGCTCCGCAGCGTTGTCAGCTTGCAGGCAATGATGCCAAACAGCATACACGCCACAGAATTGCCGAGCGACCAAAGGATGGACGGGACAATGCCATAGGTCTGGGTCATAGTGACGGAGTTCATCAGCGATCCGACACCGGCCCAGGATGCCGCTATGCTAAGCGCATAGTAGAGCATGGGATTTGCTTTGAATTTGTTTGTAATTCTCGAAAACACTACGGTTTTCCTCCTTTGATGATTTTCCCGCTGCCGGCACGGTTGGCGATCCGACGCCTGCCCGGGATCAGACCCTGCGCAAAGGAGAAACGCAGAGCCTATAACCTCCTTCCCAAAATAGTGACGGCCACCCCCGGAGGGATGGCCGCCTGGCTTGTTAAGATTTTACATGTTACAGTAAAGCACACATATAGCAGGATTGCAAGTGACACGCCGTGCGGAGACAGGACGACTTCTCACCGCTCATTTGGCGGTATAGCCGTGAAGCCCAAATACCGGTAGCAAACCTTTTTGACACTATCCTCAGAATTGCCACCTCCGAGCATCCGTGCCACCTCTTTCCATTGATACCCACGGCAAAACCGCAGGCGGAAAACCATGCGTGTCTGTATGTCCGGGATCTCAGCTATGAATGCAAGCACCGGCACAGCCGAGTTGTTGACTGCTGCTTCCATAGCTTCGATCTCCGTTTCTAAGTCAGCGATCTCAATACCCAAGTCGCCGATCTTATCCTTTACCCCCGGTGCGTGGGGCATTCCGGTTAGCACTTGACCTCCGGGATAAGCCGCATTCCACAGGTTCTGGAGCATATCTTTGGCCTTTTTCAGTTCGGTAACGAGATTAAAGTGAATGTTCAGTTCATCCAGTGTCATGCGGTTCACCCCCTTGCAAATTACTTCTTACGGAATTTATCGGCATTCGGACAGGTGCTGAAATGCGATACATATCCAAAACCGGAAACTGTGGAACGAGGTCCGTCGAACTCACAGCTGACTACATCACCGCTGACGGTTACGACCTTTCCGGATCCTCTTTGCTTCGCCCAGAACGGCACCCGCCCAGGGTTGCAGGGCATTGATTTTCCTGCGGCTGTTTTTACGAAAACAATCGGTGCGCCGCAGCCGCGGCACTTTGTTTCTTGAGCCATATTATATCACTCCTATGTATTTATTGCAGCCTTTGCTGCTTCGGCAAGATTGCGAATGGCATCAGTCACTTGGCTTACCGATGCGCCCGCTTTAGCACACGCCCGGGATCCTCGCATCAGACCTATTACCAGATCGTAGGAAAAGTACATGCCGTTGCGATAGTCGGTGTATGCGGTGGTGTACCGCTTTTTCTGCTTTTGCAAGGCGTTTCCAATGTACGCCTGTTCCTCTTTGGTGAGGTGCATTTCCTGAATGAGTTTTATCCGGGATCTTGACTCACGGTTTCTTCTCATGTTTTTCCTCCTGTTCGTCCTTGCGAACCCATCGCAGAAAAGTCTTGTAAGTGATGTCCATATGCCGAGCAGCACCACGAGCACTAATTTCGCCGCGCCTATAAAGTTCTCTATAATGACTATACTTCTCAGGCCTATCCAAAGGCGGTCTTCCAAATTTGACACCTCTGGCTTTCGCCGCTGCAATACCCTCCGCCTGGCGCTGATGAATAAACTCTCGTTCCGTCTGCGCAACATAAGACAGCAACTGTAGCACTATATCAGCGATCAATGTTCCTATCAGATCCCGGCTTTTTCTTGTGTCCAGTAACGGCATGTCCAGAACAACAATAGCTGCTCTTTTCACCTTTGTGATAATGCGCCATTGCTCTAAAATCTCTGAGTAGTTGCGTCCCAACCGGTCGATGCTTTTGACTACCAGCACATCATCCGGTTTGAGTTTCCGTATAAGCATCTGGTAATGAGGGCGGTCAAAATCCTTACCGGACTGTTTCTCGACATAGAGTTTGTTGCAGCCAAATTCCCGGAGCGCTATAATCTGTCGCTCCTCATTTTGGTCCTTGGAACTAACTCGAATATACCCATAGATCAATGCGCTACCTCCTTGGGCATTCATCATCCACGCCGTTGCACTCAGGCCATCGCAAGCAGGTTTCGCACGGATCTTCCTGCGGCTCTTTCTGATCTTGATCCCGGGCAGCGCCAATTCGACAACTGTATGTAACGAATGCTGCCAAACTAACCAAAATCAGCAGAGGTATTGCGAGATCCATACTCACCACCCCTTGTCGTAGCCGTAGTACTCTCGGCGCTCCTGGTCTGTCATGCGTTCCGGATCTTCCCGGTGCAACTTACGCAACAGCTCGTCGACCATTGCCAGCGGCGCCATAACGATCACCAACAGGAACAGCAGGATCCATTCGACAGCACTCAAAATCCAGTAGCAGATCTTACGCATAATCTTTCGCTTCTTCCTTGGTTGGTTGTTCATACACCTGGGGCAGACCTGCCGCCCCTCCGGGATGACGGCGTTACAACAAACACATCTTTCAGGCCCCATCAAAAACCCTCCTTTGGCGGGTTTGGCAATGGCATCCAGTGTGTAACCTTATCCCCGCGAAGATACCTTGCGCTCTTTTCCCATTCTCCATCTTTCGTATATGTCGCCACGGTCTTTCTTTTGCCGTCGGTGCTCTCGATACAAGCAATAACTGTGTTCGATATTTTGCGGAACATAGCAGGCATCCACTTTTTCGTCCCGTACATTTTTGCGAAAATGCTATCATGTTCCTCCGGCAATCTCTCTGTAACAGGAATCCACTTCTGCACCGTCCCACCATCACCGACCCAATTATAAATATCATTGGACAGTGTTTTGTTGTCTGTGACATATGCGTAGGCTCTCAACGCTTCCACGGCGGCATGATCTTTAGCTGGACGGAGTACAAAGCTGTCTGCAACCCGTTCCCCAGTGTCTGCCTTAAAAACAAGGTATTTGCCCTTCAACCCAGCATAGTTATCAACGGGGTGCAAGTATTCTGTTAATGGCTTTCCAACCGTTATGCCGTTAGCAATAAGGTGGTCAGCAATCATTTCGCAAAACGCTGGCTTAAACCTTTCTCCTATCTGCACCACAATATCGAAACACGGATTAAACGGTGCTGTGGAGATCAACTCAACAAGCTTACTCCGTTCCAATTCCTCCGCTATTGTGCGTTTTCTGAACGCACTCATCCCGGCAAGGCTTTGCAGATCCATAATTTTTCTCATTTCTCTTGTGTCAGGCATTATCTGCACCTCCATCCATTTTTGCGCCGCAATCCGAACAATAGTGCGCTGTTTCTCTTGCGCCATCGGTTCCCAAACAAACAGAGCAGCACAGCACTAAGGATCCATCGCCATTCAGATCTTTCCACACCCACTCACCATGGACAACTTCCACAGCATCCACAGTAGGCAGTTCTGCAATATCCTCGTCAAATACATAACGCACGGGGCGGCTATTACCATTGCCGCAATACTCGTCTTTTTTTCTGTACTTAATCGCATTGGCATCAACCAACCGCATATTATCCATTGCCTTGCCCTCCATGGGCGTTACGCCCCATCTGCTCCAGCGCCCGCTTCGCTTGATCGCTCACGGTGCCGGGTGGCTTCGGTTTCGGATCCGGGAGCATTCTCGGCTCAAACCGATATTTCCGGGCATCGTCACCAATCTTCTGATAGAGCCGGGCTTCGGCCAGCATAGGCGTGTCCTCGCAGATATTAAACTGAAAGCACTTTGCTATGCCGTTCCAAATCCCGTATTTCTTTCCGGGAACACCCCGGTAATACACACTACGCTTCATAGTAAATATCCTCCGGTATTCTTTCGGCATACTCATAATTGCTGCCTTTTTTGCAACCGTAACACGGGCCATAGTTGCTAACGCATTCTATCCCAACGCAGCTCCTGCACAATTTACGCCGCCAAGTAAGCAGCCAAATAAGTTGTCTTAGCCATTTGAGCATTGTCATTCCTCCACAGGCTCGTAGTTTGCTATATCGTCGCAATACCAGTCGATACCGTTGTAGAACAGGAACATAATGCCGCAGACGGCGTATGCTGTTTTGATCTCGCCGGTGCGAATGTTTTTTACTTTGAACATCAGGCAACCTCCTTCACATAGCACCAACTCTGAGGTGCCTTGTTAATACCAAAGTCCGCAAGCGACTTGGGCTCGTCGTAGATAACCACATTCTCGATCTCCCAGGCGTAACAAGGACGCCCGTTTGCATAGGCGATCAGCTGTTGTTCAGTAAGCCTTGCACATTCGGTAACCACAGCTTTTTTGAATTCGTGCTTTTCTCCTACTAAGAGATCCCAAGGATCCGTTGAAACATTGCCCAGAGGAATAATACCGCCGCAAATAAACTCGCCAATCACCATACCATTGCCACAACGATCAAAGGCATTGTGGCTCCGATCGTCGACATAGGAATATGTCTTAGATCTCCAAAACCGCAGCTTCGGAGCCTTGGTGCAATAGATATAGCACCTGAATGGTTCTGTCAGATTAGGCTTTGTTTTTCGGATCTCCGCATTTTTTCTCAAAGATGCAATCTCGCCACACCAAAATGGTTGTATCGCCGCTATGATGGAACGCATGGCCGTTTCACCGCCTTTTCACTTTGGGTTATGTAGTCGTCGATCACCTTGCGCAGACCATCTTCCGACAGATTGATCTCGTACTGTGCGTGGTAGACCATCTTGCCGGCTTTGCCGATCATTACATGGTTATTCCTAGGGCTCTGCACAGCGGTATAGCCCCTGTGCGTAACCCTCCGCATCGGCGCCGGCTTTGCGGCCGGCTGTTCCGTTTTCCGCTTTTTCTTTGCCACAATATCATCCTTTCTACGGTGTGCAGACCACAGTCCAGACAGAGAAGCCGATGGACTGAAGCTGCTCCAAAGTGCACAGCACCTCGTCATACTCTCCGAACTCTGCCGGGGAGCCTATATCCAGTTCATCAAAGAACGGATAGTGCTTCTTATCGCCTTTGCGCCACTTCTCCAATTCTGCCCGGGTGTATTTTTCGCACTGGTTAAACCGGGAGGTGTACCCTCCAAAACTGCGTTCCTCGTGATCCTCGGTATGCCTGCCCCAAAACAATAGGGATCCTCCGGGCCATGTTCTGTGCCGGTTGGCAACAATCACATAGTTGCGACAGAGATCTCCCTGCGCTCCCTGGTACTCCGCAATGCAATCACCAAACAGAGGGCACGCACTTGCTGCGCACGGCCATGCAGTCTTTTTTTGGCTCAGTTTACAAATCGCTTCCATTTGTTCCTCCTAAAATCCGTTCCATATCTGCCGTCCGCAGTATTCAAAACATTTCATATCGTCGCAATCCTCTGGGGTTAGATCTTCCAGCCTTTTACGGCTCCTGGAGATGAACAGATCTGAGTCCATAGGGGGCTTAGGGTTCTTATCTCGCAAGAGGTTGTCGACCTCAACGACGGCAGCATATTCGTCCGGGTGGTTCTCCTTCAGGTACTTAAAAAAGTAGTTTTGGTGGAATGGGCAGAACGAACAAGCAGAAGCCTTGGTATCAAGCCCCCACACATCCAGGCAGTAGGCATAAGACTCAGCCCGGGTCCAGCGCATCCGCACAAGTGGGAATTTATTGACAAACATCGGGTTTGGGCTCTCGTTGCAGCGCCGTTCTTCCTCAAGGGAAAAACCCATGTGCATCTCGTGAGCCTTCTTGTCGTGTTCCTTCAGGCGTTGCCCCTTTCGGTAGCCGAGTACCTCCCACCGGATGTACTTTGAAATCATTTCGACCTTGAAATCAATGGTGCAATTCCGGGGCATTTTGGATTTCTTTCCATCCTCTCCCAATGTCCACCACGGGATGCTGACGGTCCTGCGCTCTCCAAAGTTCTCCATCAGATGTCCGTATAGATCTGTGTCCAGAAGCTTATGGGCAATGCCGGCTGAGTCGCAGGCTCTCTCAATGAACTGCCACTGATACAGCACCCAGGACGGTTCCATGCCGAGATCGCAGAAGATAACGAGGTCGTATATCGGCACCGCCCTGTTAGGGATCTTCCAACCCTTTCTTGCAGCCAATGCGTTCTCGCAACTCATAAGCGCAAGGGCCGTAGACTGCATTCCAGCGCCACAGGATAAGATCTTCACTCGTCGTCCTCCTCGTCTACCATCCGCTGCAGGACGGTGTATCGTTTGTTTTTGCCTTTCCGCACTCGATCCACCATACAGTAGAAGGAATTGCGGGATCTTTTGAGGGCTTTGGCACACTCGTCGGCGGTGCCGTCTATGATGATCGGAAAATCCGTTCTATTGTCATACACGGAGTACCGACAGAAGTACCGGGATCCTGGCACAACCCGGTGCCCTCGGTTCGCCGGGACAAATCCGCTGTTCGCCGCAATCATTGGTTTTGTTCCTTTGGCATATATTTCTCGTGGTGCTCTTTGGCTTCCGCTGCTCGTTTGAGGTGATAAGCTTCGACCGTTCCGTAGTACCGGATGCGATACAGTTCCTCGTACTGTTTCCACAGGTGGCGAAGTTCGTGCTCACGATCTACCAAAGATTTCTTATCATCGGTAAGCAACCGGTAGGCGTTAATCATATCGCTGTAACAACCGCCAGAAATGTTACTCTTGAAACACGCCCACATTGCCATTGCGCCTTGCTCTCCGTTTGACACCAACCGGAGGATAGTGCCGCCATAGTGGTCGATCAGTGCATCAAGTTCCTCCTTAGTTACCGCACGATATGCGCCAGGAGTCCAATGCTTATAGGCGTCAACCTGCACCCAAAATTGCTTTTGCTCATTCATCGTTTACTCTACCTCCATAAAGGTGTCGATATTTTCTGTATGCCTGCCGCTTTCTTGCTGCTCGGCATCTTGCGCATATACGGTTGGGTATTCTTTCATAGAAGGTTGCCCCACACCGGACGCAGTATTGTGGTTGGATCCGGACAAACTCGGTGCAACTGTCGCAATCAGCGCATCCGGCTTTGCATCCAAGCACATCATCCCAGTTCATACACATATCCTTTTGCCAGTACTCGCCAAACTCCATTGAGTTCCGTCGTGCCAAAAGAACACGCTGCAGCTGAATGATCAGGGTCTTTTGCTCGAACTTCTCCCGTTTTACTTTGCGTTCTTTCTGCCGGGCATCACCTATGTATCTACCTGTGCCCCAGACATCCAACCGCAGTAGCCGGTGCTCTACACCGGATGCTGGTCTGCCGAGAGCAGCGCCCATTTCGGCATTCGTCATTCCTCCACGGCGGAACATTGCGATTAGGCGCTGATCCTCTTCCGGCGTCCACTTCTGAGCCTTTCTCGCCGGCTTTTGTGCATCGGCTTTTCGCTTCTCGACCAGCCAGTCATATTCTGCACCTAAGCCAAACAACTCCACTCTGCGACTATCCCACAGATCCTGGTGTTCCTTAAGCCACTCCAAAAGATCCTCAAACATAATAATCGTGGTGGTTTTCTTCGTTGTTCCTAACCGCTTTGCTTTTCCCTTCAGCCCACACTTGGGGATCCAGTAGTCGCAGATGGCATGGACATCCACACCTAACAACTCCGACACTTTACGAGCTGACATCATTTCGCCGTACCATTTTTGCCCGGTATAGCCCATCCGGTTCGCCTTGATCTTCACCGCTTCAATAGAGCGACCAAGCTTTTTGGCTATCTCCGGGATCGTCTTTTCGCCCCACACATCACGAATGTAGTCCAGTTCCTCTTTCGACCAATCCTTTCCACGGTAGCCCTTGCGCTCATAAAGCCCAAGCTTGCCGCGGCGTGCCTTGGTGCTGGTGAGAGGATGGCCGACATTTGCGGCCATTTCCTCGTCACTCATTTCCTGCCAATGGTCCCGGAGAAACTGATCTTGTTCCGGAGTCCATAGGTTTTTCCCCATAGCGACTTACTCGGTAGGCTTGTCAAACAGTTCGTGTGTGCCATCCCGGATAGCCTTTTCCTCGTCGGACATCTCATACCCCAAAGAAATCAGGAAATCGTAGAGTTCGTCCAACTCGGCATTTTGACACCAACGGTTCTCATACAGCTGCTTTTCGCTGCTCCAGTGTCTCTCGAGGTAATCCAGGTCTTCGCATTCAACAGCCGCATAAGCACACGCAAGCAGACCGTATTCAGTATTTGTCGACATCTTGGAAGCGGTCATAGCAGCCAATGTAGAGTACTCGGTCTGCGCATCGATCTCCATATCGAGCAGCAGGCCTAACAGATCTGCATCAACCTCTTGCCTTCCCCAGCAGCCGTCACCGATGATCCTGCCAGACGCATATTGACAAATCTCCACCAGGTGCTTCTTGGCTTTGCTGAAATGTGTGACAAACTCCACACGCAGATCGTAGTGTCGCCGCGCAATCGCATCCAGTTCTGCCTTTCGCTGATCCTGTTTTTCTTTGCGCTCCCGGCGCAGCCGATCTTCCTCAGTTTCGGTCTTCTCCACTTCGTCCTTGTAGACATCAATGTTGTTCTTGCCAACGATGTAGTAATAACGGATCGTGTCGGCATCAGCTGGCTTAGTAATCTCTGTATCAGGATTAGTCCAGCGGCCGAAGTTCTTATGATAAGTCATGGGCACGAAGGTTTCTCCAACATACCCCTGTTTTTCGATTTTCGTTGCAAACCCTTGAAGTATACTTTCAATATTTGCAAGCATTTTTGAAAGTTTCTCCTGGTCGATGGCTCTTTTCAGAGAGTCGCGGAAGTTGGATGTGCCGATAGTATCAAGCACCTCATTCCGCAGGGTAAGATCCTCGATTTTTTCCAGTTCCATATACTCGAACAGGGTTGCGCCACGGGCTTCGGACTTTTTGAATTTGTCCTTGTCGAGTTCCAACAGCTTCACCCGGCGCCGTACGGTTGTTTTGGAAAAACCGGACTTCTCTGCGATTTCGGCCACAGAACTGCCCAAGTCGAGCATCATCTGGAAGCCTTGCGCCTGCTCATATACAGTCAGATCAGACCGCTGCATATTTTCCAAGAGCATCGTCTGTACCTGCTCTGCAGGCGTCATTTCAACGATCACACAGGGCAACTCTTTCAGCCCAGCAAGTGCCGAAGCGGATCTGCGCCGGTGGCCAATGATGATGGTATATCCATCTTCCTGCCACATGCCTTTGGGGTCAAAGGATGCCTTTGCAACAGCCTTTGTTACGCCCTCCGATTTTGCGATCTTGATATATTCCTCTTCACCAATCCAGTGCCCCCGAATTACGGTAAGGTTCTGGAACACACCGTTGGCCTTAATGCTGTCGGCAAGCTCGGTCAGATCTCCAAGATCTTTACGAGGGTTGTCCGGGTGGGGGTGTAATTGCTCAATAGGGATCATCACCAAATTGCCGTTATCCGGCGTCTGCTGTACGGTCTGATCCTCGATTTTCTTTTTTGCCATTTGCTTTGCTCCTTTCGTGCTGCCCTGGGCAGCTTCTCCTATATTGGGAATAAACCCTTAAAAAAACGATAGTTGACCGACTTTGTTTTCGGTCAATGGGATTGCTGGTACCTCCGGGATAATCTCTTTCGGTTCTGGCAGAGGTGCAGGCGCCGCTTCGATCAGCGACTGCACCCGCCAAAACTGGCGCCGCCAATGCCAAACATCCCGGAAGTAAAACGGCGTGTACCAAATGTTTTCACTCGGCACCGGTATTAGGGCATTTCCGTCGATGCTTGTGCAGGGGTTTGTGAGGGTGTTCGCCACCACCACATACCCCGGGCAACCTAAAAGACTTAACTGGATATAGCACATACACCCGGCAATCAGGTCTATGTCCTGTGCGACGAATAGCACAGAGGTTTGATAATTGATGTCAATGCCGGGGCGCCGGCACTCGTTGGCAAAGGCGATCAGCAGCGCCCCGGCTCCGCAGGCTGGATCATTCACGGACACCCAGCCCCGCTTCTTGATTTTCTCTTTTAGATCTTCGCCGTAGGTCATAGCGGCCATGGCTCTGCAAACACTGTACGGAGTAAAGAACTGACCGCCGCTTTCGTTGCCTAAGCCCAGGCACATAAACAGATCTCCCAAGAAGTCTTGGTCCGGATCCCGGTCGATTGCGGTAACGATCATTGCAAGCATTTCCGCAAAGCACTCCAACTCTTTGCTGTTGTACCTCTTGGCAATGTTCAAATACATTTCCTCTCTCGCCTTGGCGTGGCTGCTATCAACTGCATTGGAAATGCTGATCGCCGCCATCACCACGAAATCAGACCACACCTGCCAGCGGTTATGCCGGTAACAGGCTGTATCGAAGATCTTGACGAGTTCCTTTTGCGCCTGAGTTCTCACATTCCGTACTAACTGTGCCATGGCCGCCCTCCCTTACTTTGCTTCGTCCGGAGTGGCAGCGGGAACAGCGGCATTAACAGCCTGTTGCTTGCCATCCTCTACGCCCTTTTCGTAGCCGCTCTTGTAAGCAGCTGCGCAAAGGCGATCCAGGTAATGCACCAGTTCGATCTTGGGCATGTGTTTGATCCGGTGGTACTCTTCCTTTGACATCGTGCCGGCACGCTCGATAGCCTTGTCGGTGTACTTCTGAACGGTACGGGTCTTAGCCATTGTCAGCTACCTCCTCGTCAGGTTCGTCAAAGGGAAGAACCTCTCGGGGCTGAGAGCCGTTATAGGGGCCAACCACGCCCTGTTCTTCCAAGGCGTCAATGATATTCGCAGCCTTGGCATATCCGATGTTCATGCGGCGTTGCAACAGGGATACGGAAGCTTTGTTCTCCATCCGAATGATGGAGATAGCCTGCGCAATCTCGTCGTCTGTAACGCCGCCCAGGGCCTCGCCACCGTCGCTATCGGGATCCTCGTCTTCGGTGTCCGGGAGTTCGTCGGTTTCATCATCCTGAGGATCCTCGCCCTCATCGTCCACATAACCCTCCAAGGGTTCTGCGCCTTCCGGAAGATCAACCCCATCGGAAACAATGTCGGTATCGTTGGCATCGCTCTCGTCAATCTCCGGCTGCATACCGTCTTTGAGAGCGCCGCGCTGGATAACATCACGGAAGAAGTACTGCTGCCAGTATGTAATCATTTTGACCAGGATGTTCTCGATCTTCGTGCGCAGGGTCTTGGAGATCGTGAAGGTACCGCCAGTAACTTTGGTCTGAAGGTTGCCGTCCTCAAAGATCCAGGTCATAGATGCATCGGGGCTTCTGTAGCCGACTTCCTCAACATTCTCCAGCATAGACATCTGAGCGCCGATGCCGCCCGTGGGCTTGATGGTAAAGATCAGCGGATAGGTGTCTTTCTGAAAGCGGAAGGTTAACTCGTGTTCGTTGCACAGCCCTTCCATTTTCTTTTTTTGAGCTTCATACATAGAAATCTCGCTCATGGTTAACTACTCCTTTTCGGTTAAATTTACAAGAGGATCAGTTTCCCATTCCAGGATCTGTCCACCTTGTATCGATGTAGGTTGTCCTGCTCGGTAACATACTTTCTGCCGAAGATCTCCTTCATGTTGCACCAATCTTCCCAAGGGAAGCGGTACACATTTCCGGTGGCAAAACCGATCACCACATAGCACCGGGCACCGAGCAGCTGATGCTTGTTCATGTAATCGGTCTGGCCTTTGCTTACCCGTTTTTGCTCCATCTTCTCTGTTGATGTGAATTTCGCTTCAAACATCACAGATCTACCGCCCTTGATGGTGCCTTTGTAATCAGGCTGGGCTTTCTTTTCGTAGCAAGCAATAAATCTTCCGTTCCCCAGGTCCTTGGTCGGCTTCATCGGCTCCGGTGTTTTTTCGATGCAAGCAAAACCACGCTCGTCATAGTAGGCAAAGCTTTCATCGAGCAGGTTTTCAAATTCCTGCCCCATCCGTTTTGCCCGTAACCCTAACCATTGCCGCAGCGGATCCTTTTCGTGGGGAAGATCCATTTTTACTGCCATAACTGGAACCACCGGGGGAAATACTTTCCGAAGTATTTTCCCGCTTTGAAGAAAATAACCGCCTGGAAGAATGCGAGTACCGGGATGGCCCATGCAGCAGCCACCAAACCGGCTCTCATTCCAAGTCCAACCACGATCACACCTGCCAGCACCTTCAGCTCCTGCACGATCAGGCGCCGGGTTGCCATTGCCTTGCGGCGTGCAGCCTTAGCCAGATCCCGATGCTGCTTTTCAGCGGCCTTTGCGTTCTCGGTTTCCATCTGCGCAGCTGCATTTCTGCGCTGAGCAGTTTTTGCGTTTAAGCGGTGCAGATCCAGGACCTCTTCCTCGATGAACACCGCCCGCACGCCGGCGTTGTCCTTGACCGCTGCATACATACCATTTCCGTTCACTCTAATAACCTCCTGTTTCTATTTCCTTGGGGTACAGCTTTGCGCTGACTTGCCGGCAACGCTGCACCTTTGCGTATAGCCTGTTCATAGGCAGATTTGAATAGATCGTAGCGGTTCCACACCGCCACAGGGTCGTCGCTTTTTCTAAAAAACGCATCCGGACCTCCGGTTGCAATTATCGCAAGTCTGGCAGGATCGTCCTGTTCCAATGCTGCGAAGATCTCCGCAGGGCTTTTTCCTGTGTCTGCATCGAGCCGCAGGAACCGCCACCGCATATCAATCAGTTCCGCAATTTCCTTTGTGGTGCTATCGGCTCTCTCTTTGAACTCAGCCATGGTAGGCGGAAACTTACACTCTCTGCACAGCTTCTTTAACGCCTGTTGGCCGGTCCAAAAATCAACATCCGAAAGACACGCCGTCCACAATTCGATTGTTGGCGCCAGTTTTTCAATGCCACCTTTGAACATTTCGGCGTTAGGCCACGCAAGGAGCATTACAGAGAAAATTTCCGTCATTTCCAGCCTGGTCATTATCAGCCCTCCTCGCCACCGAACATCTGATGAAGTGTGCGTAGATCTTGCATGGCACTGGTGCTGGCGCTTTGCCGTTGCCCGGAACCCTGCGGCTCAGGTCTGATGCCCCATCTATCACGATGGCATTTCCGCACAACCAAATTCCAGTCCGTCCATTTGTTGCGATTACTGTTTGCCTGCGCTGACTCGTCAACATACCGGATGCAGCGGTCCAACTCTTCTTGACCAAGATCGTCGAGCAGCCTTTCATACTCGGTATCGCTCAGCTTCACCCAACCGTATTCGCCGTATTTATGACGGGGTTCATCGGGTTTCTTCGGCTTCCGTTCCTCTGGTACAAACGGCTCTGTAACCGTTTTCCGGGCGTTGTAGAGATCAGCAAGGTAGGTTCTAAAGCTGTCGCTCTTTATCTTGCGGATCTCTGCCAGGAGCGGCTTGTTAAGCTTGTCTGAGTCTGCCCAGTTGTACTTGGCCCAGTTGATAACCAGCAGTTCTTTGGTCTTTGCGTCATAGCGGATAACATTGTGCATGCTATCCAGGCGTTTGAGCAAGTGGACAACCGCATCCTCGGTGTAGCCCAACTCCCTTGATATAGTTCTGATACTGACCTCATAGCAGCCGCACAGGTTCGTGTGGGTATTGGTCATACAGTACAGGAAGCCGTAGCGATCCTCGGGGGTAAAGTCGTCCACGACTTTGCCATCTTCCCAAAATGACATATTGATATTTCTGAAATTTGCCAATCGGCTCACCTCCTTAGGTGCTGTTCCTCGATAGGCAGCTACCTACGATTTCAGAAAGGAAGCTGAGAGTCGTCCTCGTCAATGACATCGAAATTTGACTGAGGGTACGCAGGATAACCAGACTGCGCCTGGGGTGCTGATGCGCCATAGCCGTATGAGCCTTGATAAGATCCACCATCGGATCCCTCTTTCTTGCTGTCGCCAAAGTAGCAGTTATCAGCTACCACCTCGGCAGATCTGCGCTTGTTTCCGTCCTTGTCGTTCCAGTTGCGGATCTGGAGCCGTCCGGAAACAACGATCATCCGACCTTTGGTAAAGTACTTGGAAACAAATTCACCGGTCTGCCGCCAAGCAACGCAGTCGATAAAGTCCGTTTCCTTTTCTCCACCGTCTTTACCGGAGAAGTCACGATCCACAGCGACGGTGAAGCTTGCCACCGCAATACCGGAACCGGTGCGGCGCAGCTCGGGATCCCGGGTCAGCCGACCCATAATAGTGATGTGATTAAGCATCCTCGTTCACATCCTCCGCAGGATCAGTCACAGGGGCAGGTTCGCACCGGTTTTCTTCCTCGGAAATACACATACAGCGCAGCCGGTTTTTACGGGCATCCTTGATGCCCTGGAGCACCTGTTCAATGCTGTAGCGGTTTTCACCCTCAATAGTTGCTTCGAGGATATCCCTCTCGGTCTGCGCCCGGATCAGTTCCTCATAATAGGAAACAGGAACGGCGATAAAATCCTCTTCGAGCAGAACGCCCTCTTCGGGGGTATCACATTTGCACTTACACATTTGGATTTCTCCTTTCGTTGTTTATAATCTGAATTACTTGTTTACACTGCTCCACATCGAACATTGCAATGTGGGTTTCCTCTTTGGTTAACCCCATTTTCCCGGCTAACCACGCATAGGCATCGTTTCGCCGGCGCCGGTATGGACCTTGTTGCCAAAGAGGATCAAATGCGGCGTGCGCTCTGTTGCGCCACCTGCGGAGTTCCCGGTTAGCCAGTCGACCGAGGGGTGTATCCGTTCCATCGTGAACGCCGACATAGGCATCACATGGGCGGCACAGGTAAGCCATTCCATAGCTTTTGCCGTAGATCTCTATGGTATCGACATACTCCGCTTTTTTGCCGCAGTAGGGGCAATAGACATCTTGACCTTGGTTCATTGTCTGCTCCAATCTTCCTTATACCGTGCCAGCTGCTCCGGGGTGTCGGTTTCTATGCCGAGTTCCCGGGCAACCTCGATAGCACCATCGATCAGCCGCGCCATTTCCTTGCTGTCCATCAGCCGGGTCTGCTTATAGACCAGATAGCAGTTGAACAGCTTTCCGTTTTCTTCCCGGGTATCGAAGCACTTAACATAGGGGTAGACGGTATCCACATCGACGGACACCGGCAGCTTGAAGCCAACTGTAAAACCGTCCTCGTCTTTCGCCAGAGCGCCGTACTCAATAACCAGGCTCTTTTTGGTAGCTTCGTCGCTACCGCCACGGACAGAAGCGATCTTATTGACCAGCACATGGAAATAGGCGTTTGCCGATTTTGACCGCTTATCCCGGTGCTTCTTGATTTCCACATCCAGTTCCTGGTCTTTGAGTCGGTCATAATCTTCCCGGAAGTCCCGGTCCACCTCGACGGTGATCCGGTATTTCTTATTAAGGCCTATGGACATATCGACCAGCCGGCCACGCATAGGACCTTTCATTTTGCGCTCCAGTACTGCTTATAGGTGTCCATGTGTCCAGAGGCGGCAAGCCAGTCCAGGAAGTTGGCAATCGTAACCTTGATGTCCGGTGCTTCATCCCTACGGTAAGGCTCAGCCCAGTTACCGTTGCCGTTGCTGGCAAGGTAGGTAAAGGTGTGCGCTTCCGGGATCAGTTCAAAGTACATAGGGTGCTGAGTGCTATCGAAATACTTGCCGCTTTCGTATTTGCCGGTGAATTTCACATCGAAGATCTCGCCGGCTTTCAGCCAGTCAAGCCGCCCATGGAGAACAATGGTAAAACCGTTGACCACGATTTCTTTGTTGATCTTCACCTGCGGCACACCGCCACGCACCTTGTCCGCAATGATCTTTGCATCCTGGTACCAGTCGTGGTCGGGATCTCCGCCGCCGTTCACAATAGCTTCGACAAGGTTTTCAAACTCAATGCCTTTCCGCATCGCTTCCGTGGTTTCGGTAGGCTCCCGGCGCAGGACCTGTAAAAACTCAGCCAGCGGATCCCGTTCCGTCGTTGCATCCTCATAAGGGTTTTCCTTGATGCAATAGAGCCAGGAGGACAGCAGCGAGTGTGTGATCAGGAAGCGATCCATTTACTCCGCCCCCTTCTCCTTAGGCTTCGGAGTGTACTGCTTCAACACGCCATCCCACATCAAGTTCAGAGCCTTGATCTGTTTATTGAACGCAGCACTAAGTTCCTTTTCGGATGTCAGTGCGTGCTTGATCGCCTTGATCCCGTGCAGTGCCGCCGTTGCGGTGTCTGCATCGACCACCGTTGCAATGATCTGATAGCCCTCGGTCATAGCTGCATCGTAGGCAGCTTTGTCCTCTGCAGCTTTCTCAGCTTCCTGCGCAGATACCGCATTGTATTTCTCGAACAGCTTTGCGAGGAAATCGTTGGGAGTACCGGGCGTCAGCTCAGGCACAGTAAAAATGCCGTGAACACCACGAGTGCCCTTAGCGAAGTATCTTTCGCAGTTGGAGAAGCCGATCGTGCGCTGCGTGCCACGCATTTCCATAAATCCGCCCAGGTCCATAACTTCCCAAACGGAGTTCTTGGAGGATCCCTCGGCTTTGATCCGCAGCTTTACGTCGTCGCCGTCCTTTTCCTCAACAGCGTGGAACACAATAACGATGTGCTTGTCCAGCTGATAAATGATGTGGTCAAGGAACCGCTGGAACTCCTTGCCGAGCCAGCCGTAACCTTTGAGCGACAGGCTACCATCCCGCTGCCCGTACTTGGGTTCGATGCTCTTACCGTACTGGCCCATAATGGCAAGCAGCTTGCCACCGGTGTCCACGACGATACTTTCGTAGTCAGCGAGGTTGTTTCTCACGGCCTGCAATTCCATTTCGGAGCAGCCGATACCGAGATCCTGGCGCAGTTCCTTGTAGTCCCGGGGCTGTGCAACACCGACAGCCTGGTTCAGCACATCCCGGTTGATGCGTTCTGCGGAAAGGTCCACATCGATGTACAAGGGCTTGGGAGCAGAGAGCGCAAGGGTGGTTTTGCCGATGCCAGGGAAGCCGGCAAGCAGGATACGGACTTTCTTATCAGCGAAAGTCAGCTTTTCGGGTTTAATAATCATGGGGTGGTTTCTCCTTTCAGTTTGAAAAAGTGATTAAACTTATCAGTTAAATACTGGACATCTTCATCGGACAGGCCGATGATGTCCGGTTCTCCATCTCGGATCCCTTCTTTCATGAACACGACTGTGCCGACAATCGGGTGCCCGTGGCTGAGTGTTTCATAGAGGAAACTACCGACCACATTTAAGGGGTATTCCTTCAGCAGCCCCTCGTCGTCTACGATCATACAAAAAGGCTGTTCCAGTAACCTGGGGTGTACGATCTCAATGCCGCCGCCAACAGCTGCACCGACTGTCTTATACAGCGGTTCACCGAAGTCCTGGACAGAGATCGCATTATCGGGGGTTATTACAATACCTTTCATTCGTCCTCGCTTTCCGGGAAGCACTCTTGAACTTCCCACGCATCTTTGAAGTCTCCGCACTCGTCGCAGCACACGACGGCGCCGTCCTTTACGATCACGGTTTCGCATTCCTTGCCGCAGACCGGACAATGCGGATATACCGGCTCTTTGCCATCCGGGGTGCCGGTGGTTTCCATATTCCGGATAACAGGGTGATCGGGGATGTTCATTCGGCATCCTCCTTTTCCTTCAGGTATCGCCGTACTAAATCGGTGAGCAGATCCTGCATGGTGGCGTAGCCATCTGCCTTTAGGTGCTGTTGCAACGCCGCATAGTCGTCGTTCTCCAGCCGGGCAGATATGCGACAGGTTAACCTGTGGCGTTCTCTACGAGCCAGCCTACGCCCCTCCAGGATCTCCGGAGCAAACCGCTTGTAAAGGGCATCCATCGCATCCGGGCGGAGGGCTATGCCGTAAGAACTGCCATTCTCACATTTGCTCTGTACGGTCTTATCGAATTTCGGATACAGTGCACGGACAACCTCGACCATCTCTTTAACCGGCAGCTGTTTTTGCACCCGGAGATCTCTCAGATCATTGTCCGCCAATGGGCATCTCTCCTTTCAAAGATTGACTTTTGATTTGCCCCTTGGTAAGATGGAATGGGTATAAAGCCTGAGGTCATTCCCGATGCAGCGGGGGTGGCCTCTTTCTTTTCGTCCTCGCCCTGGCAATCACAGATCTCGCCGGGGTCGTTATTCGCACCACAGCAGGGGCAGCGCCTGTAATATGCCATAGCTTCTCAACTCCTTTCTGCGCTGTGCGCTTGTTCTCAGGCTCGACGGTTCCTGTATGTTTCCTTGGTCATTCTGACCGGAGGTCGTACAGGGTGTGTCGCTCTGGATAAGTAATCATTGATCGCTTCCTCAGCGATCCAAACCTTGCCGCCCGGCTTCCGTTGTATGTAGGCCAAGTGCCCACTGGCTCTTTCTGCGTCCAGCGTGTCAACAGAAATGCCGAGCCGTGCTGCAGCTTCCTTGCGGGTCAGTAGTGTACCCATACTTGTGCTCCTTTCACGCCGGTAGTTCATTAGCTATGAACCTTTTGCTTAAAAAAATAAGTGCCTACTTCTTCACAGGGTACGCCGAGCAGGTTCATAGCTTTGTCCATTTCTTCCTGCTTCCAACCAACCTTGCTGGTCATTTTCAAAGAAACAGTGCGTTCAGACAGCCCCATAGCCTTAGCAAACTTTCCGTTGGTGCCAAACACTTCACGGATCTTGCCGCTCAGCTTGCTATAATCATACGCCATGTGTGATTTCCTCCTTTCGTACAAGTTCATAGGCGTTGAACCTGTTAGCAATATAACACACTAAATTCAAAAATGCAATAGGCAAGTTCAAAAAATTAGAACTTTTTTATTTTTGCTGTTGAACTTTTATTCAAGATGGTGTATACTATTGGCATATCAAGAGGGAGGGCAAAGCTATGAAGCCTTACACAACAAGCGAACGTCTACAACAAATTATGGAAAAGCGGCAGATCCGACAGGCCGATATTGTTCGTGCTGCGCAGCCGTTTTGTCAGAGATATGGTGTGAACCTTGGAAAGAACACTCTTAGCCAGTATGTGTCCGGAAAGACTGAGCCCGGGCAGGAAAAGCTGACCATCCTCGGTTTGGCTCTCAATGTTTCCGAAGCTTGGCTGATGGGCTACGATGTTCCTATGGAAAGAAGCGTAACGCCCACCGCTGCAAACAGCGATGGGCGTAAGGCAGAGTATATTGAACTCTTTGATATGCTGAACGAAGAACAGCAGGCATTTATCATTGCTTCGATAAAAGGTCTTTTAGCTGTTCAATAATCACATCCTGGGCAGACTCCGACAGCTTGGCAAACAATTCCGCTGCCAAGATCTCCTTCAGACTGGGCTTGGGCTGATCCTGCTTCATAGAGCTTTTCTCCTTTCGTGGGTACTGCCGGCAAGCCCATTATAGCATAGAAAATTCCCATTTTGGGAAAATAGAAAAAATATAACATTCGACTGACAACGACATGCGCTATAATGTATAGGGGATCTCTTGGTAGATCCTATGCGCAATCACATAGGAAGGTGCTTTATGATTATTACAACATCCCCCAATATTGAAGGTCGTCAGATCTCCAGCTATCTCGGCATCGTGTCCGGTGCTGTGGTTGCAGCACTTCCCGGAGGGAACAAGGCAACACAGCGAGGATGGAAAGCCGGCGTTGACGGTGTCTGCGAGGTCCTTAAACAGGAAGCCGCAGATCTTGGAGCAGATGCTATCATTTCTGTCAGTATGGAAATGAACGGAATGAACCTCTGCGCAGTAGGAACAGCGGTAAAATTAGAGAGTAAATAAAGCCCGGATATGGTATGCATACGGTATTGATACCGTATCGATACCATATCGATATGCCTTTCTATAGTAGCCTAAGCTAAACTATTCTATCCTATTCTATTCTGTTCCTAGTCTATAACTGTTAATAAATCTGTTTCTGATTTTAATTTAACACGATCTTAGATTACCTAAAATAGAAGGAGCCGCCCACGGTGCGCCAACACCATGGACGGCAGATGCCCAGCATAGACCCTCTCACAGATCACAGCCTTGCCCTGCTATTATAGCATAGCCGGGCACAGGGCGCAAGCTAAAAAGGAGGTATCCAATGGCCCGCCCAAAGAAACCAACCTACGAATGGGTACCCAGTCGAAATCAATACCGCAAGCGGATAAAGGACAGCGACGGAAAGTATGTTGCCCTCTATGCCAAGGATCCAGACGAGCTGACTATGAAAATCAAGTTGGCCGAACGGGAGATCGAGGAAGCGGTTTTTCGCCGGGATAACCCCACCGTCAAAGACTATGCCGAAAAATGGCTTGTAATGCGGTCAGCGCATATCCGCAAAACCACGCTGGCCGACTACACCTCAAAGGTCAAGAATTACATCATCGATCCGCTCGGCGACAAGTATATGGCTGATGTAACACCGGACGATGTTAACATGGCGATCACCAAGGCGGCAGAAAAGTCCGCTTCGATCTACCGGAGTGTGCAAATGCTCTACAAGTCCATTTTCTACTCTGCCTACAAAAGCAATATCATAGATCGTTCGCCCTGTGAGGACTTGGATCCAAAAGGTGGAAAGAGTGCGCAGGAGAAAAAGGCTCTTACCGATACGCAGGTGAAAACCCTTCTTGATGCGATCAGAGGATTGCCGCCGTACACCTTCGTTCTGATATGCCTATATTCTGGCCTGCGCCGGGAAGAGGCTCTGGGTTTGCAATGGGACTGTGTTTTCCTCGACGATGCTGCGCCACACATCTATGTGGATCGTGCCTGGCACATCGAGAACAACCGCCCGGTAGTAACTCACGATCTGAAAACCAAGGCTTCCCGGCGCACGATCCCAATACCGCCACAGCTTGTGCAGCATTTGAAAGCTGTCAAGGAAGCATCTATCTCCGATTATGTAATTGCCAACCGGGATGGGGAGCCGTTGTCCGGAACGCAGTGGCAGCGGCTATGGAAGTATATCACAACCCGGACCGCAGAGGAACGGGTCTACTATCGCTACAAGGACGGCGTAAAGACAAAGCATGTGGTGCAGCCGGTTCTCGGTGAAGCTGCAGCACATAACGGCAAGGTCATTTACAGCATCGACTTCCATGTAACGCCCCATCAGCTGCGGCATACCTACATCACGAACCTGCTGCTGGCAGGCGTGGATGTCAAAACCGTCCAGGCTCTTGCCGGGCACGAACACGCAAAGATCACATTGGACATTTACGCACACCTAACCTACAACCGTCCGAAGGATCTTATCTCAAAAGTGAATATGGCTTTTCAGGACAACCCAGTTTGAGGTTCAGTTTGAGGTTCATTTTGAAATCAAAACGGAATTTCCATTGGAAATAGGGAACTTTTTGTGTTTGACTTTAAGTAGTACGGCTTGAAGGCCGCCCGTCGTGCTCCCCAGTTCAGCAAGCGCTGATTGTATATTGCCTTTCAAGAGCCGTCCGTTTGGGCGGCTCTTATTTTCTGCATTTCAATTTATTGACAAACCAAAAGAACAAGAGTATAATGCAAAGCGTTACGGGCCTGTAGCGCAGCTGGGAGCGCATCACATTCGCATTGTGGGGGTCGTCGGTTCGAATCCGATCAGGTCCACCAACCCTACAACCGCCATTGGTTATAATTGACCAATGGCGATTTATTTACATATTTCACCACTTTTTTCATACAAGTATTTGACTTAGCGAGATTCGTGGATTATAATATTTCTCGTTATTATTGATTACCGGTGTCATTATAAGGAGGAAAACACATGGGTATTCTAGAAAGATTTTCTTTGGAAGGCAAAAAAGCTCTGGTCTACTCCCCCGAGTATGTATACGGTGCTGATATTGCCGAAGGCCTGGTCGAAGCAGGCGCGCAGGTATGGCTGTGCGGCAATGATGGCGCGCAGCTGAAAGAACTCGCTGCAAAGATCGGTGCTGCAGGCTATTTTGAGTATCAGCAAGGCACAAAAGCTGCCGCTGATGAGCTGGCTGCTTTTATCCGCAATACCATGGGTGGTATCGATGTATATGTGGACAACGGTTCTCAAAAGCACATGACCGGCTGGTTCCACAGCTATCAGGAAATTCTTGACAATTTTGCTGTTACGCAGCGTGGTCTTATGCTCACTATTCAGGCTGTGGGTATCATCATGGCAGAGCAGAAGCGTGGCAGCGTCATCTTCGTATCTGACTATGCTGCGCTGGTGGGCTGCGATGTACACAACTACGACGGATGCCCCGAAGAGATGGAAAAAGACTTCTCTGTTGACTACGGCTATGTTAAGGGCAGCTATGTAAACTATGCCCGGCAGGCTGCAGGATTCCTCGGTGATGCAGGCTGCCGCTGCAACACCATCGCTTTCGCACCCATGGAAGGCACAAAACCTGCTGCCTTCGAAGAAGCATTTATCAAGCATTCCCACATCCGCCGCATGACAAACAGCCAGGATGTCAAGGATATCGCCGTATTCCTTGCCTCTGACGCTTCTGCCTACATTACCGGTACCACCATCCCTGTCGATGGCGGCTACACAGCAAAATAAGAGGAGGATAATCAAATGTCTGTTAATACTGAAATCAATACCTTTGATCTCTTCTCTCTGAAGGGTAAAGTTGCTCTGATCACCGGCGGTCGCGCAATGTACGGCAAGGGCTGTACTATGGCACTTGTGGATGCCGGCGCAAAAGTATATCTTGCCAGCCACTCTGTGGAATCTGCGCAAGGATATGTGCAGGAGTTGCGCCAGCGCGGCGGTGATGTGGAAGCGGTTGCCTTCGATCAGTGTGATGTGGCAAGCATTGATGCCATGATCAAAAAAGTAATCGACCAGGAAGGCCGCATCGATGTCTTTATCCACTGCAGCCGCATTATCCCCAAGGGCACCGGCGTTGGCTGGTACCAGGACGAGGCGCAGCTGACTGAAGATGTCAATGTAAACACCGCTGCTTCCCTTTACATGCTCAGCGCCGTTGGTGAGCAGATGATCAAACAGCGTTCCGGCTCCATCGTTACTTTTGGCTCCATGATGGGTCTGATCGGTGTTGAAAAGCACAATTATGACGGAGAGCCCGGTATGGGTGACGGTGCATATGCGCATGCCTACGCGCTGTCCAAATCCGGACTTACTGCATGGGTACGCCATGCTGCCAGCTACTACGGTCAGTATGGTGTTCGTATCAATGCTGTATGCCCCGGCGGTCTGGAATCTGACCGAACTCCTCCCCTCTTCAAGCAAAACTACAGCAACCACACCCAGCTGGGTCGTCTGGCAAACGGAAACGATATCAAGGGTCCCGTGCTGTTCCTCGCCTCCGATGCATCTGCATATCTCACCGGTTTGAGCATTCCCGTTGACGGCGGCTATACCTGCATTTAAATTTTTGTTCAAATACCCCCGTTGAGTGAACACTCAACGGGGGTATATCGTCTCCTCTCGCGCATTTCTTGACAGTATTTTTATAATTTGTTATTATGGTAAAAAAGCAAGAAAGGAGCGGCTTATGAAAAGAAGGATCATTATCATTGCAGCAATCTTCGCCGCATCTGCCCTTCTCTTCCTCGCAGGTCATGGGATTTTGAATGCTTTGGACCCTGATAATACGCCTCCGCGCCCGATCGATAATGCCTCGGAGCTTTACGAAAAATCCATTGAACAAATCCGCTCTGCACAGGATGTTGTTCTCTCCGTTAAAAAAGAGCAAAAAACCACGATTGGGACAGAAACTTTACTGGAAGTCACCGATCAGTCTATTGCATTTAATGGCTTAAGTACCGATAATTTGCGGGTTTCTGTTGACGAAACCCTGACCATTGACGAGTTTCAAGCAAATTTTACAGAGCAATATATCAACGGAACCGGTTATATAACAACCGGCGAAAGCCGTTTCTCCTGTCCTATGGAGCCGGAAGCATATCTCTGCGCGTTTCCGCCGGCAGTATTACTGAATGCCGAGCTGTACACAAATGTTTCTGGAATCAAAACAGGTCGCTCATTCACCCTTGAATTTGCAGAACCGTCAGCGATAGAGCACTGGATTGAAGGCAGTGATACAATGCCTGCAAATGCCCATGGCACAGCATATATTAACGAAAACGGGCAATTAACAAAAAGCATATATGCCTTCTCCTATACCCAGGGTGCAGCTCAGATCGAAATTACATATACCACGGAAGTAAAGATCGCAACAGAGGAAATCAAAGAGCCTGAGAACAAGGACCTTTATACTCCCATCAAATATCTGAATGCACTGCGCGTTCTTGAACGGGCCAGCGGATATCTGATGCAGGCTGAAAATGTTACATCTCACTACCATGATAACATTTACTTCCAGGCCTTCGGCGACGCAAGAACGCAAGACATTACACTGCACACCGCGCAAGCTGACGGCTGGTCAGCGCTTGTAAACACAAAAACCCATTTAGTCAACGAAAGCCGCGGAGAGCAGAGCGCAACACTTAACAAAACAGAACTGTTCTCTGACAATCAATACCATTCTAAAACAGACGACTCCCAAATGACTGTCAATGCCAATATCCAATTTGACGACATGTATGCTTACTGCCACAATCTGTTGGTTGGAAACATCATGCTTCCGCAATATATCACCGGAGCAGAATTAAAGCAGGAAGACGGGAAAATCCGTATTACATTTACTGCAAACGAGGAATTTGCCAAGTTGGTCAGTTCCAATGCGTGCAATACACTGTATCAGAATCCAAATCTGTTAAGCGACCTTGAGAAACCGGGTGTCACCAAGAAAATGCAGTGTTATCTTGATTTGGACGCCGAACTGTTGCTTCCCATTGCATCGGGAATCGATTATGTTGGCGCATATACTGTTGAGGGCATTTCCTATACCGTTCTGCACAAAACAGAGCAAACATACGATATACCCAGTCAGACGGCTTTAGAAGAAATTAAAAAAGCAGCAGAGAGTTAACCTCTCTGCTGCTTTTATTACATTGCCCTGTTCTTTAAATGCTTTGCCATCTTGCAGGTTACCGATGCGCAATTTCTTGCGGCAATGGCTTCGAATGTGGGATAATCCATTTGCGCTGAATTGTCCGCTTTATCGGAGATCGCGCGAATCACAACAAAAGGTATGCCATTGCGCCATGCGGCATGACCGATGGCTGCGCCTTCCATTTCCGTACAAAGCGCACCGGTATCCGCAATGATTTTATCTTTACGAACCTGATCGCAAATGAACTGATCACCGCTGGCTACAACACCCGTACGGATATGACCTGCGCATACCTCTTCTGCCGCTGCCGTCGCACATGCACAGAGCGTAGGATCTGCTGCAAAAGAACGAACAGATAATCCCGGCACTTGACCCACAACATACATGGGATTCAAAACATGACAGTCAAAATCATGGTACATTGCCTCTGTACTGATGACCAGATCGCCGATATCGAGATCTGCGCACAAAGAGCCGGCAACACCGGTATTTACAATATGCGTTACTTGAAAACAATCGCACAAAACCTGAACGCACAAGGCTGCGTTTACCTTACCGACACCGCAAACCACAACCGTCACGGGCAGACCTTCCAGCGTGCCATCATAAAATTCCATACCTGCGCGGTTGCTGACTGCGAGGCCTTCGATTCTCTCTTTTAACAGTTCAACCTCCACAGACATTGCGCCGATAATACCTAATTTCATTCTCAATTCCTCCTTATTGGGGATAAACAAGTCTGCTGTCATCTACCATTTCCAGCAGGTCAGCATAGCGCTTTCCCCAGAAATTCGCCATCGGCAGGTTCATATCCAGATAGTTTCCGCAATCTTTCGCGCTGGCGCCGGGAACATCCCCGGAGAAATCCGCCACAAAGCGGAAGCAATTACGCACAAGTGGCAACATCTCTTTTGAGGCATAATCACCTGCCATAAGCAAATAAAAGCCGGTACGGCAGCCCATGGGTCCAAAATACAAAACTTTATCTTTCCACTCAGGATCGTTGCGCAGATAGGTTGCGGCGAGATGCTCAATGGTGTGGACTTCAGCGGTATTCATGACCGGCTCTTCATTGGGGCTTGTTACGCGCAAATCGAAAGTCGTAACAGTCTGTTCTCCCACTCGGTCCTTGCGGGAAACATACAGCCCCGGCTGCAGTTTTATATGATCGATGGTAAAGCTTGTGATCTTTTCCATGTGTAGCACCTCTGTAAAATATTCTTCGTATATGATAACGCAAACGAGGATCGAATGCAAGTGTTCTTGCTTTTTTATAAAACTGGGATATAATGAAAGAAACACCTGAAAGGCGGATGCTCTATGGATGAACAACAACATACAGATAGACCCCGCAATCCCAGACGCAAACAGCGCACCCAAATGCAAATTTTCAAAGAGACATATTTACCGGCGATCATTGCCTGCGCAGCTTTATTGCTGATCGTCACTTTTATTATCGGCTCCATCGTTAGAGCTGTCCAGCGCAACAAACTGGAAGCGCAGGCAAGTCTGGAGGCATCTGAATCTGAAGCATATATGCAGGCTTTACTGTTAAAAGAAGCAGAAGAACTGTCAGTTGAAGCAGAAAAACTTGCCCTGCAGTTTGACTATGACGGTGCAATTTCGGTCATTGACAGCTTTTCCGGTGACATTCAGGACTTCCCTGCTCTGAAAAAAACCCGTGATGATTACCTGAATGCCAAAAACGAGCTTGTTTTATGGTCTGACCCCGGTAAAATTATTAATCTTTCCTTCCAACTACTGATCGCGGATCCTCAAAGGGCATTTCGTGATAAGACCTACGGCACATCCTATAACAAAAACTTTATTACCATCGATGAATTTTCAAAAATCCTACAGCAGCTGTACGACAACAATTACATTTTGATTGGTCTTAACGACTTTGCGGAAGATGGCACTTTGAAGGACCTGTATCTTCCTGCCGGAAAGAAACCGCTGATCATCACCCAGACTCAGGTAAACTACTATACATACATGATCGACGGTGACGGTGACAAACAACCGGATAAGAACGGCGCAGGTTTTGCAAGCCGTCTGATCGTCGATGAAAACGGAAATCTGACCTGCGAAATGGTCGACGAAACCGGACAAACAGTAACCGGCGCATTTGACCTTGTTCCGATTTTAGATGCATTTGTGGAAACCCATCCGGACTTTTCCTACAAAGGACAAAAGGCAGTTCTTGCTGTGACCGGCTACGATGGAATCTTCGGTTACCGGACACAGGCAAAAGCGCTGTCTGAATTTGGTCAGGCGTACCATAACGAACAAGTTACTGAAGTCTCTGAAATTGTCAGACTTTTAGGGCAAACCGGTTATGAGATCGCATGCTACACTTACGGAAATGTATCCTACGGCAGCTATACCCCGGAGCAAATCAAAAACGATCTTAAAAGCTGGGAGGACGAAGTCAGTCCGATCCTCGGAACTGTTGATACCCTCGTATATGCCCGTAACAGTGATATTTCCACCGGCACTGCCCCCTACTCCGGCGAAAAATTCACGATTCTTCAGGAATACGGTTTTACAAGATTCCTTGGATTTTCTACAGACGGAAAGCCCTGGCTGACGGAAGATGCGGAATATATGCGTCAGGGTCGTCTGATGGTATCCGGAGCAAATCTTCTTAATCATAAAGATTGGTTCACCGATCTGTTTGACGCAGAATCTGTGCTGGATGCCACGCGAGATACCATCCCATCTTGAATCATTCAACGGAAATACCGGAATGCGGATGCATTCCGGTATTTTTAGTGATTACTTATCATTTCCACGCAATTCAATGATCCGGTCACGCAGCAAAGCCGCATACTCGAATTCCATCATACGGGCAGCTTCTTTCATTTGTTTCTCCAAACGGGCGATCTCTTTGTCTTTTTCCACTCTGGTCATCTTCACGCCGGTACGGCCAATTTTTTCAGGTGTGACGGAAGAGATCTCAATCAGATCACGCACAGATTTTTTTACGGTCCTGGGAACAATACCATGAGCCTCATTGTAGGCTTGCTGGATCTCGCGACGCCGCTGTGTTTCCCCAATGGCAACGCGCATGGACTGCGTCATATTGTCTGCATACATAATGACAAGCCCCTCAGCGTTTCGTGCAGCGCGGCCGATTGTCTGAATCAAACTGGTCTCTGAACGAAGGAAACCCTCCTTATCGGCATCCAGGATCGCCACAAGGCTTACCTCAGGCAGGTCAAGACCCTCACGCAGCAGATTGATACCCACAAGCACATCGAATTTTCCCATGCGCAGATCCCGGATGATCTCCATTCTTTCCATAGCGCCGATATCTGAATGCATATAGCGGACTTTAATGCCGGCTTTCAGCAGATAGGCTGTCAGATCCTCTGCCATTTTCTTGGTCAAAGTCGTCACAAGCACCCGTTCATCCTTACTGCTGCGCTGATTGATCTCGCCGATAAGATCGTCGATTTGACCGTCAATGGGCCGAACATCAATAACGGGATCCAACAAGCCGGTCGGACGGATCACCTGCTCCACGGTCTGACCGGATCTGCTCAATTCATAATCACCGGGTGTAGCGGAGACATAAACTGTTTGATTCAGTTTGGAAGCAAATTCATCAAAATTTAAGGGGCGGTTATCGTACGCAGAAGGCAGACGGAAGCCGAAGTTTACCAGAGAATCCTTACGGCTGCGGTCTCCTGCATACATGGCTCTGCACTGAGGCAGCGTAACATGACTTTCGTCCACAAACAGAAGAAAATCGTCAGGAAAATAATCCAGAAGTGTTGTAGGCGGTGTACCGGGCTGTCTTCCCTGAATGACACGGGAGTAATTCTCAATGCCGGTACAAAAACCGATCTCTGTCAGCATTTCCAGATCGTAATTCGTACGTTGGGCGATCCGCTGTGCTTCCAAGAGTTTATTGTTATCGTTAAACCACTGCACCTGGGCATCGCATTCTCTGCGGATCTCATTCATGGCGCGCTCAAGTTTTTCCCGGGAAGCTACATAGTGGCTGGCAGGATAGATAGCAACATGTTCAATATAGCGCTCCACCATACCGGTCACCGCATTGATCTCTGAAATACGGTCTACTTCATCGCCGAAAAATTCCACCCGGATAGCACGACCGGTCCAGTAAGCAGGATAAACCTCCAGGGTATCGCCCCGAACGCGAAACTTATTTCTCGAAAAATCAATGTCGTTTCGCTCGTAACGAATTTCTGTCAGCTTATGCAGCACTTCATCAAGAGGACGCTGCTGACCAACGCGCAAGGAGATGACCATGCTCTTATAGTCGATAGGGTCACCCAGACCGTACAGACAGCTGACAGAGGAAACCACGATCACATCCCTGCGCTCAAACAAAGCAGAAGTTGCGCTGTGGCGCAGACGGTCGATCTCCTCATTGATCGAGGAATCTTTCTCGATATAAGTATCCGTATGGGCAATGTATGCCTCCGGCTGATAATAGTCGTAATAGGAAATAAAGTATTCTACCGCGTTATTGGGAAAGAACTCACGGAATTCCGAACAAAGCTGAGCTGCCAGTGTCTTATTATGCGCTAAAACAAGCGTTGGTTTATTCACATTGGCGATGATATTTGCCATTGTAAAAGTCTTACCGGAACCGGTCACACCCAAAAGTACCTGTTCTGACAAGCCTTGTTTGATACCCTCCGTTAGTCGGGCGATTGCCTTCGGCTGGTCACCGGTCGGCTTATATTCAGAATTTAATTCAAAACGGTCCATCGGCGCGCAGCCTCCTTTTTATGTAGATTTACGGATCACAGCAGCCAGCCGGCACATAGCCGTCATCGATCAGACTTTGGCGAGAGCCGTTATATTCTTCCCGATTCTCAGGGCGAATACTCTTTCCCTGCTCGCAGGTTGCCGTATGAAACTTCTTTGAGTTAATGTTTAAAACAAAAATAATTTGCGTTATTGTTGTCTGCGTGGGAATTTCTTCCTCAGAAAGGTATGCTAAACCGGTCTTGTAGTCAATGGAAACACCAGGCTGATTGTTGTAGGCATAGATGTTAAAACAGATACCTTCCCCGTCATCCTCAAGGGATATTGCCTCCATCTGGACACCTCTGGCTACCGGATCGTTCCCGTCATAGATCGGTGTCACCCGATAAAGCACATGATTTCCGGTTTCCTTAATGTAGTCCGCCACCATATTCTCAAAAGGCAGCATACCATCCACATTCAGGTAGCGCGTTCCGGTGATTAAATTCTTCGGATTTGCATTTTCACCCGTCAGCTGAAAACCGATCAGGTGACAGCGATTGTATAAATACTTTCCGTCAACAAAATCGAACTTGATCGTCTGCCATCCGGAGGGTTTTACCTGTCCGATACTTCCCCGATCCTCTGTGGGCATCAGTTCTTTACCGATACAAGCCATAGCATAACCGCATCTTCCCAAAACATCCAGCTCGCTGTAGTATTCATACGCCTGCGTTGCCAATTCTTCCTCAGAAAAAGACGGAATATTATCATTGATGATAACATAAGGCTTCCCGGAAAAAGCCGGAACATCATTAAGGGCATAGTTGGTTTGCCCGGTATTTTGATTCCGGGCAAACCAACCGGCGGCAATCACTGCCAGTATCAGAATCGGAATCATGATCCGTATCGAGCGTTTCTTCATCGATAATAAACCTCCTGGGTGATCTTTTGGTGAGAGCTGCCGGAAAATTCATAAGTTTCTTTTCGTTTCCACTGCGAATCAAGAAGGTGCACAGGAAAATACAAATCCGCAGGATAAACACGATTCCAACGGAAAATCACGATCTCATCAGCTTGTTTCAAGTAGTTCGATACATCTGTAATTTCCGCAAAGCAATAGTCCTTTTCTCCGGCGACATCGAGGAAATGCTCATCTGCTACGATATTATCAATCTCGCCGCCGAACATTTTTTTCGAATAGCCATTTATGTAGAGCATTTGCTCGCCAACAAGCTCCAGTATCCTTGCAGTTAGGGCGGAATCTGCGCTTTGCCGGCGTCCATAGAAGGACATACCGTTTTTATCGTCAAGACAAACAATCAGCTTCATTTCCCTATCCTTTAATCTTCAAAGCAATCTGAACTGTCATAAATTCCTGAGGAGAGCAGCGATACATAATCTCCGTCCGCGACAATAATATGGTCATTCAAAATAACATCTACATAACGGAGCGCTTTTGCAACGCGCTTCGTGGTCTGCACATCTTCTGTGGAAGGAAATGCCAAACCGCTGGGATGATTGTGGGCAAGGACCACAGATGTTGCATTGGTAGCCAGCGCGGTATCTACGATCTTACGAACGGAAATATTGGCAGAGTTTACATTGCCTTCCGCAACCACCGGGCAACCGAGAACCTTGCACTTTGCATCCAGGCACAAAAGCATGACCGTTTCATTTTTCCGCGCGGCAAATCGCCTGAGAAGATACTTACCGCACTTGTCGATGGAATTCAAAATATCATCCGGATCGCAAGTATCATCCTCGAAAAATCTCTCGAGTTGTCTGACAAATGCAATAAACACAGCTGCATTATGGCCCATACCCGGCACATCTTCCAGTTCCTTAACAGATGCATTGAAAACACGGGGCAAGGTCTTGAACTTGTTCAGTAAATGATGGGCAATCTCATTGGTATTTCTTCTGGGAATGCAGTAAAAAAGCAGCATTTCCAATATTTCATGATCCTTCATGCCATCGAGTCCAGCAGTACGAAAGCGGTCCTTCATGCGCTGCCGATGTCCGTCATGAACTGACATATTATCACCTCAAATACGATTTTACTTGCTATTTTTTACAGAAAAGAGTAATATATTAAATAACAGATTTTGTCGAAAACTGTCGACGAAATTTCTGCGAAAAAATGCACATGATATGCCAACGGGAGGAACATCATGGAACATTCACACGATAGCGCAGAAATGCTCGAACAAATTATATATCCCGCTTTTATTGTAGAAGGCCATGTCATCATAAAAGCAAATCAGGCCGCATCTTGCCGGGGAATTACCACAGGAATCGATGTGTTTGATGTGATCGCAATCGGTGCGGATGAGTACCGGCAATATTCCGATGGCAAGCTTTGTCTGACCTTGATCGTCAATGATATCCGCTGTAACGCTACTGTGACCGCAATGGATTCTGGACACCTTTTCTGTCTGGAAACCGATTACGATGACCCCAATCTCCGGGCATTTGCATTGGTCGCTCAACAACTAAGAAATCCTTTGGCTAATGCCATGATCAGTGCGGAACAGTTACTTTCCGATGAATCGGCAAATCAGGATGCACAAAGCAGACAACATCTTGCGCAGATCAATCGCAGTCTGAATCAGCTGCTGCGGGCTGTCGGCAATATGTCCGATTCCGCAGCCTATGTAGCTGAGCGAAATTTCCGTATGCAGTTAATCGATATCACTGCGACCTTTGCTGAAATACTGGAAAAAGTATCCGGATTTGTTTCAGAAAGCGGAAAATCGCTGCAATACAGACTGCCGAATGAACCGATATATACAATGGCGGATGCCGAAAAATTGGAACGCGCGATCCTCAACTTACTTTCAAACGCGATCCGTCACACGCCAAGCAGTGAAACGGTTTTTGTGGACATCCGCAGGAATAAGGACAAGCTTTTCATTACCGTTACAGACAGCGGCGACGGCATTGACGCAGCCGTTCACGGAACGCTGTTTGCGCGTTTTCTGCGAGAGCCCGGAATCGAAAAAGGAAACCTGGGTATCGGACTTGGTATGACAATCGTGCGCGCAGTTGCCGCAGCACACAACGGTACGGTTCTTTTGGAAAAAGCAGAAACCGGCGGTGCTAAGTTCACTATGACCATTGGTATCATCCAATCTACCGGAAATGTAGTATGTACGCCCATTTTATTGCCGATTGACTATGCCGGCGGCCGTGACCATGTTCTTTTGGAACTGTCCGATGTACTACCCTGCTCTCTTTATGAAAATACTGTTTGATCCTTCCCCGACCTTTCCGGTCGGGGATTTTTTTACAAATATCTCTTTAAATATTCGCCGGTAAAACTGCCGTCGATCGCTGTAATTTGTTCCGGTGTACCTTGTGCGACAATATATCCGCCGCCGTCTCCGCCCTCAGGTCCGAGATCAATAATGTGGTCAGCCGTTTTGATCACATCCAGATTATGCTCGATCACGAGAACGGTATTTCCGTCGTCAACCAGCTTCTGTAATACCTCGATCAGCTTATGAACATCGGCGGCATGCAGGCCCGTGGTCGGCTCATCGAGAATATAGATCGTGCGGCCGGTGGAAGACCTTGCAAGCTCCGTCGCCAGCTTTACGCGCTGGGCTTCACCGCCGGATAATGTTGTGCTGGATTGACCCAGTTTTACATATCCTAAACCAACATCCACAAGGGTCTGAGCCTTATTGCGGATCTTGGGCAGGTTTTGGAAAAATTCCACCGCTTCCTCTGCTGTCATTTCCAGAACCTGGGAAATATTCTTGCCTTTATACTGTACCTCAAGGGTTTCCCGGTTGTATCTTTGGCCGCGACAGACATCGCAAGGCACATAAACATCCGCAAGAAAATGCATCTCGATCTTTACAAGTCCATCGCCGCTGCATGCTTCGCAGCGGCCGCCCTTAACATTAAAGGAAAATCTGCCGGGACCGTAACCCCGGACCTTTGCATCCGCGGTGGATGCAAACAGATCGCGGATATCGTTAAACAGACCCGTATAAGTTGCCGGGTTAGACCGTGGTGTGCGTCCGATGGGGCTTTGATCGATGTCAATGACCTTATCCAGATGTTCCAGTCCCTCTATACAGCGACAAGCTCCGGGTCGTGTACGGGCATGATTCAATTTTGACAGCAGCGTTTTGTTCAGAACTTCAACCACAAGGCTGGATTTTCCCGAACCGGAAACACCGGTAACGCATGTCAATGTGCCAAGGGGAATGGTTACATCCACATCCTTCAAGTTATTTTCCGAAGCGCCCAAAACACGCAATGCTTTACCGTTTCCAAGTCTGCGTTTCGTGGGAACGGGGATCTTTTTAAATCCGGAAAGATACTGACCTGTAAGAGATTCCGGGCAATTTATAATGTCATCCAGGCTGCCGGCAGCTACGATCTCGCCGCCGTGGCTTCCTGCGCCGGGACCAACATCAACGATATAGTCCGCTGCGCGCATGGTATCCTCATCATGCTCCACAACGATCAGCGTATTGCCAATATCGCGTAAATGCTTCAGTGCCGACAGTAATCTGTCATTATCACGCTGATGCAGGCCGATAGACGGCTCATCTAAAATATACAAAACACCCATGAGTGAAGAGCCGATCTGCGTTGCAAGACGGATACGCTGACTCTCACCGCCGGACAAGGTTGCTGCGGCTCTGGACAGCGTCAGATACTGCAGACCCACGTCTCTTAAAAAGCGCAATCTGCTTTTGATCTCCCGAACGATCTGATCTGCAACCACCGCCATGTTGCCCTCGATGTTGAGATTCTCCATGAACTCCAGTTCCTTACTGATGCTCATTCTGCAGAACTCCATAATGCCGATTCCACCAACGGTGACGGCTCTTGCGATCTCGGAAAGGCGTTCGCCGTGACAATCCGGACAAGGCGCGCTTGCCATGCACTCTTCCAGTTCTTTTCGCACAGAGTCAGACTGGGTTTCCCGGAAACGGCGGCTGATATTATTCAGGATGCCTTCAAAGGGCTGTTCCAGTACACCCATACCGTTACCACGGTTATAGGTCATACGAAGGTTCTCACCCTTTGTACCGTTCAGGATCACATCCATTGCTTCTTTTGAAAGCTCTTGAACGGGAGCCGTCAGTGAAAAATGATATTTCTGCGCCAATGCCTCGAAATACATACGAAAAATCGAGTCGGTCCTTGCACTGTTCCAGCCGGAAGCCTGGATCGCTCCGTCAAAAATCGACTTTGTTTTATCCGGTATCACAAGATCTTCATCGGCTACCAACTGAAAACCAAGACCGGTACAAGATGGGCAGGCACCGGCAGGATTGTTGAAGGAGAACATTCTGGGCTCCAGCTCTGACAAACTGACACCGCAATCCTCGCAGGCATAATTCTGGGAAAAGCTGATCTCCTCACCGGTTTCCGGAAGTAAAATCACCACAAGTCCTTTGGAGTGATGGCAGGCAGTTTCAATAGAATCCGTCAAACGGCGTCTCTGCCCGTCCCGGATCACCAAACGGTCAACCACCAATTCAATGGTGTGTTTTTTGTTCTTTTCGCAGGAGATCGGCTCAGCCAGATCATACAAAATGCCATCTACGCGCACACGGGCAAAGCCGGATTTTCTGGCATCCTCAAATACTTTCTGATGCTCGCCCTTCTTTTGGCGGACGACCGGCGACAAAATAATGAACTTTGTTCCTTCCCCCATGGTCTCGACCCGATCCACGATCTGATCTATGGTCTGTCTGCGAATTTCCTTGCCGCACTTCGGGCAATGGGGAATGCCCACCCGCGCCCATAAAAGGCGCAGATAATCATAGATCTCCGTAACCGTACCAACGGTGGAACGGGGATTTTTTGATGTTGTTTTCTGATCGATAGAAATAGCAGGAGAAAGACCCTCGATCACATCCACATCGGGCTTGTCCATTTGACCTAAAAACTGTCTTGCATAGGAGCTCAGGCTCTCTACATACCGTCGCTGACCTTCCGCATAGATCGTGTCAAATGCAAGGCTGGATTTACCGGAACCGGAAAGCCCGGTAAAAACGATCAGCTTGTCTCTGGGAATGGTCAGATCGATATTTTTAAGGTTATTCTCTCTCGCTCCCTGAATATGGATCGTATCGTTCATATAGCGCTCCTGTATCAATAAATTCAGTACCCAATATTATACCACGAACGGAATCTTTACACAAGTATTATTTCAAACATAATTTCGTCTTGCCCTTTTATCATTTCCAAAAGGCAAAAACCAATGACTTGGACAAAAGAATGCCGGATATTTTGTGTTTTTTTAGTTGGAATTTTTACAGTTGAGTGTTGCATTTTGGAGTGTTGTAATGGTATAATATTTCCAGAATGGCCTGTGGTGCACCTATGGGCAGAAAAGAAGATAAAGTGAGGTAATTCCAAAGATGATCGCATACGGAGAAAATATCAAGATATTCTGCGGCAATTCTAACCCTGTTTTTGCCGAAACTGTCTGCAAGGAACTTGGTCTGCCTATGGGAAAAGGCACTGTTAAGACTTTCTCTGACGGTGAGGTTTCCGTTTCCCTGGAAGAAACTGTGCGTGGCGCGGATGTTTTTCTCATCCAGTCTACCTGCAAGCCTGTTAATGACCATTTGATGGAACTGCTTGTTATGATCGATGCCTGCCGCCGTGCTTCTGCTGGCCGGATCACCGCAGTGATCCCCTACTTTGGCTATGCCCGTCAGGATCGTAAGGCAAAGAGCCGCGATCCCATTTCTGCTAAGCTCGTCGCTAACATGCTGACAGCAGCCGGTGCAGACCGTGTGCTGACCATGGATCTGCATGCTTCTCAGATTCAGGGATTCTTTGACATTCCCGTGGATCATCTGCTGGGCAACCCCACTTTCGTAAAGTACTATCTTGAGAAATTCCCTGAAGACAAATACAATCATGACGAATTCGTTGTCGTCTCCCCTGATGTAGGCTCTGTTGCCCGTGCCCGCGCTTTTGCCGCTAAGGTGCACATGGGTCTGGCAATCGTCGATAAGCGCCGTCAGAAAGCAAATGTTTGCGAAGTCATGAATGTGATCGGTGATGTCAAGGACAAGACCTGCATTCTATTTGATGACATGGTAGATACTGCCGGTTCTCTGTGTAATGCCGCAAACGCTTTGGTGGAAGTCGGCGGCGCTAAGGAAGTCTACGCCTGCGCAACCCACGGTGTGCTCTCCGGTCCTGCATTTGAGCGGATCAACGCCAGCGCCATTAAGGAACTGGTCGTCCACAACACCATTCCGCTGCCCGAGAACTGTCCTTCCGATAAGATCAAGCAGCTGGATGTCGCTCCCATTTTCGCAAGAGCGATTGCCCATGTCCATGGCGGTACTTCCATCGCCGACCTGTTCTAAGCTGTGTTTGGCAGAAAAAGCGAAAGCTGGCTGATCGTCGGCTTAGGCAACCCCGGGAAAGATTATGACCGCACGCGGCATAATTGCGGTTTCCGCGCCATCGACATACTGGCAAACGAATTAGGCTGCAAGATCGATAAAGGCAAATTCCAGGGGCTGTACGGGCAAACCGTTTACAACGGCAAAAAGCTGTACTTACTAAAGCCGCAGACCTATATGAATCTGTCCGGCAGATCCGTATTACAGTTGTCCGCTTATTTTAACATTCCGCCGCAGAGAATTATCGTTCTATTCGATGATATTTCCCTTTCCCCCGGCAGGCTGCGTGTGCGATCCGACGGCTCTGCAGGAGGACACAATGGAATCAAATCGATCATTGAACAACTTGGCAGTCAGGAATTCCCCCGGGTCAAGATCGGTGTCGGCGCAAAACCGCATCCGGATCAAGATCTGGCAGATTGGGTTTTGTCGACGTTCTCTGCAAGCGAAGAAAAGCTTCTGACTGATGCATTAAAAAATGCAGGCGATGCTGCGCTGTGTATCATGGATCGTGGTGTTCAGGAAGCGGCAAACCGTTTTAACGGAAAGTAAATATTTGTAGAATCAACACGGAAAGGGGGTGTATTTCCCCCTTTCCGCGTTCCTGCGTGGAACAAAAACATTTTGAGGTGACCTATGGACAAATTACTTGCATTCTTAAAAGAGATACCGGAATACGGCATGTTCATAAACTCCGTTTCCAACGGAGAAGCTGCCGCTGTAACCGGAATCGGGCAAATTAACAGAAGCCATATGGTCGCCGCTTTGCGCAGCGATCTGTCTGTGCCGATCGTAATTATCTGCCCGGATGATACTGTTGCGAACCGCTTGCAGGAGGAGTTGAAGTCTTTCTCCGGCGAAACCGCGCCGGTTCTTCCCTCCCGTGAGCTGACCCTCTATGACTCTGCCGGTGTTTCCCGTGGTTGGGAGCATAAGCGGCTGCGGCAATTATACGACCTGGCAGAGGGAAAGACACCCCTGCAGATCCTATCGTGGGAAGCCCTTTCCCTGCGTACAATGCCTCCGTCTGTTCTGCGCGAAGGCGCTTTTTCTCTGTCTGTCGGAGAGGAATATTCCTTGGACGCTTTACTGGAACGATTGTCCTGCGCAGGCTATATGCGCTGCGGCATGGTGGAGGGTCCCGGACAGTTCGCTTTAAGAGGCGGTATCCTCGATATATACTCCCCGTCTGCGGATTTTCCCATTCGCGCTGAATTTTTTGGTGACGAGCTGGATACGATGGGTTTCTTTGATCCCGATACCCAGCGCCGAACTGAAAATGTTGATAAGATCATCATTTTGCCGGTCAGTGAGACACAACCGAAATTACACCCCGAAGGATATGCCGGTCTGTGCTCTGATATTTCTAAGCTCATTGACCGTCAGCGTCGTAGAAAAACACCCAATGAGACGCTGATCGCCACCCTTTCAAAGGATCTTGAAAAATACGAAAATGCGGTTCAAAACCCTGCATCGGACAGATATATGGCTCTGATTTACAAGGATTTTGCCACCGCTGCTGATTATATACCGGACAATGCCCTGATTATCTTCTGCGATCAAAGCAGCATCCGAAGAGCCGCAAAAACACGGACGGAGGAGATGGGTCTGCAGCTGGACAGTCTGCTGCAGAGCGGTCTTGTTGCCGGTGAACTGTGCGATTATATCTGTCAGTGGGAAGATTTTATCCGTTCCCTTGAGAATCATCCGGTCATTTATATGGACGCTTTTGCCGGTAGCGCATATCCGGAAGAATGTCCTCCCAAGCAACTCCTCCCGATTCTGGCAAAGCAACTGCCCGGCTACGGAGGCAGTCTGGATACTGCGGTGTCTGACCTTGCACACTATCAGAAAAACGATTTCTCCGCATTGGTTCTTTGCGGATCAAGACGCAGAGCGGAAATGCTGCAGGAGATGCTAAACAGCAAAGGTTTGTGTGCGTTCATTGCCATTCCCCTTTCCACTATGCCGAAACCGGGTCAAATCCTGCTGTCTGATCATACACTGCCTGCAGGTATGGAGTATCCCAGCGCAAAGCTGGTTGTCCTGACGGAAGGTCAACTGATCGCAAAAGCTGAGCGAAAACAGCGACAGAAGAAATCCGCTACAAACCGTCAGAAACTCAATTCCTTTACGGATCTTTCGCCCGGTGATTTGGTGGTACACGAAAACTACGGTATCGGACGGTTTGTTTCCATGGAACAGATCCGCGTTGACGGTGCGATCAAAGATTATATCAAGATCGCCTATCAGGGCTCAGACACTTTGTTCGTTCCTGCAACACAGCTGGATATGGTCAGCAAGTATATCGGCGGAAGCGGCGAGGACAGCAATGTCCGGTTAAATAAGATCGGTACAGATGCATGGCAGAAAACAAAAACAAAAGCAAGAAAAGCTGCCAAGGACATGGCAGGAGAACTGATCCAGCTGTACGCTGCCCGTAAACGGCAGGAAGGCTTTGCTTTTGCCGCCGACTCTCCGTGGCAGAAGGAATTCGAAGACAACTTCCCCTATCCGGAAACCGATGACCAGCTGCGGTGTATCAGCGAAATCAAAACCGATATGGAATCCCCTACCCCCATGGATCGCCTGCTGTGCGGTGATGTTGGCTTTGGCAAGACAGAGGTTGCGCTGCGCGCTGTTATGAAAGCCGTCATGGACGGTAAGCAGGTTGCCATTTTAGTGCCCACAACTGTTCTTGCGCAGCAGCACTATAATACGATCATCACCCGTTTCCGCGGCTTCCCTGTCAATATCGATATTCTCAGCAGATTCCGAACCGCTACACAGCAGCGTAAGACCCTGCAAAATTTACAAGCCGGTCTTGTGGATATTGTGGTCGGCACACACAAGTTGCTGCAAAAATCAGTGCAGTTTAAAGACCTTGGTCTGTTGATCGTTGACGAAGAACAACGCTTTGGCGTCAGCCACAAGGAACGCTTAAAGGAGATCTCCAAAGGCGTCGATGTTTTGACTCTGTCCGCAACACCGATTCCCCGGACGCTTAACATGGCACTTTCCGGTATCCGGGATATGTCCACCATCGAAGAGCCCCCGTCAGACCGTTATCCCGTGCAGACCTATGTGATGGAACACAGCGCGCCGATTTTGGATGATGCCATCCGCAGAGAGATCGAACGGGGCGGCCAGGTTTACTATCTGCACAACCGGGTGGAAACCATCGATCAATGCGCGGCTGCATTAAAAAAGCGCATTCCCGGTATCTCTATTGCAGTAGCACACGGTAAGATGGCAGAGGATGCTCTAAACGATGTAATGCACGCCATGGCAGACGGAGAAATTCAGGTGCTGGTTTGCACAACGATCATAGAAACCGGCCTTGATATTCCCAATGCCAACACGCTCATTATTGAAAACGCCGATCGATTCGGCTTAAGTCAGCTTCATCAGCTCAGAGGCCGGGTCGGCCGTTCCACAAGGCATGCCTATGCCTACTTCACCTACAGACCGGACAGATCTCTTTCAGAGATCGCAGAAAAGCGGCTTGCTGCTGTGCGTGACTTTGCTGAATTCGGCTCCGGCTTCAAGATCGCTATGCGCGACCTGGAGATCCGCGGAGCAGGCAACCTTTTGGGTGCAGAGCAATCGGGACACATGATGTCTGTAGGCTACGATATGTACCTGAAGCTGCTGGATGAAGCGGTTCTTGAAGAGCGGGGCGGCAAACCGGCAGAGCCGGATTGTACAGCGGATCTGAATGTCACGGCAAATGTAGACAAGGAGTATGTCAGCCGTGGCGAAGAACGAATGGATCTCTACCGCCGTATGGCTGCCATTCGTCAGCAGGAAGATGCGGATGACTTGCTCGATGAGATCATCGACCGTTACGGTGAGCCGCCGAAGGGTGTCCTGAATCTGATCGATATAGCGCTGCTTCGCGCCAATGCAAGAAAGGTCCATGTTACCGATATCCGCCAAAAAGCCGGAGAAGTGCTCTTCACATTGTCTAATCTCAATCTGGAGGCGATCAGCGCCATTTGTTCTGAAGCAGAATATAAGAACCGGATCCAGTTCCTGGCTACGGCAAAAGCGCCCACATTGCGCTTGAAACTGTCTGCCGGTGTCGACAGTCTGCGTCAGTCCAAAGTATTCATTGAGCACATGCAGAAATATATGTAACTTGCAATAATCTCAGTTTATGTTACAATGGTCCTGAGAAAAACAGAAAGGAGCGTGATGCAAATGGCTAAAAAGCAAGGCAAATACAGCCGCGCCAGAAAAGAGGAAGAAGAGCTGGAGCGTGCATATCGTAAAATGGCCGGACCGGGCAGAAAATCTAAAAAATCCCGTAAAAGTAACCGGACAGCCGCAATTATCGCAATTTGCATTGCCATTGTTGCCATTACTGTTGCGATCGCAGCCGGATATATCTACTTCATGAATGCAGACATGGACGGAATCATTTTGGAAAATGTCCATGTAGCAGGCGTTGATGTAGGCGGAATGGCACAAGCCCAGGCAATCGATGCCGTTCGTGCAGCCACTACCGGAACTTATTCAAGAACACCGATGGTAGTCAAAGTTCTGGACCAGCAAACCGAAATTCCTGCATCCTGCGTCGGAACCTTTGATATTCGAGGCGCGGTAAAAGAGGCATATAAATTCGGCAATACCGGCTCTCAAAGTAAACGGGAAGAACAGCAGAAAATCGCCATGACAACCGGATTCACGGTTGATCTTGCGCCTTATCTGAACTTAAAGGAAAGCACCATCAAAAGCATTCTTGCAGAGCTTGGAAGCAACTACAACACGACCCTTTCCCAATCTACCTATGAAGTGAAAGGCGAAAAACCCAATCAAGTCCTTACCGTTACACTGGGCGTACCGGAATACGGTCTTGACCTGGATCAGCTGTATAAGCAGGTCCTTGATGCCTACAGCAACAACACCTTTGTTACAGAGGGAAAATGCGGCATGATCGAACCGGACCCCATTGATTTAGCGCCGATCCATGCCAAGTACTATGTTGCTCCGCAAAATGCAACCTTTGACAGTAAGACCTTTGAAGCCATTGAAGGTACAGACGGCTACGGTTTTGACCTGCAAGCGGCAAAAGAAAAACTAAGCAACGCAAAATTTGGCACTGTCGTCGAGATCCCCTTTACAAACATCAAACCTGAGATCACAGCAGAAAACCTTTCTTCCATGCTGTACCGGGATCAACTGGCGACCTATACTGCAGACTATAAAAGTAACAGTGACCGTAATACCAATCTGCGGCTTGCCTGTGAGGCGATCAACGGCAAAGTGCTCTACCCGGGCGATGTTTTCTCTTACAACAACGCCCTTGGGGAACGGACTCCTGAGCGCGGTTACAAGCTGGGTCCCTCTTATGCCGGCAACAAAACAGTAATGACCTACGGCGGCGGTATTTGTCAGGTCTCCTCTGCCCTCTACTACTGCATTCTGATCGCAGAGCTGGAAGTGCTTGTCAGAGAAAATCACGGCTTTGCGCCCTCCTACGCCCCCTTGGGCATGGATGCAACGGTCAGCTGGGGATCCATCGATTTCCGTTTTAAAAACAGTTCTGCCTATCCGATCCGTATTGAGGCATCCGCTTCCGGCGGAAGCGTTACTGTCACGCTGATCGGCACGGACGATAAAGATTATTATACGGAAATGGAATATGAAATTTTAAGCAAGGAAGACTATTCCGTGTCCTATAAAACTATGGCTGCCAACAACGCAGACGGCTTCAAAAACGGAGACTATATTACCGAACCCTATACCGGATACACGATCAAAACATATCGTTGTAAATACGATAAGCTGACCAAGGAACTGCTGTCCAAAGATTTCATAGATGACTCAAAATACAAAAAACGCGACGGTGTTATCTGCAAAATTGAAGGCGCCGGTATCGGCGGAGCCGTCAGTGACAACGACGGAGCACTTCCCCCAGAATAATAAAAAAGCACAGTTAGGATAAGCTCTTAACTGTGCTTTCTTTTATTGATTTTTAGGCATGATGTCAAGATGATAGTCAACGGTTCCTGCTGCGCTGTTCTCAATGTCAATATTATAGATGAGATCGATCATTCCGCCGTTATCATCCAACTGTGCAAGGATTCTGGTGGCGCAAACCGTGATCATTAGTGCGCCGAATTCCATTTGGTACAGCGACTCATGGGTAACGCCTTCCTGAAATACCATACGGGAATTGAGCTTACCGGAACGCATCAGGATGATTCGATCCGACTCCACCCGGAACAGCGTCATCACACCGGACAGGCCCGTCAGGTCACTTTCCTCATAACAGATATCATATCCACCGTCACGAAATTCGATGGTCCCTTCCGTTACCAGTTCAATAACATCCGGCTCCTGGTCCTGATATGTCTGCCTTCCCTTTATGGAAAGGATCACTTCTTTCTTCATTGCTTTCTCTCCATCGCAAGTCGCAAAAGTTCATCCAGCAGCTCTCCGTATGGGATGCCGCTTGCTTCAAAGAGTTTGGGATACATAGAAATGGAGGTAAAACCGGGCAGCGTATTGATCTCATTTAAGATAATCCGCTCGTCGTCGTATGTCACAAAGAAATCCACACGGCTCAACCCACGGCAACCGATTGCCCGGTATACTTTGGCAGCAGCCTCACGGACCTGCTGTGCAACTTCCTCTGACAGTCTTGCCGGTATATAAGCAACCGAAGTGTCGGAAACATACTTGGCGTTGTAATCGTAGAATTCTGCGCCGGATTCGATTTCACCGCACACAGAAGCCACTGGGATCTCATTGCCCATAACCGCGACTTCGATTTCCCGACCGTGAATGAATTCCTCCACAAGGATCTTTTCGTCATACGCACCGGCTTCCAGTAAGGCGGTCTGCAAGGACGGGCGATCAGCAACTTTGGAAATGCCCACTGAAGAACCGGTCCCCGCAGGCTTTACAAACACCGGATAGGTAAATTTTTCTTCCACGGAATCGAGAATGGATTCCATGCGGCCGGACAGATCTTCTGTTCGCACAAGCAGCCAAGCCGCTTGGGGAATGCCTGCTTTATCCATGACGAGTTTGGTCATGGTCTTATCCATCGCAGACGCGGATGCTGCAACATCCGGACCCACAAAGGGAATGTCTGCCAATCTCAGTAATCCTTGAACAGTACCGTCCTCGCCATTCTTTCCATGCAGAACTGGAAAAACCGCATCGATCTTGATCTGTGTGATGCCGCTGTCATCAAACAAGATCAAACCCTGGTCACGGGACGGAGAGATAGCAGCTTTCCGGTTTCCAGGAAAAGATTCCCACTGTCCGCTGGGCAGTAAGGAATAGTCATTTCCGCCAAAGAGGATCCATCTGCCGTCTTTGGTGATACCTACCGGATAGATATTATACTTCTCAGTATCCAAACGATTCAGAACAGATTCAGCAGACCGCAGGGAGACTTCATGCTCCGGACTGACGCCGCCGAACAGTACGCAAATATTATATTTCATTTTGGGCATACCCCCATTCTATGCAATAGCAAAAGGTAGTAATATGATATGTACGCGTCTTACAGATCAAACAGCGCTTCTCCGGCTCTGAAAATATCGCCTGCGCCCACGGTTAGGATCACATCACCCGTCTGCGCAATATCTTTTAAAGTTTGTGTTACCTGCGGTAATGTCTCACAGTAAATGGCGCCGGGTATCCGCTCCGCCAGATCCTTTGAGGAGATGCCAACGGTGTTTCTCTCTCTGGCCGCATAGATCTCAGCAAGGACCACAAGATCCGCCTTTTGAAGTTCCCGTACAAAATCATCGAACAATGCTTTGGTACGGGTGTAGGTGTGGGGCTGGAATGCAAAAACGACACGCTTGTATTCTTTAGAGCGAATCGCCTCAATGGTAGCAGCCAGTTCGTCCGGATGATGGGCATAGTCATCATACACATCCGCGCCGTTATACTCACCTTTAAACTGCAAGCGCCGTTCCGCACCGCTGAAGGTTGCCAAACCCTTTGCAACAGCTTCGCCGGGAACGCCAAGCAACCAAGCCGTGCCGGCAGCTGCGAGCGCGTTAAGCGCATTGTGTCTGCCCAATACCTTTAAATCCAGATGACAGTAGAATGTGCCATCGCAAATCACATCCAGATGCCGCCAATCGGGGCAGATATTCGCAGCCGTAACACGGTTACCGGGCTGTAAACCGAAACTGACATAATCGGTACCTGCAAGCGCCTGGGTAACATGGGGATCGTCTCCGTTTGCAAGCACATTTCCGGTAGAAAGCTCGGCAAACTGGCGGAAGGATTTCTGCACATCGGCAAGATCCTTAAAATAATCCAAATGATCTGCCTCGATATTCAGAACCACTGCAAGGGTTGGATAAAAATTCAAAAAAGAGTGGCAATACTCACAGCTTTCCAACACAATGGTCTCACCCTGACCTACACGGTGACCGGAGCGAAGAAGCGGAAGATAGCCGCCGATCATAACTGTAGGGTCATAATTTGCTTCCATCAGAATATGTGTCACCATGGATGTGGTAGTCGTCTTACCATGTGTACCGGAGATGCAAACGGCGTTTTTATAGGCTTGCATAATAACGCCCCACGCTTGCGCGCGCTCAAAAACCGGAATGCCCATGCTCCGGGCTGCGGCAATTTCGGGATTGTCATTATGAGCTGCGGCTGTACGGATCACGCAGTCAGCGCCTGCAATATTGGATTCCTGATGTCCGATTGCCACATGGATTCCCTTGGCAATCAGCTCATCTGTAGATACAGAGGAATTCATATCCGATCCCGTTACCACCAAACCCATATCCTTGAGCACAAGACCGAGCGGTCGCATAGATACGCCCCCGATTCCTACCAAGTGCACACGCATGCCGGGAATCAGGTATTTCTTCAGTTCTTCACAATGTCTGTTCATAAAGAACAACTCCTAAGAAGATATTTGTCAACAAACTATATTATACAACGCTTTACATTCTATTACAACCAAAAAATTATATTACAGATAGGACATCATACACTATCCAATAATTACTTTGTATATTTATTCATTCTTGTGTATGTTTATAAATTCTTGACTGAATATAATCAGTCATTATTGAATATTTTGTGTATTATTGCCTATTGACGATGAATAATATGCGTGCTATAATGCATCCATCCTATTTAAAACAATTTAAGGAGACGATTAAAATGAAAAAACTGATTGCACTGCTTCTGGCATTGGTCATGGTCGCCGGTCTGGTCGCCTGCGCTCCCTCCGAGGGCAACAAGTCCACCGCACCCTCTACTGAGGCCACTACCGAAGCAACTACTAACACCGAACCTCTTAAGACCGTCACCGAAGGTAAGCTGACTATGGCTACCAACGCCTACTTCCCTCCCTATGAGTACTACGAGGGTGACAAGATCATTGGTATCGACGCTGAGATCGCAGACGCCATCGCTAAGGAACTTGGTCTGGAGCTGGTTATCTCCGACATGGAATTTGACAGCATTATCACCTCTGTTAAGGGTGGCGCTGCTGACTTTGGCCTGGCTGGTATGACCATCACCGACGAAAGACTGGAAGAGATCGATTTCTCCATCAGCTATGCTTCCGGCGTGCAGTCCATCATCGTTAAAGAAGGTTCCGACATCAAGACCGTCGATGACCTGTATGCTGACGGCGCTGCTTATAAGGTTGGCGTACAGCTGGGCACCACCGGTGATATCTACGCTACTGACGATTTTGGCGATGATCTGGTTACCCAGTACACCAAGGGCAATGAAGCTGTTGTTGCTCTGCTGGGCGGCGATATCGACTGTGTCATCATCGACAACGAGCCCGCTAAGGCTTTCGTTGCAAACAACGAAGGTTTGACCATTCTGGAGACCTCCTACGCTGACGAAGACTACGCAGCTTGCATCTCCAAGGAAAATCCCGAACTGAAGAAGGCTATCGACGCTGCTATCTTGAAGCTGACCGAAAACGGCACCATCGACGCGATCGTCGACAAATACATCAAGTAATCACAACTGCAAAGCGAATTGCGAAAGATAGGAATGCGTTGCCATTCCTATCTTTCTTGCTGATATTAAAAGGAGTTAAACCCATTGGAAAAGAAGATTTTCAAAAGCAAAAAGCTACTATGGGGTGTCATCGCCGCGATTCTTGTCGTAGCGATAGTAGCTGGGGTCGCAATATCTTCTGCATCCGATAGCCGTGTTTCGCAAGAGGTAACCCTCAAGCAGGCGCAAGAAATTGTGAACAAAGCATTTGAAGGTATTGCGAAAGACACTGCGCACGGTGCAAAAATCATTTTGGAAGGTTCTAAAATCACTGTCAACGATCTCTCTTATGGATCGGATAAAAATGTGATTCTGGAATGTACCTACACCGCATTGGATGTAAAGAGTGCGCTGTCTGACAAAATCGATAGCATTATGCAGGATGTCTATGCCACCTATCTAGATAACGAAGAAGCTGGAAAAAAGACCAATGCCACAAAAATCAACCTTCTTGTTAAAGGTGATATTACAGAAGCATTGGAGTCTGCTGCTCCCATCAGTGGTGAAGTGCAACTGCACATTTACGAAACCGCAAATGGATTAAAACTTTATTTAAGTGAAGAGATGGTAAACACTGTAACCGGTGGTCTTTTGGATGTAACGAAGACCATCCAAGATACCACTACGGTAGAGTATAACGGTGAAACCATTAATATCACCAAGAAAAATACCCTGCGCACTGGCATCGTAGATTGTATTGCGCTGGAAAATTTCACCACAGAAAAGCCTGTCACCGGCAACAAACTGATCGCCGCATGGGAGGATTTTAAGGACGAATTCTACCGCAACTTTATTGAAAAAGCGCGTTGGAACTACCTTGCCCAGGGTTTAGGAACTACGCTGTCCATCACCTTCTTCGCAGCATTACTGGGCATCCTGCTTGGTTTCATTATCGCAGTCATACGCTGCACCAACCAAATGACCGGAAAACTGTCACTGATTGACGGTATTTGTCGGATCTATTTGACAGTCATGCGTGGCACACCTGTTATGGTACAGCTGCTGATCTTGTTCTTTGTCTTCCTGCTGCCTATGAATGTAGACAAGTTTGTTGCAGCGGTGATCTGCTTCGGTCTCAATTCCGGTGCGTATGTAGCCGAGATTGTCCGTGGCGGTATCATGAGCGTGGACAAAGGTCAAATCGAAGCAGGCCGCAGTCTCGGCTTTAACTATGTGCAAACAATGGTGCATTTTGTGATCCCGCAGGCCTTCAAAGCCATTCTCCCCTCTTTGGCAAACGAATTTATCACATTGCTGAAAGAATCGTCTGTTGCATTCTATATCGGCGTAGCAGATCTGACTGCAGGCGGTTTGAAGATCCGTTCCATTACATACAGTAACTTTATGCCCTTGATTGCGGTTGCTGTGATTTATCTGGCTTTGGTTATGATCTTAACCAAACTGGTATCCCTGCTCGAAAGGAGGCTGGCTAAGAGTGACCACTGATGATAAAGTTTTGATCCGTGTTGAGAATCTGCAGAAATCCTTTGGAAAGCTTACTGTTTTAAATGGCATTGATATTGATATCAACCACGGAGATGTGCTGGTCATCGTTGGCCCTTCCGGCTCCGGCAAATCAACATTCCTGCGTTGTTTGAACCGACTGGAAGAATCTACGGGTGGCAGCATCTATTTCAAAGGTGTAGATATCACTGAACCTGGTGTAAACATCAACAAGCACCGCCAAAAAATGGGCATGGTATTCCAGCAATTTAATTTATTCCCCCATTTGACAATTATGCGCAACCTGACCATCGGCCCAATGAAGCTGTTAGGAAAGAGTAAGGAAGAAGCAGAAGCGAAGGCCCAGGAGCTTTTGAATCGCGTTGGTTTGGGTGACCGGGCATACTCCTACCCGAAGCAGCTTTCCGGCGGACAGAAGCAGCGTATCGCCATTGTTCGCGCATTGGCTATGGAGCCGGAAGTTATGCTCTTTGACGAGCCCACCTCCGCACTTGACCCTGAAATGGTCGGAGAGGTCTTGGAGGTCATGAAAGAACTAGCCAAGGCTGGAATGACCATGGTCTGCGTTACGCACGAAATGGGTTTTGCCCGTGAAGTTGCAACCCGCGTCATCTTTATTGATGAAGGCAAGATCGTGGAACAAGGCACACCGGATGCCATCTTCAACAATCCCCAACATCCCAGACTGCAAGAATTCCTTTCAAAGGTTCTTTAAGAAAAGGTCCCCTGACGATCGTCAGGGGACCTTTTTCGTATAATATGCAAAAAAAGAAAGCCGCTATCAAGCGACTTTCTTATGGAGCGGGTGACGAGGCTCGAACTCGCTACCTCCACCTTGGCAAGGTGGCGCTCTACCGGATGAGCTACACCCGCGGAACAAGAGGTATTATAGCAGATTTTCCGTATATGTCAATACCTTTTTAGAAAAAAAGCCAAAACTCTTATTCTCCCGGGAACAGCGAGTAGTCCCATACATAGGTGGGCATCTCATAAGAGGGCTGCATGGCAAACTCACCCTGCACACTGCATTGCAGAAGATCCACATGATAATAATTTCCGCGGTAACGGACAACATTCCAACACCAAGGCATTCCGTCACGGGAACCGGAAATTACCCGGCATTCCAAGCCTACCATGCGGCACATTTTAGCATATACATTGGCAAATGCGCGGGTGTCGCCAACACCGTGCTGTAAAAGACTGTATGCAGGCGTAATGGATGTTTCAATTTTATACTGATTGCGCTCAAGAAGGAAAGAATATAGCTGAGAATACATTTCACTGACTTGCGCAGTCTCTTTAACATAAAGCTCTGCGGCTTGAAATACCGGTGCGACCTGCTCCTGCATTTTAAGTAATTGATCTCTGCTGTTCTGATAGGTAAAATTCACTTCCACGATCCGATCCTGCCCGCTTTGGGGATATACATTTGCAGATATCTTAGGGAGTTCCATCACACGGTCCGGGTTATCATTGGCATAGTCCTGCACAAACTGGACAAAATCGATCTGCGCATACCTCTCAACCCGTACAACCAAAGAATGATCGCAGTTATCAAGCGCTTTCGTGATCTGCTCTGTTACCTCAGCCATGAAATTTGCTTTTTTGATGCGAAGGATCTCAGAACGGTTATGCAAGTAGGACAACTGGAAAGCAACCACATTCATGCCTCTGTTTGTGCCGATCTCGTAGTTGATCTTATCAACAGCATATGCGCCCACCGGGTTTTCATTAATCACATAATCGATCGCAGACTCCACAAGAAAATTGAGCGTTCCCATATCGAGAATTTCAGCAGATACAATCGCATTCTCAGTACCTTTTTCCACGAGGTCCGTCAAAACCTCCTCGAGCTGGGTATATGACGAAATATGCACGATCTCGTCATTTGACTCAAGAAATTCTTCCTCATGGGGCGTAACGGACAAATGGTCACCGTTCATCCAAAAGTCACAGCCGCACAGCGTAAGGCAAATGAATAACGATATGAAAGTAAAAGATATTATTCGTTTCATGCGGCTTTCTCCTAACTACAGAGCATCTTTAGAATAACGCAAAAATCCGTCACCCAAAACCTGATGCGCTTCCTGCACGATCACAAACGCATCCGGGTCAATATCTACAACAAGTGATTTTAATTCTGTCAGCTGCTGTCTTTTTACAGCTGTCAAAACCACATTTGTCATCTTGCCTGCAAAATAGCCCTCTCCATAAAGATATGTCACGCCACGGGCAAGCTTGCTTGTGATCGCATCTGCGATCTGTTCATAGCGGCTGCTTATTATTAATGCAACCCGGGAATAGTCAAATCGATACACCACCGCATCGATCACACGACCCGCAATAAAGATCGTAACACCGCTATACAGCGTCCTTGTGATATCCCGAAATACGATGCCTGTCAAAACAGATACCGAGAGATCAAACATGGAGCTGATGGTACCGATCGGCATATCGGGTTTTTTATATTTTATTAACCGGACAATAATATCCGATCCGCCGGTAGATGCGCCCACAGAAAAAACCGCGCCCAACCCAACACCACACAGAAGTCCGCCATAAAGTGCACCAAGCAATGGTTCTGTTACTGGACTTTCTAGCTGGGAAAAAGCATCGATAAAGCAAGCGCTTACCGCCATGCCAAATAGGGACGACAACAAAAAATGTTTACCAAGTTTTTTACCTGCGAATAAAAATAACGGCAGGTTCGCTGCGGCGGTGTATAAACCGACAGAACCGAATCCGGTCAGTTTCACTACCACCATAGAAAGGCCGGAGATGCCGCCGGCATTGAGCCCGTTTGGTATCAAAAAGTAGTTAAATCCTAAACCAAACAGCGCTGCGCCGGCAGCGATCTTACCGTAATTTTTTATTATTCCCAGTGTACTTTTCATTTACCGCTCCGTTACACATCAAAACTGGTCTGCTTTTCCAGAGCGTCATCCTCTTTTACAAGAGAACCGGCTGTAGGGATCGTTCTGCAACGGTAACGGCTGACATTGACGATCCCACTTTCTTCAAGCAACACGGCGTTTGTCAGTGTTGCTTTTTTCTTAAGACTCATAACGGACACGCCAATGGTATTACGGGTCGTCTTCGGCAGCAGCAGCGCCGAGGACACAACCGCAGCGCGTCCATCAGAGGAATAAAGCGCTATCTGTGCATCTGTCTGCAGTGCAATCACAGCCTTTAACGGGCTCTTATCGGAATAAGCGCCGGTAAGACGGCGGCGATTGGTCTTGGTCTCGTATGCAGACAGCGGAACTTTTGCAACCTTGCCGTTTTCAAAGAAGAACATTACAAATCCCTTATAATCACCGGGCAGGATCACCTGGCAAACGGATTCGCCGGGGTCCATTCCAAGCTTCTGGGGCAGATAATCACCAAGCAAAGATGCCTTCCCGTCCTCAAACTCACTAAGACGGGATTTATAGCACTGGAACTGATCGGTGAACACAAGGATCTCTGCTTTGTTGTTAGTTTCTCTCGAAAACGCCAGAGTATCCCCTTCCTTGAATTTTTGTTCACCGGACATACGCAGACTTTGGGCGGTAATCTTCTTCAGGTAACCGGCCTTAGAAACGAACAGCGTAACAGGATAATCGGGAGTATCGTCTTCTTCCTCCTCCGGTTCGATCAGCTGGGATTCATAGATGATCTCCGTTTTTCTTTCCTGACCGTATTTCTCGGATACCTGCTGCAGTTCCTTAATAATGAGATTCTTCAGTTTTCTGTGGCTGTTGAGGGTATCGCGCAGATCGGCGATCTCCTTTTCCAATTCATCAACCGCTTTCAGCTGTTTCAGGATATATTCCTTATTGATATTGCGCAGCTTGATCTCGGCAACATAGTTTGCCTGGATCTCATCGATGCCAAAACCGATCATCAGGTTGGGAACGACCTCGTTCTCCATTTCGGTTTCCCGAATGATCTTGATCGCTTTATCAATGTCCAAAAGGATCCGTTCCAGACCCTTAAGCAGATGCAGGCGATCCTCTTTTTTCTGGATCTGATAGAAAAGTCTGCGCTTGACGCAATCGGTGCGCCATGCGGTCCACTCTTCCAGGATCTCACCAATGCCCATCACCCGGGGCATGCCGGCGATCAGAATATTGAAATTACATGCGAATGTATCCTGCAGCGGAGTCAGGCGGAACAGCTTCTGCATTAATTTCTCGGGCTCAACTCCACGCTTAAGGTCAATGGTCAGCTTCAAACCACCTAAATCGGTCTCGTCGCGCATATCGTTGATCTCTTTGATTTTACCGGCTTTGATCAACTCCGCCACCTTATCCATGATGACTTCGCTGGTGGTGGAATACGGGATCTCGTAGATCTCGATGACATTGTCCTTTTTCTCATAACGCCACTTTGCTCTGAGCTTAAAGCTGCCGCGGCCTGTGGAATAGATCTCACGGGTAGTAGCCTCATCAAACAAAAGCTGCGCACCGGTGGAGAAATCCGGTCCGGGAAGGGTCTCCAGGATGTCGTGATCCGGATTATTCATCAAAGCGATGGTCGTATCACAGACCTCTTTTAAATTAAAAGAGCAGATGTTACTTGCCATACCAACCGCGATGCCCTGATTGGCGCTGACCAACACATTGGGAAATGATGTGGGCAACAAGGACGGCTCTTTCATAGTGGCATCGTAGTTATCCACCATATCCACGGTATCGGAATCGATATCGCGGAACAGTTCATTACAGATGCTCTCCAGCTTCGCCTCGGTATAGCGGGATGCTGCATAAGCCATGTCCCGGGAGTAGACTTTACCAAAGTTACCCTTGGAGTCTACAAAAGGATGCAAAAGGGTCTCGTTGCCCTTGGCAAGACGGACCATGGTTTCATAAATTGCCGCATCGCCATGAGGATTTAAACGCATTGTCTGACCGACAATATTGGCAGATTTCGTCCTGCTTCCGTTGAGAAGACCCATTTTGTACATGGTATAGAGCAACTTCCGGTGGGAAGGTTTAAAACCGTCAATTTCCGGGATCGCACGAGAGACGATCACAGACATGGCATAGGGCATGTAGTTGACCTCAAGGGTCTCAGAGATCGCCTGCTCGGTGGTAGAGCCCACAAGGCCCACTACGCCGTCAGTATTGATCTTCTTTTTATTCTGTTCCGGTTCTTTTTTCTTTCGTGCCATGATGGACCTCTCTTAAGAAATGTCTGCCAGTTCCAAATATCTGGCACCGTTATCAGCAATGAAATTCTTACGCTCGGCAAGATTGTCACCAAGCAAAACATCGAAATAATGTGCTGTACGCTCCGCATCCTCGGGCATGACCTTGATCAGCCGTCTTGTTTCCGGATTCATGGTGGTCATCCACATCATCTCAGGGTCATTTTCACCAAGACCTTTGGAGCGCTGGATCGTTACTTTCTTGCCCTCCAACTCCTTAACGATTCTTGCTTTCTCAAACTCGTTATAAGCAAACCATGTCTTATCCTTGCAGGTGATCTCAAAAAGCGGAGATTCTGCAATATAGACATAGCCGTCACGAATCAGCGTGGGACAGAGTCTATAGAGCATGGTCAGGATCAAAGTGCGGATCTGAAAACCGTCCACATCGGCGTCGGTGCAGATAACTACCTTGCTCCAGCGAAGGTTGTCAATATCGAAGGAAGAAAGCTCTTTTGCCTTTTTGCCCTGGATCTCAACACCGCAGCCCAGAACCTTCATCAGGTCTGTAATAATGGGCGATGCAAAGATCTTATTATAGTCAGCCTTCAGACAGTTCAGGATCTTTCCGCGGACGGGCATAATGCCCTGGAACTCTGCGTCACGGGACAGCTTAACGCTACCCAATGCGGAATCACCCTCAACGATATACAGTTCGCGAACTGCAACATCCTTACTGCGGCAATCCACAAACTTCTGAACGCGGTTTGCAATGTCGACCTTTACAGAAAGGTTTTTCTTAACATTGATCTTGGTCTTTTCCGCGCTCTCACGGGCGCGCTTATTGATGAGGATCTGTTCTGCCGCCCGGTCTGCATCCTGCTTATTTTCCTGGAACCAGACATTCAGCTGCTCTTTGAAGAACGCGGTCATTGCATCCTGAGTAAACTTGGAGTTAACGGATTTCTTGGTCTGATTCTCAAAGCAGCCAATGGTGGAGAAACAGTTGGTCACAAGGACAAGGCAATCCTGAATATCCTGATAGATGATCTTGCTCTCGTTCTTGGTATATTTGTTGGTATCACGCAGGTACTTATCAAATGCCGCAACAAAGCCGGAACGGACTGCCCGATCGGGGCTGCCGCCGTACTCCAGCCAGGAGGAGTTGTGATAGTATTCCACATGGCTTACCTGCTTAGAGAAGCAGAAAGATGCAGTAATACGCAGCTTCATCTCCGGACGGTTTTCCGCATCTCTGCCCCGGCGCTCTGTCTCCCAGAAGACGGGCATGGTAAAGGCATTGTCGCCGACCTTCTCTTCAATATACTGCTTGATACCGTCTTCGTAGCAGAAGGTCTCTTCCTCGAAGCGCTTGCCTACCTGATTACGGAATTTAAAGGTGATTCCCTTATTGACCACCGCCTGACGGCGCATCACATCCCGATAATACTCCACGGGAATGTTGATATCCGTAAAGACCTGACGGTCCGGCCGCCAATGGAATACCGAGCCGGTTTTTCTGCCGCGGTCAGTAGGCTCTTTCTTCAGGCCGCCCTTGTTGCGGCCCTTTTCGAAATGCAGGTCATAGCGGAAGCCATCGCGACGAATTGTAGCATCAAAGAATTCCGACGCGTACTGTGTAGCGCAGGAGCCAAGGCCGTTAAGGCCCAGAGAGTATTCATAGTTCTCGCCGTTTTCGCCGTACTTGCCGCCGGCGTACATCTCACAGAACACCAGCTCCCAGTTATAGCGTTTTTCTCTTTCGTTATAGTCCACGGGGCAGCCACGGCCAAAGTCTTCCACTTCCACAGACAGATCTTCGTAACGGGTGACGATAATGGTATCGCCGTGACCCACACGGGCTTCGTCAATGGCGTTGGAAAGAATTTCAAACACCGCATGTTTACAGCCTTCCAGATCGTCAGAGCCAAAAATAACCGCAGGGCGCTTACGAACGCGCTCCTCACCTTTGAGCATAGAGATACTGGAATTTCCGTATTGTTCAGATTTTTTTATTGCCATATTGATTACCTGCCAAACATATCCATATTATACCGAGTGTATTATACATATTTTGTGGCTTAAAGTCAAGGTTATCCACAATATATAGGAAATACCGCCGTCGCAATGACGGCGGTATTATCATAATTTGTGGAATGTGGGTTTTCTATCCGCAAAGGTGCAAACATAACCGAAAATGTCGCTGACCATACGGCAGGCATCCGTACAATACTGTCCCACTCGGCTTGTGTCATGGGCATCGGAACCAACGGTTACGATTTCGCCGCCCAGTTCTTTGAAGCGGTGCAAGTAAATCTCATTTGGCAAATATACTCCGGCAATATCCATACCGCTGGTATTGACCTCAATCCCCTGCCCTCTGGATATCAAGATTTTGAATATCTCGTCAACGATATCCCGGTAATCATCGTATTCAATGGGGCGATGGGTGGGGTTTGCTGCAGCTTTGCTGGGGTATGTCAGATGTCCCAGCACATCAAAGCCATCATGGATCTTTACGCACTCCAGCGTCTGCTCAAGGCAGCGCCGTTCTGCCTGCTCCATGGACTTCCCTTCCCAAAAGTTGGGATAATAGATGTCAACATCATCCACGAAGTGGACAGATCCCATCACAAAATCAAAGTGTCTCCGCTTCAGATCTGTAAGAAAAGTATCCCGGTTGTCCGGCAGCATGCCAAATTCCATACCTCTGCGGATAATAAGCTGCCCGTGAGACAGTTCATCGTAAGCCTCATTATAAAGTCTGGTGTCAAAAGCACCGCAGGAAAGTGCATTCAGCGGATCGTAATCTAAATGATCCGTAAAACATATCTCTTTTAAGCCTGCTTTCGCCGCCGCCTCAACCATATCCTTTGCGGAGGATCTTCCGTCAAAGGATATAAGGCTGTGCATGTGGAAATCAAACATATTTTGTCTCCTCCCAAAACTGACGAAATGCGGTAGGTAAGCCAATTTCTTTATCGATTTGCTCCGCAGTCAGCCAGGTGTAATTATCATTCGTCTTATCAACTGTAATATAGATACCACGCATATGCCACTCAATATGAGTAAATATATGGGTCCTCTCGATCTGCCGCAATATGTTTTTCGGGCTAAGACCGATAGATTCAAGCCAAGCAATGGCTTCCGGAATCTCCAGCTTGTCTGCAATATTGGGAAACTGCCACAGACCGGCCAGAAGCCCCTTTGCAGGCCGTTTTTCTACAGCATACAATTCGCCGCAGTTGAGGACAAACACCGTCTTATCTTCAATGCGCCGCTTCCCCTTCGGCGCTTTGACCGGAAGGGATTCCGCGGTGTGATTCTTGAAGCCGAGGCAAATATCCTTGCAGGGACAGTTTTCGCAATCCGGTTTCCGGTTCGGTCCGCAAACCGTTGCGCCCAACTCCATCAGCGCCTGAGTAAAATCACCGGCCTGTCGGGGATAAACAGCTGTCAATGCTTTTTGTACCGCGTTCTTGTACGCGCTGCTGTCGATCGGCGTGCTGTCATCGGTCAGACGGGAGATAACACGCAGTACATTGCCGTCAACCGCAGGTGTAGGCAGATCAAAGGCAATGGAACTGATAGCGCCGGCTGTGTAAGGGCCAATACCGGGCAGAGAAAGGATCTTCTCATATTCCCCGGGAAATATACCGTCACACTGCTCGACAATACACCTTGCAGCTTTTTTCAGATTCCGGATACGGGTGTAGTAGCCAAGTCCTTCCCACAGCTTGTGCAGAAGATCGTCATCTGCATCGGCAAGAGCTTCAACTGTAGGCAACGCTTCCAAAAAGCGTGCATAGTAGCCCTTAACCGCCTCAACACGGGTCTGCTGCAGCATGATCTCCGAGATCCAAATATGATACGGATCTTTGTCCTTTCGCCATGGCAGTTCCCGTTTGTTCTGTGAGTACCACGGTAAAAGCAACGCAGGAAGGCGCTGAAACTGTTGTGTATGATCCATCTGCGCACCTCCTTTGTTTGCAGATAATTTTACAATATCCCCGTCCGTTCTGTCAAGCAATACGGGATTTCTTATATTGTATTGATACCAGTAAACTTTTTACACTTTTTTTAAAAAAGGACTTGCATTTTATAAATCGTTGTGCTATTATATGCAAGCATGTTGATTCGACATGTGTATGCGCCGGTAGCTCAGTTGGATAGAGTGACTGACTACGAATCAGTAGGTCGGGGGTTCGAGTCCCTTCCGGCGTACCAGAAAAGCAGATATCC
>JAZSOR010000044.1:0-27379 GCA_045537035.1 Faecousia sp. | reverse complement strand
CATTTATATTTAGGAGGAATTTACAATGGCTAGTGAAAAAGTCACTGCTCTCGTTGAGGAAGTAAAGGGTCTGACCGTTCTGGAGCTGTCCGAGCTGGTTCACACTCTGGAGGAAGTTTTCGGCGTTTCCGCCGCTGCTGCTGCTGTTGCTGCTCCCGCTGCTGGCGGTGCTGCTGAGGCTGCTGAGGAGAAGACCGAGTTTGATGTTATCCTGAAGAACGCTGGCGCTTCCAAGCTGAACGTCATCAAGGTTGTCCGCGCTGTTACCGGCCTGGGCCTGAAGGACGCTAAGGACCTGGTTGACAACTGCCCCAAGACTCTGAAGGAAGCTGTCTCCAAGGAAGACGCCGAGAAGATGATCGCCGAGCTGAAGGAAGCTGGCGCAGAGGCAGAGATGAAGTAATTTTTACTTCACTTACACACAGAAAGCAGCCGCCAGCAATGGCGGCTGTTTGCCTTTTTTAACCTTTGGAGGTGCTTATGGAAAAAATCGTAAGCTTATTTCATTCTATCGGAATCGATTTTCATACATTCTGGAAAGCCGCATTGATCCTTCTGATCGGAACATTTTTAATGAGCATCTTCGGGCGCTTTGTATTCGGTAAGCGCTCCGCTCTGAACAATGCAGTATCCTCTGCCATCGGCATTCTGTTTATCTATGCCGTTTCTGTGGTGTTAAGAGGCGCAGGCGCACAGTTTTCGTCCTTGATCGCTCCTCTGCCCTTTGTGAGCATTTCCGGTGATCAATTAACGCTGTTCCAATTTGCCGGTGCACATTATACCACGATCTGCACGGAAGTTCTGAGTATGATTATTCTGTCCTTCCTTGTCAATCTGGCTGACGGCTGGCTGCCCAGAGGAAAAAATATATTCAGCTGGGTCTTCTTCCGCTGTCTGACCGTGGTGATCGCATACCTGCTTCACTTGATCGTTGTCGGTCTGTTTGCCACTTATCTGCCTGAGGGTATCGTGACTTATGCTCCCGTCATTCTTCTGGCATTGCTGGCACTTCTGCTGTTGACCGGCGCACTCAAGATTCTTGTGGGTGCATTGCTGACCACCGTCAACCCGATCATTGGCGGACTTTACACCTTTTTCTTTGCCAATGTGGTGGGTAAACAGATCACAAAAGCCGTTCTCACTACCGCGATCTTAAGTGCGATCGTGATCGCACTGCGTTACGCAGGTGTGACGGTTATTTCCATTGCCAGCGCTGCATTGGTCGCTTATATTCCTATTGCGATCATTCTCGTTGTACTTTGGTACATTGTCTGCAAATTCTTTTAATTCTCTTCCCACACCGCTTTGCCGGTGTGGGACATTTATTGACATTCTTTGCTTATGTGCTATCATATAGGTATCTTAATTGGTGGTGATCAACATGAAAAGAATTCTTGCAATCACTATGCTTTTGGTAATCCTATTCTCTATTGCAGGATGCGGTAAAGCAGAGAGCAAAGTTCCCTCTCCCCTTGCCTATCCGGACTATACTTTTGATAGCATACCGGACACCACACAGCTGCGCCAAACCGCTGTGCGCGCGGTGCGGGATTTACTTACTTTTCAGTGGTGCACAGAGAATCCTATCCAGTACACCAAGATAATTGCCGGAAAAAGCCGCAGTTTCAAGCACGAGCCTGGAATTACCTACGGTGGTCTTCCTTACACACAGGCAGGTTCCGGTTTGTTCCAATTTTTGGAGTACTATGATGCTAAAACCGGTATTCTTACCTATAACGGTACCGGTGAGGAAATGAAGAACGATCTTGGCTCTGCCTGCGCGGATTCTCTCCTTTGGGCCATAACCACCGTATGTAACTCCTTAAACGGTGGTTATTACCCGGTGATGATGGTCCCTGCCAACGGCTATATACCCGTCGGCAACTACACCATTAAGGAAAATATCAAATCCTATCACGAACACCCCACTTATGCCATTACCGAAGATAACGGTTTAGATGTCATATTGGACGCCTACAGCAAGACGCTGCCTGCGGATGTTTTGATCTCCACTCCCGAAGATCATGCCATGATGATCGTGGAGAAACCTACTGTTGTTTATCTGGAGGACGGCTCTATCGACAAGGACAACAGCTATCTGATTATCTGTGACCAGTGGACAGGCTCTGAAGCTGACCCCAACGATCCAATTCAGAAGAAAGGCCGCCTGGACAAGAAGTTTACCTTCGCTCAACTGTTTGACGGCGACTACATTCCCCTCACTGCACCGGAATTCACCGGCGCAAAAGCCTACGAGAAAGCCACCGTTACTACCGATAAAACGGACTGCGCCAGCTTTGCAGATCTGAATTCCTCTACTGTGGAATCCAACTATCCTCTGGCAGTGATCAATGTATATTCCGTGGATCTTCTCGGCAGAAAAACCTTGCTTGGCAGAAAACTGTTCAATGGTCGTGAATATGAAGGCGTTGACCGTAGCTTTCAGCTTTCTGACATGGAATACCCTGAGAACACTACCGTTACCAGTGGCGCAAAAATTCAAGTTGAAGTCGTCGTATCCACCGGCGAACGGTTTACTCCTATTGAATTTAAAGCATAATTTTAAGTCCTTGGAATTACTTCCAAGGACTTATTTTTATTCCATATTCTCAATAGCGTTGATCACATCGTCGACTTTGTCGGTTTTTACCGTCTCCATCAAGCCGCTGTCATAACTCTGGGCTACCATAGGATCGATAGGAAGTCTTGCAAGCACCGGCAAATTAAAGGCTTCTGCCACCTCGTCGATCCGGCTTTCGCCAAAGACATTGATCTTTTTGCCGCAATCGGGGCATTCCAGATAGCTGTAGTTTTCCACGAAACCAAGCACCGGAACATGCATCATGTTTGCCATTTTTACAGCCTTGGCAACGATCATAGAGACCAGATCCTGAGGGCTTGTAACGATCACAATGCCGTCCACCGGCAGGCTCTGGAATACGGTCAGAGGCACATCGCCCGTGCCGGGAGGCATATCCACGAACATATAGTCTACATCTTCCCAGATCACATCGGTCCAGAACTGCTTGACTGCGCCGGCAATCACCGGTCCGCGCCAGACAACGGGGTCTGTATTATTGTCCAGCAGCAAATTTATGGACATGACCTGAATGCCGGTAGTAGTCATTGCAGGATACAATCCCTCTTCCGTAGCACCCTGGCACTCATTGACACCAAAAGCTGTGGGCGCAGAAGGTCCGGTAATGTCAGCGTCCAGAACCGCAACGCGCTTGCCTTTCCGGTTCATCGCCACTGCCAGCATGGAAGTAACTGTGGACTTGCCCACGCCGCCTTTGCCGGAGACAACGGCGATTACTTTATTTACCTTTGCTTTCGGATTCAACTGCGCCAGCAGGCTCTCCTGCTTGCGGTCTGCGCAATCGCTGCCGCAGGATGAACAATTTCCGCTACAAGAACTCATGAATAACGCTCCTTTAATGATAAACTTTCCCTATTATAATACCACAAATTTCTGCTGTCAATGATCAAAGCTGAGCATTTTCCCACTGCTCCATCAAATCAAGCAAAACAGCATCAGCCGCTTCCTTTTCACACAGCAACGCAGTAAGCTTCTGATAGTCCGCAGCAGCCGCTTCAATATCCGCGTCCAGCTGCGCGATCAGCGTTTCCTGCTTCTCGATCTCCCGTTCCAGGCGACGGACTAATTTTTCCGATTCTTTTGTGCCGCCCTTGGGCTTTTCCTTCTTTGGCTTTGGCGCAGCCTGAACCGGCACGCGCTGGGCGGCTTCATGCTCTATAATGGAGCGGTACTTACTGTAACCGCACTTAAAGTCACGGATCTTGCCGTCTTCCAGCACCCAGATCCGCTCCGCAAATTTCTCAATAAAATACCGGTCATGGGAAACGAACAGTAAAACACCTTCAAATTCTTCAATAGCCGCTTCGATCCATTCCCGGGAGGCGATATCCAAATGGTTGGTGGGCTCGTCCAGGATCAAAAGGTTGATCTTCTCATCCATCAGCATGCACAGCCGCAAACGCGACTGCTCGCCACCTGAGAGCGTTCCGACGGTTTTGAATACATCTTCGCCTTGGAACAAAAAGGCGCCCAAACGGTCTCTGGCAGTCTGTGGGGTACAGTTTTTCTCATAGAGCATCGTATCGTACAGACTGCGCTCAGGATGTTCAAAGCGAATAGTCTGGGGCAGGTATCCCCATTTCACCGTAGGACCAAACTGGATCTTACCGGCACAATCCTCCTCGCCCAGCAGACACTTGATAAAGGTAGACTTACCGGTACCGTTATCGCCCAGAAGCGCGATCCGTTCTCCACCTTCTACCTTCAGTTCCACATCCGAAAACAATGTGCGATCTCCAAAGGATTTGGCTACATTTTTCATAGTAAAGACCATATCGCCGGAAAAATCCTTTTCACCAAAAGTCGCCTTCATGGTCTTTTCCGTCTTGGGCTTTTCTGTTTTCTTAATGCGCTCCATTCTGTGCTGAATGGACATGGCGCGGCGATAGAGCGTACGGTTGTTGATGCCCCAGCCCTTCATCCGCTCAACGGTATATCCCAGCTGTTTGAGCTTTGCTTGCTCCTGCTCGTACTGCTTCATCTGCAGGTCAAAACGGGCCTGCTTTTCATCAATGTAGAACGAATAGTTACCGGAATAGTGTTCCGCGTGTCCGTCCACGATCTCGATCACCCGCTGGGCGATCCGGTCAAGGAAATAACGGTCATGGGAAATGGTCAGCACCGTTCCCTTAAAGCTGTTGATATAGCCCTCCAGCCATTCCACGCTGCGAAGATCCAAGTGGTTGGTCGGCTCATCAAGGAGCAGGATATCCGTTTTTTCCAAAAGGAGTCGGGCAAGATTGACCCGGGTCTTTTCTCCGCCGGAAAGGCTGTCAAAGTCCTGCTGGCGCTGTTCAGATGTGATACCCAGTCCGTTACAGACCTTATCCACATCCACATCCATTTCGTAGCCGCCGCCGGAGGCAAAGCGGTTAGACAGCGCATCATATTGCTGCAGCTGCTCCCTAGTAGCACCGGCAGCCATTTCCTCTTCCAAAGCTTGCAGTTTCCTGCCGATGTTCATCAGCTCCGTATAAGCTGAGCGCAGCACCTGCTCTACAGTATAGCCGGCAGGAAAACGGGGGATCTGGGAAATCAGGCCGATCCGTTTGTGGGGATTGACATACACTTCGCCCTCGTCGTAATCCATTTGTCCGGTGAGAATATTGAACAGTGTGGTTTTTCCGCAGCCGTTTCTGCCTAAAATGGCAACACTTTCGCCCTCCTGCACTTCAAAGGACAAGTCCTGCAGGAGGTTCTCACCGATCACGAAAAACTTCGTTAGATTTTTGACAGAGATATCAATCATGCTAAGCTCCAAATCACAGCGTATCTGTGATCTTATATAATTCGTCTTTGGTATAAAGAAGATTGAGTGCCTGCAAAAGGGCATTGCTGCTCATATGCTCCGGCAGGTCCAGCTTTTTCATAAGCGCCAAGCGCCTACTCTTGCTGTCAGGGCCGCCAGACAGCCCCAGATCGAACATATCCGCTTTTGTAATCTCGTTGCGCACTGCAGGCGGATTCTCCCCTTCTACGGTCGCTCCGGCCCTAAGGAGACATTCGACAATGATCTCCGGAGTCATACCCTCAACGCCCAGCTTGCCTTCCTTGCCGGGAGCTGATTTGCGTCGTTCTTTTCCGGGAATATCCGGAATATATGCGTGTTTGAGATATGCACCGGGAATACCGCTTTTGAGATGATTGCGGATCACAAATCCGGCACCGTCAGAATCGGTAAAGACGATCAGTCCACGCTTTTCCGCCACAGTGCGAAGCAAGCTAAGCAGTTCCTTATCTTTCAGAACATGGAATCCGTCTGTCTGAAAGATGGGCGCATCCACCACCTGGGACAGCGTATTTTTATCGTAGCGACCCTCAACAACGATCGCTTCCCGGATCTTAATCATTACGGGCCTCCTGCGCCAAACGCAAAACGAGCATTTCAAGCAGTCGCTCCGGATCGTCATGAGAGGTCTTCATTTGGCGGTCTGTCTCCATGACCAGCTCGCAAGCCAGGGCGCAAAATCTTGCAGAAAAGCGTTTTGCCGCATCCATGGTCTTCCGGGCAGGATAATCGGTGATCTTATACAGCCGCATCAGTTCCTGAGCGCCCTTGCCGCAATCCAGCAGTGTTCTTGCTGTGCCCAGGCGGCGGAAATGGCTGCCCACAGCGCCCAAAATGCCAAGAGGCTCCTGCTGCATTTTCAAAAGCTGCTGCAGTTTCAAAAACGCCTGACCGTAATTACCTGCGCCCAGCAGATCGGTCATTTGAAACACGACTGCATCCAGCACCGGCTCTGTCACCGCATCAATATCGTTCTTTACGATCACATCGCTGTCAGAAAAGGCGGATATTTTTGCGATCTCACCGACCAAGGTCGTCATCGTGCCGCCGGTAATATCGATCAGATAACTGCAAAGATCCGGTGAAATTTTCTTTTTGTTTGCCGCAAAGTGCCGGGTGATCCATGCAATCAGATCTCTGTGCTCCTGCTTGGGGAATTCCACAATGGTCGCATATTTTTCAATGGAATCCCACAGGCTCTTCATGCGCTTGTCCGGTTTCCACTGGACAGTCTCAAAAGTAAAGACAACGGTACAGTAATCCGGAATGTCCGACAGCAGCTCACCGAGCCGGGCGCGGTCTACTTCCGGTAATTTAAATATATCGATATCATCGATCCACAAGAAGGTATGCTCCGCCATCATAGGCAGGCTCTCTATAGCATCCGCAAGGCTGCGCAGATCAAAATTTTCCTTTGTGATCTTGTGGTAATTGAACGACTCGGTCAGTTCATCTACCAGAAGCTTCTTCAGCTGCCCTAAATAATGGTGAAGAAGGAATGTTTCTTCGCCGAAAAACACATAGAATGATTCTGTCTGTCCTGCACGCAGCGCCGCTTTCAGCAGCTGCAGGCTCTGTGCATCGTCTTGCTTTTTTGCCATAGGATTCACCTCCTGAATCGAATCGTTCCATGAAGATCCGTTCTTCTGACACTGCAGTCGAACAGCTTCAGGCGGAACAGCACATCCTCACTGGGATGTCCGTGGGAATTACCCTCTCCCACCGATATCACTGCCACAGCAGGTTTGGTCACACTTAATAAAGGATATCCGGCGGAAGAGGCCGCTCCATGGTGTCCGACCACCAAAAGCTCCAGCTCCGGCAGCTGTGCATTTTCAAGCAGGTACTGTTCTCCGGACACGCCTAAATCTCCGGTTACAAGTATATCACAATCTTCCGTCTGACACAAGATGCTCAAACAGCATTCATTGTCCTTTGCAGTTATTTCCCCGGGAAAAAGCGTCAGTTTCATATCCCCGGAAGACAAAACGGACGGCTCACGAATCCAAGTGATCCGCTCTGCGTATTCTTTTTCTAGAGTACTGCGGAGATTTCCGTCATCCGCGATATCCGGCAGGTACAGATTTTCCGTTTTGATCCGGGATAACAGCGGCAGCACTCCATTGGTATGGTCAATATCGTAATGGGTCAGGATCAATCCGTCAAGGCGCGTAACACCTTGGGAAAGCAATTCTTCCGACACTGTATCGGCTGCCATGTTACCACTGTCGCCGCCGCAATCCACAAGGTAAGCTCTTCCCTCGGACTGAAACAGAATGCTCTGCCCTTGTCCTACATCCAAAACCGTCACCCGTAAAGAATCAAACAGAGGTTCTGTCCACGACAAAGAAACCGCCACCGCCAAACCTGCAAGCATGCAGGCCGCCAGTGATAAGGGGCGTTTCTTTTTGGACAACGCAAAGACCGCCAACAGAAAGTAACAAAGGATCAGCCACAAAACGATGTAGATACTGCATGTGTAGACCGCAGAAAGCACAAAACCGGACATTCCCTTTGCTACCAGCATAATATAGCGGATCGGCCATGCGATGACCCACGCGATCGCCTTTGCCACCGGCAGAAAGATCAGCGCGACAACGCAGGCGAGCATGATTCCATAGAACACAAAAGCCACGACCCACAGAGTCAGCAAATTGGTCAGGATACCGGAAAGACTGACTGTCCCGAAATAGATAGCCGATAGCGGTGTCGTTGCGATCATCGTACTGAGCGTAACGGAAACAGAGCCGCACAGCCAGCGTTTCAGCCGTATTTTCAGGGTCATTCCCTTTTCTGCCCCAAGACGCTTTACAAGAAATCCGTTGATCTTCTGATAAAACAGGAAGATACCCACAAGACAGCCTACGCTCAGTTGAAAGCTTACCGAAGTGATGGTAATGGGATTGATCCCCAGCATTGTGAGCACCGCAAAAGCAAGGGCTGTCGGTGGATCGTACTCCTTATTGAACAGCAGCGCGCCGATCATGAGTCCCTGCATGATACAAGCCCGGACCACCGAAGGTGTGAAGCCGGCAACGGCGGCGAACAGGATCAGTACCGGTATGCCTAAAACCGCCGTCAACACCCGGCGGTAACCGGTGACGAAATAGACCAAAGATAACAAAAAAGACACATGCAGACCGGAAACCGCAATGATATGCCGGATACCGCTGATTTTGAAAACCGTATCCTGCTCATAGCTTAATAAGCTGCTGTCGCCGAGCAGCAACGCCCGGGCAAAGGCAACCGTATCTTCCGGAAACACCTTATCAATGGTATCTTTCATGTTCTTGCAAAGCAGCGCAGGATAATACTGCAGAGGAATCGCATCTGCGCGGGTTATCTCCGATTCCTCATTCCCGTATGCCAAGAGAAAGATGCCGTCGCCCTGATGATAGGTTTCTCCTTGCAGAGAATCCCGGGTGGTCAATCTTAAACGGAACTCCCCCACAACACAGTCCCCGGGCGCATATTCACCCTTATCCGGCATATAAACACGCACGCGGTATGTATGTCTACCTACCGCAAATTCCCCGTCAAAGGCAACGCCGTAATCGGTTTCAAAGCTATAGTCACCAACAGTGATTTGACCTTGATAGTTTTCGCCGTCGTAAGCCTTGATCCCCTGCAGATACAAAAGGTCATAACCCCAGGACCAAACAGATCCTACAGCGATTCCAAACAGCACTGCAACCGCGATCAGAACTTTCTTTGATCTCAAAAAGAACAGACTAACACCCGCAACGAAACAGATCGCTGCCAGCCATATTCCCCATGATAAATAGATGCTTACGGCGCAAGCTGCCGCAAAACCAATCGTAAACCACATCAGTTTGCGCATCTATAGGACCTCCTCTGAAAAGGACGCTGCCAAACTGGCAGCGTCCTGACATATTACAGCTTGGAAGCGACGAAATCGTCCACCTGAGCAAGGGCATCGTCGATCTTGTTCACATCCTTGCCGCCGCCCATAGCGGAGTCCGGTTTGCCGCCGCCGGAGCCACCGCAGACGGAGCAAACGAGCTTCACAAGTTCGCCGGCCTTCAGACCCTTAGCAACCGCATCCTTACCGCAGACTGCGAGGAATGTGATCTTACCGTCATTAACAGAGGACAAAACAGCTACAACATCGGAAGCCTTGTCACGCAGAGTGTCGCCCATCTGGCGCAGCTTGCCTGCGTCTGCGTCGGGAACATTGGCAGTGATCACATGCAGGCCGCCCACATTTCTTGCGCCGAACAGGAAACGGTCAGCTTCACCGGCTGTTTCCTTCGCCTTGAAAGACTCAATGGACTTCTTCAGATTCTTGATCTCTTCCAGCTGGCTCTCCAGCTTGGAAGCAAGCTCAGCAGGCTTCGTCTTCAGGATGGCGCAGGCATCGTACACACGCTGACGGGCCAGCTCCATCTCCTCAAGGCAAGCCTTGCCGGTGATCGCTTCAATACGACGGACACCGGAAGCCACGCTGCCTTCGCTTTCGATCCGGAACGGACCGACCTTTGCGGTATTATCCAGGTGCGTACCGCCGCACAGCTCGATGGAATAGCCGCCCATGTTGACAACCCGGACCGTATCGCCGTACTTTTCGCTAAAGAGAGCCATCGCGCCCATAGCCTTTGCCTCATCGATCGGCATCTCACGGATATCAATGCCGTAACCCTCCAAAATCGCGCTCTGGACAAGCATATCGATCTGGGTCATTTCTTCGGGGGTAACCGCAGAATAGTGATTGAAGTCAAAACGCAGACGGTCAGGCTCAACCAGAGAGCCAGCCTGATGGACATGATCGCCAAGGACTGCCTTCAGCGCCTTCTGCAGCAGGTGGGTCGCAGAGTGGGCGCGCATGATTGCTTTCCGGCGCTCCACATCAATGGATGCGCAGACGACATCGTCCGTCTTAATGGTACCGGCGCGCATAAAGCCGTTGTGAAGGTATCTGCCGCCCTTGTCCTTCTGCACATCGGTAACCTCAAAACGGTTATCACCGAACAGCAGTACACCGTGGTCAGCCGCCTGACCACCCATTTCTGCGTAGAAAGGCGTCTTGTTAAGAACGATAACACCCTTTTCGCCGCCGGTAATGGAGCCGGTCACTTCCTCGCCGACGCAGACAGCAATGACCTTTGCATTACAGTTGTACTCTTCGTAACCAACAAACTCTGTCGCGGTAACCTCAGAGCCGAAATCGATACCTGCCCAGCCCAGATCGCCCAGCGCTTTTCTTGCTTCACGGGCGCGGACACGCTGCTCTTCGCGGCAGGCAGTGTATTTTTCCATATCCACGGTCATACCCACTTCTTCCAGCATTTCTGCTGTCAGGTCAATGGGGAAACCGTAGGTATCTGCCAAAAGGAATGCATCCTCACCGGAGAAAACAGTCTCGCCCTTTTCCTTATGGGCGGCCAGCTTTTCACCGAAGATCCGCATACCGGTGTCAATAGTACGGGCAAAGTTTTCTTCCTCGTTCTTCACAACGCGGATCATATGCTCGGCGCGCTCACGCAGGTAGGTATAGTGGTTCTCGTTTTCCTTGATGACCGTTTCCACGACCTCATACAAGAAAGGTTTGTTCACGCCCAGAAGCTTTCCGTGACGGGCAGCCCGGCGCAGCAGACGGCGCAGCACATAGCCACGGCCCTCGTTGGTGGGCTGCACGCCGTCGGCGATCATAAAGGTGGATGCCCGGATATGGTCCGTGATCACACGCAGGCTTACATCGGTCTTTACGCTCTGACCGTAGGATGCGCCGGTGATCTTGGTCACATGGTTGGTGATATTCATAACGGTATCCACATCGAACAGGCTGTTCACATCCTGGCATACAACTGCCAAACGCTCCAGGCCCATGCCGGTGTCGATATTCTTCTGCGCCAGCTCGGTGTAGTTGCCGTTACCGTCATTATCAAACTGGGAGAACACGTTGTTCCAGACTTCCATGAAGCGGTCACACTCACAGCCTACCTTACAGTCGGGGCTGCCGCAGCCGTACTTTTCGCCCCGGTCATAGTAGATCTCACTGCAAGGACCGCAAGGGCCGGAGCCATGCTCCCAGAAGTTATCAGCCTTTCCGAAGCGGAAGATCTTTTCTGCAGGAATGCCGATCTCCTTATTCCAGATCTCAAAGGCTTCCTCATCGTTTTCATAGATAGAGGGATAGAGCCGGTCCTCTTCCAGGCCGACCACCTTAGTCAAAAACTCCCAGCTCCATGCGATCGCCTCACTTTTAAAATAATCGCCGAAGGAGAAGTTACCCAGCATTTCAAAATAAGTGCCGTGACGGGCTGTTTTACCGATATTCTCAATATCACCGGTACGGATACACTTCTGGCAGGTGCAGACCCGGCGGCGGGGCGGCTCTACCTCACCCTTAAAGTAGGGCTTCATAGGCGCCATGCCGGAGTTAATCAGAAGCAGAGATGCATCGTTTTGGGGAATCAGAGAAAAGCTGGGAAGGCGCAGGTGTTCCTTGCTCTCAAAGTAAGAAAGGAACATCTCGCGCAGTTCATTTACGCCATACGCTTTTTTTGCCATTTTATATACCTCCGAAAATAAAAAATACCCGTCCCTAAGCATAGGGGCGAGTTTGGTCGCGGTACCACCCTAATTAACTCAAAAGAGTTATCTTAGCTGCTCTGTAACGGGAGCGCCCGTCCCGGTCATCCCGGGCTGCTTGGAAGTGGCTGACCGATCTGAACACAAGGGCTTACACCGTTTCCCTCTCGCTTTGGTGACCTAAATCGGCTTGGTTTCCGCGTTGCTTTTACATATCGTGGATATTTTACCACAAAAGATAAAAAAGTCAACTGTTTTACAATGAAACTACCCCACATTCCTTGCAAATGTGGGGCAATTTCATCAAATATTCTCTTCCAGCCATTGCTTCATGGCTAAGCGGCCTTCTTCACTCATGGGAAAGGTGCACTCCCCTTCCACTTCACTTTTTTCAAAGCAGAAAGGTCCGTGCCAATACTGGGCAAAAATGGAGCTGTTTGCAAAGTCCACCTCTTTTGCCGTTGCCATCTCCACTTTGGGAGTGGCTTTAAAACGGAACGCGCCGCATGAGCCGGTAAAAGTGTTATTCATGGCAAAGCTGTGCAGAGTCGGAATAAACAAGTCAGCCATTACGCTTCCTCCATCAGACTTTCCATCTCATCGAGCAGCTTGGAGAACAGTTCCAGTGCTTCGTTGACCGGCTCCGGTGTGGTCATATCCACGCCTGCGCCCTTTAAAAGGTCAATGGGGCTCTTGGAGCAGCCGCCGGACAGGAAGTCAAGGTAATCCTTTACGGCAGGCTCGCCTTCTTTCAGAATGCGACGGGAAAGCGCGATGGCGGCTGCGTATCCGGTTGCGTACTGGAATACATAGTAATCGTAGTAGAAATGGGGTATTCTCGCCCACTCTACGGCGATCCGGTCGTCCACCACCATATCAGGGCCGAAATAATCCTCGTTCAGCTGACGATACAGCGCGCACAGATCTTCTGCTGTCAGGGTCTTGCCCTCTGCCACCATCTGACCGATCTTCAGTTCAAATTCAGCGAACATGGTCTGACGGTAGAGCGTGCCCTTAAACTGCTCCAGGAAATGATTGATGAGGTATGCCCGTTCGGTCTTGTCGGAAGCCTTATCCAATAGGTATTCCATCAGAAGGGCTTCGTTGCAGGTAGATGCCACCTCGGCAACAAAGATCACATAGTCAGCATCCACCGGATTCTGATGCTTGTTGGAAAGGTAGGAATGGAGCGCATGTCCCATTTCGTGGGTCAGGGTAAACTGGCTGTCCAGCGTGCCGGTATAATTCAGCAACACATAGGGATGGACCGCAGCGCCGGAAGAATAGGCGCCGCTGCGCTTACCCTCATTCTGGTAGACATCGATCCAGCGGTTGTCAAAACCCTCTTTCAGAATCGCTCTGTAACCCTCGCCCAAAGGTGCCAAGGAATCATACACCGTCTTTTTTGCCTGCTCGAAGGGGATCTTCTTGTCCACATCTTTCACAAGCGGCGCATAGATATCGTAAAAATGCAGCTCGTCAGCGCCCAGAAGCTTCTTTCTCAGACGCACATACCTGTGCATCTTATCCAGGTTCTTACGCACGGTTTCGATCAAGTTGAGATAAACAGCGGTGGGCACATTGGTACTGTCTAACGATGCCTCAAAGGCATTATGATACCGTCTGGCCTCGGCAAAGAATTTCAGCTGTTTGTTCTGGGCATCCAAAAGGCCGGCAGCGGTGTTCCGGAACGCACCGAATCCGTCATACAAATTTTCGTATGCGCTTTTTCGAAGTTCCCGGTCCGGGCTTTCCTGATAGGAAATAAAGGTGCCTTGACTCAACGGATGCTTATTGCCTGCGGCGTCGATCGCATCGGTAAATTTCAGGTCAGCATCGGCAAGCATGCCGTAGATCTTATCCGGCGCTTGCGCCATTTCGCCGGTGGAAGCCAGCAGTTTTTCCTCAGCCGCAGACAGAATATGGGCCTTGCGGCGGCGCAGATTGGTCAGCGCCCGGCGATACCGTTCCAGTTCCGGACAATCCTTGTAAAACCGATCCAGCGTATCATCGGCGATCGCCATGATCTCAGGGGTTTCAAAGCTGGTGGCTGCATCCAATGCCACCGCAACACTGATAAACTTTCCGGTCATGGCCTGATACTTAGATTCCCGGGTATCCTCATCGGCTTTGCGCATGCAGTAATTGGCAAGGCGCTTCGCCTTTACATTGGTCATCTCTGTGGTATACAGAAAATCATAAAGCTTCTGCGCGCTGTCAGATAAGTGACCGGCATAAGCCTCCAGTGTTTCCTTATCCGCAGAAAGGGTGGCAAGCTCCTGCTCCCATGCTTCATCGGAAGGATACAGATCCTCGATCGCCCATTTATCCGCTTCCGGAATCTCTGCGCGGCTTCTTAGCTTGTTGGTTTCTTCCATGGTAAACCTCCAAATGTAATTTGTATTGATTATAGCACAATTCCTCTAAAATGCAAACACGCACTTGCCATAAAAAGCAAATTATGCTAAAGTAGCTTTCGGTGATACAATATGAACAAAAAACTCAGAGGCAGTATCTTTTTACTGCTGGCAACGATCATTTGGGGCTCAGCTTTCGTTTCCCAAAGCATCAGCATGGATCACATCGGACCGTTTACCTTTCAGGCGGTGCGTTGTATGCTTGCGGTTTTGGGACTGCTGCCGATCATATTTATTTTTGACTGTTTCAAAAAAGACGGCAAAACTTTTTTGGGTCGCTGGGCGGATAAAAAACTGTGGGTAGCCGGTGTTCTGTGCGGCATTCCTCTGTTTCTCGCCTGCAATCTGCAACAAGTGGGACTTGTGGATACCGATGCAGGCAAATCCGGTTTCTTAACCGCTATGTACATTGTGATCGTACCGGTGATCGGGATATTTCTAAAGAAAAGGCCTACCATCATGATACCCATCAGCGTTGCACTAGCAGTCGCAGGTTTGTACTGTCTGAGCTGTGTCGGTACGACAACGATCAGTCTCGGCGACTTATTGACCATCGGCTGCGCTGTTATGTTTGCGGTGCAGATCACGCTGATCGATATTTTAGCAAAAGACATTGATGCGCTGCGCTTGAATGCCATTCAAGCGTTTGTCTGCGCAATATTCTCTGCATTGGTTATGTTCTTCACGGAACAGCCAACCTGGCAGGCAATTTCCGGCTGCGCGCTTCCTCTGGCACACGCAGGCTTTTTGTCCATGGGCGCTGCCTACTCGCTGCAGATTTTGGGGCAGAAGGATCTGGAGCCCACCGTCGCCTCTTTGATCATGAGTCTGGAGTCGGTTTTTGCCGTCATTTTCGGTGCTCTGATCTTAAGCGAGAGAATGAACGGCTGGGAGATTCTTGGCTGCGTTCTTGTCTTTACCGCAGTTGTTCTGTCGCAAATACCTATCAAGTCAAAAAAGACCGTGCAACGTTAAAGGTTGCACGGTCTTTTTATTTCTTAGAACAAGCTTACCTGACTGGTATCCGGCAGGTCACCGAATGCGCCGGCATCCTTGAGCATCTGAATGTGGGTCTTAGAAACCTTGGGGCAGGCAGCTGCCACTTCCTCAACCGACAGGAAATTTTTACCATCCCTGCCTTCCATCAGATTCAGGGCTGCGTTTTCACCCAGACCGGAGATCGCCACAAAGGGAGGCCGCAGCTTTCCGTCCTCGATCAAAAACTTTGTGGCATGGCTCTTATAAAGGTCGATGGGAAGAAAATCCAAGCCACGCAGATAGAATTCATAGACGACTTCCAACGTGGTCAGCAGATCCTCGTCTTTATCCGTAGCTGCTTCGTTGCCGTCGATAGCCTTGATATTGGCAACCACGGAATCCAAGCCGTGGGTCATCAGCGCCGCGTCAAAACCGCCCTTCTGACTTCTGCGGTAGAAATAAGCCGCATAGAACGCCAGAGGATGATTGACCTTAAACCAGGCGATCCGGAACGCCATCATAACATAGGCAACTGCATGAGCCTTGGGGAACAAGTATTTGATCTTTTTGCAGGAGCCGATGTACCAGTCGGGAACACCTGCGTCGATCATTTCCTGCTCTGCGCCCTCCGGCAATCCCCTGCCCTTACGGACAGACTCCATGATCTTAAAGGCGCGCTTTTCCGGCAAGCCGCAGCTGATCAGGTAGATCATAATATCGTCACGACAGCCGATGGTCTGATCCACCCGGGCTGTGCCCGACACGATCAGATCTTTGGCATTTCCCAGCCACACATCCGTACCGTGGGTATAGCCGGAAATTCGCACAAGGAAGTCAAACTTTTCCGGTTTGGTATCCAAAAGAACGCCACGGGTAAAGCGTGTGTTAAACTCCGGAACGGCAACCGCGCCGGTGGGTCCGAGAATGGGATCGTCTTCATAACCGAGAACTTTGGAGGATGTAAAGATGGACATGGTGTCCTTATCATCCAAGGCGATCGTCTTGGCATCCACACCGGTCATATCCTCCATCATACGGATCATGGTGGGGTCATCGTGACCCAGCATATCCAGCTTCAGAAGGTTATCTTCCATGGAGTGATATTCGAAATGGGTGGTGATCTGATCGGAATTGGGGTCATCTGCCGGGTGCTGCACGGGGCAGAAATCCCATATTTCATTTTCCTGGGGAATGACTACAAGGCCGCCCGGGTGCTGTCCGGTAGTACGGCGCACGCCTACACAACCGGATGCCAGACGGGTTTTTTCCGCGTTGGAGGCGGTCTTACCCCGCTCTTCCAGATACTTTTTCACATAGCCGAAGGCGGTCTTTTCCGCCACCGTACCGATCGTACCGGCGCGGAACACATGGGACCTTCCGAACATTTCTGTACAGTAGGCATGGGCCTTCGCCTGATACTCACCGGAGAAGTTTAAGTCGATATCGGGAACTTTATCGCCGCCGAAACCCAGGAATGTCTCAAAGGGAATGTTAAAGCCTTCCTTTGCGTAAGGCGTTCCGCACTTGGGACATACCGCATCCGGCAAGTCGGCGCCGCATTCATAGCCCTTAGGGACATCGAATGTGGTGTATTTACAGGCTTCGTTGGGGCAGCGGTAATGGGGTGGGAAGGAATTAACCTCCGTAATACCGGACATAAAGGCCACAATGGATGAGCCAACAGAGCCACGGGAGCCAACCAGATAACCGTGCTCCAAAGAATTTTGCACCAGTTTTTGGGCTGACATATAGATCACATCATAGTGACAGCTGATAATGTCATTAAGCTCCGTTTCCACGCGCCTCACGATCAGCTCCGGGGGATTGTCACCGTAAAGCCGATGCATTTTGCCGTAAACCAGCGATTTGAGGTCTTCCACGGAGTTTTCGATCTTCGGAGCAAACAGATTATACGGCACGGGACGGATGGTCTCGCACATATCCGCAATGATATTGGGATTCGTCACCACGATCTCGTATGCCTTCTGCTCGCCAAGATAAGAAAACTCACGGAGCATTTCATCGGTGGTGCGCAAATACAAAGGATTCGGCTTGTCCGCATCGTCAAAGCCCTTGGTAGCAAGCAAAATATGCCGGAAGATCTCGTCCTCGGGATTTAAGAAATGCACATCGCCGGTGGCAACGACCATTTTTCCAAGTTCTGCGCCGATCCGGACAATGGTGCGGTTAAAGTCACGCAGCTGCTCTTCGTCCTTGGCAACGGTCCGTCCGGCTTTATCCTTTTCCAGCATAAAGCGGTTGTTGGAAATGGGCTGCACCTCTAAATAATCGTAGAAGGATGCGATCCGTTTCAGCTCTGCGTCGCTTCTGCCCCGGATCACCGCCTGGAACAATTCATTATTTTCGCAGGCAGAGCCAACGATCAAGCCTTCCCGCAGCTTGATCAGTTCTGACTTCAAGATCCGCGGCACCCGTTTAAAATGCTTCAGGTTCGCATCCGAAATCAAATGATAGAGATTGCGCAGACCCTGCTGATTCTTGGCAAAGAGAATGATATGCTGGGCATACCGGTCATCCTTGCGCAATTCCATGCGGCAGGTCTCAATGTAAGGATTGATGCTCTGTAGATCCCGGACGCCTTTGCGCTCTAGCATCTGCATAAATTTTGCCATGATCAGGCCGCAGGTCACCGCATCGTCTGCCGCTCTGTGGTGATTGAACTCCGGCAGTCCCAAAGCGTCGGCAACCAAATTTAATTTATGGCGGCCAAGCTTTTGCATCAGATTCTGGGACAGCACCAGCGTATCTACCGATGTAAAGGTATACGGTAGACCCAGTTTCTCACAAGCCACCCGGATAAAACCGGTATCGAAATCCGCATTGTGGGCAACCAGTACGCGCTCACCCACAAACTCCAAAAACTTCGGCAGCGCTTCTTCGATTGTGGGCGCACCGGCGAGCATTTGGTCGGTGATTCCGGTCAAGGAAACCGTTTCCTGAGACAGTTTACAGCCGGGATCTACAAAGGTCTGGAATCGATCCAGCTCCTGCCCGTTTTTCATAAGGACCGCGCCGATCTCAATGATCCGGTCCTGCCGAATGGATAGGCCCGTAGTCTCAAGGTCAAAGGCAACATAGGTGTCGTCAAATGCCATATTCCCGTTGCCTACTCCCGCCACCACATCGTCCACATCATTAACATAGTAGCCTTCGCAGCCGTAAAGGACCTTAATGGGCTCATCGGTGCCGGCCACCTTGGGGGCTTTCTTGGGATTACCCACAACATGGATGGCATCGGTAAAGGACTGGACGCAGCCATGGTCCGTAATGGCAATGGCGCGGTGACCCCAGGCAGCCGCCTGTTTGATAGCAGCTTCCGTATTGGTAAGGGCGTCCATATTGCTCATGATGGTGTGCATGTGCAATTCCACACGCTTGTCCCCTGCCGCAGTATCCTGCCTGCCTTCCATAGTGCCGGGCATGATCGCATTGGGCTTGAGCACCATCTCGTTATCAAACTGATTAATAAGCAGTCTGCCCTGCACGCGGATCACAGAATCAACGCGAATATTCTCAAGGATCGGTTTCGCCTCACTGTTTTCCATGAAACGGTTGATACGGACAGATCCCGTATGATCGGTCATGTCAAAATTAACTACCCAGGCATTGCGTTTCTTCAGTTCCTTATGCTCAACGCTGAATACCTTGCCTTCCACGATCACGCTGCCCATGTCCAGATTCAGTTCCTGCATGGGAACAGCCTTACCCTTAAAGGGTCTGCCATAGATCGCACCGGTATTCTGTTCTACAGCCTCTTTCTTTACGGCAACCGCAGGTGTGGGAAGTTTCTCCAACAGTTTGCCGCGCATTTCTTCCATAGCGGCAAAGAGGTCTTGTCCTTCCAAAACCGCGCCGGCTTGAATACGGATGGTTACCGCCGTTCCGAAACGCTCACTGATGGCCTTGCGTACAGCAGGAATGCATTCTTCCAGCAAAGACTTGCCGTTTGCCCTTAATTCTACCACCAATTCCCGTTCGTCCCAAGTCCAGTTCGCGCCGGCAAGGCTGCCCCGAGCCATGGAGTTTTGATTTACAAACAGATCCATCAGTTCCTCGGGCTCAACGCAGGTAAGCTGATCTTCCGGGTGTGTCGCAGTGATCTGCATGTCTCTCAGTCCATAAACTGCGCTGATCGCCTCTGCGGTCTGCGTCAATATGCGCTGAGGAATATAAGAAGCGCTGTGAATCACCGCGTGAACATGACGGGTTGCCGGATCAATATCTGCAGCAACGAGGTCCGCCTGAGATAAGTACCGCAAAAGCGGCTCAGGCGGCTGATATTCCGAGAACATATTCAAAAACGGGACCTGTTCACTCATAATAACCTCAAAGTTTCTCTATTCTTCTCAGCAGAGCCGGCAGAAGCTCCTCATAAGGAAGCTTCTCCACCTGCTGTCCTTTCTCAAAAAGCATACCGCAGCCGTCGCCGCCGGCAATACCGATATCTGCCTCACGGGCTTCACCCGGGCCGTTGACGATACAGCCCATCACAGCAACTGTTATAGGCCTCTGACAATCGCGCAGCGCTTCGTCCACCTGATTGACTAAACCGATCAGATCGATCTGTGTGCGTCCGCAGGTGGGGCAGGAAATGATATTCACGCCTTCTTTGCGTAAGCCTGCCGCCCGGAGAATATCCTTTGCGGCATAGATCTCTTCTACAGGATCATCCGTCAGGCTCACCCGTATGGTATCACCGATTCCGTCCAACAAAAGCGCACCGATGCCCATGGCGGACTTCATAAGGCCCATACGCACCGGTCCTGTTTCCGTAACGCCGATATGGATCGGATAATCGCAACGGGATCGGAACAACCGGGCAGCTGCTACCATGGCAGGCACATTGGAAGATTTCATGGAAACGCAGGTATCGTAAAAACCGCGCTTTTCCAAAAGTTCCAAGTGCTCAAAAGCGCTCTCTACCAAAGCTTCCGCTGTAGGGTGTCCGTATTTTTCCAAAAGGTTTTTGCTCAGACTGCCGCCGTTGACGCCAATACGGATGGGGATCTTTTTATCTTTGCAGGCAGCCACGACCGCCTCTACCCGATCTTCCCCACCGATGTTGCCAGGGTTAATGCGGATCTTGGATGCGCCGCCTTCGGCAGCTGCAATGGCAAGTCGATAATCAAAGTGAATGTCCGCAACCAGCGGCAGCGGTGACAGCTTGCAGATCTCGGCAAAGGACGCCGCTGCTTCCATATTGGGAACAGCTAATCTTGCGATCTGACAACCGGCGGTCTTTAATGCCTTCAGCTGGGCAAGAGAACCCTCTATATCCGTTGTCTTTGTATTTAGCATTGACTGGATCACAACAGGCGCGCCGCCACCGATGGGAACACCGCCGACCGTTATCTGTCTGGTCACTTGATTCACCCCTTAAAAATGGTAAAAATATCTTTGAACATAATCAGCGCCATCAAGGCAAGCAGCAGGACCATTCCGATGCCGTGGATATAGCCCTCATACTTCGGATCGATCTTCTTCCGGGTAATCTTCTCCACAGCAGTTGTCAGCAAAAGCGCAACCACACGGCCACCGTCCAGCGCAGGGATCGGCAACAGATTCATCACACCAAGGTTAATCGCAATAAAACCGCCAAAATACAGCATATTCAGAACAGCGTCCAAAGCGGTATCCGAAGCCGCTGCCGTATCGGACATGATCTGTACGATACCCACCGGTCCGGTCATATCGCCCAAACCTGCTTTTCCCGATATCAGCATCTGCAAGCTCATTCGTACCGAGCGGACGATATTACACGCGGTTTTCCATGTATAGGAAAGCTTCGCCGGGAAACCTGCCTCAATCAGGGAGAAATTCATACCCATGAGCATCTGCTTGTTGCCATTTTTGTCGGTTACCTCATGGCGCTCCAGCACAAAGTCATTAAGATATACTTTGTTTCCATTGCGCAGTACTGTAATGTCATGAACATCGCCGGGATTTAATGTCAGCACCATAGAGATATCCGACTGCACAAATATTTTTTCTCCGTCGATCTCCAAAAATTGGTCTCCGGGCTGAAGTCCATGCTCACCGTCCACCGTGCTGTACGATTCAAAGCTATCGATGACAGGAACAACAAATTGTTTTGCAGGAAGATACACGATCAGAATGATCAAAAGGCCTGCAATAAAATTCATAAAAGAGCCTGCTACTAAAATAATCAGCCGCTTCCACCACTTTGCCGCGCTGAAGGCACGGGGATTTTCAGACTCACTATCTTCGCCCTCCATGGCGCAGTAACCGCCAAAGGGAATGCAGCGGATGGAGTACTGGGTCTCCCCTCTTGTCCATTTGACAAGGGCAGGACCCATGAACATAGCAAACTCATTTACCTGCACCCCGGAGAGCTTTGCGGCCACAAAGTGGCCCAGTTCATGAACAAAGATCAGTAGGCTAAACAGCAGGATCGCAAAAACAACGGTCATGATTTTCCTCGTTTCATATAGAATTGACTGCCATACGGGCAAGTCTGTCGGATTCCAGGATCTCATCCAGGGTGGGATCCTGAATAAACGGAACGGAATCCACTGCCTTGGAAACCAGCTTGTAGATATCGTAAAAACCGATCTCGTCGCGCAAGAACTTGGCAACCGCCTCTTCGTTGGCGCCGTTCATAACCGGGCAGGCTGTGCCGCCGGCCTGGGCGCACTGTCTTGCCAGCGCAAGGCACGGAAACGCCTCCATATCCGGTGCTGTAAAGGTCAGGCTGCCGCAGGTGGTCAAATCCAGCGGCTCTACGGGGCAAGCGGTGCGTTCCGGATAGGTCATTGCCAGCTGGATGGGCAGACGCATATCGGGACTTCCCAACTGCGCCATCACTGCACCGTCCACAAATTCCACAAGGCTATGCACGATGCTCTGCCGGTGGATCACCACATCCACCTGCTCCAAAGGAAGATCATAAAGACGCATCGCCTCGATGACCTCAAGTCCCTTATTCATCAGGGTAGCGCAGTCCACAGTGATCTTTGCGCCCATTTTCCAGTTGGGATGCCGCAGCGCGTCGTCTTTTGTTACAACGCCCAGTTCCTCACAGCTCTTGCCAAAGAAAGGGCCTCCGGAACAAGTCAGGATCAAGCGTTTAATTTCCCGGGGATCGTGCATGCCCATCAGGCACTGAAAGATCGCAGAATGCTCGGAATCCACCGGAATGATCTGCGCGCCATACCGTTTGGCTTCCGCCATTACCAGCTCGCCGGCGCACACCAAAGTTTCCTTATTGGCAAGACCGATGCGTTTTTTTGCGCGGATCGCCGCAAGGGTAGGCTTCAGGCCCACCATGCCGACCACTGCGGTGATGACGCAATCCGCCTCCTCCATAGTCGCTGCGCGGATCAGTCCCTCTTCGCCCCAAAGGATCTGTATGGGAAGGTCTGCCAAAGATTGCTGCAGCTGAGCGGCAGCAGTTTCCGTTGCCATAACCGCAAGTTTGGGCATATACTTTCTGCACTGCTTGGCCATCCGCTCTACATTGGTACCGGCGGTCAGGGCGCATACCGGGATCTGCAGATTGTCAATAATATCTAAGGTCTGCCGGCCGATGGAGCCGGTAGAACCCAGAATGCTTACACATTGTACCATAGCTTACACCGTCAGAGGGATCAGCAGAAGCAGCACCTCCGCAAGAGGTCCTACGATCATCATAGAATCAAAGCGATCCAAAATACCGCCATGCCCGGGGATCAGATTGCCGTAATCCTTGATACCGGTCTGACGCTTAATAACGCTGAAGCACAGGTCGCCAAAGACTGCGCCTGCAGAGCCCACCATGCCGTAAATGATCGCGGCGGCATAGTTGACTTCCATGGAAAAGAAAGTCTCCAGCACCCATGTATAAATGCAGACACCAAGGATCGCGCCAACAACGCCGCCGGCAACGCCTTCAATGGTCTTCTTCGGGCTGATGACCGGCGCCAGCTTATGCTTACCAAAGCTAAGACCTGCAAAATATGCACCGGTATCGGACAAAAACGCCATCACAAAGGGAATGAGAATATAGAATCTTCCCTTTTCCCAGCTATGGATCCGGACCAGTGAGCCGAGAAGCAGCGGAATGATCACACCGCCGGCAAGGCATACAGCTGTTTTATCAAAGGTCAGCTTCATATCAGAGAGCATCATCTCTGCAAAAAGGATTACCCATATCATAAGTATTCCCAACAGCAGCCATGCATAACTGATTTGCAAGCCACACCACAAAACACACCAAAATGCGCAGACCATGGTATAGATGCACAGCCGCAAGTTTTTCACAAGACCTGCTCCGTTTAAAAGCTCATAGACAGCGATAGCTGCCATTGCGCCGAAAAGGATCGCAGTAAAGACCTTCGGCGCAACAAGAACGATCAACAGTAAAAGCGGCAGCAGGGCTGCAGCAGCAATCACTCTGGTTTTCATAGATCATACACCTCCAAAACGACGGTTACGACGATAATACTCATCAATGGCTTTATCCAGATCCTCCGGGGAGAAATCCGGCCAAAGTACATCCATAAAGACATACTCCGAATATGCCGACTGCCAAAGCAGGAAATTACTGGTACGCATCTCACCGGAAGGCCGGATGATCAGCTCCGGGTCCGGCACATTCGCAGAATACAAATAGGCAGAAAGCAGTTCTTCGCTTAAGTCTTCCGGAGCATACTTGCCTGCTGCAACATCCCGGGAGAATTCACGGGCTGCTTTGACCAGTTCGTCTCTGCCGCCGTAGTTTAAGCAGAAATTCACCTGCACATCGCCGAAGCCGGAAGACCGTTCCTGGGCATCCAGGCAAAGCTTCTGCAGTTCCGGATTTAAACGGCTCAGGTCGCCGAAAAATCTGAAGCGGACATGATTCTTCTCCATGTCACGCAACGCCTCCCGCAGGTAATTGCCCAGCAGCTTCATGATGGCGCTTACCTCTTCCTCGGAACGCTTCCAGTTCTCCGTGGAAAAGGCATAGACCGTCAGATATTCCACGCCCAGCGTACGGCAATAATTGGCAATGCGCCGAAAGGCTTCCGCGCCGGCAGCGTGACCTGCTGTACGGGGAAGTCCGCGTTTTTTTGCCCAGCGTCCGTTGCCATCCATAATAATGGCAATGTGACAGGGCGCAGGATTATTCTTCTTTTCAAATACTGGTTTTACCAACAAGAACACCCCTTAACAGTAACATATTGGGGGCGCAAGCGCCCCCAATGGATATCAAACGGACATCAGATGGACATCAGTTCCTTCTCTTTTGCCGCCAAGGCCTCGTCTGCCTTTTTGGTGTACTTATCCAGAAGGTCCTGCAGGTCTTTTTCTGCCTTCTTCTGCTCGTCTTCCGTGATCTCGGAATCCTTTTTCAGCTTCTTGACATAGTCCATGCCGTCGCGGCGGATATTACGCATAGCCACCTTGGCGTCCTCTGCATACTTCTTGACCTGCTTGGTCAGCTCCTTACGGCGCTCCTCCGTCAGCTGGGGGAACACCAGACGAATGACCTTGCCGTCATTCTGGGGGTTGATTCCCAGTTCACTTGCCTGAATGGCTTTCTGGATCTCCTTCAGCAAAGTGGCATCCCAGGGCTGGATCACCAGGGTACGGGCATCGGGAGTGGAAATGGTAGCAACACCGTTTAAGGGTGTTTCACTGCCATAGTATTCCACTGTGATACGATCAAGAACCTTCGCATTGGCGCGGCCTGCGCGAACGGCGCCGAACTCCTCTGCCAAATGGTCCAGAGCCTTTTCCATTCTTCTTCCGTAATCGGTAAAATCAACGCTCATAATTTTATCCTCCTTAATTGGTTACGGTGGTTCCGATCTTTTCGCCACGAACCACACGAACAATACTGTTTTCTTCTGCCAGGCCGAAGCAGACCATCGGCACATTGTTATCCATAGCCAATGCCATTGCCGTTGTATCTGTTGCCTTCAGGCCCTTTTCCAGAACTTCATTGTAGGTCAGCTTATCAAATTTGATAGCATTCGGATCCTTTTTAGGATCAGCAGAATAGATGCCATCAATATTTTTTGCCATCAGGATGGCATCTGCCTCGATCTCCACACCCCGAAGCACTGCACCGGTGTCAGTAGAGAAATAGGGGTTGCCGGTACCGGCGGCAAAGAGCACAACCTTGCCTTCGTTTAAATAACGGTCGGCAATATCCCGGGTGAAATACTCTGCAAATTTATGGATCTCCACAGCCGTAAGTACCCGTGCATCCATACCGTGCTGCTCAAGGACATCCGCCACAGCGATAGCGTTCATCACGGTTGCCAGCATACCCATAGCATCGGCATGAGAGCGCTGCAGCTTTCCACTGCCGTTTTTTACGCCGCGCCAAAAATTACCGCCGCCGATCACAAGACCTACCTGGACACCCATGTCCACACATTCCTTGATCGCTGCGCAAACCTCATTGATCTTTGCAAAATCCAACCCGAAGCCGTCACCCTGGGCAGTCTTCTCACCAAGGGCTTCTCCGCTGACTTTTAACAGGATACGCTTATACTTGATTTGGGACAAGTTCAACAACTCCTCTCTGTTAGGTTTTATTTTATAATAAATCCGTCAAATTGACAACAACTATTTCGTATTTTTCGCAAATTGTTTTCTTAATTTTCACAAACTATATTCCATAGGGAGAATATTATGCTTTACAGGTTGCAAAACAGAGGAATATCGGTTATAATATTTGCAAATTTTGCAAAGAGAGGATGGTAAAGATGGCTGAAATCACAGAGAGCAAAAATTTCATCCACGCCTTTATCGAAGAAGACATTGCAGAGGGCGGCAGATATGCTGGACAGACGGTCCACACCCGTTTTCCGCCTGAGCCCAACGGTTACCTGCACATCGGTCACTGCAAGGCGCTGATCATCGACTTCGGCACTGCTGAGAAGTTCGGCGGTATGTGCAATCTGCGTATGGACGACACGAACCCTACAAAGGAAGATGTGGAATTTGTGGAAGCCATTCAGGAGGACATCCGCTGGCTGGGCTTTGACTGGGGTGACCGTTTCTACTACGGCTCTGACTATTTCGAGAAGGACTATGAGTTTGCTGTCGAGCTGATCAAAAAGGGTCTTGCCTATGTGTGCGAGCTGACCCCCGACGAAGCTAAGGAAATGCGCGGCGATCTGAACACCCCTGCCACCTCCCCCTGGCGCGACCGTCCCATTGAGGAGAGTTTGGATCTGTTCGCCCGGATGCGCGCCGGTGAGTTTGAGGACAATAAGTACACCCTCCGCGCCAAGATCGATCTGGCATCCGGCAACTTTAACATGCGCGACCCGGTGATCTACCGCATCCGCCACATGCATCATCACCGGCAGGGCGACAAGTGGTGCATCTACCCCATGTACGACTTCGCTCACCCCATCCAGGACGCCCTGGAGGGTATTACCCACAGTCTGTGTTCTCTGGAATTTGAGAATCACCGTCCGCTGTACAACTGGGTGGTTGAAAATGTATCTGTCCCCCACCATCCCCGGCAGATCGAGTTTGCCCGTCTGGGCATCGACCACACCGTTCTGAGTAAGCGTAAGCTCAGAGCGCTGGTGGAGAACGGCTATGTATCCGGTTGGGACGACCCCAGAATGCCCACCCTTTGCGGTCTGCGCCGCCGTGGCTACACCCCCAAGTCTATCCGCAATTTCTGCGACCGTGTAGGCGTGGCAAAGTCCCCTAACACCATCGAGTATGCATTTTTGGAGTACTGCCTGCGTGAGGACCTGAACGAGACCGCGCAGCGTGTCATGGCAGTTTTGAAACCCGTCAAGCTGACCATCACCAACTATCCCGAAGGTCAAACCGAGATCTTCGAAGTGGAAAACAATCCCAACGATCCCGACGCCGGCACACGGCAGGTCTCCTTCTCCAGAGATCTGTGGATTGAAGCCGATGACTTCCTCTCCGAGCCCGTGCCCAAGTTCAAGCGCCTGTATCCCGATGGTCCTGAGTGCCGTCTGAAGGGCGCATACCTCATCACCTGCACCGGCTGTGTCAAGGACGAGGATGGCAATGTTGTGGAAATTCTGGCGACCTACGATC
>JAZSOR010000046.1:0-23143 GCA_045537035.1 Faecousia sp. | reverse complement strand
GTGAGTTCCCCGAGCGTGCAACCGAGCTGTTCGCTAAGAACGAAGCTGCCGCTAAGGAGCGCTACGAGCACCTGCTGAAACTGGTCGAGATGAACAAGGACTAATCCCATAATATTTACCCGCCTCTATTTCTAGAGGCGGGTTTTTATATACAAAAATCCGTCGGTATAAAACCGACGGATTTTTTCAGAATTTTCCCATTAATGAATTATAGTTGACCGGATCTATCAGAAATGCGGTGAGAATTTTAGAACCTTCTTGTCCACGCTCAGTAATGCTGTCTGTAAAAGCAGTGGCAAGACCGGCAATGATCGTTACGAATACACAAGCAAAATAATAGACTTTATTCTGCAAAACTTCCGGTTCAACGAACAAACCGAAGAGCAGGCAGAAAATATAAATAAGCGCCAATGATACAGGATTCGTTAAACCGGCAAGGCGAATACAACAAACCTCTGTATGATCCTGCTGAGCCCGAACAAAGCCGATGGCTCGATGCTTTTCATTTGTAATACGACGGTTAAATTCATGCCCTGCGTGATGTGTCACTGAGAAAAAAGGGCCAATGATCGTACCGGTAAAACGCTCTGTACCAAAGGATGTAAATCTGCCCATCTGCTCTTTCATTTCACGCAGATATTCATTTTTGGATAACTGTGAAATGACTCGCATATAGCCCTCCTTTCTGAGGATCACATATCGTTATTCTTTTGTTCGTTAATATCTGCCTTTGCCTTCTTCTTTTTCACTTTTACACGGGAAGGCTTAGGATCAACCGGTTGCGGCTTCAGCTTCTCAGGATCCACTTCCGAATGTGCTAAGCGGTGATTGGTTGCTTCGCGAAGTAGTGTCTGAATCACGGAAGCCACCGGAATCATAAGGAACATACCGGCAACACCAAACAGTTCGCCGCCAACACCTACCGCAAACAAAACCCACATTCCGGAAATGCCGATCGATGTTCCGACTACTCTGGGGTAGATCAGATTGTTCTCAATTTGCTGCAGGATGAGGAACATTACAACAAACCAAACAGCCTGCATGGGGTTTGCCACTAAGATAAAAAACGCGCCGAAAATACAGCCGATCCACGCGCCCACAACAGGAATAAATGCTGTCACAGCGACGAGAACACTGACAAGAGGAATGTACGGCATCCGGAAGATTGCCATAGATACCGCAAACAAAGTGCCTAAAATACAAACCTCAACACACTGACCTGACAGGAAGTTTGAGAAAGTAGCGTTTGTAAGGCGAAGGATCCGAATGACATTATCACTGAATTTTTCCGGCAGGAATGCATAGAGAATCTTTCTTCCCTGTCTTGCCAAAGATTCCTTTTGGAACAGGCAATACAAAGAGAATACAAATGCGATAACGATATCAACAATCGCACCCGTAATGCTGCCAATGGCAGAGAGCGTTTTGTCCATGATTTTAGAAACGCTGGTACCGATCATGGAAATTGCCTTTTGGGCCAAATCTGCCCAATCCAGATTCTCAAAGTCTGTGTTATTTACGACCCATTCCATAACCTGGGGGTTCTGCTCAAGGAAATTGGTAATAAACTTTTCGCAATTAATAATAAATGTATAGACTTTCGGGCCCAAAGACTGAATCGTATCGATCAGTTGGGGAATTAACAGCAAAAACACTAGAGTCAATACAAGAATGACCGCAATGAATGTTAAGATTACAGAAAGCAATCTGCGCAGTTTGGTCTGTTTTACACCCTTAAGGAGACCCTCGATCCCACGCATCGGTACATTGAAGAAGAAAGCCAGCGCAGCACCCAATACAAACGGTGAAAATACATTTTTAATAATATTAAAAAAGCTCTTTACCTGCGCCGTTTCGTGCAGTATCCAATATAGAATAATGCAACTGATAACGCCAATAAATATATTGCGCAACGTTTTTTTCTCTATATGCAAACTAAGGCACCTCCTGCCGATGGAGAAATAATTCTCTATTATTTTACATACTGGCGTTCTTTCTGTCAAGGCGCATATTCGCATAATACCGTTCATAAACTGTTCATGGCAGCACACACCAGGGAGGTAACTTTATGGCTGATACGATTGAAGAAAGAGCCTGCGAACTGGCTGTGTACATAATCGAAACCGGTGCAACGGTACGAAATACAGCAAAACATTTTAAAATTTCTAAATCGACCGTACATAAGGATCTTACACAAAGGCTGCCTAACTTCAACAGAACATTGTACAAACAAGTACGCAGTATTTTAGAAGAAAACAAAGCACAGCGTCACATCCGCGGCGGCATTGCCACCCGGGAAATGTATAAACGAAAAAAAGATCACAAATAGTAAATCAGCCCGACCTCCTGGTCGGGCTGTCAATTTACAGATCATCTGCGTCTTGTACCGGTTTTTCGTACGGGTCAGCGGGTCTGCCGGTATAGCTGCCAGACGGGTCAGTAGAAATCTTTTTCTCTTTCTTGCTCATGTTGTCACCCCGAGTTAGTATACCTCAAAATCTCCGTTTCACTCGAGGATCAAACGGTTATTTATGGTATTTACTACCGGCTTGAATGGACTCTGCCCGGTACAGTTGCTCAAGGACCATTATTCTTGCAAGATGATGCGGAAATGTCATTGGACTCATGGAAAGTTTCATATCAGCAATATCTTTAACCCTCTGAGAAATACCATAAGAGGATCCAATCAAAAAACATGCACTGCTGATGCCGTTTAATTTGATTTCAGAAAGCTTATCCGCAAGCGCTTCAGAGCTTAAAAGCTTTCCATCCGGTGTAAGCACACAAAACCAAGCTCCTTTCGGAATCTTAGCGAAAATGAGTGCAGCTTCTTTTTCAAGACCGTCAGCAATTTCCGCGTTAGACGGTGAGTCGCTTAACCGATACTCCGGAAGCTCAATAATCTTGAACCGGCAAAATCCACTCAATCGTTTTGTGTACTCGTCTGCAGCGCTCAGATAAAATTTCTCTTTCAGCTTCCCGACGGTAATCAAAGTAATTTCAAACATGTATACTCCCTTGTTTTGCTTAGAATTCACCGCTGTCATACATGATCGCTGACAGCGCGCACAAAGGCGCTGTCTCGCAGCGCAGAATGCGTTTTCCCAGGGTGCAGACCTGTAGACCGGCAGTGATCGCTTCCTCTACCTCAGAAGGCTCAAAACCGCCTTCTGAGCCTGTCAGCAGGCTAACAGTATTATATTCCTTTTCCTGCAATACCATCTTTAATGTTCTGGCTTGCTCGTTTTCATAAAAGAGGATAGGCATATCTGCGTCAGCCGCACGGGAAAGCGCCTGCTTATAGTTATTGATGACCATAACCTTTGGTATTTGACCTCTGCCGGATTGCTCAGCCGCAGATGCGGCGATCTTCTGCCAGCGCTCCAGTTTTTTATTCAGACTTTTATCATCCGGTCTGGAAACACAACGAGCAGACGGGAACCCGATAATTTCGTACGCGCCCAGTTCAGTTGCTTTCTGAATCACATGCTCAAATTTATCGCCCTTGGAAAAAGCCATATATACGCTAACTTTCACAGTTGCTTCAGATTCAGACATTTTACGGTCATTGACAACAAGACTAATCTGACCGGGGCTTACATCACTGATCGTACATACGCACTCATTACCGGTGCCATCACATACAACCACTGTCTCCCCTGCCTTTAAACGCAAAACCTTTGCGTGCTCTGCATTGCTTCCGGTGAGCACAATAAAGTCTGGCTGTAGGGATTCCGGTTCCACAAAAAAGCGTATCATGATCGTATCACCACCAAACAATTTTAATATATTATACCAAAACAACTGCTAAAACGCAACCTTATACAATTCTTGCTCTCAAGCGTAAAAACTATTGACAAATACAGGCATGCAGGTTATAATGCAATGGTGTTCGCGAGAGTGTTGGAATGGTAGACAAGCACGTTTGAGGTGCGTGTGGTTTCGCCGTGTGGGTTCGAGTCCCATCTCTCGCACCAAAAGAGCTTCAGGCAGTCGCCTGAGGCTCTTTCTTTTATATACACAATTGGCTATTATCTTGCTTTTTAAGCCATCATATGGTATAGTAAAATTTAGAAATTTACATTTTAGGAAGCGATAAAATGAAAAGAATACGATTTTATACTGCTATGCTAGCAGCTAAATTTTCTTTGTTTGCGCTGAAGCTTTTAGGTCGTAATGCATCTTATCTTCCCGGAAAAATCGCGCTGACGATTGACAAGGATTTCTTAGGTGGACTGACGCAGCCCGAAACTGTCATTGCCGTTACCGGTACAAATGGAAAAACAACCGTCAGCAATTTGCTGAGCTCCATTCTGCTGAAAAACGGCTACTCCGTCACCAACAACAGCCTCGGCTCTAATGTGCAGGCAGGCATTGCCAATGCTTTATTAGAAGATTCCACCTTCTCAGGCAAACCTACAAAAAAAATCGCTGTTTTAGAGGTTGATGAGCGCAGTTCTTTACGCATATACCCCTACATCAAGCCGGATTATCTGATCTGCAACAACATCATGCGCGACTCTCTTGCCCGAAATGCCCATACCGAGTTTATCAGCTATATCATCAACAAGGCTTTACCGACTTCCACGAAAGTGATTCTTAACGCGGACGACCTGGTATGCGCAACCTTGGCACCTGACAACGCAAGCAGGATCTATTTCGGGTTGGACATCGATAAAATCAGCGAAGATGCGCCTGATTATCTTCAGGATATCGTATACTGCCCAAAATGCGGGGAGAAACTGTCCGCTGAGTATATTCGCTACTCCCACATTGGTCGTATGTTCTGCGATCGTTGCGGTTTCCGCTCCCCTGAACCGGATTTTAAGATCACTTCTATTGATGAAGAAAATAAAACATTTACAGTTGTCCACCACGGCAAAGAAGAACAATATAGGCTCATTAATGATAACATTGTTAATCTCTATAACTTCTGTGGCTTGATTGCTCTGTTAACCACAGTCGGATTAACCTACGAAGAAATCTCTCTCGGATTCGAACAGAGCAAAATTGTTCAGACACGATATGACCAGATGAAAGCCGGTGATCTGACGATCACTATGCAGTTATCAAAGGGCCAAAATCCTACTGCTTGCGCACGCTGCTTCAGCTATGTTGCAAAATCCCCCGAAAAGAATAAAACGATTATTTTTGTCGGCGATAATTTCGAAGCATCGGAAAGTCCCTGCTGGTTTTTTGACAGTAATTACAGTTACCTGAATGATCCGTCCATCACGCAGATCATTTTCTCCGGTCCGAGATGTAAAGACCAGTATTTAAGAGCATTGATGGCAGGTGTAGCTCCTGAGAAGATCAAAATGACCGAAAGCTCCGTAAATGGCATAGACATTCTTGATCTAAGCGATACAAAAGATATTTTTGTTCTCTACGGTCCTTATATGGTCAAAGAGGCAAATATTGTTAAAAGCAAGCTTATCGCCCTTGGATCGGAGGTGCAGCAAAATGGTTGTTGAGATTCTGTATCAGGAAGTTTGCGGTCTATACGGTGACAGTCAAAATCCCGTCTACCTGCAAGCAACATTACCGGAAGCACAGTTTATATTTACAAAACTTACTGACAGACCTTATTTTGCAGATAATACTCCAGATCTAATCTATATAGGCTGTATGAGTGAGGCTACACAGCGCCGCGTCATTGAAACATTAATGCCCTACAAAGAAAGAATACTGTTCCTTGTAGAATCCGGTGTTCCCTTTCTTGCCACCGGAAATGCCGCGGAGATCTTTACAAAGCAAATAGATTATGTAACAGAAGGTATCACAACTGAAGGCCTCGGTATATTTGATCTGACCGTAGAAACTAATTACTTTAACCGTTATAACGGCATGGTCCTCGGTGAATTTGAAGATATGAAAATCGTGGGATTTCGTTCTCAGTTCAGCTTTATTTATGGGGATAATAAAGAATGTTATTTTCTGCGGTGCATCCGCGGCGACGGTATCCATCCCGACAGCAACTATGAGGGTATGCGCAGAAACAATCTTATCTGCACGCAGCTGATCGGTCCAATTCTACCGCTGAATCCCCTGTTCTGTGAGTATTTAATCTCGCTGTGCGGCCTGCAGGTGCCGACTGCATATCGTGATGCAGCAATGGATGCCTACAATCAGCGTTTGAAAGAATTTGAAAATCCGAAGATCCCATTCAAACACGATTAAAAATAGGACCCAACCAGAGGTTGGGTCCTATTTATATTTTATTAAAGACTAGAAATTTACTTGTTATAAAATTGATGAGAACGATTGCCAAGCCTGCAATGATCTTGGTCACATTTCCGTTCCACTGCATAATATCCACTGTAATCAGCAATATCGCTGTTTCCAACAAGCCGGATGCAAAGCGGCAAAGGATAAACTTAAAAAATTCCTTTGATGTTGTTTTAAAAGACCAGTCCTCGCTTTTGAAAACAAACGGTTTATTTGTTAAAAACGAAAATACCACAGCTGCGAACCAAGCGATCAAATTACTAAGGGTTGCTGTTAAAGATAGCGCATTATAAAGCGGAAAAAAAACCGCATAATTGACAACTGTTGTAAGCAAGCCGAATATCAAATACAATATGATACTCCTGTGCTTGTTTATAAATTGCATTAACTTCTGATGCAATTTCCTCACCTCATGTATCAGTATACCACAAAAAACAGCAATAAACAAGAGAAACATCCGCAGAGGAAACTCTGCGGATGCAAAAATCACTTATTCAAAAGTTTCTCAAGTGCTGCCAGCTTAATACAGACACAGAATACTTCCATTGCCTGAGAAAGCTCTTCAAGCGGCGGCAGGCTGGGTGCCAAACGGATGTTACTGTCAGCAGGATCTTTACCATAGGGGAAAGTTGCTCCGGCAGGAGTCAGCTCAACACCGGCCTCCTTACAGAGTGCAAGCGCGCGCTTAGCAGTTCCGGGCATGGCATTGAAACTGATAAAGTAGCCACCCTTTGGACGATTCCACTGGGCGATTCCCAGAGGTTTGATCTCAGCATCCAGAATATCCGCAACAAGGTTAAACTTGGGACCGAGCAAAGCGGCATGACGCTTCATGAGCTCGATTGTATTTGCCTTATCCTTCAAATAGCGTACATGACGCAGCTGATTCAGCTTATCATAAGAAATCGTCTGTGCGGCATATAATTTGCACATGTAGGCGATATTCGCCTCAGAAGATGCCATGACAGAAATACCGCCGCCGGCAACTGTGATCTTGGAAGTTGAGGCAAACTCAAATACCATATCCGGGTTGCCTGCTTTCTCGCAAATAGAAATGATATCCGGGAAGGGTACATATTCGCCGTCAAACTCATGGACACAGTATGCATTATCCCACATAACAGTAAAGTCGGGAGCAGCTGCCTTCAAAGATGCAATGCGCTGAATCGTTTCCGCGGAATAAATAATTCCATCAGGATTGGAATACTTCGGAACACACCAAATGCCCTTTACAGTCGGGTCCTTAACAAGATCTTCCACAACATCCATATCGGGGCCCTCAGCAGTCATGGGTACCGTAATCAATTCAGCACCAAAGAACTGAGTAACAGTGAAATGGCGGTCGTATCCGGGGCTGGGGCAAAGGAATTTTACTGTTTCTTCCTTACACCAGGGGCGCTCACTATGTAAAAGTCCATGGCTGTAAGCAAGAGCTATCAAATTATACATCAAGTTCAAGCTGGAATTGCCACCTACAAACACCTGCTCCGGCATGCAATCAAGCACATCTGCCCAATATACTTTTGCGCAGCGCAGACCGGAAAGTTCACCGTAATTTCTTGCATCGACACCGTCAGCAAAGCATTCTTCCACAGTCGTCACTGCCTTTAGAATATCTGCTGCAACATCAAGCTGCAACTTGGAAGGCTTACCTCTTGCCATGTTCAATTTCAGCTTTTTTTCTTTACAAGCTTCAAACTTTTTTGTAAGTTCGCTAAACTCCTTTTCGAGTTCGGCTTTTGTCATTTCAGAATACTGCATTTCTTTTCGCTCCTTTTACAAAGATTATGTGTATTATAGCTCTGTATCTTTGAAATTACAATATATATTTTACTGTTTTCAGAAAATTTATATTGATTTTTAGTTTTTGGAAGCGATGTGATAAAAAAATAATATTCACCCTTGCATTTTAATGGCATATAACATAAAATCTATTCTATATGAAGTGATTTATATTCGTCTGAAAGGATGCGCCACAATGAGTGAATATATCAATGTGCCGGAGATCTTCGGCATCGACTCTTTTAACGAGTCAACAATGAAAGAACGGCTGTCTCCTGAAATCTTTGACGCTTGGAAAAAATGTATTGAAAACGGTACATCTCTGCAATTACCCGTTGCGAACGAGATCGCCGAAGCGATGAAAAATTGGGCCGTCGAAAAAGGTGCAACCCATTATACACACTGGTTCCAGCCCATGACCGGTATTACTGCCGAGAAGCACGATTCCTTTATCACTCCCGACGGAAAAGGTCGAGTGATCATGGAGTTTTCCGGTAAGGAACTGGTACGGGGAGAGCCGGATGCATCGTCTTTCCCCTCCGGCGGACTTCGTGCAACCTTTGAAGCCAGAGGGTATACTGCATGGGATCCAACGGCATTTGCATTTGTGAAAGATGGCAGTCTGTACATTCCCACATGCTTCTTCTCTTACACCGGCGAGTCGCTTGATAAGAAAACCCCCCTGCTGCGTTCTATTGACGAAGTGTCCAAAGAAGCCGTTCGGATTCTGCGACTGTTCGGCGACACAGAAACAAAGCGTGTACAGGTTTCGGTTGGAGCTGAACAGGAATATTTCCTGATCCCTAAATCATTTTACGCGCAGCGTGAAGACCTGCGACTGACCGGCCGCACTTTGTTTGGTGCCGCACCCCCGAAAGGTCAGGAACTGGACGATCATTACTTTGGCACGATTCGTACAAGAGTTTCTAACTTTATGCGGGATCTTGACGAGCAGCTGTGGCGTTTGGGTGTGCTTTCTAAAACAAAACATAACGAGGGCGCGCCTTGTCAGCATGAGTTAGCGCCCATTTTTACAGATGCAAGCAACGCCTGCGATGCCAATCAGCTTGTGATGATGGTGATGAAAAAATGCGCTGCCAAGCATGACCTTGTTTGTTTGCTGCACGAAAAACCCTTTGCCGGCGTGAATGGCTCAGGTAAGCACAACAACTGGTCGCTTTGCACAGATTCCGGAAAGAACCTCTTTAAACCCGGTCTGACGCCCCGGCAGAATGCGCAGTTTCTTGTATTCCTTGCCGCTTTTATCAAAGGTGTTGATGAATATCAGGATTTCCTTCGCTGCACAGTTGCCTTTGCAGGTAATGACCATCGTCTTGGCGCACACGAAGCGCCGCCGGCAATCATCTCTATATTCCTCGGTGACGAATTGACCGCTGTTGTTGAATCTATTATAAACAGCACAAAATACAAAGATCCTGAGAAGAAAATGATGCGGATCGGTGTGGATGTGCTGCCTGCCATTCCAAAAGATACAACCGACAGAAACCGTACATCCCCCGTGGCGTTTACCGGTAATAAGTTCGAGTTCCGTATGTTGGGATCTTCTCAGTCAATTGCAGGACCAAACATTGCGCTCAACACCATCATGGCCGAGGAACTCAGCAAATTCGCAGACATTCTTGAGCAGGCTGATGATTTTGATGCAACCTTACAGAAGCTCGTCTGTGACGCTTTCACCGACCATCAGAGGATCATTTTTAACGGTAATGGTTACTCTCAGGATTGGCAGGAAGAAGCTGCCAGACGCGGTCTGAGCAATCTCCCGTCAACAGCAAAAGCATTGCCAACCTACATTGCTCAGAAAAACATTGACCTGGTAACAAAGCACGGGATTTTTACAGAAGCAGAATTCCGCGCCCGTTATGAGATCCACTTGCAATCTTATAACAAACTGATCAATATTGAAGCCAGAACAATGGTCGACATGGTCATGCACCAGATCCTTCCTGCAGCGCTGCAGTATTCTTCCGATTTGGCAGCCGGCATTAACAGAAAACGCGATGCATCTAACGGCAGCATTCAGGCAAATGCAGAAACGGTATTGACAAAGCGGATCTCGGAATGCTGTGACAGGCTCTATGAGGAAACAGAGCAGCTCTATGAACATTTGAAGCATGTTCCTGAGGAAAGCTGTGAGGCAGCTAACTATTATTGCGATGTTATTACAAAAGGCATGGAATCTGTCCGTAAAGACGCCGACCTTCTGGAAAAGCTGACAGCAAAGTCTTATTGGCCCTACCCACTGTATTCCGATCTGTTATTCTATTAAAAAGAACCCTCCTGCCGGAGGGTTCTTTCTATTTAGACTATAGATACAAGAGGTTCAATGTACTGCACTCTGCGTCTTTCCATTTCAGCCATGTAGATCGCGTCATTGCCGGCGTGGATCTCACGGAGATAATCGTAGTGATTCTGCAGGATCGCGTCGTTATAACGCGCCATCATCATAACAGCGATGGAAGAACACTGGTCGGCAGCACGCTCCAGATAAGTCAGCGCCTCCATAAACACCAAGCCGCCGCCAACGGAGCAGTCGCCACTCTTAAGGCGCTTTGTATGACGGTCGCGCAGGATCATGACCATATCATCGATTACCTCTTCCAGAGGTTCGATCAGTTTTGCAGTTTCAATGCTATCCTCGTTAAATGCTTTAACGGTGATGTCAAGGATCTCATTAACAGCGGTAACAAGAATGCGCAGTTCATTAAGTGCCGTGTCAGAGAATGTTGCATTCTCTTCCTGCAGCTTCTGTGCCAATTCGTCAATGTCAGTAGCGTAGTCGCCGACACGCTCAAAGTTAGGAACAGACTGCATGAGCATATCGACCTGACGATCATCTTTTTCGTTTTCTGTCAGCTTAGACAGACCGATCAGGAATCTGTCTGCTCTGTCAGCAAAGCTGTCCAGGCACTCCTCGTCTTCATTGATCTGCTGACGAATTGTTTCGTCAGAATTAAAAAGCTGCTCGCAGCCCTTGGCAAAATTGATTCGTGCCAACGCACCCATAGCAGCAACAGCTTTGGTTGCTTCACTAACCGCAACAGCCGGAGAAATGTAAAGGTTCTCCACCAAAGTGTGAAGCTCGGGATGAAGCTGGACCTGCGCAGAATCATCCTTAACAAGAGCAACGGACATTTTGACAAGAATGTTTGTAAAGGGAATCAGAAGGACAGCTGTAAATACATTGAAAGCTGTCTGGAAAATAGCAATAATATTGCTGTTCACTTTCATGGTCCAGAACTCAGTACCAAACACATTCAGCGACTGCAAAATACTCAGAATAATCATAAAGACTACGGTGCCAATGCAGTTAAATACAATATGTACGACACCGGCGCGCTTGGAATCCCGGTTCTCACCGCCTAAGAAGCAGTAGAACGCAGTAACCAGCGTGGTACCAATATTGATACCCATAACAATGGGATATACTCCGGAGAAATTCAGCGCGCCGGTAACCGCTAAGGACTGCAGCATTGCTACCGTAGCAGAAGAGGACTGCACAATTACGGTCAGCACAAGACCAGCTAAAATACCCAAAACAGGCTTATCGCCGAGACCTGCAAGCAGATCCATAAATGCAGGATTATTTGCAAAGCCCTTAACTGCGCCGGTCATATTCATAAGACCTACAAACAAAATACCAAAACCGATGCAGATATCACCTGCGGTCTTTGTTTTGGCGCTCTTAATAAACATGATCAAAATGATACCGATAAACAAGGCAATAGGAGCAAGCGTATCAGTATCAAACAGCCAAAGAAGCCAGTTTTCGCCACCGCTCTCCACGAACGCCAAAGTGGTGATCCACGCTGTCATAGTGGTACCGATATTGGCACCCATAACGATGGAAACAGCCTGCTTTAGATTCAGAACACCTGCACCGATCAATGCAACAGCCAGCACAATAGTAGCCGTTGAGCTCTGAATCACAGCAGTTACCAGTGCACCAGTCAAAACGCCCAGCAGCACATTGCCGGTAACCTTTTCCAGGACACGCTTTAATGCGGCGCCGGAACTGTTTTTGAGACCGTCACCCATGATTTCGATGCCGTACAGGAACATTGCAAGTCCGCCAAGCATCTGGATAATGGCGCTTAAAATCTCCATAATATTCTCCTTAAGGTGAAAAAAATATGTTTTCCAATATATTTAGTATAAAATATTTGTAAAAAAATGTACAGAGAAAAGTTATCAGAAAAATATACAAAATTTTCAAAAAACTACACCGAGGAATTTACTTTCCCGTCGAACCGAATCCTCCGGCCGAACGCTCTGTGTCACTAAGCACATCTACCTCCTGATACAAAGGCGTCACGATCGGTGTAATGACCAGCTGGGCGATCCGCTCGCCGTGACTGACCGTCTGAGGCACTGTGCCATGATTATGCAGCACTACAATAAACTCGCCGCGATAATCGCTGTCGATCACGCCAACCTTGTTAGCAGGGGCAAGACCGCGCTTGCAGGCCAATCCGCTCCGGGCATAAATAAGTCCTGCGTGACCTTTGGGAAGTTCCATCCCCAGACCGGTAGGAATAAATGCGGACTGACCGGGCGCAATCAATACATCCTCATCAAGGCAAGCATACAAATCTGCTCCGGCTGCTTCATTGGAACCGTAGGTAGGCAGAATTGCCTTTTCCTTCAGGCGTTTTACGCAAACAGCGTTCATAAATATCTCTCCTTTCATGTTAAACAATTAATCTGTCAAGAAATTCAGTAATCATTTTCGTATAGCGTTCTTTATCGACCACAAAGCTGACACCATGATCTGCACCCTTGACCAAAAGCAATTCTTTCGGCTCACGGCAAACTGCATATCCTTCAAGCGTCATACTGCATGGAACAAAGCCATCCTCTTCTCCGTGGATCATAAAAACCGGCAGGCGGCTGTTGGGTAAACTGTGCCGCGAATCTTTCTCACTAAGGGAAAAGCCTGCAAAAACACGCGCAAGAATATCCGTCACAAAAAGCGTAGGCGCGGACGGAAGATAGATCACGCTCCGAAATACTGAATCGAGTATCGCTTTCGGTGAGGTAAAACCGCAATCCGCTATGATACCTTTTACATTATCAGGCAGCTGCTCGTCAGCAAGATACATCATCGTGGATGCACCCATGGACAATCCGCTTAATATAACCGGAGCGCTTCCAAATTTTTCATTGTGGTAACGCAGCCAGCATTTCATATCCTGACTTTCTTTTACACCAAAAGTAATAAATGTTCCTTCGCTTTTTCCGTGACAGCGTTGTTCCGGCACAAGAAGGTTCATTCCATGGCTGTGATAAAAATCAAAAGCCAAACCAAAATCCACCAGCATCGTGCTCCGATACCCATGGGCAAACAGAATCGTACCTTTGGCATTCTCCGCAGGAATCCAGAGTCCATGAAGTCTTAAGCCATCATCACTTGTAATATAGACATCCTGGGCATTATGCTCCTTCAGCCACCGTTCGGAATTGACGATGTAATGATAATATTTTGCATAGGAAGTTTTCTTGATCTCCTCTTCTACCAGCCAAGGCAGATCTTTTCTGCGCACACAGGCTGCAATAAATACATAGATACCGCTGACAACTGTTAAAAGAACAATCGCACCAATGATACATAGTGCCAAAAACATTATTATCACCTAGTTTTAGTTTTAGAAAAATACTTAAAGGAAAGGGGCCACAGTATACCTGCGGTAATCACAATCAGGAAATATCTGACAGCTCTGCCAATAGATTCTCCAAACAGCGCATTCAGAGGAACTTTCAAACCGGATTTCACTGCCAATACCAACAATAGACCAATGGCAACTTTCACAATTTGTGCCCACCAAGCTGCCTTTACAGAGAAATCTAACCATCTGCTGTCTGCGATATACACAACAATCAGACCAAGCAAGGCTCCCAGCAATGTATAGGCATTCTCTTGACCGGAGGCAAGATTGTGTGCGTCAATATCCTGCGGAAAGTTGTAAAATTCCACAAAACATAAAAAAGCAACCGTCAAGACGAACATAATACAAAGGAGCGTTGTAATGTGTTTTCCATTATCCCCGTAAATAATCGGCTTGATCAAGAAAATCAAAGCGATTGCCATTGCTATGGCAACAAACACATCAAGGGGTGTATGAACTCCGATGTACATTCTGGAAAACGGCACCAGAACGGCAATCGCAATCGCTGCAATTCGGACCCATTTATTCTTGGTCGTGTAGGCAATGCCACCAAAAGTACCAACTGCACTTTGCGTATGCCCGCTGGGAAAACTGTAACCGGATGCCGCTTCCCTTGCCTGCTCCAGGATCTTAAAGTTTTCGTCGATCACCCAGGGTCTGGGGACACGAAACCACAGCTTCATAAACTGATTGGCGATGGTACCGAAAAAACCAACCGACAGAATATAATAGCCTCTCTTTTTATCAACACACCAGAAAAGGATCAGTGCCGCAACCAAAAAAGCCGTTTCTTCACCAAACTGGGTAACCAGAAGCATGATCTCGTTCAGAACAGGAACACGGATGCGTTCTAATAAGTATAGAAAATCCATAGCAGCCTCCTAAATGTATTCTGATAATTATTATACCAGTATTTACAAAAAAGTAAAGAATTCGGTGCACATACTGTGTCAACGGACCTTGTCTTTTTAATACTTGGGAGATATAATACTTATAATTAGATTTGAAATGAGGCATTGTTATGCATTCTGATCAGAAGCGCTGCATCTACGGCAAGAATCAGCTCGCCGATGTAATCTGTCAACTTAGATTTCCGGAAATACTGACAATCAACAGTCAAGCACCGGCGGACTTTCAGGAATTGATCCGTTCTGAATTCCCACGATATTCCGCAAATAAAGAGCTGGTGCCGTCAAGAGCTGCCCCGGGCTCCGGTAACATGAACATGAATTATCAGTTTATCTCTGAAGACGGGGTTTGGCGCGTTAATGTAACCAGTACATTTATCTCGCTGGCATGTGCAAAGTACACCTGCTGGGAAGCATTTGCAAAGAAACTGGACCTGCCTTTAGCCGCGTTTATTAAAACATATAAGCCGGCTTTCTTTGAAAGAATCGGGCTAAGATATATTAATTTTATTTCCAGAGAAGAACTGCAGTTAACGGATGTACCCTTTTCCGAATTGTTCGCCCCTGCTTATCTCGGACTTTTAGGCGAGGAAGATGTTCCAGAATCTTCTGCCGTTCGATCCGGTGTGGATGCGCAGATCAAAATCAAAGGCGGTTGTCAGGTAAATATCCATGCCGGTCCGGGTATTGTGAAGAAAAACGGACAAACTGATAAGGAAGTAAAATTCATCCTGGATCAGGATCTTTTCTTGAGCGGAAACACACCTGTCAATTATTCCGCAGGTGCATTGGAAGCACTGCATTCTCAGGCATACCCCATATTTCGTGGTGCCATTACCGATGCCCTTCACGAAGCATTAGAACCAGACAGTGAAAATTAAGGAGTTTGTTATGCCGTACAGTTATTTTTATGGGTTTGACATGACCTATATCTATTTAGTTCTCCCCTGCCTGCTCCTGTCTCTGTGGGCCAGCGCCCGGGTTAACAGCGTTTTCAGGAAGTACGCAAATCAACTGTCGTCCCGAAAAATTACCGGCCAGCAAGCCGCGCAGCGTGTTCTGATGGCAAACGGTGTCACCGCTGTCAGAATTGAACGGGTAAGCGGTAATCTGACAGACCACTATGACCCCAGAGCAAATGTGATCCGTTTGTCAGACAGCGTCTTTGACAGCACTTCTACCGCAGCTATTGGCGTAGCGTGCCACGAAGCAGGTCATGCCGTTCAATATGCAAATGAATACTTTCCAATTAAAATTCGCGCTGCCATCATTCCTGTCACTAATTTCGGTTCCAAGCTGGCGCTGCCACTGATTCTGTTAGGTGCGCTGTTTGCAGCCACCTCAGCTTTCTCAACCACATTGATCTATTTAGGTATCGCGTGCTTTGGACTGTCTTTAGTATTTCAACTAATCACACTGCCGGTGGAATTCAACGCCAGTCGCCGTGCTATCAATGCCATTGAAAACGCCAATATCCTCAATTCAGACGAACTGATCGGCGCGCGAAAAACCCTCAGCGCTGCAGCAATGACTTATGTTGCAGCAACAGCGGTTTCTCTTGCACAGCTTATCAGATTGCTTGCTATTTTCGGGGGGCGTGGAAACCGTCGAAACCGCTGAGAGAAATACCGCTCCGGTATTGACAATCGGAGCGGTATTCTATATACTATCCGTGTGAAAAGTATGAAAAGTACGAAAGGAGAAAGTCATGGCCGGCGGTAAACATATACTGGGTAAGTCCAACACCAGGCGTGTGTTTGGCACAGCGAAGGTCGGAGACCGCGGACAGATCGTAATTCCTAAGGAAGCGCGAGAGCTCTTTAATATCAAGCCCGGGGACACTCTGTTGATCCTCGGTGAAAAAGAGACCGGCTTGATCGTATCAAGACCCGAAGTTCTGAGCGATATTGCCAATCAGATTTTTAACACAGTCAAAACAGAGGAACAGACTAATGAATAAACTGACAAATATTTATGAATCAATGGGAATCTCCTCCCAAGTTTATGAATACGGAGAAAAAGTAATTGAAAATTTGAAAGATCGTTTTCATGAGATCGATAAAGTCGCTGAATACAATCAGGCAAAGGTCATCTCCGCAATGCAAAAGAACAGGATCTCCGCAGCATGCTTTGCCGCAACCACAGGTTATGGCTATGACGATGTAGGGCGGGATCACTTAGAGCAGGTCTATGCCGATGTGTTCCATACGGAAGCCGCACTGGTCCGTCCCCAGATCACCTGCGGTACCCACGCACTGACCGTTGCCTTATCTGCAAATCTCCTGCCCGGCGACGAACTGCTCTCCCCCGTTGGATTACCCTATGACACATTGCAGGAAGTCATTGGTATTCGCGAGAGTCCCTGCTCTCTCAAAGAATACGGTGTCAGTTATCGGCAGGTAGACCTGACTGAAAACGGCGGATTTGATTTTGACGGAATCAGAGCTGCGATCAACGATAAAACAAAACTTGTTACTATCCAGCGTTCCAAGGGATATGCCACACGGCCTACCTTTTCTGTAGCGCAAATCGGTGAATTGATCGCTTTTGTAAAATCGATCAAGCCGGATGTTGTGTGTATGGTCGACAACTGTTACGGCGAATTTGTAGAAGAGTTAGAGCCTTCCGATGTGGGAGCAGACATGGTCGTCGGCTCTTTGATCAAGAATCCCGGCGGCGGTCTGGCACCCATAGGAGGATATATCTGCGGGACTAAGACTTGTGTCGAACGGTGCGCATACCGTCTTTCTGCCCCGGGGCTCGGTCAGGAAGTCGGCGCAAACCTTGGATTGATGCCCTCCCTTTATCAAGGCTTCTTCTTAGCGCCAACGGTTGTTGCCGGTGCTGAGAAAGGCGCAATCTTCGCTGCGAATCTTTATGAGCCGCTCGGTTATCGCTGTGTTCCCAATGCAACCGAAAGCCGACATGACATCATTCAGGCAGTAGAGCTTGGAAGTGAAGAGGCGATGATCGCCTTCTGCGCAGGAATTCAGGCGGCCGCTCCCGTTGATTCTTTTGCAACTCCCCTGCCCTGGGAAATGCCCGGTTATAGTGATAAGGTAATTATGGCTGCCGGTGCATTCGTACAAGGTTCTTCCATTGAGCTTTCCGCTGACGGACCGATCCGTCCTCCCTATGCCGTTTATTTCCAAGGCGGATTAACATGGCAACACGCAAAATTAGGCATCCTGATGAGTCTTCAGAAGCTTGTGGATGCAAATATTATTACATTATAAGGAGATAAATTATGAGTTGGTTTTGGTTTGCTGTTATCGCGCTGTTTTGTTGGTCCGGTTCTGACTTTTTCTCAAAAATAGGCTGTCGCGACAACCGCGATAAATACAGCCAGTTTAAAATGGTGATGGCTGTCGGTCTTGTAATGGGTGTTCATGCCATTATCGAGATCATCGGTGGTGTTGAGATCAGCTGGCAAGTCATGCTCACTTACCTGCCGGTATCTCTTTTGTACATTGGATCTATGGCGCTGGGATATGTTGGTCTGCGGTATATTGAGCTGTCCATTTCCTCCCCTATTTGCAATGCTTCCGGCGCACTGGTCGCGGTTATGAGTCTGATCATTGGCACTGCGGAGATGGATCATCCTCTGCAGTATGTTGCCGTAGCACTGGCTTGTATCGGCGTGATCGGTTTAGGAATCGTGGAAGCAACAGAGGACAAAGATCTTCGTGCTGCCCGTCAGCAAGCATCCAATTACAAATACGCAAAATCCTGGCTCGCTCTGGCTCTGCCGGTTGCTTACTGCCTTTTGGATGCGGCAGGTACATTCGCCGATGCTTTGGTCCTGGAAAACCTGAATGAGGATTCTGCAAATGTCGCCTACGAGTTGACATTCTTTGCAGCTGGTGTTGTCTGCTTCATCTACACCGTGCTGATAAAAAAGCAGCCTCTGGTAGCAAAAGTGGAGCGTCCGAAATACATTGGCGCGCTCTTCGAAACTGCCGGTCAGTTTGCTTACATATACGCATTGGCTGACACTGAGCATGTTGCAATGTCCGCGCCGATCATTTCTTCTTACTGCGCCGCTTCCGTTCTCTGGAGCCGTATCTTCTTGAAAGAAAAGCTTTCCTGGAAGCATTACTGCATGATCGCAGTTACCATTGCAGGCATCATTATTATGGGTGTATTTGATATGTAAAATAAAATGCGACGCGTAAATATACGCGTCGCATTTTTCATTATGCTTTCTTTGCTTTCCACTTTCTGAATATCACAAGCGGTACATACATCACAATCAGAACCGCTGCGATAATCACCGGGAATCCCAGTAAGTGATTGCCCCACAGCTGCTCAAACAAATAGAGCGGATTTCCCTCGTCTGCTGACATCAGGAACATAAAATTCGTATTGAGTAACAAATTAACGAAATAAATCGGAACTGCCATACCGACCAATAAAAGTAAATACTTCGGCAAATCCTTAACTTGTGGCTTCAATTCACCGGCAAAAGCCAGAACGATAGGATACAGCGCAAGCAGAATGTGAACGGTAAAGCTGTGAAGATGCATAAAGTTCAGCAACGGCAGCGCCGTCCAGGAAGGAAACAGTAATGCAGCCATCGCACCCGGAATTCCAACGGTATAGAGATATCCGCTAAGCAGCTTTGAAGGTTTAATTACATGCACTGCAATCAAGATAATATTGATACTGCAAAGATGCAGCGGCAAATACTCCGGGGTGAATCGACCACCTATGATCAGCATAACATCCTTAAATATTTCATCCGCTACCAGGAGTACCGCAATAATGTACCTCCAACGCTTTCTGCCATCAGTATCAAGGCGTTTGTATAAATAGCAGTTAGATATCATCAGGACGGTAAATACAGCCAGCCAAATGAAATGCAATATGCCGAATTGCGCAAATCCGACTCCGGAGGGTATTGTACCGGTTGTGTCTAAAAAGTATTTCATCTTCATTCCCCGTTCTCTTTTAATTCGCAAATCTTCAGTTTATCGGATCTTGGTAGTCTTTTGATCTGAATTTCTCGTTGAAGAGCAGAAGACTTGCTGCTACAGCATTCTTCATATAGAAGTTGTACCGGTCTGCGGCTCCTTGTATACTTAGCGCCTTTCCCGAGATTGTGTATCTTTAAGCGTTTATCAATATCGTCTGTAATGCCTGTATAAAGGGTATTATCAGAGCATTGCAAAATATAAACCTTCCACTGTTTTTCCATCGTTGTACCAATCCATACTTCTTTATTTTTCATTATACAACCGTCCGTTTCGTATCGCAATAAGAAATATTGACATCGCAGTCGTTTTCCGTTATATTGAAAGAAAAAACGGAGGTCATTATGGAGATAACAGTCGGAATGACAGGTACTGTCAGTACATATGTTGAACGGGAAGATACCGCTGCGGAGGTTGGCTCCGGCAGTTTGCTCGTCTATGCAACACCTTGCATGGTTGCATTGATGGAGGGTGCTGCCTGCGAAGCTATTCAAGAGGCGCTGCCGGAAGGTAAAACATCTGTTGGTATCGAATTGAATATTTCTCATATTTCCGCTACACCGGTTGGACTTGAGGTTCGCGCAGAAGCAGAAGTCACTGCCGTTGATGGTAGCATTATTACTTATCAGCTCACAGCCTATGACGAAAAAGGAAAAATCGGCGAAGGCACTCACAAAAGGGCAATCATTTCTACCGAGCGTTTTCTCGAAAAAACATACGCAAAACTGTAAGAGAACCCCCATGTTGCAAGACATGGGGGTTTTATTATATTTCTTGTCTGCCTTCCAACGCACGGGACAATGTAACCTCGTCGGCATACTCCAGCTGACTTCCGACAGGAACACCGTAAGCCAATCTGGTAACCTTCACCTCCATAGGACGCAATAAGCGAGAGATGTACATAGCAGTTGCTTCACCTTCCGTGTCCGGATTCGTCGCCATGATCACTTCGCGCACATTACCGGATGCCACTCTCTGCAGCAGTTCTTTAATCCGGATATCGTCCTGGGTTATGTGATTGAGCGGTGAAATAACACCGTGAAGCACATGATACACACCGGAGAACTCTCTGGAACGCTCCATAGCGATCACATCCTTCGGCTCAGCGACCACACAGATAAGGCCCTGATCGCGCACATCGTCATCGCAGATGGGGCACACTTCCCGATCCGTCAGGTTCTGACAAACGGGGCATGTATGCACTGCGTTCTTCGCTTCAATGATCGCATCTGCAAATGCCTGCGCGTCATCAATAGACAAGCCAAGAACATGGAAAGCAAGACGCTGCGCTGTTTTTCCGCCTATGCCGGGAAGTCTGGCAAACTGATCTGTCAGTTCCTGCAATGCAGCCGGGAAATAATGCATAGTGCCTCCTTAGAACAATCCGCCCAGATTCAATCCGCCGGTCAGTCGGGACATATTATTGGCAGAATCAGTATCAGCAGCGCGCATTGCCTCATTCACTGCCGCGATGACCATATCCTGCAGCATTTCTACATCATCAGGATCTACCGCTTCAGGATTGATTACAATGTCCTGCAGCTCATGCTTACCGTTTACGGTTGCAGTCACCATGCCGCCACCGGCTGTTGCAGAATAGGTCTTATTCTCCATTTCCTCCTGCATGCGCAGCATTTCCTGCTGCATTTTCTGTGCCTGCTTAATCATTGCGGCTTGATTCATGCCACCGGGCATGCCGCGAAAACCACCTTTTGCCATGATATGAAACTCCTATTCTTCCGTAATCTTAACGATATCTCCATGGGTTCTGCCGAAATTCAGCAGCTGTTCCATTTGTTTATTCTTTTCTTCCAGCTCGGTATCATCGGTAACCACCACGCTGACCTGTCTGCCTAGTTTTGCCGAAGCTTTTCTGGCAACAAGCTGCGTAATTTCCGGTTTGTTAATGATATCCAGAATGTACTTATTAGTGCAGGCCAACACCAGGCGCTCGCCGGCAAGGATACCGCGCAGCGGAGCGTTTTCCGATGTTGTAAAGAAGCCGCGCATTGCAGGATTTAACTCCATGCGAACAGCAGCTACAAGATCCGCCCAAAAACCGACCGGCGCTTCATCCGTGACTTTTTGAATTGCCGGAGCAGGTGTTACCGAAGCAGTAACCGGTTCTTCCACCAATACAGGTTCTGCTTCAGTATAAGCAGGTACATCTTCACTTTGCCTTTTCTCCTGAATGACCACTCCGGACCGGAGCTGATCTTCCAGCCTGGTCAACCTTGCGATCATGGAATCTACATCTGTATCCAGTTCGGGCTGGCACAAATTTACAATGCAAAGCTCTGCATCCATTCGTTTACCGGAATTTCTGGTAAATCCGGACATAGTAGATTGAATGATATTCATCATCCGCACAAGCTCGCCGGTAGAAAACCGCTTTGCAAGTTCCACGGTCTCTGCATCAGACGCAACACCGGACAGCATGGTAATGCCTTCTTTTGGTGCTGTTTTCAGCACCATAAAGTCTCTGGTAAGGCAAGCCAGTTCATCCAGAAGCGCGCCCATATCCTTGCCCTCGGAATAGAATCGATTCAGAAGGCTCAGGGCTGCAGAGGTATTATGGTCAGCAATATAGCCCATCAGTTCGCCGGACTTCTGAATGCCTGCGATACCAAGGCAGGCATACACCGTATCGGCCGTCAACTCACCGGCAGTGGCAGAGGCACACTGATCCAGCAGACTCAGACCGTCACGCATACCGCCGTCTGCAAGCCGGGCAAGGACTCTGGCAGCGCTGTCGTCCATGTCAATATTTTCCTGATAGGCTACATACTGCAAACGGGCAGCAATGTCTTCCTGACTGATCCGGCGGAAGGAAAACCGCTGACATCTTGAAAGAATCGTTGCCGGTACCTTGTGGAGCTCTGTAGTTGCCAAAATAAACAGCAGGTGCTCCGGCGGCTCTTCAATAATTTTCAGCAAGGCATTAAATGCAGAAATAGACAGCATGTGCACCTCATCGATGATGTACACACGCATTTTGACTTGCGACGGCGTATAGACCGCATCGTCGCGAAGATCTCTCACATTATCAACGCCGTTATTGGATGCTGCGTCGATCTCCAACACATCCATGCAAGATCCGCTGTCGATTGCAATACAGCTTTTACAGCAGTTACAGGGATTCCCGCCTTGGGGATTCTCGCAGTTCACAGCTTTCGCAAGAATTTTTGCGCTGCTGGTTTTACCCGTTCCCCTGGAACCGGTGAACAGGTAGGCATGGCTGAGTTTACCGCTTGAAAGCTGCGTTTTAAGCGTTTGCGTCACAGCCATTTGACCCACAACATCATCAAATGTCTGGGGTCTATATTTACGATACAGCGCCTGGTACATAAAAACCTCCATAAAAAGACCGGCTCATAACAAGATCGCACACCCACAGTTGAACAGGCAGAACACTCGGTATCCATGCAGCCAGCTCGGGAACGGCGACCTCGCGGCACACGAGAAAATCCGCTTAATGCTGCTTGGTTCCCCACCTGACATGGTTCACGGGATCCCGTTGCGAAGTCGGGTCGTAGCCATGTCGTTCTGTGAGCCAAGGAGGTGA
>JAZSOR010000053.1:0-42404 GCA_045537035.1 Faecousia sp. | reverse complement strand
GCCCACAACGACAACACACGCCAGGACAATCAGGGTGTTCTTCAGAACCTGATGGGGGGTGGGCCACACGACCTTGTTCAGCTCACTGCGGAGCTCACGGAAGTATCTGCAGATGCCGCCCCAGGCTCTTTTGAACCAGTTCTGCTTTTTCTTAGCTTCTGCCATGTGTGGGCCTCCTTACTTGGTCTCGTTGTGAACGGTGTGCTTTCTGCAGAATCTGCAGTACTTCTTCATTTCGAGACGGTCAGGGTCGTTCTTCTTGTTCTTCATAGAGTTGTAGTTTCTCTGCTTGCACTCAGAGCATCTCAAAGTGACTTTAACGCGCATAACGGCACCTCCTTAAAAATTGCCTCCCTGTATCACTCCGGCTAGTAAAATTTAGTAAGCGGCCAACTACACTTAAGCCGCCCCGAAGCTGAAATGGGCATGAAAAATAGCCCGTTTCACAGGTAAAATCCATTCTAACACAGCAAATTGAATTCGTCAACATTTTTTTACTTTATTTTTTTACTTTTTTGGGGTATAATGGGCAAAAACACACGAAGAAAGAGGGAAATACCATGCGAGTGATGGCAGTAGATTTCGGAGATGCCCGTACCGGCATCGCAATTTCGGATCTTCTTTGCTCCATTGTGGGCTCTACAACGGTTATCCACAGCAGAAATATGGACAAGACCGTAGCGGAAACGGCGCAGCTGGCAAAGGAACGGGAAGTAGGCGAAATCGTTGTGGGTCTGCCGAAAAATATGGACGGCTCTGAAGGTGCGCGGGCTTCTGTTTGTCGCGTGTTTGCAGAGCACTTGGGTGAGGCAACGGGACTGCCTGTCCATATGTGGGATGAGCGCCGTACGACGGTGGAAGCCCACAGCATTCTTTCAGAACACAATTACCATGGTAAAAAGCGGAAGAATACTGTGGACGCAGTTGCCGCTTCTTTGATCCTTGAGGGCTATTTGGCTTTCCGGGGTCGGTAAAATAATTCCCGTAATCCGGTAAATAAGAGCAATACGCCGAACAGCTTTTTTAAAAGGGCCAAATCAATTTGTCGGCTGAAAAATGCAAAGATCGCGGCGCTGATACAGCCGCAAATCACGGCAGGTAAAATTTTTTTGATATCCAGCTTTCCTTGCTTCCACCGGAAAAAGGAAGCAATGACGGCAGAGGGAATAAAGAATAAGAGATTAATGCTCCGGGCAACGGAATGCTCCATCCCCAATACGATCGTAAGCCAAAGCATCAGCAGGCTGCCGCCGCCGACACCTAAACCCGACAAAAAACCGAGGACTGTACCTGCAACGATGGAAACCGGCAGACTTTCTAACATAAATAACGAAATCCTCCCCATAAGATCAATATCCCCAAAAGCCGGTGCAGCCACACGGTAGGGATCCGCTTAGCGAGAAATCCGGCAAAAACACCGCCGATGGCGCTGCCGATGAGATAGGGGACTGCCAGCGACCATGGAATCGCTCCCGGTTCAAATGTAATGCTTAAGGATACCAGGCAGATGGGGAGAATAATAGAGACGGAGGCAGGGAACACCTCATCGTCGTGGAGTTTAGTCAGCCAGGTGAGCAGCGGTACAAGCACCATGCCGCCGCCGGCTCCAAATAATCCGTTGACAGCGCCGGCTCCTGCGCCAGCCAATCCGGCGCCAAGCTGTTTACACTTTTTCAAACAAAACACCTCCTGAGGAAATTTTCTCCTCGGGAGGTGTTTTTATACATGGAAACGCCCCTGCCGACATGGCAGGGGCGTAGTTGTGATTAGCCTGCGGAAAGAACGATATCCAGATTCATCTTGGAGGTGTCGCCGACAGTTGTCTTGACGGGCTCCAGAATGCCGTCGTGCCATTCCTTCTGATCTTCAGCGCGCATCTCGTTGGTGATCATGTAATCACGGTAAGACAGATCTGCCTTGCCGACATAGTACATCACATGATAACCATATTCTGTTTCAATGACTTCTGCATCGCCGGCCTTGCGATCCTTGCTGATGGACCAGTTCAGGAAGTTGGGAACATACTGGGAATCGGGGTGGATGTCCTCAAACAGACCGCCTTCGCTTGCGGAGGTGTCCTCACTGTTCTTCTTGACCAGTTCGATGAAGGTCTCCTCGGTAGCCTTGCCTTCCTTCCAGGTCTTCAGGAATGCATCAGCCTTATCCTTAGCGGTTTTCTTTTCTGCATCAGAGTAGACAGTTTCACCGGTCTCGGAGTCCTTGGTGCCGCCCTTGAACTTGACCAGCAGGTGACGGACATTGGACATCTTTTCGGTGTTGTCGATCTTCTCGCCGAAGATCGCTACATAGTAGCCGTTGGTAACAGTAGTCTCTTTGTCATCCTCGCCCTTTGTGGTGGAGGTGTTGGCAATGGCGGCAATGTCGCCTGCCTTGCGCTCTGCAGCTGCCAGCCAATCTGCCAAAGCGGTGTTGATCGTGGTGTGGAGCATCTTCTTTTCTTCATTAACGGCAAGCTGGCTGCTTTCATTTATCTTAACTTCCTTGATCTTTTCCTTCAGATCATCCACAGAGGTGGCGGTAGCCAGCAATTCGGCAGCTGCCTTCATTGCGGCACGGGCATCTTCATTTTCCTTGTCGGAGTATGTGACATTGCCCTTTTCGTCTTTAGTGCCGCCCTGACGGAAGTCGGTGTAGCTCAGGTAGGCATAGTGGTAGTTGTAGGAATTGTAGTTGTTGACCTTGTCCTTCTCGTACTCGCGGATCGCAGCGTCATCATACTTCAGAGAATCCTCATGAGCAGTATAGAAAGCGCTGGCAATGGTGGAACGGGTCGTGTATTCACCGTAGCTTTCAGCATCGGAGCCGTAGCCGTACATAGCACGCAGATACTGGTTAGCATTGCTGTAGCCGTAGAGCTTAGCATAGGTCTCAATGTTTTTGATGGTGTTATCCAGGGTCTTCTGTTCATCTTCAGGAAGCTTGAAGGATTCCTTCATTGCCATATCGTACAACGCGATATCGTTCTTTGCGTTTTCGATAGCGGTGTCAATGAAATACTCAGCCCAGGTTTTACCGGTTTCCTCATCATAGGTCTGGGTGGCCAAAGACTTGGTGGTATCCAGTCCCATCATCTTCAGGTAAGTATCAGTATAAGTGTTATACTGGGAGTACCACTCATTGTAGAAATCATTGATGGCGTCATTGTAGTAGTAGCTCAGTTCAACGGAGTTCAGTTGCTGGTCGCCGACGGTAGCGGCAATGGTGTTTTTCTGGAATACACCGCTGTTGTTGACTGCGCGAACACCCAGTACGCCCAAAACAATGCAAACAAGCAATGCCATGGTGGATACGAAAGCGATCGTATAGATCTTCAGTTTTTTTGCCTCAGCCTGCTCTTTCATCTGCTTTTCAGTCAGGAAAGCGGCGGCTTGCTCCTTGCGGAGTCTCTTCTTATCGGATGCGCTCATAAGATACATTCCTCTCGTGTAGTAACATAATGGGTCAGAATACTGACACATAGACCATCGTATTATAAACGATTTTTACAAAAGTTGCAAGTAAAATATTTTTAAACATAGCGTAACGATAAAAAAATAAAAAACGCAGGGAGCCGAAACTCCCTGCGCCCTTACCCGCTATAGCCGTAATGCGTCCGGTTATGACCTGCACGATAAGGCAGGTGGGTCGCCGCTCCTAGCCTTAGCTGCTCCCAACGTCCGTCGTACGTCATAGCGCAGACGGGAGGTCTGCAATCCGGGTAGGAAGTCAAACATCCCAAAATAATGATGTGGGTCCAAACAGACGCAATCGCACAAAGCAGGCAGAATTTTATTCGTCGTCTTCTTCCTCTTCGTAAAGGGAATCCATGATGAGGGAATATACCTCTTCCAGCTCCCGATCATCTTCAATGGCGCAAAGGATCGGCTCACCATCCTCTTCAACAGATTTGAGAATACTGACATCCAGATCTGTATGCTCTTCACCGTCAGCCAGAGTGACAGCAAGATAGCTGGCGCCGTTATATTCCAGCGTGGAAAGGATCTCCAGCTCGTATTCGGTACCGTCCTCATCCACGATCGTAATGAAATCAGAGCCGTATTCTTCAGACATAAGTGAATCCCTCCTTGGTGATTTATCTATATTTTACGGGAATTGCATGCCGAAATCAAGAGGAAATCGCATTTGTGTTCAAGGAAGTTTCCGGAAAATGAATTTTTTGGTACATTCTATAAATTTATTCTTTATTAATAAAATAATACTTTCGTTTTTGGATTGGATATGCTATAATGATATGAGTGATACTGTGTATATATGCATGGTGATGAAAATTAATTTTACCACATCAGCTTCGCGCTGAGATGCTGGAGGGAATAATATGTCAGAAAATAAAAAGGAAAAGGCGCTGTCTTATCTGCGAAATGTGGATTTAGAGAAGCTTGTAAAACGCCTGCGCAAAATATGGATGGTCGTATTTGCAGGACTGAAGGTTGCTGCCGGTGCGCTGGCTACCGTACTGCTGATCGGTATTGTATGCGCCTTTGCGTTTGCCGGAATTTTGGGTGATTATCTGGAGTCCGATATTTTACCCACCGCAGGTCTTGTGCTTGAAAACTACGAGATGGATGCCCCGTCCTATGTCTATAATGTGAACGAAAATGGTGATATTGAAGTCCTGCAGGAATTGTACGCAAGTACCGATTGGAAGAAAGCGGACTATGAGGAAATCCCCAAAGCTTTGATCAACGCGGCTATCGCCATTGAGGATAAGCGCTTTTATGAGCATCAGGGCGTAGACTGGTTTACCACCATCAAAGCCTTTGCCAATATGTTCTTCGGCGATGAGACTGTGGGCGGTTCCAGTATTACCCAGCAGCTCATCAAAAACATTACGGATGACAACAGCGTTACCGTCCAGCGAAAAGTCCTTGAATTTTTCCGTGCAACGGTAGTTGAGAAGAATTACGATAAGAAAGTCATTATTGAGGAGTATCTGAATTCTATTTATCTGGGTCAGGGCTGCCGTGGTGTTAAGAGCGCGGCAGAGGCTTACTTCGGCAAGGAACTGCAGACACTGACGATTGCAGAATGCGCAAGCCTGATCAGTATTACCAACAACCCCTCTTTGTTTGACCCCTACAACGAGAAAGAGTTTACCTATGCAGGGGAGACGATGAACGGCTTTCAGAGAAACAGACACCGCCAGCTGCTGGTTCTGGGCGAACTGCTGAATCAGGGGTATATCTCCCGCGAAGAGTATGACGAAGCAGTTGCGCAGGAGCTTGTGCTGAAAAATGAGATCGCTCTTGAAGATAAGTGGATCGCCTGTGTAAATCCGGAGTGTGATTATGCCGGAATCCGCAAGAGCTATATCGTCAGCGGCAATAGCATCAAGTGCCCCAAGTGCGGTGCTGTTCCCGAAGAAGAGAAAGACTCTTCTCAGAAGGTTTATTCTTACTTTGTCGATGTGGTTTTGCAGGATGTTGCAAAGGCCATGGCAAAGCAAGACGGTATCGAAGAGTGGAATGATAATATCTGGAGGACCTACCACGACCGTATTAACCGCGGTGGCTACCATATTTATACCACTATCGATACTGCCGTTCAGAATCAGGTGGACAAGATCTATAAAGATCTTAAGAATATTCCCAACACAAAAAGCGCGCAGCAGCTGCAGTCTGCTATCGTAATTATTGATAACTCTACCGGCGACATTGTGGCAATGGCCGGCGGTGTCGGTGACGATAAAGTGCACTTCGGTCAGAACCGCGCAACGAAGTCTAAACTGCAGTCCGGTTCTTCCATCAAGCCGCTGACCATCTACGCACCCGGCTTTGAGCAGGGAACACTGACCCCTGCCACGATCATTAAGGACCTGCCCCTTGAGTACAAGGAAGAAGGTCCCTGGCCCCGGAACGAAAGCCGTACCTATTCTTATACCCGTACGGTATTTAAGGGCATTGAAGACTCTATCAATGCGGTTGCAGCCAATACACTTAAGAAGATCGGCACCAATTACGGTTACGAATTTGCAAAAGAATCCTTCGGCCTTTCTACCCTTCGGGAAGAGGATCTGCAGTTTTCGTCTCTGGCACTGGGCGCCCAGCATTATGGTGTGACCGTTCGCGATATGGCTTGCGCCTTTGCCACATTCCCCAACAACGGCACCTACCGTGTGGGCAGAACCTGGACAAAGGTCTATAACAGTAAGGGTGAAATGGTTCTTGATAATGTTCAGGAATCCAAGGAGATCCTCAGCGAGAAATCTGTAGCCTATACCAACTACTGCCTGGTAAACGCTGCTGTTAACGGCACCGGTAAAGCTGCCAACTTTGCTTCCGGCTTTGTGGCAGGCAAGACCGGTACCACTTCCAGCAGCCGTGATAAATGGTTCTGCGGCTACACCAATTACTATACCGCAGCTGTTTGGTGCGGTTATGACCAGCCCGAGAAGATCAGCTTGAGCTTTAATCCCGCAGCCCGTCTGTGGAAAAATGTGTTAGAGCCCCTTCATAAGGGCCTTGCCAATGTGCCGCTTTATGACGAGACAAAGATGGTTTCTGTATCCATCTGCCAGGATTCTGGCAAGATCGCCACAGATGCCTGTACCAATGATATCCGCGGCAGCCGCGTGGAGTCTGTACTGGTATATCCTGAGGATGTGCCCACAGCCAACTGCGACAAGCATGTGCTGGTGAACTTCTGCGTAAACGGCAACGGTATTGCCAATGAGCACTGTGCCCATGTGCACGGTACGACGATCAAACAAGTCGGTCTTTTGAAAATGACCCAAAATGAGATCAATGAGCTGCTTGCAGCAAAGGATTTTGCACTGGATTCCAAGTTCCTGCAGGATAGCTATGTCTATCTTGTGGATGCTGAGGGCAAGGATGCCAGCTTCAAAGGCTTTAATGGCAATGTCAATTCCGGTGTAACTGCACCTTACAAGATCTGCACGACCCATAAGCAGTCGGACAGCTCTGATCAGAACGGCAGCACTTTGCCCGGAACTGGCGGCAATACAGGAATTATTGACCCCTGGTGGGACTGAGGAGATATAAATGATTTGGATTTCCGACGAATGGAAAGATTATGAGGTTTTAGACGCCTCCAACGGTGAGCGTCTGGAGCGTTGGGGCGACTATATTCTGGTGCGTCCGGACCCTCAGGTAATTTGGGATACGCCCCATAGCGATCCGGGCTGGAAACGCTATGATGCCCGATATGTTCGCTCTGCCACCGGCGGCGGACACTGGACGGACCATCATTTGCCCGAAAGATGGCAGATCCGATATAAGGACTATCTGACATTTAATGTTAAACCTATGAATTTTAAGCATACCGGCGTATTTCCGGAACAGGCAGCCAACTGGGATTTTATTCGGGATAAGGTTGCCTCTGCAGGTCGTCCGGTGCGTGTTCTGAATCTGTTTGCTTACTCCGGCGGCGCTACATTGGCGGCAGCTGCCGGCGGTGCTGAGGTTTATCATGTGGATGCCTCCAAGGGTATGGTGGCATGGGCGAAAGAAAATGCGAAATCATCCGGGCTTGCGGATAAACCGATCCACTGGATCGTGGATGACTGCGCAAAATTTATTCAGCGCGAGATCCGTCGCGGCCGCCGTTATGACGGTATCATCATGGACCCTCCCAGTTACGGCAGAGGTCCCAGCGGTGAGATCTGGAAAATGGAGACAAGCTTCTATCCGTTCCTGCTGGAAACGGCGAAGCTTTTGACGGATAATCCGCTGTTTGTGATTATCAACTCTTACACCACCGGCTTAGCGCCCTCTGCGGTGGGCTATGCCTCGGATGTGGTCTTTGGCGGTGTCTGCGGCGGAAGTACAGCTGTGGGCGAACTGGGTCTGCCCGTTCGTTCCAGTGGTCTGATGCTGCCCTGCGGCGCAGCCGGCAGATGGACGCCTTGATCGTTATTCCTGAATGGAGGAATCGTATTGCACAGCGCAATTACTGTAGAACATTTGGCATACAGCTATCCGGGCGTGGATGACACGCCCGGCGTTGCCGTCTTTGAGGATCTGAATTTGCAGATCGAAGAGGGCAGTTTTGTTGCGGTTTTAGGCAGCAACGGCTGCGGAAAATCGACTCTTGCAAAGCATTTTAATTCCATTTTGCTTCCCAGCGGAGGAAAGGTATATGTCTGCGGCATGGATACTTCTGACGAAGATAAGATCATGGCCGTACGCAGAAATGTGGGAATGGTTTTCCAAAATCCCGATAATCAGATCGTTGCCAATGTAGTAGAAGAAGATGTTGCGTTTGGTCCTGAGAATCTTGGTGTGGCAAGTCCTGCAATCCGCCAAAGAGTCGACCGCGCGTTAAAACAGGTCGGCATGTACGAGTACCGTGAACATGCGCCCCATCTTTTATCCGGCGGTCAGAAGCAGCGGATCGCCATTGCCGGTATCATTGCCATGGAGCCCAAATGCATTGTCCTGGATGAGCCCACCGCGATGCTTGACCCTAAGGGTCGCCGGGAGGTCATGGAGACTATCGAGAAGCTCAATGCGGAAAAGAAGATCACGGTTGTTTTAATTACCCATCATATGGACGAAGCTGCCCGGGCGCAGCGGGTCATTGTCTTAAGTAACGGGCAGGTTGCTGCTGACGGTACGCCGCAGCAAGTATTTTCGCAGGTTGAATTGCTTCATGCAATTCGCCTTGCAGCGCCTGAAACTGTGGAACTTTGTTATGCATTAAATCAAAAAGGAGCCGCGCTGCCGTTGAATAAGCTCAGCGCGGAGGAATGTGCGCAGGCACTTTATGAATATGTAAAGGCTTGACGGAGGAAGAGAAAAGTGGCACCAATTTTGCAGGTTAAAGACCTACATCACACATACAGTGCCGGTACACCTTTTGAGCATGTTGCGCTGGACGGAGTATCCTTCAGCGCAGAACGGGGAGAGTTTATCGGCATTATCGGACATACCGGGTCGGGTAAGTCTACGCTTATGCAGCATTTAAACGGCCTTTTGAAGCCTGATTCCGGCAGTATCCTGCTGGATGGCAAGGATATTTGGTCCGATAAGAAGCTGACGCGCCAGAGCCGCTTTCGGGTGGGATTGGTGTTTCAGTACCCGGAGTATCAGCTGTTTGAGGAAACGGTATATAAAGACATTGCCTTCGGCCCTAAAAATATGGGTTTGGATGCGCAGGAAATCGACAAGCGCGTCCGGGAAGCAGCCGGCTTTGTGGGTATTACTGAGGAGCAGCTGCAGGTATCTCCCTTTGATCTGTCCGGTGGTCAGAAGCGTCGCGTTGCCATTGCCGGCGTGATCGCAATGGAACCGGAAATTTTGATTCTGGATGAGCCCACAGCAGGCCTTGACCCGGAGGGCAGGGAGGACTTGCTTTCCAATATTGATGCTTACCGGAAAGCAAAAAATGCGACGGTCATGATGGTCAGTCATTCTATGTCCGATGTTGCGCGGCTGACGGAGCGTATTCTTGTCATGAATGGCGCAAAGCTGGTTCTCGACGGTACGCCTGCGGAAGTTTTTGCCCATGCGGAAGATCTGCTCTCAATGGGCCTTGACATTCCGGAGGTAACGCGGGTGTTTATGCGCCTTCGTGAAATGGGACTGGATGTTCCCAGCGTTTATTCTGTTGAACAGGCAGTTTCGGTACTGCAGTGTCTGAAAGGAGGCTGCAACCATGCTTAAGGATATTACACTGGGTCAGTTTTTTCCGGGAAATTCTCCCGTTCACCGTATGGACCCCAGGACGAAGCTGATCCTTTTGGTCGTCTATATCGTTGCGCTGTTTACTGCCACCAACTGGGTGTCTTACCTTACGGTATTTTGCTTTTTGGCACTGACTGTTGCGGTCTCCCGCATTCCATTAAAATCCATCGTAAGCGGCATGAAGCCGCTGGTAATGATTTTGATCTTTACGGGTGTTTTGAACATCTTCTTTACGGTGGGCGATAAGCTGATCGTCAGGATTTGGATCATCTCTATTTATTGGGAAGGCATTGTGCGCGCATTCTTTATGGTCTGCCGTATTTTAATGCTGATCTCCGGCACATTTCTTTTGACCTATACCACATCGCCTATTTCTCTGACAGATGGATTGGAAGCGCTTTTGTCGCCTTTAAAGAAATTGCGTGTTCCCGTCCATGAACTGTCCATGATGATGTGTATCGCCCTTCGTTTTATTCCTACACTCATTGAGGAGACGGATAAGATCATGTCCGCCCAAAAGGCCAGAGGTGCCGATTTCGAAAGCGGTAAGCTGATGGATCGGGCGAAGGCTTTGGTGCCGATCCTTGTTCCTTTATTTATCAGCGCGTTCCGCCGCGCAGATGAATTGGCAACGGCTATGGAGTGCCGGTGCTATCAGGGCGGTGAGGGCCGTACAAAAATGAAGCTTCTGCGCTACAGCCTTGTGGATATAAAGGCGTTTCTGAGCGGTGCGTTATTGCTTGTAGCGGTTATAGTTCTGCGGAAATTCGGGCTGTGAGGTTACTATGCGTAATATTGCTTTATTTTTGACCTATGAGGGAACTGCATATCACGGCTGGCAGATGCAGAAAAATCTGGCAACGGTCCAGCAGACACTGGAGAAAGCCATTTCTATGGTGGTTGCCCACGATGTGCATGTTACCGGCTGTGGCCGCACGGATGCAGGTGTCCACGCAAAGTGTTATGTGGCAAACTTTCGCACATCTTCTACGATCCCTGCAGAGCGGCTGCCCTATGCACTGAATACCCATCTGCCGGTGGATATCGTTGTGACAAAGGCCTTTGATGTCCATGAAGAATTTAATGCCATCGGTTCCTGCGCCCGGAAGGAATATACCTATATCATTTATAACTCCCGTGTCCGGGATCCGTTCTATGTCAACAGAGCCTGGTTTTACCCGAAACATTTGGATGAGAAGGTTTTGCAGGAAGCTGCCGACCAGTTTGTGGGCACCCATGACTTCGCGGCGGTACGCTCTGTGGGAACTGAGGTAAAATCCACTGTCAGAACGGTATATTATTATAATGTAGAGAGAAAAGGGAATCTTATCTACCTGAAGGTGTGCGCAAACGGATTCCTCTACAACATGGCTCGCGCCATGGCAGGGACAGTGATCTATGCCGCAGAGGGCAAGATCAAACCCTCTGAGATCGGCAAGATCCTGGAGTCCGGCAATCGCACATCCGCCGGTCCGACAGTGCCGCCCGGAGGTCTTTACATGACCCATCTGTGGTATGATGACGGTGTGGAAAAATTTGAATGCGCACCGATGATCGATAATTCATAATTTGTTTTTCTTTTTTCGGACCTTCTATGCTATACTGTCCGAAAGAAAGGTAGTGATGGCTTATGCAGCCTAAATTGTGTGTAAAATGTAAAAAGAATATGGCAGTTGTCTTTGTCACCAAGATCGAAAACGGCGTGACTATGAATGAAGGCTATTGCTTAAAATGCGCCCGAAGCCTGGGCATTCCTCAGATCGATTCCGCTGTGAAGCAGATGGGCTTTTCCGAAGAAGATCTGGATGCGCTGTCCGATGAGATGAGCAGTATGTTTGGACAGTTGGATGAAAGCGGAGAAAATGACGATGAGGTCGACAGTCAGACCGCAACATTTCCGCTTCTGAATCAGCTGTTTGGCGCTGCCGGGAATCTTCCTGCCAAGAAAGAAGAGCCTAATGACGCAGAAGCAGAGAGCAAAGACAGCAAAAAGAAAAAATCCAAAAAACATAAGTTCCTTGACAGTTATTGTATGAACCTGACCGGCAGAGCCCGGGAAGGGAAGCTTGACAAGGTGATCGGTCGGGATGTGGAGACAGAGCGTGTCATCCAGATCCTGAATCGCCGTCAGAAGAACAATCCCTGCCTGATCGGTGAGCCCGGTGTGGGTAAAACCGCTATTGCAGAAGGTTTGGCGCAGCGGATCGCAGCAGGGGATGTTCCCTATAAGCTTCGTGACAAAGAGGTGTTCCTGCTTGACCTGACAGCGCTGGTGGCAGGCACCCAGTTCCGCGGACAGTTTGAAAGCCGCATGAAGAGTCTGATCGGTGAGATCAAGGAATGCGGAAATATCATTTTGGTCATCGACGAAGTTCACAATCTGGTGAGCGCCGGTGACGCGGAAGGCTCTATGAACGCAGCCAATATCCTGAAGCCTGCCCTTTCCAGAGGCGAGATCCAGGTGATCGGCGCCACCACATTCAATGAGTACCGCAAGCATATTGAAAAAGATGCTGCGCTGGAGCGCAGATTCCAGCCGGTTTCTGTTGCAGAGCCTTCCATTGAGGAAGCCTGCGAGATCATGCAGGGCATCGCGAAAGCCTATGCGCAGTTCCACGGTGTAACCATCTCTCCTGAGATCGCCCGTCAGTGCGTGATCCTTTCCGAGCGCTATATTACGGACCGTTTCCTGCCTGATAAGGCAATCGATCTTTTGGACGAAGCCTGCTCTGATCTTAACTTGCGCAGCAAGGAGATTTCCCGTTTGGCAGAGCTGAAAAAAGAACGGGATGACTATGAGCTGGAACTGAAAATGCTCACCGATGATACGGAAAATGAGCATTTTGAGCGTCTTGCAACAATCCGCAGTAAGCTTTGCCAGATCGCAGATGAGATCGAGCGGTTGGAGCAGATCCCTGCGCCTTCCGTGACCATTGAAAATCTTGCCCGTATTATTGAACTTTGGACCAAGATCCCTGCCAGCAAGATCAAAGCCCAGGAATATACCCGTCTTAAGGGCCTTTCTGACCGTTTGCGTAAGCATATCGTCGGTCAGAATGAAGCGGTGGACGCGGTGTCCAGAGCTATCCGCAGAAACCGCGTGGGCATCTCTCCTAAAAAGCGCCCCGTATCCTTTATCTTTGTCGGTCCTACCGGTGTGGGCAAGACAGAGCTTGTGAAGCGTCTTGCGGACGATCTTTTCAACAGCGTGGATTCCCTGATCCGGCTGGATATGTCCGAGTATATGGAGAAGCATACGGTGTCGAAACTGATCGGTTCTCCTCCCGGCTATGTAGGCTATGACGAGGCCGGTCAGCTGACGGAGAAGATCCGCCGTCGACCCTATAGCGTCGTTCTCTTTGACGAGATCGAAAAGGCCCATCCGGATGTGCTGAATGTGCTTTTGCAGGTTTTGGACGACGGACGCATCACCGATGCCCAGGGAAGAACCGTAAACTTTGAGAATACCATTATCGTTATGACCTCCAACGCCGGCTCCGAAGGACGGGTAGGCGGCCTTGGCTTCGGCAGAACCGATGGGGATATGCTCAAGGACAAAACCATGAAGGCACTGCAGGAGTTCCTGCGTCCGGAGTTTATCAACCGGGTGGATGAGATCATTACCTTCAATCATTTAAGCGTGGATGACTTTGGCGGCATTGCGGAGATCATGCTGGCTGAACTGAAGAATAGCCTGAGTGCCCGTGGATTGAACTTGACTTGGGAAGATGATGTCAAGCAGAATCTTGTGAAAAAAGCATATTCCGTAACCTACGGCGCGCGAAATCTGCGTCGTACCATTCAAAGAGAGCTGGAAGATCCTATTTCCGAGAAGATCATCGATTCCTTTGAAACCCCCATTTCTGAGATCCACATCGGCATAGCGGATGATAAGATCGTCATCGAAACGAAATAAAAAACGGGAGGCTTAGGCGGGACTTCATAAGACATTATTCGGTTTTGCCACAGCCTTTTCCCCTGAAACTTCAGAATATCCCCTTGAAATACACAAAGTATTTCTGCAGATCTATTCCTTGTTACAAGGAAAAATGCAAGCGGCAAAACTGCAAAGCACTTCAAAAGCGAAGATTTCTGCTCCAAGACAAGAAAAATCGCTATGGTAAGGCTGACGCCTACCATAGCGATTTTTTGCAGTATTGGACAAAAAGATTGCTTTTGAAGCGGATACTGTCTTATGGAGTCCCGCCTTTCTTCCCGTTTTTTTATAAATCAAACTTTTGTGTCAGCTTGTCTGATACCTTCCAGGCGGCATCTTCGACTTTGTTGGCGGCATGGGTTGCCAGTTTTCTGGTGGGATTGTTGCGGGACATCATTAAAATACCTACTGCGCCAGCGGCAGCGCCAAGCCCCATCGTAAGAGCCCATCCTTTTACGCTCATGATTTTTCCTCCTTTTTGTCTGACAGTATTCGTCAGAACCTATTAACAGTATGCCCTTTTCGAAAAAATTCACCCGAGGAAAGGTTTCACTCTTTTCACTTTGTAAATACTGTGCTATAATGCAAATATGAATGGAGGTGCTGTTATGTCTGTTGATAAATTACAGGAAAAGATCCGAAAAATGAAGAATCCTTCCGTTGTGGAAATGAATTTTTTACCGGAGGATATTCCTGCGGCTGTAACGGAAAATTCAAGTAGTTTTTGTGATGCTTGCATTGTCTACGGAAAAGACCTTTTGGATGGACTGAAAGAAATCGTTCCCGCAGTGCGCTTTGCTTTTGACGCCTATGCGATCTACGGAGCGGAGGGTCTTGACGCGTTAAAAACGCTTCTTGATCATGCGCATAACAGCGGTTATTATGTTTTGTTGGATTGCCCGGAAGTAGCTTCGGCGCAAGGCACAGAACGGATGGCGCAAATGCTGTTGACCGACACCTGCCAATGGTATTTTGACGCCATGATCCTGACCGCGTATATCGGCAGCGACGGCATACGCCCCTATGTGGACAGACTGAAAGAAAAAGATAAGTCGTTGTTTGTTGTGGTGCGCACTGCTAACAAAACAGCGCCGGAGACACAGGATTTACTGACCGGTTCCCGTTTAGCCCATGTGGCAAAAGCCGATATCATTAACCGCTTTGCCCAAAGCCTTGTGGGACGCTGCGGTTATTCTCAGGTTGCGCTTTTGGCAGGTGCGTCCTCCGCAGATAGCTTGCGTATATTGCGTACAACATACAAGTATCTGTTTTTACTCGTTGACGGCAGTGATTATCCCAATGCCAATGCAAAGAATTGCAGCTTTGCGTTTGACACATTGGGTCATGGCGCGGCTGTGTGCGCAGGTACATCTATAACAGCTGCCTGGCAGCAGGAAGAGGGCGCAGATCCGGTTGCTTCAGCAGTATCTGCTGCCGAGCGGATGCGCAAAAACCTCGCTAGATATGTGACAGTTCTATAAAAAGACAGCCGGTCAGGTGACCGGCTGTCTTTTTTAACGGCTGCGTCCGTTGGTGATTCCGGGGATGCCGGTGTTATCGGTCATGCCGGTATCATCGGTTGTGCCGGTGCCATCTGTATAAATGGGCATACTGGTGTCCACATCCGGGTCCGGAATGTTGGTGCCGAGGGTATTGTCCATATCCGGCAAGATCGTCATGTTTGTATCCGCTTGCGTGCCGGTGGTATTGGTTGCGTTGTTGCTGTTTTGACAACCGCACGCAGCGAGAGAAAGCACAACAGTCAGTACAAGAATAACAATGCTGAACTTCTTCATAATTTCCTCCTGTATATTGAATTCGTAAATATTGTTCCCGAAGTATGGAGAATTAGTCAGGAAAATCACGCCAAATGATTATATTTACGAAAATTTGCAGAAAAATAAAAAACACCATTGCTATTTTGGAAACAGTCAGCTATAATATACCCGATTAAAAATAAAAGGGGACATATCTGATGAAAAGACTGTCTGTAAAAAAAGGTGTAGAGTGTATGGCTTGTCTGGAGTGCGTGCGCGCATGTTCCACAGCTTTTTACAAAGAATTTAATGAGGATCTTTCCTGCATCCGTATCGTTGCAAAGGGCAGCGGCGCAAAGCCGATGACCTGCATTCAGTGCGGCAAGTGCATGAAGGCATGCGAAGCCGGCGCAATTACCCAGAACCCCAAGACCGGTGTTTATATGATCAATAAGAAGCTCTGCACTTCCTGCGGTAAGTGCGTTGAGGCTTGTCCCATGAAGGTTATGGTCATGCCCGAAAATGCAACCACCAGCAAATGTATTTCCTGCGGCATTTGCGTAAAGGCTTGTCCTATGGAGATCCTGGAGATCGTGGAAAAGTAATCTTACATACGAAGCAGGGCATCCATTCCGGCTGCCCTGTTTTTGTGGGCTTTTAGGAGGTTTTTATATGGATAAAAAAAGTACAGCCGGTATGAAACCGTGGAAGCGCAGATTGCTGATCGTCGTTGCAGTTGTGTTGGCGCTCCTTTTGCTGGCTGCTGGCGCAGTATACTTTTTTGCAGACCATTTCTTAGGCCAGATCGGGCGTCTTGACCCCAACGAAACCATTTCTCCGGATCATCATGAAACGGTGTTTCAGGAAGGCGATACCGTCGAAACAGATCCTGTTGTGGATCAGGCTGAAACGATCTTCAAGGGTAAGAATGTGGTAAACATTCTTCTGGTCGGTCAGGACAAGCGCAGCGGCAGCGATCCTCAGCGCACAGATGCGATGATCCTGTGTACGATCAATATGTCTACCAAAACGCTTACCATGACTTCCTTTATGCGCGACATGTGGGTCTATATTCCGGATTACTATAATCAGCGCATGAACCTGCCTTATATGTTGGGTGGATTCAAACTGCTCAATGAGACGCTGGATTATAATTTCGGTGTCAGCGCTGATTATAACATTGAGATCGATTTTTCCGGCTTTATGACTGCAATCGATGCTGTCGGCGGTATTGAGATCGAATTGACCTCTGCTGAGGCAAAATATCTGAATGAAAACGGCAACTGGGGTGTGGAAGCCAATCAGCACTGGCAGCTGAAAAAGGGTGTTAATCTGCTGACAGGCTCTCAGGCTTTGGCGTATACCCGGATTCGTAAGATCGACTCTGATTTTAAGAGAACAAGCCGTCAAAGAACGGTCTTAACAACGCTGATCGAGAAAGCAAAGACCTTGGGTGTGACGGAAATGTACAATCTGGCAAAGGAGATCATTCCTCTGCTGCGTACTGACATGACAAAGGGCCAGATGTTCGGACTGATTCTGGATGTGGTGCCGATGCTTTCGGATATGGAGATTGTTTCTCAGAGAATACCCAAGAACGGTCAGTACACCAATGCAGTGAAAAACGGTGCGCAGGTGATCGTTGTGGAAGGCGACCAACTGGAAGCAAACAAGAAGCTTCTGATCAATGCAATGAAGGAAGAAGATTAAACAAAAACTGCCGCAAGGGAGCAATGCCCTTGCGGTGTTTTTTTGTAAGTTACAGAAAATAACTGTTTGTAATAATTGCATATCATTTTGAGATATGATATACTGTAACCAATCATACACCCGGAGGCGTTTATGATGAAAATAACTGAATTTCAGGAAGATATAAAATCGTTGCTGCCCAATGTAGATCTGCGTTTTTGGGAGCCGATGTCAAAGCATACTTCTTTTAAAATCGGTGGTCCTGCAGAGGTTATGGCTTTTCCAAAATCAGAGCAGGAACTGTCGCAAATACTGGAAATGTCCAAGGTATTGGACTGTAAAGCTGCTATTTTGGGAGCAGGAACCAATGTTCTTGCGCCGGATGAGGGCATATCGGGTCTTGTGATCTGTTTAAAAGATTGCATAGACGGCATGCAGCAGCTGGACGATACCACCATTCGTGTCAGCGCCGGTGTTACCATGACTCGCGCGGCGGTTTATGCCGCAGGCTTAGGCCTGGGCGGCATGGAATTTGCCCATGGCATACCCGGTACGGTTGGCGGCGGCGTCTATATGAACGCCGGCGCTTACGGCGGTGAGATTTCGCAGATTTGCCGCAGTGTTGCCGTTATGTCCATGGATGGAGATGTCATGACCATCCGCGGTGAAGATATGGACTTTTCCTACCGTCACAGCCGTCTTGAAGAGGACGGTGGTATCGTTGTCAGCGCAGACTTTGCTCTGATACCAAAGCCTCAGGAGCAGATTCGTGAGCAGATGCAGGAACTGATGAGGAAGAGAAAAAGCTCTCAGCCTTTGGATTTGCCCTCTGCCGGTTCTGCGTTTAAGCGTCCGGTGGGCGGTTATGCCGCTGCGCTGATCGATGAATGCGGATTAAAGGGCTTCCGGATCGGCGGGGCAGCTGTTTCTGCTAAGCATGCGGGCTTTGTGGTGAACCTGGAGCATGCTACCGCGGATGATGTAAAAAAACTGCTGACAAGCGTATCGGATAAAGTGTTTGAGCAGAAGGGGATTCGGCTGGAGCCGGAAGTGAGAATCTGGTAAAAGGAGGGAACGATTGTGGCAATTTCTTTTTCGGGCAATGTAAAAGCGGAGATCTGCCGCAATATTCCTCAAAAACGCTGCTGCGCTTTGGCTGAGTGCTTTGGCATACTGTTGTTTTGCAACTGCTTTTCCGTTGAAAATATTCGTATTATTACAGAAAGCAGGGATTTTGCCCAACTGCTGCCTAAATTGTTTAAAAAAGCATTCGGTGTAGCCTTTGACATCCAGCCGGAACGGTCACAGACCGGAAAACTGAATTTTCAGATTACAAACCCCCACAAGATATCCGTGATTATGGAAGCCTACGGCTTTGATCCGACGGATACACTGTCTTTGCATATTAACCTTGCGGCACTGGAAGAGGATTGCTGCAAAGCTGCTTTCCTGCGCGGCGCATTTTTGGCCGGCGGTTCGGTTACCGATCCGAGTAAGGGCTATCACCTTGAAATTGCAACGACCCACCTGATCGTTGCAAGAGAGGCGTACACCCTGCTCCACGAGGTTTTGGGTTTTTATCCAAAAACTGCCCAGCGGGGTGGTGGACAGGTCCTTTACTTAAAGCAGAGTGAATTGATCTCCGATTTTCTGACATTCCTTGGCGCACCCATCAGCGCAATGGGAATCATGGAGACTCGCTTGGAGAAGGAATTAAACAATAAAGTTAACAGACGCTGCAACTGCGACGACGCCAATACCTCAAAAGTGGTTGAAGCGGCGCAGGAGCAGCTGTCTGCCATTCGCGTACTGCGCCAGCATGGCATTTTGGAGCAGCTGCACCCGAAACTGCAGCAGGCGGTAAAAGCCCGTGAAGAGAATCCGGAAGCATCGTTGTCTGAATTGGCATCCCTGATGGAACCGCCGATCTCGAAACCGGCAATGAATCACCGTTTAAAGAAATTGTTAGAAATGGCAAAGGAGAAAGAACAATGAGTTTTGCACATTTGCATGTCCACTCTGAATATAGTCTCCTGGATGGCGCTTGCCGTATTTCCGGCATGATGGATCGTGTCAAGGAATTGGGACAGACCGCCATTGCCATTACAGACCACGGTGTCATGTATGGCTGTATCGATTTTTATAAAGCAGCAAAAAAGGCGGGCATCAAGCCGATCATTGGCTGTGAGGTGTATCTGGCACGCCGGGGCATGGAAGACCGTGTTCACGGTATTGACAATGAACGGTATCACCTTGTGCTCTTGTGCAAAGACCGCCAGGGCTATGAGAATCTTTGCTACCTTGTCTCAGAAGCTCATTGCCGTGGCTTTTACGGAAAACCCCGTGTGGATCTTGACCTTTTGTCCCAGCATCACGAAGGCCTGATCGCCCTGAGCGCCTGTCTTGCAGGACCGGTTTCCCGTCAGCTGCTGGCGGAGGATTACGATGCCGCAAAAGACTATGCGCTGAAGCTCTCCGAGATTTTCGGTAAAGATAATTTCTATCTGGAGATCCAGGATCACGGCATTCCGGAACAGAGGGCAGTGAATCAAGGCATTATGCGGATCGCCCGTGAGACGGGATTGCCCCTTGTTGCAACCAATGATGCCCATTATCTACGCAAGGAAGATTCCAAAATGCAGGATGTGATGATGTGCATCCAAATGGGTACGACCCTTGATGATCCCGACCGAAAAATGGAATTCCAGACAGAGGAATTCTACTTAAAAAGTGAAGAAGAAATGCGCGCGCTATTTCCTAACTGCGAGGAAGCGATTGTTAACACTGAAAAAATCGCAGAGCGCTGCAATCTGGAATTTGTATTTAACGAATACCATTTGCCCTCTTTTCCCGTACCTGCAGGGTTCTCCAACGAGGAATATTTCCGCAAGCTTTGTATGGACGGCTTTCAGGAGCGCTATCCCCAGTCCCCTGCGGAATACCTTGAGCGTCTGGAGTACGAGATCGGTGTCATCAGCCGGATGGGCTATGTCAATTACTATCTGATCGTATGGGACTTTATCCGCTATGCCAAGGAGCAGGGGATTCCCGTAGGACCGGGTCGTGGCTCAGGTGCCGCATCCATCGTTGCCTACTGCCTGCATATTACGGAAGTAGATCCCATGCAGTATGCGCTGATCTTTGAACGCTTTTTGAATCCCGAGCGTGTCAGTATGCCCGACTTTGATACGGACTTCTGTCAGGAGCGCCGGGGCGAGGTGATCGACTATGTCACCGAAAAATACGGCGCAGATCATGTGGCGCAGATCGTTACCTTCGGTACCATGGCAGCCCGTGGCGCCATCCGCGATGTAGGCAGAGTCCTTGGCTTTACCTACGCCGAGACCGATGTGGTGGCAAAGCAGGTGCCGTCGACACCTCATATCACTTTGGATGACGCACTGACAGCTTCTCCCAAGCTGAAGGAAATGTACGATACGGATGAGCGTGTACATCTGCTCATTGATACGGCTAAAAGTCTTGAGGGTATGCCGCGAAATACCTCAACCCATGCGGCAGGTGTTGTGATTACGGCAGATCCGGTGCGCACTTATGTTCCGCTGTCCCGAAACGATGAGACTATCGTTACCCAGTATACCATGACCACCATCGAGGAACTGGGACTTTTGAAGATGGACTTTTTGGGTCTGCGTAACCTGACGGTTATTAAGGATGCCCAGCAGCAGATTCAGAAGATCGATCCCGATTTTTCCATTGACGAGATTCCGGATAATGATCCGGAAACCTTCTCAATGCTGGCAGAAGGCAAGACCCAGGGTGTTTTCCAGCTGGAGTCTGCCGGTATTACCGGTGTTTGCGTCAACATGAAGCCCACTTCCATCGAAGATATGACGGCTATCGTGGCGCTGTACCGCCCGGGTCCTATGGACTCCATTCCCACCTTTATCGCCAATAAACTGGATCATAGGAAAATCACATATAAGACACCGCTATTGGAACCGATCCTCCGGGTTACCTACGGCTGTATCGTTTATCAGGAGCAGGTGATCGAGATATTCCGCTCTCTTGGCGGTTACACCATGGGACAAGCGGATAATATCCGCCGTGCCATTTCCAAAAAGAAGATGCAAGTCATCGAGGCAGAACGCAAAGTGTTTGTTTACGGTGACAAAGACCAGGGGATCTCCGGCGCTGTGGCAAAAGGCGTCAGCGAATCGGCAGCGCAGTCTATCTACGATGAGATCGTCGCATTTGCCAACTATGCCTTTAATAAGGCCCATGCTGTTTGCTACGCAGTGGTATCTTATCAGACAGCATACCTAAAATGTCACTATCCCAAGCAGTATATGGCGGCGCTGATGACCTCTGTTTTGGATTCTGCCACCAAGATCTCCGGCTATATTGCCGAGTGCAAGGAGTTAGGCATCTCGGTACTGCCGCCGGATATCAATCATTCTGATGATCCGTTCACAGTAGAAGGGGATTCCATCCGCTTCGGTCTGGGCGCTGTTAAAAATGTGGGCCACGGATTGATCCGCAGTTTGGTTACCAAACGGGAGGAAGGCGGTCCGTTCCGCAGCTTGGAGGACTTCATCCAGAGAATGGGTGAAAATGATCTGAATAAGCGCGCCGTGGAAAACTTTATCAAATGCGGCGCTATGGATTGCTTTGGCTACCATCGCAGTGAGCTGCTGGCAGTGTATGACAGTATGATGGACAGCATTTCTGCTTCCCGTAAGAAAAATATCGAAGGTCAGATGGGTCTGTTTTCCATGCTGACGGAAGAAGATGCCGGCGCGGCCATCCCGATCCCTAAGCTTCCGGAAATGAAAAAAGCAGATCTGATGCTTTTGGAAAAAGAGACCACCGGTATTTACTTGTCCGGCCACCCCATGGACGATTACCGCCATCTTTTGCGGGGAACGCACGCTGTGCCCATCGGGCAGCTGATGGATGATGAAAGCACCTTCCGGGACGATCAGATCATAAGTGTTGCCGGCATTGTGCAGTCTGTCAAGATGAAAACCACCCGGAACAACTCCATGATGGCATATGTGACCTTGGAAGACGATACAGCATCTGTTGAAATGCTGGCGTTTTCCAATGTGTTAAGCCAGTACGGCGGATATCTCCGGGAAAATCAACCGGTTGTGATTACCGGCAGGCTTTCTTTGCGGGACGATAAAGAACCGCAGATCGTCATCAATCGCGCAAGACCGATCTCCGATTTTGCCAATGAGGATGCTGTTGCAACGCAGCCTTCTTTGGAAACCGGTACACTTTACTTGAAACTGCCGTCTGAAAACGGACCGCTGTTCGGAAAGATCAAAGCGATCCTGAATATGTTCCCGGGAGACCGGCAGGTCGTCGTATATTTTGCGGATACCAAGCAGAGAAGAGGTACTCGCTGCAGCTTGGATCAGCGGATGCTCGACGAGCTTAAAAATGTTCTCGGAGAGGCAAATGTTGTTTTGAAATAGCTTTCTTTTTCCATCAAAATATGGTATAATATTCTGAAGGGGGTGCTGCCGTGAGCAAGCAACAAAAAATCATCGTTCTGCTGTTGGCAGCAGTTCTGATCCTGACCGGCTGTTCCATGCGAACAGTGGAGCAGATGTACCGTCTGCCCAAGCGGTCCGATGCTTATAATGACCTGCAGGTCGTGATCGACAGCGCAATGTCCGGTTTGGATTACTGCGCTCCGTTAACAGGTGAAAATCAGCAGACAGTGCAAATGGCAGACCTTAACGGAGACAGTCAGCAGGAATACCTGCTTTTTGCCAAAGGCGCGCAGGATAAACCTTTGCGGATCTTAGTGTTCAGCAAAATTGATGACACCTTTGTAAACACCTGCAGTATGGAGTGCAACGGTTCTGCTTTTGATCAGGTGGAGTATGTTGATATGAACGGCGACGGCGGTATGGAGATCGTTGTCGGCCGGCAGTTAAGCGATCAGGTCATTCGCTCTGCTTCGGTGTACACCTTTGAAAACGATGAACTTATCCAACTGGTCTCTGTCAATTATTCCAAATTCCTGACAGCCGATATTGATGCAGATAATCGGACAGAACTGTTTGTCATAAGACCGGGGCAAACAGAAACGGATAACGGGATCGCCGAACTGTACAGCATGGATAATGGCAATATGGAGCGTTATAATGAGGTCAGCTTATCCCGACCCGCAGATCAGTTAAAGCGCATCATTGTGGGTAAACTTGACGGCGGCAAAACCGCAGTTTACGCTGCAAGCCGGGTAGGGGATACGGCGCTTTTGACAGATGTATTTACTGTGATCGACGGGAAACTTACCAATGTGACACTGTCGAAAGAGACCGGAACCGGTGTGCAGACAATGCGTAATTTCTATGTATATGCAGATGATATCGACAACGATTCTGTAGTTGAGCTGCCTTCACTGATGGTCATGAAACCTTTGACCGAAGAAAGGCGAGACGACATGCACCATTTGATCCGCTGGTATGCTATGACACCCGACGGCGAGGAAGTCGACAAAATGTACACCTATCACAATTTTGTCGGTGGCTGGTATATGCAGCAGGACAGCCGCTGGGCATCGCGGTTAACGGTGATCAATATCGGTTACCAAACAGAATTTTATCTTTGGGACAAGCATTATCAGACAGCACAGAAACTGATGACAGTGTTTGCATTCACCGGACAAAACCGGGAAGAGCAGGGATTGTCAGAAAATCGGTTTATCTTACATAAGACGGATTCTGTTGTCTATGCGGCGCTGCTTGAAGATGCAGCTGCCGGTTATGGCTTGACGCAGGAAACGGCAGTATATAGCTTCCGGATGATCCAGCAGGATTGGAAAACCGGAGAAACATAAGAGGTTGTAATATGAGAAAAGTATTGGTTCTTGAGGACGAAGTGAATATCAGAAGCTTTGTGGTGATCAATCTGAAACGCGCCGGCTATGATGCCATCGAAGCAGGTACCGGTATGGAAGCGCTGGAGAAACTGCAGGAGCACCCCGATATCGGCGTGGCGATTCTGGATATTATGCTCCCGGATATCGACGGCTTTGAAGTTTGCCGCCGCATCCGCGCTACCAGTAAGCAAATGGGCATTATTATGCTGACAGCGCGTACCCAGGAAATGGATAAGATCACGGGTTTGATGACCGGCGCAGATGATTATGTGACAAAGCCCTTCTCTCCAGCGGAATTGACAGCGCGGATCGATGCGCTGTACCGTCGCATGGGCGGTGATATGAGCGTTGACAGTGAGCTTTTGTCCCAAGGTCCTTTTGTGATGAATACACGCAATCATACGCTGGAGAAATCCGGCCAGCGTGTGCGGCTGACACAGGTTGAATTTTCTATTCTGAAGCTGTTTATGCGCAATCCCGGCAGAGCTCTTTCCCGGGAAGAGATCCTTTCCGCAGTTTGGGGTCGTGATTATGAAGGCGAACTGAAGATCGTGGATGTGAATATCCGCCGCCTTCGTATCAAGATCGAGGATGACGCTACCAATCCCACATTCATTACCACTGTGTGGGGCTTCGGTTATAAGTGGGGCGCGTAACAGATATGAAAAAGCGTCCTGTTTTTCGCATCAAAGGATTGCGCAGAAAATGGCTGCTTAATACTGTTGGCGTAATAACCGCGCTGGGACTTGTCTGTGTTTTGGCGATTACTGCCGTGTTTTCCACATACTATTATTCCTCCATGGAATCGGATATGCGGTATCGCGCCAAAAGCACCACAGAGTTCTTTGCTGAATATCTGAATCAAAGCTATAACGAGTATTACCAGTCCTGTATTACCTACGCAAAGACCTTTGAGGACAGAAACAATATTGAGCTCCAGTTTATCAATGCCCAAGGCCGTATCGTTGCCTCCTCCTACGGCAGCTGGACCGGCTCTTCACCCACAACGCCGGATATCAGTAATGCGATCAGCAACCGTGCCATTGAGAAATTTACCGGAGCGAATCCTGCAACCGGTGAGCGGATCATGGCGGTATCCAGCCCCATGATCTACAGCAACGGCGAGGTGATCGGCGTTTTGCGTTATGTGACGTCCACTGCTGCGGTGGATGCACAGATCGTGTATATTGCAGTATTTTCTCTTCTGTCTTTGCTGATCGTTGTGGCAGTTGTACTGTTCAGCAGCAATTACTATATCCACTCGATCCTCTTTCCTTTGGGTGAGATCATCGACAAAGCAAAGCGGATCGCTGCCGGCAGCTACGGCATTCAGATCCAATCTCATTTTGACGATGAGATCGGTGAACTGGCAGATACCATCAATGAGCTTTCTATCAAGATCAATCAAAATGAAAAAATGCAGACGGATTTTATTTCCTCTCTTTCCCACGAACTGCGGACACCTCTGACGGCAATTACCGGCTGGAGCGAAACCTTGCTCGGCAGCGAAGATCTGACCGGAGATACCCGCAGAGGTATGAAGATCATCCACCGGGAAGCCGGCCGCCTTACGGAAATGGTGCTTGAACTTTTGGACTTTACAAGAATTCAGGACGGCAGAATGACGCTGAATATGGAAGTGACCGATATTCGGGCAGAGTTTGAGGATACCATCTATATGTACGGCAGCCGTCTGTCTCAGGACAGTATCCACCTTGAGTACATGGATACCGATGAAGATATCCCGGAGATTTCCTGCGATCCGAAGCGTTTACGCCAAGTGTTTCTGAATATTTTGGATAACGCCGCTAAGCACGGATCAGAGGGCGGTAAGATCGAAGCATCTTTGCAATATGAAAACAATTCCATCGTGGTAAGGATTCGGGACTACGGTCCGGGAATCCCCGACGATGAACTTCCTTTAGTTAAAAAGAAATTTTATAAGGGCAGCTCGAAAGCCAGAGGCTCCGGTATCGGACTTGCGGTTTGCGACGAGATCGTGCAAATGCACGGCGGCAATCTGACCCTTGAAAATGCGGAAGGCGGCGGTACGCTTGTTACCGTTGAGATTCCCGATTCACAGTAAGGTATCATTATGCAAAACAGTCAAAATACTGAAAAATTTAAGACGATGATCGGCGGTCAGGCACTGATCGAAGGTATCATGATGCGTGGTCCAAAGGTAGATGCCATTGCCATTCGCGGTAAGGACGGCCTGCAAGTGGAAACCACACCCCGGAAGATCCGCCCCAAGAATTCCCCACTGACATGGCCCTTTATCCGGGGCGCAGTGAATTTCTTTGATGCCCAGGTGACCGGTGTGAAAGCGCTGATGCGTTCTGCAGATCTGTCTCCCGAGGAAACCCAGTCTGAGCCGTCCAAGCTGGATCAGTGGCTGGAGAGCAAACTCGGTGACAAGAAATTCCAAAGCTTTCTTGTGGGCTCCGCTGTGGCATTGGGACTGTGTATGTCCGTTTTGATCTTTTTTCTTGTACCCAATCTGATCAGCAGCCTTTTTGACAGTTGGGTGCACAGTAACCTCCTGAGAAATGTGATCGAAGGTGCAGTCCGGATCGTGATCTTCCTGGTGTATATGCTGGGCGTTTCCAAAATGGAGGATATGAAACGGGTGTTTTCTTATCACGGCGCGGAGCATAAGACCATTCGCTGTTATGAAGCAGAGCTTCCGCTGACCGTGGAGAATGTGCGGACACAGACCCGTAAGCATCCGCGCTGCGGTACAAGCTTATTGTTTGTGGTTTTGATTCTGTCGATCCTTGTTTTTTCCGTTGCATCGTCACTTTTGCTGACGGTCGTTCCCGGACTGGAAGCTATGCGCGGCACCATCGGTTATACGCTGATCATGTTGGTGTTTAAATTACTGCTGCTTCCTATTGTTGTTTCTGTCAGCTACGAGATCAACCGATTGGTTGGCAGATACGATAATGCCTTTACTCGGGTCATGACCGCTCCCGGCATGTGGTTTCAAAACTTTACCACCAATGAGCCGGATGATGACATGATCGAGGTTGCCATCGCAGCGCTGGAGGCTGTGATCCCCGAGGAAGAGGGGGCAGACCGTTGGTAAAGAAATTATCGCAGCTGTATCTGGAAGCGCGCAGAGTGCTTTCTGAGCAGGAGGACAAACAGTCCGCAAGTCTGATGGCGAGAAATCTTTTGTGCCATGTTACGGGAAAGACCCAGGAACAGCTGATCGCTGATATGGAGATGTACGCATCGCAGGCGGTCTGCCAGGATATGGAGCAGGCAGTTGCCCGTATTGTATCGGGAGAACCCTTGGCTTATGTATTGGGACAATGGGATTTCTACGGCATGACCTTGCAGGTAAACAGCAATGTGCTGATCCCCAGAGATGACACTTGCGCGGTAACAGACCTTGCGATCAAGAAGGCGCTGTTTCTGGATAAGACACCGCGGATATTGGATCTGTGCACCGGCTCGGGCTGTATTGGTCTTGCCATCGCCCACAGAGTGAAAGATGCGCGGGTTACTTTGGCAGATATTTCACAGCCGGCAATGGCGGTTGCGAAAAAGAATATTTCGCTGCAGAAGCTGTCGGGCAGGGTCTCCTGCGTTTGCGCGGATGCTCTGTCTGCACCGACACCGTTTCTCGGCAAGTTTGATATGATCGTATCAAATCCGCCTTATATCACCACAGAGGAAATGTCTGAGCTTCCCAATAGCGTGAAAAACTTTGAGCCCCATATTGCGCTGCATGGCGGCGACGACGGCTTGGAATTTTACCGCTCTATCGCAGAAAAATATGCTGCGGCCCTGAAACCGGGCGGCTATCTGTGTTTTGAATTCGGGTTCGGTCAGGGCGATGATGTCTGCCGGATCCTTGAAATGAACGGGTATACCATTCTGGAGCGTTCCAGAGATTATAATGACAGAGAGAGGGCGGTTATCGCCCAATATGGCAGGAAGGAAAATTAGTATGGCTACAAAGAAAACAGTTTATGATGCACCGACTCCCGCTTCCGACAAGCAGAAAGCTCTGCAGACAGCCCTTGCGCAAATTGAAAAGAACTTTGGTAAAGGTACGGTCATGCGTTTGGGCGACCGCCCCGAAATGAATGTGGATGCCATTCCCACCGGTTCTCTGGCGCTGGATGCTGCGCTGGGTATCGGCGGTGTGCCAAAGGGCCGTATTATTGAGATCTACGGACCGGAATCCTCCGGTAAAACAACACTGGCACTGCACATTCTGGCTGAGGCCCAGAAAATGGGCGGAGAGGTTGCCTTTGTGGATGCAGAGCACGCTTTGGACCCTGTATATGCAGCTTCCTTGGGCGTTGATACCGATAATATGCTGGTGTCCCAGCCGGATACCGGTGAGCAGGCCCTTGAGATCACCGATGCGCTGGTTCGCTCCGGTGCTGTGGACGCGATCGTTGTGGACTCTGTTGCAGCCCTTGTGCCCAAGCAGGAGATCGAGGGAGAAATGGGTGATACCTTTGTGGGTCTGCAGGCAAGACTCATGTCTCAGGCCCTCAGAAAGCTTGCAGGCACGATCTCCAAGACCAACTGCGTTGTTATTTTTATCAACCAGCTGCGTATGAAGATCGGTGTCATGTACGGCAACCCCGAGACCACCACCGGTGGCAATGCGCTGAAGTTCTATTCCTCTGTGCGTTTGGATGTGCGCCGTGTGGAATCTCTGAAAGAGGGCGGCAATGTTGTGGGTAACAAGACCCGTGTCAAGGTCGTCAAGAACAAAGTCGCGCCTCCCTTCCGCGAGGCTTACTTTGATATCATGTACGGTCAGGGCATCAGCAAGTGGGGCGAACTGGTGGACCTTGCAGTGCAAATGGAGATCGTGCAGAAGAGCGGCAGCTGGTTCTCCATGGGAGAAGAGCGCATCGGTCAGGGTAAGGACAGCGTAAAGGCATACCTGCAGGCAAATCCCGATATTGCGGAATCTGTAGAAGCACAGGTGCGCGCAAACCTTTTGCAAAGCAATGCTGCCAGAGAGCCTGCCAGAGCCGCTGAGCGCCCCGTTGTTGTAAGCGCTGACGACTTTAATGATGAAGATTGAATCGGTTTCTGCCCGGCCTGACCGGGCAGGACGGTATCCCGTTACATTGTCGGACGGTTCAGTGCTGCGCTTGTACCGACAAACGGTTGAGGATTTCGGTCTTTATTCAGGTTTGGAGCTGACGGATGCGCAGATGGCAGATCTGCGGACGGCTGCCGGCGCTATGTCTGCAAAAATGCGTGCTGTACGGATCGTGGCTGCTTCCAGTGTGTCCAAAAGTGATTTGGAGCAGCGCCTTGTCCATAAGGGAGAAGATCCCCGGCAGGCAAAGGAAGCCGTAGCCTGGATGGCAGACATGGATCTGTTAGATGACCGACGGACGGCTGAGCAGATCGTTCACCGCTGTATCGGCAAAGGCTACGGCATCGCCCGCGCCAAGCAGGCCCTTTATGAAAAACGGATACCAAAGCAATATTGGGATGAGGTGCTGTTGGATTATCCTGATCAAATGGAAACCATCGTATCTTTTTTACAAACGAGATTAAACAGCAGCAGCGATCGCCGTGAGATACAAAAAGCAACGGAAGCCTTAGTGCGCAAGGGTCACAGTTACTCCTTGATCCGTAAGGGGCTGTCACAGCTGATGCTGGATTCGGAAGAGTTTCCGGAGGATTAATATGGCAAATATAGGATTCATTTCTCTTGGTTGCGCGAAAAATCAGGTAGACTGTGAGCGCATGATGTACCGTGTTCAACAAGCCGGTCATACAGTTTTGGCAGAGGTTGTCGGCAGTGATGTGGTTGTGATCAATACCTGCGGCTTTATCGATTCAGCAAAGTCGGAAGCCATTGACCACATTTTGCAGATGGGACAGCTGAAAGCGGAAGGCCTTATTGGTAAGATTCTTGTTACCGGCTGCCTGTCACAGCGATATCAGCAGCAGATAACAGAAGAAATGCCTGAGGTTGACGGCATTTTAGGCACGGGCAGTTACACCCGTATCGTCGAAGCTGTGGAAGCACTTCTAAACGATGAAACGGTGATGATTTTCGATTCCATCGACACCCCGGAGGAAGAGACCGGCAGAATTCTCACGACCCCGGAGCATTATGCTTACATAAAGATCGCTGAGGGTTGCGATAACCGCTGCGCTTACTGCATCATTCCGTATCTTCGGGGATGTTTCCGTAGCCGGACAATGGATGATGTGCTTTATGAAGCAAGGCTTCTGGCAGATAACGGTATCAAAGAGCTGATCGTTGTTGCACAGGACACCAGCCGCTACGGTACAGATCTGCCCGGGAATAAGCGTTTGCTGCCGGACCTTCTGCGTCAGCTATGTCAAATTGAGGGCTTTGCGTGGATTCGCATCCACTATGTGTATCCCGACGAGATCGACGATGAACTGATCGATGTGATCGCGGAGGAACCCAAGATCGTTAAGTATCTGGATCTACCGATCCAGCACTGCAACAGTGAGATCTTAAGCAAAATGAACCGTCGTGGTGACGGAGAATTTTTGCGGCAGCTTTTTGAGAAGCTGCGCAGCAAAATTCCCGGATTGGTCCTCAGAACCAGTGTGATCACAGGCCTTCCCGGAGAGACGGAAGAAGCGTTCCGGGAACTGTGCGATTTCTTAAAGGAAATGCGCTTGGAGCGTGTAGGCGCATTCCCGTTCTCACCGGAAGAGGGAACCCCTGCGGCGGAAATGGACTATCCCGACAGTGAAGTTGCCCAGCAGCGGGCACAGATCATTGAGGAGATCCAGTCCCAGATCATGGACGATTTCAATGCCGGACTGGTCGGGCAGACCGTAACGGTTTTGATTGACGGTTTCGACGAGACCTTTGAACAGTTTTACGGACGGACCTTCGCGGATTCTCCGGAGATCGACGGCAGAGTTTGGATCGCTTCGGACGAAGCCCTTTCTGAAGGTGAATTTGTAAATGTATGTATTGACGGATTGATCGACGGTGATCTGTCCGGTTATATTGTGGAGGATTGAGTATGACAACAGCAAGTAAAATTACATTGGTGCGCGTTGCCTTTATCCCGGTGTACATGATCTTTATGTATCTGAGCCAGGGCGTGGCAAACAGCTGGCAGCTTTGGGTATCGTTGGGTATTTTTATTCTTGCCAGTTTGACCGACTATGTAGACGGTCACATTGCCCGGAAATACAATCAGGTCAGCGATTTCGGAAAGTTCCTCGATCCTTTGGCAGATAAGCTTTTGACTATCGCAGCGATGACTATGTTCTGTGAGTGGAAGATCTTTCCGGCATGGGCGCTGATGATCGTTTTGACCCGTGAATTTGCTGTAACCGGTCTGCGTCTTGTGGCTGTGGGTAAGGGTAAGGTCATTGCTGCCGGCTGGAGCGGCAAGGTAAAGACAGCCAGCACCATGATCGGACTTTGCGTCATGATGGCGTTTCCCCAGGTTGCTCTGCTCAACGGTCTGATTATTGGAGTGATCGTTGTAACAACTGTTTATTCCGGTATTGAATATTTCGTGCAAAACTGGAACTGTCTTTGGGACTGATAAAACGCCGGTGCTGACAGCACCGGCGAACTTAGGCTGAAAACCTGTTTGGGTTCGGATTATAGAGGAATGGTTATATGAACGAGAGAGAAATCGGCGAGATCCGACGCAGAACGCGCCGCGACCGCAGTAATATGACATCGATTTACGGCTGCTATGTAAACGGTCAGAACGAGATCGTATCGTCTTTTCGGCAGAGTGTGGGCATGATGCCGGAAAATGAAGCGGAAAAGTATTTCGGTGTATTAAAGCGAACCATGAGCGGTACCATTGGAAAGAACCTGATCGATATTTCTTTCCGTACCGCGCAGGTGGCAGACAGCCCGGAGCATAAGTTCCTGATGGACCTGCGGAAAACGGCATTGCAGGATGACGAGCTGCGTATGGAGCTGTTCCGTAAGATCATTGATGCTGTGTCCTTTGATGAGAGTTATCTGATCTTGGTGGGCTGTGACAGCTATGATGTGCCGTTTAAAAGCAAAGACGGTGATACGCAGAATGATGCCTCTTCGGAGACATATACATATATCCTCTGCGCTGTCTGCCCGGTAAAGCAGACGAAAGAAAATCTGCGCTATGTTGCAGACGAAAAATCCTTCCATGACGGTGGCATTGCCCAGGTGGTCTGCGCTCCGGAGCTGGGTTTTGTGTTCCCGGCGTTTGACGATCGCAGTACAAATATCTATAACGCGCTGTTTTATACGCACAATGCAAAAAGAGACAATCAGCCGTTGGTAGATGTTCTGTTTCATGTGGAAGCGCCGAAACCTGCCGCAGAACAGAAGAAATCCTTTGAAGCGCTGCTGACAACATCCCTGGCAGACGAATGCAAGATGGATGTGATGCAGGCTGTCCATGAGCAGATCTGTCAGTGCATCGATCTGCATAAGGAGAGTAAGACACCGGAGCCTTTGCTGATCTCCAAGGAAGAGGTCAAGACAGCATTAAAATCCTGCGGCGTATCAGAGAGCCATGTTGCAAAGTTCAGTGTGGAATATGATGAAGTCTTTGGCTATGAAGCGCAGCTGCATCCCAAGAATATCATCGATAACAAACGGTTTGAGATCAAGACTCCGGATGTGTCCATCAAAGTCAATCCGGAAAGAAGCGACTTGATCGAAACGCGGATCATTAACGGTGTAAAGTATATTCTCATCTGTGCGGATGAAAATGTCGAGGTTAACGGCGTTAATATTCATTTTGAAGAATAAAAATTGGGTCCTCCGTCGGAGGACCCTATCTGTTTATCTTATTTGCTGTTTTTAACAATATCACAGATAATATCGACACAGGTATCGATGCCTAATACGCTGCTGTCAAGGCTGATGTCATAATTCTGCGCTGCGCCCCAGGTTCTGCCGGTGTAGTGCTGGTAGTTTAAGCTGCGGCGCTTATCCTTTTCCTGCAAACGGGATTCGGGGCTCTTTTCAGATTCACCGTAAAGGCGCACGATTCTGTCTGCCCGAAAATCCTTCTTTGCGTGGATAAATGTATGCAGGCAATCTTCGCGATCTTTTAAAATATAGTCTGCATTACGACCGACGATGACGCAGGAACCTTTTTCTGCCAGCTGCAGGATCACATTGCACTGTACCTGCCAAAGAAAATCGGCGGTAGACAGTCCGTTCATAACACCGGGTACGCTCTGATGGGCAAAGGCATAAGAGAAAATGCTTTTGCCGGGCGCGTGTTCGCCATGCTCCTCAATGAAATTGGGAGCGAAGCCGGACTCCAAAGCAATATGATCCACCAGATCCTTATCATAGAAGGGAATACCCAGCTTTTCTGCAACCAGATGACCGATCGTACGACCGCCGCTGCCAAATTCACGGCTGATAGTGATAATTTTCTTTTCCATTGAGTGATCCCCCTTAAATTATTTTATATTTCTATTATAAATATTTGCAGCAAAATTGTCAACGAAAACAGAATAAATATAAAACCGGCACAGATTTTCTGTGCCGGTTTTTGCCAATTATTCGATTGTGATACCGTAAACCTTTTGTCCGCGGGTACCGACCACGAGGGTGTTTTCAAAGACAGCAGGGGAAGCCTCTACATTAGAGCCAAGGGCAACAGAACCGTATTCCGTGCCGGTAGCGCCTTCATACAAGGTGGCTTTACCTGCAGAGCTGCACTGAATGAAATAGCCCTTGCCTTCGGGAGTGTAGACCGCGACCGGGGAACTCCAACAGTAATTTTTCAGCTTGACCTCCCATACGATCTCGCCGGTGTCAGTATCCAGCGCCACAAGTGTTCCTGCGCCGGCAGTGGGCGTTCTTGCAATGGAGTAGATCACAAGACCTTCCATATCCGTGCCCTTTTTACCCAAGATCGGTGAGGAAAGAACGCCGCCGGAAACTCTTTCATTGTATACGATATCGGTATATTTTTTCTCCCAAATGATCTCGCCGGTGGCGGCATCCAGCTTGTGCAGGTAAGATGTTCCTTTTGCGTATTCCATGGAGGTGCCGGTGTAGATATAGCCTTTTCCGTCATCGCCCCATTCAAACACCGGAGTCGCATTCACATCATCGTGAGTGTTCTGCGCCCACACAAGTTCCATTGTGTTGAGATCCACGCAGAAGAACATGCCGCCGTTGTCGCCATAATAGATATAGCCGCCGACAGTGATGGCGCTGCTTTCGCAGCCGACCTTATGGCCGGTGCTGGTGGTGTAGCGTGTTTTAACCACATTTTCCGGATTCACAGAAAGCGTGCCGGCTGCCTTATCGTAGGCAGTGTTAAGCTTAATGGTATACAGAACGCCGTTCTCACCGGGCCAGATCAGCATATCTGTTTCTGCATCCACAAGGGGAGCGGAGTCAAATGCATACCAACCGCGCTTGGCATCTTTATCTTTACCGCTCTGTTCATAAATAACCTTTCCCTCGATCAGGCTGATGATATACATCCTGGCTTTAGCGCCGTTGCGGTTATCACCGGATCCCACATAAAGCAGGGGATAGCCTCTGGGGTCTAAGGAGCCTGCGCCCTTAAAGCTCATTCCCACATTGATGGGGTCGCGTGTGTAGCTGCCGTCGTCCAGATCGTAGAAGTAGATTTTACCGTCAAGTGTTGCGTAAATAACTTCAACGAGTCCGTCTTTGGCCTTTTTATCATCATGCAGATTCATGATCTGCTTTGTCTCATCATCCCAGCGAACGATCAAGGGTTGTCCGGTCCAGCCGCAACCGGTCCAGTTGCCGTTATCACCTTTCAGAGAGCCGATCCTGGATTCCCATTTCTGGGTCAGCGTCTTGCTGACGATATCTACGGTGCCGTAGGATGCACCACTGCGGTAGTTGTCGCCCCGGAAAGAAATAACACCCTCAAGGGAGCTGTATTGCGCACCGTCACCAAATGCGATCTGCTGTGCAGATTGATAACTGTCCACAACTTTGTTTTCCTGCAGAATATTCCAGTTGACTTTCCACTTCTGGGGATTGCTGTTTTCTGTCATGCCTGCTTCATAGGTCGGCTCGGGAACAGTAGGCGCAACAGTAGTCTCGACCGTCGTCTCCTCGGTAGTGGGCTCTGTTGTCGGAAGGGTTGTTATGGAAGTATGACCGATAGAGGGAGACGGTGCAGTGGTTGCGTTATATTTTGTGAAGCAGACGATCGTACATACTAAAACGATTACCGCTGCCACATACAATGCAATCAGCATGATTTTGCTGCTGGCATTGTTTTTTTTGGACTTTACATGCAATGCAGTGAATACACCGCAGCTGATCAGCAGAGCGGCTAAAATCAGGCTCAGCACGATCAAAGCCGGTTTCATAAATTGCATATTGGAATTTAGTGCGCCGGAAACAGCGTTCAAAAGGATATTCATAATTTGAAGCCTCCGTAAATTTTTTTCTCATTATACATCAAAGCATCCTAATAAGCAAGGAAAAAGCGTTGATATTGTAAATGTTTTTCTTGCAATCCTTTTTTCAATAATGTATCATTAAAACAGCGTTTGAAAGGGTGAATGTTATGAATACGATTGCACAAGCTTTGGCTCTTGAACTGGGGCAAAAAACAGAATATATAGAGAATGTAATCACTCTTCTGGATGAAGGAAATACGATTCCGTTTATCGCCCGTTACCGTAAGGAAATGCACGGCGCAATGGACGATACGACTCTGCGTGCTTTAGAGACAAGATTGCAGTATCTGCGCAATCTGGCACAGCGAAAAGAGGAGATCTGCAAGTCCATCGAAGCCCAGGGCAAGCTGACGGAAGAACTTGCCAAAGCCATTGAAGCGGCAGCCACTTTGGCAGAAGCGGAGGATCTTTACAGACCCTATAAGCAAAAGCGGCGCACCCGTGCAACGGTGGCAAAAGAAAAAGGCCTCGAGCCTTTGGCTTTGGCAATTTTTGCCCAAAACGGAGATGATCCTGCTACACTTGCACAAGATTATATTGATCCTGAAAAAGAAGTGCTGACGGTGGAGGATGCCCTTGCCGGCGCATCGGATATTATTGCGGAAATGATCTCCGATGATGCAGACATCCGGAAAGCCCTTCGCCTGAAAATGGAGCGCAGCGCGGTGATTTCCGTCCGGGCGACCGACCCGGATGTAGACAGCGTTTACAGATTGTATTATGAGTTCACAACACCCGTTTCCAAAATTCTCAATCATCAGATCCTTGCTATCAACCGGGGTGAAAAAGAAGAGTTTTTGAAAGTGAATGTGACCCTCCCCGGAAATGAAGGACAAGCAGTGGTCTGCCGCGGTGCACTAAAGCCTACTGCCCGGGTCTGCGCATTCGTGCGCGCTGCAGCAGAGGATGCCTATGAACGCTTGATTGCTCCCAGTGCCGAACGGGAACTGCGAAACCTGCTGACTGATCGTGCAGCCGAGTCTGCGATCGCGAATTTTGCTTTGAACTTAAAGCCTCTTCTTATGCAGCGCCCGGTCAAGGGCTTTGTGACCATGGGCTTGGATCCCGGATATCGTAACGGCTGTAAGGTAGCTGTTGTGGATGCCACCGGTCGTGTATTGGATACGACAGTGGTTTACCCCACATTCTCTCAGAAAAAGAAAGAAGAAGCCATTGAACTGCTTAGCCGCATGATCCGTAAGCATCAGATCCGTCACATTGCCATTGGTAATGGAACAGCATCCCGGGAGACAGAGGCAATGACAGTGGAAATGCTGAAAAAACTGCCCGATGTCAGCTATATGATCGTCAACGAAGCCGGCGCATCTGTGTATTCCGCATCAAAGCTGGCAGCGGAAGAGTTTCCGGATTTTGATGTTAACCTGCGTTCTGCGGTCTCCATTGCAAGACGCCTGCAAGACCCGTTGGCGGAGCTTGTAAAGATCGATCCTAAGGCTATCGGCGTGGGCCAGTACCAGCACGATATGCCCCAGAAACAACTGGATGAAGCCTTGGGCGGAGTCGTTGAGGATTGCGTGAACGCAGTTGGTGTAGATGTGAATACCGCCTCTGCAAGCCTTTTGCAGCAGGTATCCGGTCTGACATCCGCCACAGCGAAAAACATTGTCACATTCCGGGAAGAAAACGGCGCGTTTAGCTCCAGAGCGCAACTGAAAAAAGTTCCCAAGTTGGGTCCCAAGGCCTTCCAGCAGTGCGCGGGCTTTTTGCGTGTTCCGGAAAGTAAAGAGATCTTTGATAATACCGGTGTCCATCCGGAGACCTACGCAGCTGCAGAAAAGTTATTGGAGATCTGCGGTTATACCAAAAAGGATATTGCAGCCGGAAAGCTGGATGACCTTGTTTCACGCTTTCAGGCATTGGGGCAGGAGCAGGCGGTACAAGTTTGCGGCGCCGGCATCCCCACGCTTGAAGATGTGGTCAAAGAGCTTTTGAAGCCCGGTCGTGATCCTCGTGATGACCTGCCTGCGCCGATCCTCCGCACCGATGTGCTGGAGATGAAGGACTTAAAGCCCGGCATGGTGCTCTCCGGAACGGTCAGAAATGTCATCGACTTTGGTGTGTTTGTTGACATCGGTGTCCATCAGGACGGTCTTGTACACATTTCTCAGGTGTGCAACCGCAAGCTGCGCCATCCTTCTGAGGTGGTGCAGGTTGGTGACATTGTCAAAGTCAGTGTTCTGGAAGTGGACGAAAAGAGAAAGCGTATCAGCCTTACCATGAAAAATATTCCAGCAGAGTCTTAATTCAAAATATTAATGAGGTGACAATATGTTTTTAGAAAACTATTTTGAAGATCCCTCAAAACTGCATATCGGCACTTGCCCGAACCGCAGTTATTATATTCCCTGCGCAACAAAGGAAGAGGCGAGCGCAGCTTGTGTCAGAAGCGCTTCCAGTCGTTTTCAGTTATTGAACGGGGCGTGGGATTTCAAGTTTTATTCTTCAGTGTATGAGCTGATCGATGCGCCCTGGCAGCTGCCAGCCGAAGATTTCTGCAAATTGGAAGTTCCGTCTTGCTGGCAGATCAAAGGCTACGATAACCCCCAGTATATGGATATTGACTATCCGTTCCCGTACGATCCTCCGTATGTGCCCATCGACAATCCATGCGGCGTGTATCAGCGCCATTTTGAAGTGCAGCATCCGGACAAGCGGCTGTTTTTGAACTTTGAAGGTGTCGACAGCTGTCTGTATGTCTATGTCAACGGTAAGTTTGTAGGCTACAGTCAGGTATCCCATTGCACCCAGGAATTTGAGATCACGGATTATGTTCAAAACGGCGATAATCTGCTGACCGTAGTGGTGCTCAAATGGTGCGACGGTACATACATTGAGGATCAGGATAAGTTCCGTTTCAGTGGAATTTTCCGTGATGTGTATATTCTCTACCGTCCTAAGACTTTTTTACGGGATGTCTTTGTCCATACCGCTTGTGATTTTAAAGCCAACACTGCGTTGCTGACCGCTGAGCTGGACGGCTGCTTCGTATCTTATGTACTGGAAAACCGGGAAGGAGAAATTATCGCAGAGGGTGAGGCAGAGGGAGACCTTTCTGTCCAGCTTCAGAATGTAAAATTCTGGAATGCAGAGCATCCCTATCTCTACCGTCTGTACCTGCAGACCCCCGACGAAGTGATCATGATCAAGGTGGGTTTTCGGGAGATCAAAGCTGAAAACGGAAAGATATTCATTAACGATGTACCCATCCGTTTCCGCGGTACAAACCGGAATGAGAACTCTCCCGTCGGCGGCTCTACCGTAACTTATGAAGAAATGCTGCAGGACCTGATGCTGATGAAGCAGCATAACTTTAACGCAATCCGTACCAGCCATTATCCCAACGCACCGGTCTTTTACGATTTGTGCGACGAATTGGGCTTCTATCTCATCGACGAAGCGGATATGGAATCCCATGGCTGTCTGCAGCTGATCGTTCCAGATTCGAAATACAACCGGTATGCTGAGATTGCGGATTCTGTCATGTACCGTGACAGTATCCGTGACCGGGCTGTGATGATGACAGAGCGGGATAAGAATCGCGCATGCGTTGTGATTTGGTCTGTCGGTAATGAGTCCGGTTTCGGCATTGGTCCGGAGGCATCTTTAAAATACTTTGTGGAGCGCGACCCGTCCCGTTTGACCCATTATGAATGCACCAGAGAGCAACTGAAAGACGCTCACTGCGATTATTCCAATGTGCAGATATTCTCCCGTATGTACACATCTATCCCCGAAATTGAACAGTATTTTGCCGATGATACGGTAAAAGATCTGTCTCAGCGTAATAACAACATGATCCCTGCAAAGGAGCAGAACGGGCAGATCCTGCCGTTCATTCTCTGCGAGTTCTGTCATGCCATGGGCAACGGCCCCGGAGACTTGGAGGACTACTGGCAGTGCATGAATCGCCATGAGGGCTTTGCCGGCTTCTTTGTCTGGGAGTGGTGTGACCACGCCATCGCGCGGCAGTGTGATGACGGTACCACCGCTTATCTCTACGGCGGTGATTTCGGCGATTTCCCCCACGGTGATAATTTCTGCGTAGACGGTCTTGTTTATCCCGACCGCACACCGTCACCTGGTCTTGCGGAGTGCAAGAATGTGTTCCGCCCGTTCCGTTTTGCGTACTTGGGCGCGGATAAATTCACGGTCAAAAATCATCTGGACTTCACCGACCTGCAAGATATTGCAAGCATCCGCTTTGAGTGGATCTGCAACGGCAAGTGCATTAGCAGCGGTGAGATTGATTTGGGTAGCCTTGCGCCCCATGAAACAAAGGAATTCTCTGTTTCTGTGCCGGAGGATATTTGCGGACACTGCGTGGTGCGTTTTACCGCAGTTCAGAAGGGGAACACCCAATGGTCAGAGGCAGGATTCACCCTGGGCTTTGAGGAAATTACCATTTCCGAATATGCGCCTGCAGCCTTTGCGGCAGTTACTGGCAGCGTGGATGTTGTGGAAAAGGATAATGAGATCCTGCTTTGCGGCAACGGTTTTGCTTATACATATTCCAAGCTTCGCGGTACTTTTACACAGATGGAGCGGAATGGCGAGAAGCTTTTCCATAAGCCCATGGAGTATAATATTTGGCGTGCGCCTACCGACAACGATCGTCTGATCCGGCAGAAATGGGAAAGCGCCCGGTATAACCGCATGCAATTCCGTCCCTATACTACGCAGGTGCAAAAAACGGATACCGGTGTCACATTGTCTGTGGATATCTGTGGCGCAGCGGTATCTTTGCAGGCGGCTTTGCGTTTTAAAGCTGTGTATACTGTTGATGCTGACGGCAGCGTACATATGGTGTTTGACGGCAAACGGGATACTGTTCAGCCGTGGCTGCCCCGTTTTGGTGTCCGTATGTTCCTGACACCTGAGAATCATCAGGCTGCATCCTATCTGGGCTACGGTCCCGGCGGTAGCTACATTGATTTCCGCCAAAGCCAGAAATACGGTGAGCATATCCAAAAAGCATCGGATTATGAGCCGTTCATCTATCCCCAGGAAAACTGCAGCCATTGGGGCACAGAACGCTTGACTCTCGGTAAACTGCAGGTTTCAGCCGGAGAAAAGCCCTTCTCCTTTAATCTGTCTGTCTTTACCCAGGAGCAGTTGACAAACACCACCCACCGTCACCTGCTGAAGCCCGAAACGGAGTTTGTGACGCTTTGTCTTGACGGCTATATGAGCGGTTTGGGCAGTAATTCCTGCGGCCCTGAGCTGGCAGAGTGCTACCGCACCGGTGATGAAAAGCTGCGTATGGATTTCATTTTGCAGTTCGCGAAATAAAAGGAAGGTCAGAGATATGGAAAGCTATCTTTTTTCAGCGCCGGGCCGCACAGAGATCAGCGGCAATCATACCGACCACCAGCACGGGTGCGTCCTTGCGGCAGCGGTAAATTTAGAAGCTGTTGCGGAAGTGGTCCTTACTGATGATAATGTGATCCGCGTCTGTTCTGAGGGCTATGATCCGGTGGAAATCGCACTGGATGATCTGTCGGTCTGTGAAGAGGAAAAAAATACCACAAAGGCACTGGTGCGTGGTGTGGCGGCGGCATTTGCTCAGCGTGGCGCCAAGCTGAAAGGTTTTAACGCGAAAGTCAGATCTACCGTCCTTCCCGGAAGCGGACTCAGTTCCTCGGCTGCCTTTGAAGTTCTCATGGGTACCATTATCAATGAGCTGTTTTTTGATAAGAAATTGTCCGCAGTTGAGATCGCCCAGATCGGGCAGTACGCAGAAAATGTGTATTTTGGAAAGCCCTGCGGATTGATGGATCAGACTGCATCTTCCGTAGGCGGTATGGTGTTTATTGACTTTGCTGACCCGGCTGCTCCGGTGGTGGAGAAACTGGAGTTTGACTTTGCAAGTGCTGGATATGCTCTGTGTATTATCGACTGCGGCGCAGACCATGCTGACTTGACGGATGAATATGCGGCGATCCCGGAGGAACTGAGAGCCTTGTGCGCCTTGTTCGGGCAGAAGTATCTGCGCGATATTCCTCGGGAGCGATTCTTTGCAGAGCTTCCGAAGATCCGTCATCAGGTATCCGACCGGGCGATCCTGCGCGCGATCCATATTTATCAGGAAAACGACCGGGTGATGAAGCAAAAGGCTTCCTTGCAGGCAGGCGATCTGGACACCTTTATGGATGTTGTAAAAGAGTCCGGACGCAGCTCCTGGATGTACCTGCAAAATGTTACACCCACTGGCGCAAAAGAGCATCAGGATATGGCGCTGGCGTTGGCAATGTGCGATACGCTGCTGCAAGGCAGGGGCGCATTCCGCGTCCATGGTGGCGGCTTTGCCGGCACAGTGCAGGCTTTTGTGCCAACGGACATTGTAGATGATTTCCGCAAAGGTATGGAGGCAGTTTTCGGTGAAGGCAGCTGTCATATACTGGATATCCGCTCCGCCGGCGGCATTCGTGTGAAATAATGACTGTGATTCAAGGGAGACGAAAATGGATAAAGAAACAAAAAAGTGGCTTGCTGTCTTCAGCATTCTCCTTGCGGTGGGAGTGATCGTGGCGCTTCTGCTGATGGGCGGTAGGATCAGCGGGATCCATATCCCCGGCCGCTTTAAAATAAACCTTAATTAATGTAAAATTAATATAAAAAGACCACCCCTACAGGGTGGTTATTTTTATTGGAAAGGTAGTATAAAAACAGAATTTTTTCTCGTATAAGACTGAACTATCACAGAGAATGATATATCACTTACGCGATATGATATATGGCTAACGCCGCATGATATATTTTCACTTTGTGAAAATATGATATAATATCCGTTCCTTTATGCGCGAAGCGTATATCATCGCACGACAGTGCGATATCATACCAAAGATATATCACCCGTTCTGACAGGAACGGATATCATTGAAAAAACGACAAGTCGAAACTTGTCGTTTTTTATTGGTGGAGGTGAGGGGAATCGTTTACATTTGCTCCCTGCAGGGAGCAAATATAGGTAGCCACCAGTGTTTGCACTGGTGTCAGCAACTGTCCACTGGACAGTTGCATTTATGATCGTTCGATTTCCCCTATACTAATAAAAAGAGCCACCC
>JAZSOR010000037.1:0-3249 GCA_045537035.1 Faecousia sp. | reverse complement strand
CTGATGTACAACGGCAGCGCCGCCTATGAGGACGGGCAGCTGACGCTTTTAAAGCCCATTGACCTGGATCCCTGGGAGACGCTGCACACCATGCGCAGACTGTTTCCGGAACTGAACCTGGAGGTCCAGGGCTGCAAATGCCATTACCTGATCGAGCCGCAGCCGGAATTGGTGGCGCTGTACGAGCGGCAGCAGTGGCGCTATGTCATTGCCGAGGATGGGCAGGATCTTGCGCCGTTTATGAAATTCGCGCTGTTTGGCAAGCCCCTGGAGCCGGTGGTGGGTGACTTGTTTAAGATCTCCGAAGAGGAGGAGCGGCGGTTCCGGGAGGCGGAGGAGACCATCCGCCAGCTGTACCGTGGGAAGGTGGAGGTGTTTCGGGCAGCGCCCCGGATCATCGATGTCCATGCCAGGGGCGTTTCCAAGATCGCCGCAGCCAGAGCTTTGCAAACACGCCTGGGCAAGAAGCTCCTGGTCTGCGTGGGCGACGCGGAGAACGATCTTGCCATGCTCCGGGAGGCGGATTACGCCTTCTGCCCCAGTGACGGCATCATCGCAAAGGAATTTCCCAATGTCTGTAAGTGCGCCGAAGGCGCCGTGGCGGATGTGATCTACGAAAAAATTCCGGAAATTCTGGGCATTCAGCCTTGACACAGGGGATTTTTTGTGCTAGAATTTCATAGCTGAATCAGCCGCGGGTGTAGTTCAATGGTAGAACACCAGCCTTCCAAGCTGGATACGCGGGTCCGATTCCCGTCACCCGCTCCATTCCACATGCGCCAGTAGCTCAGCTGGATAGAGCAACTGCCTTCTAAGCAGTAGGTCGGGGGTTCGAGTCCCTCCTGGCGTGCCATTTAATCCAGAAGGCAAGAGCATCCTTTTCAGCTGTACGCCGTGCCCTGTTGCGGTACCCGACAAAATCTTCGGGCTTACGCGTCTCCTCGATTTTGTCGACCGCTGCCACTCGCTCAGCTCGCTGCGTCCGCCACTGGCGGCGCTCGCATTGCTCCCCCTCCTGGCGTGCCACTTCCCACATTCAGCCAGCAACATATGGTGGGTGTCGCCAAGCGGCCTAAGGCCCCGGATTGTGGTTCCGGTATTCGTGGGTTCGAATCCCATCACCCACCCCATAAAAAAGAGAGTAGCAAAAGCTACTCTCTTTTTTATTTGGGTATTTGCAGGTGAAGGGATCCGAAAAATTAAATGCAACGCGGATGAGCGTTGCCCGCTGCGGCTAGACGCAGCGGAACCTTTATTTTTGCCAAGGGCAAAAATGCAGACGAATCCCATCACCCACCCCATGAAAAACTCCGATGCAAAAGCATCGGAGTTTTTCAATGATATCCGTTCCTTGCGGAACGGGTGATATATGCCTTCGGCATATGAAGGAACGAATATTATATCATGCTTGCGAAGCAAGTATATCATGCAACAGCGCAGTATATCATATCGCCGAAGGCGATATATCTTTTTATGTATAAATCAGCTGTAGCAGTGAATACATGATCGGCACGGAAATCAACGAGCCCAGGCTGGAAAGCAGCACCAAGCTGGCACCCGTCTTGCAGTCTTGCCCATAGGCTGCCGGAAAAATCACTACATTCATTCCGCAAGGGCTGGCAAAATATAACAATGCCAGTGTCGCCATAGATTTAGGAATACCCAAAAGCCAAACGATCAAAAGCGTCAAACCGGGAATCACAAATAGCCGCAGAAGGGTATATATGTAGCTTTTCGGAAGATGGAACGCCTCTTCCAAAGGATGCTCCGCAATCATATAGCCGGCAAGAATCAAAGAAACAGGAATGTAACAAGCACTTAAGTCTCCCAAAAAATCAACTACCAAATGGGGCATCCAGTTTTTTGCTCCAGTTGCACCCAGAACAAGACCGATCAGCAAGGAAATAAATGTGGGATTGATCATATGGATAAAAAAGCGTTTGACGGGATTTTTTCTCTCCATGTCCAGAAAAAGTTCCACACCCCATGCGTAGGTCATGATCGTCATAGGCAGGGAAAACAGGTTATACTGAAAAAGGCCCGCCGTTCCCATAAACGCCAGAGACAGCGGCGTTCCTACCGCCCCACCGTTTGGGATGCTTAAGCTGTAAAGGAAAAGACCCCGTTCCTGTCCGTTGTCCTTTGTAAACATTCTGGCAACCGGCACAGATAACAGCGTGAATAAAAGCCACAAAGCACCGCCAACGAGCACCAACTGGCCGTAATTTCCGATTTCTGACAGGCTAAACTCAGTCATGTTGGAATAGATCAAAAGGGATGGCAAAAACACCATCGTAACAAGCTTGGAGATACCAACGCTTGTCCCTTTTGGTGCAATTTGCAGCCGATTAACACCAAACCCCAACGCCAAAAACAAAAATATACGAACCATCTGCTCCAGCGTAGCAAGAAATGTGGTAAGCATATGATCGCCTCCCTCTCTTTTCGAGTATCTCTCCGCGGACTATTGTATCACTTGTTTTTCAAAAGTAAATAGTAAAACCTGCAAAAACAGCGTTTTTGCAGGTTTTATTTTTATTCGCCTTTTACTCTTGCTTCAATGCGTTCCAGAGCGTATTTCATCGCATCATAGGTCTGCTGGGAGACCCGGTCGATGTAGCCTTCCTCAAAGGCTTTCATCGCCTCATGGATCCGTAAGACCCGTAACGGCTTGCCTTCCTCTGCAACCGTAAAGATGGGTACATAGCTGTAGTTCGTTATCTTTGCCTCTCCGGTGGTGTTGTTCTTTGTGATCTCCAGATCCAGCACCACAGAGTACTCCGAGCCTGCCCGTTGGGCATCGGACAGAAAATCACCCAGAGAATAGGCAACAAACGCGCCCGTTTCCTGATCGAAGGTCATCTTCTGCACATAATGGGAATGGGTACCGATGATGGCGTCCACACCGTTTGCCTGCAAAAGCTCTACGATGGCCCCCTGGCTTTTGCTGATGGTATCGTTGTATTCACTACCCCAATGGAGCAGGGCGATGGTAATGTCGGGTTTTTCCTTCTTTGCGGCGCTGAGAATGGTTTTGATTCTTTCCGTATCTACATTCTGATAAGTGCCGTCATAGTCGGTGTACAGCACGTTGACGCAGTTCTCGCTGCCGGGAGGCAGCGCCATACCGTCCATACCCTTGGTAAAGGCGACAAAGGCGATTTTTACGCCCTCTACGGTGCGAATGGTGTAGCCCTTGCTCTGCTGAAATGCCCCGTTGGTGGCGTATACACCCAAAGGCTCCATACC
>JAZSOR010000064.1:0-6531 GCA_045537035.1 Faecousia sp. | reverse complement strand
CTGTGGTGCTCCACATGATTCCGTCAGTCGCAGAAAGCGATATTAATGCTACTTCATCATTCTAACATGCCTGAAAAGTACTGTCAAGAAACAACAAAATACTTTTGGGAATTTTGTCTTTTTTAACACGAAATCCCTCTGAATAATGACCGTTTTTGTGTAACATTCGGTTGCTTCTTCAGAGGGTATTCGTTAGTTCAATTTTTTCTTAGCTTCGCAGTAAATGCAACGGTAAATTCCGTTTTCAGGGCTCACGCATTTAAAGGCATGAACGATCTCCTGCTCGGTGGATGTAATACATCTGGGGTTGTCACAGTGCAGCTTTCCGAAAACTACATTTTCGATCTGCGGCATCTGCTTTCCTTCCTTTGCTTCTTTCAGCAGTTTGAGGATCAGTGCCATACGCATATACTTACCGTTCAGTGCCTGGCGGAAATATGCTGCTCTGGGATCTTCATCCACCTTAACGCTGATCTCATTGACTCTGGGCAGCGGATGCAGTACACGCATATTTTCCTTTGCCAAAGCCATCTTTTCAGCGGTTAGGACATAGCTGTCCTTCAGGCGCTCATACTCATCATAGCTGTCAAAACGCTCACGCTGGATCCGGGTCATGTACAGAACATCCAATTCGGGCATAGCCTGCTCCAAAGAGGTGGTTTCTTTGTATTCCATCGCGTACTTATCCAAGACCTCATACTTAACATACTTTGGCAGCTGCAATTCCTCAGGTGAGATCAGAACAACCTTAATATTCTTGTAGCGTCCCAAAGCGGAAAGCAGAGAATGTACAGTTCGACCGTATTTCAGATCGCCACAGAAACCAACGGTCAGATTATCCAATCTGCCAAGTTCACGGTAGATGGTCAGAAGGTCTGCCAAAGTCTGGGTAGGATGGCAGTGACCGCCGTCGCCTGCATTGATAACGGGAATCGATGCATTCTGCGCAGCAACAAAGGGAGCGCCTTCTTTGGGATGGCGCATAGCCATAATATCGGCATAGCAGCTGATGATCTTAGCGGTATCTGCAACACTTTCGCCTTTGGATGCAGATGAAGAGCTTGCTTCGCTGAAACCAATAACATTACCGCCAAGCTCCATCATCGCAGCTTCAAAGCTAAGACGGGTTCTGGTAGAGGGCTCAAAGAACAGCGTAGCCAGTTTCTTACCATGGCAAACTTCTGCATATTTTTCAGGGTAGTCACTGATATCACAAGCAGTTTTCAGCAGTTCATCCAGTTCCTCTACGGAAAAATCAACGATATCGATCAGACTTCTCATACCTTTGCTCCATTCACAGCCAGATAGTTCTTGATTCTTGCAACATTCTCAGCATTTGTTTCATCCTCTTCCAGATATTCGATGATGTCATAAACATCAACAACAGAATATACTGGGAAGCCAAACTGCTCTTCGATCTCCTGCATTGCACCCTTCTCGCCCTGACCTTTTTCCTTGCGATCGACCATAATGAAGGTTGCAATAACCTTTGTGCCTTCCAGATGCTTCAGGATCTCCATACTCTCACGGATAGCCGTGCCGGCAGTGATCACATCTTCGATAATGACGATCTCCTCACCGGCCTGGGGTACATAGCCCACAAATGTGCCGCCCTCACCGTGATCCTTCACTTCCTTGCGGTTAAAGAAGAACGGCACATTCAGACCGCTCTTGCTAAGCGCAACGGCGGCGGAAATGGACAGAGAAATGCCCTTGTAAGCAGGACCATAAAGAACGGACGCTTTCTTGCCCAGCTTTTCAAAATATGCTTTTGCGTAAAACTCACCCATTTTGGTGATCTGATCGCCGGTTTTGATCATACCGGCATTGACAAAATACGGGATCTTCCGGCCGCTCTTGGCGGTAAAATCACCAAATTTCAGAACACCTGCATCCTGCAGGAACTGGATAAATTCTCTTTTGTAGGTCTCCATATTTATCTCCTTTAATCGCAAAACTCAGCAACACAACGCTCATAGGCAGCAACGGGATCTGCAGCGGCAGTAATCGGACGGCCAACAACAATATAATCTGAACCGATCTCCTTTGCCTGGGCAGGAGTCATAACACGCTTCTGGTCACCAACATCACCGTCTGCAAACCGGACGCCGGGTGTGATGGTGAGAAACTGCTTGCCGCAGGTGTCATGGACTTTTCCGGCTTCCAGAGGAGAGCAAACGATACCGTCAAGGCCTGCATTCTTAGCGGTCATTGCATAATGCATAACCACCTTATCAATGGGCTCTTTGATCAGGATATCTTTTTCCATTGCTTCCTGATCGGTAGAGGTAAGCTGTGTCACTGCGATCAGCAGCGGTCTTGTGCCGTCCTCACGGGTCAGTCCTTCCAATGCGCCCTGCATCATGGCTGTTGCGCCGGCTGCATGCAGATTCGTAATATCCACATCCAGATTCCGTAAAACTGCCATAGCCTTCTTTACGGTGTTGGGAATATCATGGAGCTTCAAGTCTAAAAAGATCTTATGACCTCTTTTTTTAATTTCCCGTACGATGCTGGGACCTTCCGCATAGAAAAGCTCCATGCCGATCTTTACAAAGGGCTTGCGACCCGTAAACTTATCAAGAAAGTTGAATGTCTGCTCCGCGCTTGCAAAATCGCAGGCTACGATTACATCTTTTCCCATTACTTTGCCCCTCCTATGATTTCTTCTAGTGTATTGATCTTATACATATCCATAACTTCCGGGAGTTTCTGAATGATATCCCGGCAAATATAGGGATCTACAAGGTTTGCTGCGCCGATCTCTACAGCCGTAGCACCGGCAAGCATCATCTCGATCACATCTTCAGCACTGCTGACGCCGCCCATACCAACTACGGGGATATTCACAGCATTGGCAACCTGATAGACCATTCTGACCGCAACCGGGAAAATGGCAGAGCCGGAGAAGCCACCCATTTTATTTGCAATAACGGGCTTTCTGGTACGCAGGTCGATCCGCATACCAAGCATGGTATTGATCAGACTGATGCCGTCAGCGCCTGCATCCTCACAGGCTTTTGCGATGGACACGATATCCGTAACATTGGGACTGAGCTTTACGATCACGGGCTTGGTAGTCACCTTTTTTACTGCAGCCGTAATCTCAGCAGCCGCCTTAGGGTCAGTGCCAAAACTCATACCGCCGCCATGGACATTGGGACAGCTGACATTGACCTCCAGCCAACCGACCTGCTCTTCTTTATCCAATTTTTCACATGTATAGGCATAGTCCTCGATAGAAAAGCCGCTGACATTGGCCATAACCGGCTTATGGAAGCACTTTTTCAGCTTCGGCAGCTCTTCAGAAACAACCTTTTCAACACCGGGATTTTGCAGACCAACTGCATTGATCATACCGGCTGTACACTCGGCAATGCGAGGTGTCGGATTGCCAAATCGAGGATCTTTTGTAGTGCCCTTGAAGGAAAATGTACCGAGCATATTGATATCGAACAGCTGCGCATATTCATATCCGTAACCAAAAGTACCGGAGGCAGGAATCACCGGGTTAGCCAATTCGATTCCGCAAAGATTAACGCTTAATCTTCCCACAAGATCTCCTCCTTCTTCATCACGGGACCTTCCTTACAAATACGCTTATACCCGGTAATTGTCTTGCAGGAGCAGCCCATGCAGGCGCCGAAGCCGCAGCCCATACGCTTTTCAAAGCTCATCTGTCCGGATGTTTTGGATTCACGGTAAACCGCTTTGAGCATAGGCTCCGGTCCGCAGGTATAAAAGTAAGAATAGTCCAGTGTTTTCAACACATCGGTCACAAAACCTTTTATACCGTAACTGCCGTCAACGGTGGTTACGATCACATCTGCTCCCAGTGACGCAAAGTCTTTTTCACAAAAAATCTCGCTTTTTGTATTAAAACCAAGGATGACTTTTACTTTTTTTCCTTGTCGGATCAGTTCCTTTGCAAGAAGGTACATAGGGGGCACACCGACACCGCCACCGATCAGAACGGGCGCATCACCGGCAAGGGTCAAGTCGTAACCGTTGCCAAGTCCGGTCAGCACATCCAGTGTACCGCTGCGCATTTTACTCATTTGCGCTGTGCCTTTACCAACGACTTTATAGATGATCGTCAGGGTGTTTTCCGAAATATCACAGACGGAGATGGGTCGTCTCAGATATAAACCATCCAGCTTGATATTCACAAACTGACCCGGCGCGGTAATGGCAGACACATCACCGGAAAGTGTCATTTTATAGACGCTTTCCGTGAGCTGTGTATTTTCAACAATTTCAAACAGGCTCTGTTTCATAGATACCTCTTAAGAATCGATGGTGGAAATTGTCAGGGTTGTCTCTTCCAAAACATCCAGAAGAACTTTGACAGTATCCATCGCAGTAAAGATGGTCACATTGTTTTCGGTAGCCAGCATACGGATCTGCTGACCGTCATTAAGCGTACCCTCGGAGCCGGGATCTCTTGTGTTGAGAACATAGGCAATATGGCCCTGGCGCAGTGCTTCGGGAATTTCTTCGCTACCGTCACTGATCTTACCGAGAATATGGGTGCGAATACCGTTACTCTTAAGGAATTTTGCAGTGCCCTCTGTGGCCTGAATGTTAAAGCCCAGATTGTAGAAGCGGCGAATCAGGGGCAGTGCCTCTTCCTTATCCTTATCAGCAATGGTAGCAAACACTGTGCCGTAGTTCTGCAGGTGCATACCGGATGCCTGCAGCGCCTTATACAGCGCGCGGTTCAGCTTGTCGTCATAACCGATCGCTTCACCGGTGGGTTTCATTTCCGGAGACAGTTAGGCATCCAGACCGCGGAGCTTATTGGAGGAGAACACCGGCGCTTTTACATACCAACGCTTCTTTTCTTCGGGGTAAATATCAAAGATACCCTGCTCCTTCAGACTCTTGCCCAGAATAACTTCCGTAGCAATGTCAGCCAAGCTATAGCCGGTAGCTTTGCTCAGGAACGGAACGGTACGGGAAGAACGGGGGTTGACCTCGATGATAAACACATTGTCGTCCTTATCCACGATAAACTGGATGTTGTACAGACCGATGATACCGATACCAAGACCCAGTTTCTTAGCATACTGCAGAATGGTGCCCTTGACCTTGTTAGAAATGGAGAAGGACGGGTAGACGCTCATAGAGTCACCGGAGTGGACACCGGTACGCTCGACCAGTTCCATGATACCGGGAATAAACACATTGATGCCGTCACAGATCGCATCAACCTCTACCTCTTTACCCTGAATATACTTATCCACAAGCACAGGCTTGTCCTCATCGATCTCAACAGCAGTCTTCAGGTAGTGACGCAGCTGCTCCTCTGTGGCAACGATCTGCATTGCACGACCACCCAAAACAAAGCTGGGACGGACCAGAACCGGATAGCCGATCTCTGCTGCTGCAGCAATACCGTCTTCAATTTTGGTAACAGCGCGCCCCTTCGCTCTGGGAATATCCAGTTCATTCAGGAGGTTTTCGAAGGCATTTCTGTCCTCTGCGCGCTCGATTGCCGCGCAGTCGGTGCCGATGATTTTAACACCTCTGTCCATCAGCGGCTGGGCAAGGTTGATGGCAGTCTGACCGCCCAGAGACGCCACAACGCCTTCCGGATTCTCGAACTCGATGATGTTCATAACATCTTCGGGAGTCAGAGGTTCGAAGTAAAGCTTGTCTGCTGTGGTATAGTCCGTAGAAACGGTTTCAGGGTTATTGTTGATAATGATCGCTTCGTAACCGGAATTCTTGATTGTGGAAACTGCATGCACCGTAGAATAGTCAAACTCAACGCCCTGACCGATACGGATTGGACCGGCACCAAGAACAACGATCTTCTTTTTATCTGTCAGACGGGATGCGTTTTCACCGGTGTATGTGGAATAGAAATACGGAATATACGCGCCGGTGTGGCAGGTGTCGACCATTTTAAATACGGGGAAGAGATTATTCTCCTTGCGCATTTTGTAGACATCCAGCTCGTCACACTTCCACAAACGGGCAATATACTTGTCGCTGAAGCCCATCTTCTTAGCGCTGGTAAGAGCAGCAAGATCCTTATTCACCCGAAGGATTTCTTCCATATCGATGATATTTTTGATTGCTTCCAGGAAATAAGGTGTGATCTGTGTGACCTCGTGGAGTTTCTCTAAGGAAACGCCGTGATAGATCAGCTCCGCGATAGCAAAAATGTTGTCAGAGCGGAATGTCTTGATATATTCAAGCAGCTCTTCAACGCTCATGTTATCAAACTTGGGAAGGTACATATGATTTGCGCCGATCTCCAGGGAACGGATACCCTTCAGAAGCGCCTCTTCCAGGTTAGAGCCGATACCCATGACCTCGCCGGTGGCCTTCATCTGTGTGCCGAGAGCATTGGAGGCAGCGGTAAATTTATCAAAGGGGAATCTGGGCAGCTTTGCGATCACATAGTCAAGCACAGGCTCAAAAGCTGCATTGGTATTGGCGATCTTAATGTCCTCCAGTGCCATACCGACAGCGATCTTGGCAGTGACCCGGGCAATGGGATAGCCGGAAGCCTTGGATGCC
>JAZSOR010000005.1:0-4504 GCA_045537035.1 Faecousia sp. | reverse complement strand
CCATGCCCAACGGGTTCAATACTTATGTGGGTGAGCGCGGTACGCTGTTGTCCGGCGGACAGAAGCAGCGGGTGGCCATTGCCCGGATCTTCCTGAAGAATCCTCCCATCCTCATTTTGGATGAGGCAACTTCTGCTTTGGACTCTGTTACCGAGGCGAAGATCCAGCGTGCCTTTGATGCTCTGGCCAAGGGCAGAACAACACTCATCATCGCTCATCGGCTGTCTACCATTCGGGCGGCGCACCGGATCGTGTCCATTGCCGACGGTGTCATCACCGAATGCGGCACCCACGAAGAACTTCTGAAGGAAGATGGCATCTACGCCCAGTTGTACAAGACCCAAACGGGTTTGAAAAAATAAAAAATCATATTAAATTACCCTTGCTATTTTCAAAAAGATAGTGTATACTATGCTGGTAACTGCCGAATGCATATACACTTGCCGGTGTGATGGAATTGGTAGACGTAGTGGACTCAAAATCCACCGATGGCGACATCGTGCCGGTTCGAGTCCGGCCACCGGCACCAAAAAAGTGAGACCCCAAACGGGGTCTCACTTTTTTACTACCTGCGGACTCGAACCGTAGGTGAGAGTCTGGGGAGCGAGGCGACCGCCGCCGGTGGCGGAGTCAAGGGAGCTGAGCGAGTGGCAGCGGTCGGTGTGCAACGCAGCCGTGACCTCGGCAAGGCGCACACCGGGCACCGCAACAGGACACGGCACCAAAAAAGCGAGACCCCAACGGGGGCTCGCTTTTTCTTTTCAGTTATGGTATAATCTAAAAATCCTCCCTTTACACAAGGGAGACTTAAAAATGAGCACCCGTTGGGCGGTGTGCCACAGTGATAAATCGCCTCTAAAAGGCGTTCATCCGCACCAATCTGTGTTAAAAATGCTCGCAATCCACAAAGGATTCCTGCGCTTTTTGCCTTGATTGGCACGAATCTCCGCCTTTTATAGGTGCTATGCAGTTTTGAAGTGGTAACTTTTCTTCAAGACAAACAACAAAATTCCCGGAATGCTGACGCATTTCGGGAATTTTTTGTGCAGTATTGGAGAAGAGGGATCGTTCAAAACCGATTGATCACTATGGTACACCGCCCTTAGGTGCTCGTTTTCTATATCATTTATCCTGCTTGCGGAAGGTGATCTCACCGGTTTCTGCATCCATGGCATCCACGATTGCGAGGGATTCCAGCTGATAGCCTAAGTTTCGCAGCCGGTAGCCGCCGTCCTGAAAGCCTTTCTCAATAGCAATGCCCAAACCCTCCACGGTGGCTTCGGCGGACTCTACAATGGAGATAAGACCCTGCAGGGCGCAGCCGTTGGCAAGGAAGTCGTCAATGATCAGCACATGATCGTCAGCGGACAGAAACTTTTTGGAAACGATGACCTGATTTTTATTCTTGTGGGTAAAGGACTCCACCTCTGCCACATACATATCGCCGTCTATGTTGATGGACTTGGACTTCTTGGCAAAGACCAGCGGTACACCGAACTCCCGGGCCACCGGATAGGCGATCGCGATGCCGGAAGCTTCAATGGTCAGCACCTTGGTGACCTTCTTGTCGGCAAAGCGGCGGCGGAATTCTCTGCCGATCTCGTCGATCAGCACAATGTCCATCTGGTGATTCAAAAAAGAGTCGACCTTCAACACATTGCCGGGCTTGACAACGCCTTCTTCTATGATCCGCTTTTCCAGAAAATTCATAGCCGCACCTCGTATTTCTGTATAATTAGAAATACTATAGCACAGTTATGAGAAAATGTCACCTGTTTCGACAAAGTTTTTATTGTAATAGATGATTCTTTTTTAATGCTTTGGAAACGGCAACAGCCAAAAGGGGAGCGCAGACAATGGCAATGACCGCATTAAAGAATGTGGCGGGCAGCTTGCCTGCCAAATTGACCAAAGCCGCTTCGTGGGTCAGACCGGCAATGAGACGGCCGCCGTAGAAATAGCTTTTGGCAAGGTACAGCGCGGCGTAGGTAAGCGCGCCGGCGATCGTACCCAACAAAGCCTTCAGATAACTGCTGTCCCACGGCTTTTTATTGCTGTGGGCGATCAGACCTACGACAATACCGTAGGCAGCCTTCATCAGAAAAGTCATCCAGCACTCGGATATGTAAATGGGATCAAACATGTCATAGATGGCAGAGCCCAGTCCGGCAGCAAAACCGCCCAGCCACGGACCCAGCAGGATACCGGACAGTGCGCACAGAATGTTGCCCAGATGAAAGGCAGAGAAACCGGTGATGTCCAGCGGTACTTTGATCCGCAGGGCAGAGCCGGCGGCGGTCAGCGCGGCAAGCAGACCCACAAGAACGATTTGTTTAGTCGTGATTTTCTTTTTCATAAGGACCCCTCCTTGTTGAGTATATCTGCATTATACTATAAATTGGTAATAAAAAAAGAGCCAAATTTATAAAGAAATTTAATGCCAGACAGATCGCTGTATCATTTACGGAAGAAACGGGCATACTGTATCTCCTGGAAGGAGGATATAATATGGAAACGATCAACCGAAATGAAACCTGTCTCAATTTAGCCCGATCCTTTGCCGGAGAATCTCAGGCACGGACACGCTATACCGTCTATGCCCAGGTGGCGCGGAAGGAAGGCTACGAGTGGATCGCCCGTGTATTCGAGGAAACTGCGGATAACGAAGCTGTCCATGCGGAAGAGTTCCTGGAGCACCTGCAAAAGCTTGGATGCTGCGCACCCAATATCGATTTGTCTGCCGGGTATCCGTTTCAGCTGGGTACTACTGCGGAGAATCTGCAGTTTGCATCAGAAGGAGAATTGGAGGAGCACGATACTGCCTATCCCCAATTTGCAGAGGTTGCCCGCCGGGAGGGCTTTGACGATACCGCAAGACTTTGGATGCAGATCGCAAGGGTCGAGGGCGTCCATCATAACGCCTTTAAAGACCTGCATGAGCAGCTTGTCAGCGGCACTCTGACGGAGAAAGCAGAATCCATCAGCTGGCGCTGCCTGAACTGCGGCTACACCTATGAGGGCATCCGCGCCTGCGACCCCTGCCCGGTCTGCGGCAAGGAAGCAGGTTGGCAGGAAGGACAGCTGGATAAGAAAAAAATGCTCCCGAAAAAGTGACGAAAACGCAACTTGTGGTTTACAGAGGTTGTTTCTGTGTGGTATGATAGAGCGTAGGAAACAGAAACAGAGGTTGCGATCATGGATTATATCGTATTGGATATGGAATGGAATCAGCCCTGGCCCGGATCTCCGTCGGCGCGGAAAGTGCTGCCGGTGCAGATCCGCGGTGAGATCATTCAGATCGGCGCTGTGCGCGTGACGGAAGATCAGCAGGTGGCAGATGAGTTCCAGGTGCTTATCAAGCCCAAATACTACCGCCGTTTAAACCGTCGGGTCAGTAAGCTCACGGGCATTAAGGAAGCGCAGCTGCGTGAAGAGGGCGAGGCCATGGAGGAAGCCATGGAGCGTTTTCGTATATGGTGCGGTGAGGATGTGACCTTCCTGACATGGGGTTTTGATGATATCACCATTCTCCGGGAGAATCTGCGGCTTTACGGCATTGATGAAAACTGGGTCAGCAAGTGGTACAATGCCCAGATGATCTTCAATGCCCAGACCGACGGCTCTACGGCGCAGAAGGCGTTGAAGACCGCCATGGAGATCTTCGGCATCGAAGCCAGCCGTCCTGCCCACGATGCGTTGGGTGACGCTTACCATACGGCGCTGATCTGCGCCCGGCTGGACCTGAAACGGGGCACTGCTGAGTACGGTGACGCGCTGAAGAGCCATGTCAACGGCTTCCACGGAGCGGAGCTTCCCGGCTGCATCAGCCGCAAGGTGTTCTATGATTACGCGGACAAAAGGGCCGCGCTGAGCGCCATGGCAGGTAAGGAAAATCAGTGCCCGGAATGCGGCAGACAGATGCTGGGCTCTCGCTGGTTTGCTCAGCCGGGTCACCGGTATATGGACTTGGCGACCTGCCCGGACCACGGAAAGTTTTTGATCCGCGTCCGCTTGTCCACTCAGCCCGACGGCACGGTCCGCGTCAGCAGACTGACCTACGAGGCAACCTCTGAGGCAGCTGCCGCCTACGCTCGCAGAGCGGAGAAGGCAGACCCGGAAGAGCAGCGCACTTCCCAGCGCCGCCGTCGCCGCAGCCGCCTTCCCCAAAACAAGGAATAACAAAACCGCCGTCGCGTGACGGCGGTTTTTTGCGGAAGAAAACAGTAAATAAAGCCTTGACAGTGGGGCACAGCAATGCTATAATAACATCCGCTACGGTGCTCAGGCATCGGTGACTTATGGGCCCTTAGCTCAGTTGGTTAGAGCCTCCGGCTCATAACCGGATAGTCCCGGGTTCGAATCCCTGAGGGCCCACCACATAAATTAAGGCATCCGCCTTTTCATATATAGGGGTATAGCTCAATTGGTAGAGCGGCGGTCTCCAAAACCGTAGGCTCAGGGTTCAAGTCCTTGTGCCCCTGCCAAGAAACAGTCAGTAAATCTT
>JAZSOR010000003.1:0-2541 GCA_045537035.1 Faecousia sp. | reverse complement strand
CAAAGTCTGGTGCCTTACCGCTTGGCGACATCCCAATGTGGCGCGCCCTGGCGTGGACACACGCCGTATTATAGCATGCCGTTTTGTATTTTGCAACAACTTTTTCTAAACTATGCAAATTTTCTTTGACGAGTATCTTTTTTCTAACAAAAATGGTTCTGTTTCTCACAAAATTGGCTGTTTTAAAAAGTTTCTCACCCTGCACAGCGGAAAATACGAAAAAACACTTGTAAATTCTTCCGGTTTGGCATATACTTTATTTTATATTGTATCCTATAAAGAGAGGTTTTGGCTATGGATCTGATTTCTGTTAGAGAGCTTTTTAAAAACACTGCTGCCTACGCAGGCAAGGAAGTAACCGTCGGTGGCTGGGTGCGCAATCGCCGCCCCTCCAAGCAGTTTGGCTTTATCGTTCTGAATGACGGCACTTACTTTACCCCCGTGCAGGTGGTTTACAATGACACCATTGAAAACTTCCAGGAGATCTCCAAAATCAACATCGGCGCTGCGCTGATCGTCAAGGGCACTGTGGTCGAGACTCCCGACTCCAAGCAGCCTTTTGAGATTCAGGCTTCCGCCGTTACTATAGAAGGCGCTTCCACCGGTGACTATCCCCTGCAGCCTAAGCGGCACACCATGGAATTTCTGCGGACCATTACCCACTTGCGCCCCCGTACCAATATGTTCCAGGCGGTCTTCCGCGTCCGCAGCCTTGCGGCTATGGCGATTCACGAATTCTTCCAGGAGCGGGACTTTGTCTATGTCCACACACCCTTGATCACCGGTTCTGACTGTGAGGGTGCCGGCGAGATGTTCCAGGTCACTACCCTGAACTTAAACGATGTCCCCAAGACCGAGGACGGCAAAGTGGACTTCTCTCAGGACTTCTACGGCAAGCCCACCAATCTAACCGTTTCCGGCCAGCTCAACGGTGAGACCTTTGCCATGGCATTTAAGAACATCTACACCTTCGGTCCTACTTTCCGTGCCGAAAACTCCAACACAACCCGTCATGCAGCTGAGTTCTGGATGATCGAGCCGGAGATCGCATTCGCAGATCTCAGTGACGATATGCGCCTTGCTGAGGACATGATCAAATATATCATCGGCTATGTGCTGGAGCGCGCGCCGGAAGAGATGGAGTTCTTCAATCAGTTTGTTGACAAGAACCTCTTGGAGCGGCTGAATCATGTTCTCAATTCTGATTTCGGTCATGTGACCTACACTGAGGCCATTGAGATCCTGGAAAAGTGCAATGACAAGTTCCAGTATCCCGTCCACTGGGGCAGCGACCTGCAGACCGAGCACGAGCGTTACCTCACAGAAGAGGTCTTTAAGAAGCCCGTTTTCGTTACCGACTATCCCAAGGAGATCAAGGCTTTCTATATGAAGCTCAATCCCGATGGAAAGACTGTGGCTGCAATGGACTGCCTGGTCCCCGGCATTGGCGAGATCATCGGCGGCAGCCAGCGTGAAGACGATTATGAGCTGCTGAAGACGCGCATTGAAGAGCTGGGCATGGATCCCGAGGACTACGGCTTCTATATGGATCTTCGCAAGTACGGCTCTGCCCGCCATGCAGGCTTCGGTCTGGGCTTCGAGCGCTGTGTCATGTACCTGACCGGCATCACCAATATCCGTGATGTGCTGCCCTTCCCCAGAACCGTCGGCAACTGCGAACTCTAAAACAAAAAACCGCCCTTAGGGGCGGTTTTTATTTTCTTTTAGAGAGGGACTTGCCAGTCCTTTCAGCCAGAGGATATCCTCTTTTCCAAATGCACCTGCCAAAACTGAGGCGGCACTGAAAAGCAGAAGAAAACACAGCGGTCGCAAAGCAGAAGCGGGTATCACAGCGCCTACAAAAACAGAAAATGCGGTGGCAGCCAGTGCCTGTAAAAAGGTTTTTATCGAGACGATTCTGCCGGTGATCTTTATGAGCCGCCGCAGACTCAAAAGGAAATTTACAAGATGGGTCACAAAAAAACTCCAGAAATATCCCATCATACCGAACCGGGGAAGCAGCAGGTATAAAAACACCACATCCATGGAGGAAGTCAGGATATTGTAGCGGACACAGGCCTTTTGCTGACCGAGGCCCTTGGTCATGGCGTCGGTAATGGCATCGCAGTAAAGCATGGGGATCAGCAGGGCGTACAGACCCATAAAGCCGCTGGCCTCTGTGCTGCGGTAAAGCCGAAGGCAAAGTCCCTCCGCACTTAGATAGATGAGTCCTCCCAGCAAGCATCCATACAAAAGGGAGACCTTCAGACTGCGCCTGCTGAGATAGAGGATCCGCTGTTTGCTTCCGGCGGCGGCACAGCGGGCAAGCTCCGGAATTAAAAGCTCGGCAAGACCAAATACGATGGCAGCCGGAAACATAATTACCGGAAAGACCATTCCGCAGACCCGCCCAAAGGCAGCCAAAGGATCGGCAACGTGGGGGTTCAGCGCCAACCGTTTGGGGACCATCAGATTTTCGGCAGTGGAGATGCCGGATTTCAGATCGTCCGCCAAAGCCAAAGGGACAGCGGTATTCAAAAG
>JAZSOR010000042.1:0-33975 GCA_045537035.1 Faecousia sp. | reverse complement strand
CTTCATCTGTATAATATTTGTGGAAAATGCGAGTTTTCCGGAACATCATATTGAAAGACGGAAAATTCGTCTTGTAAAAGAAAGGAAATTTGCCATGATTTATAGTGCAGAAGTACAGCATATGTGCTCCGTGGCCAAGGGCGCCTATCACGGTCCCGCTCCCATTCCCGAAGAGGGCAAGTGGGTTCAGGTCAAGGAAATTAAAGATGTCAGCGGTTTCACCCACGGCATCGGCTGGTGTGCTCCTCAGCAGGGCTGTTGCAAGCTGACCCTGAATGTCAAGGAGGGCATCATTGAGGAGGCTCTGGTGGAGACTCTGGGCTGCTCCGGTATGACCCACTCCGCTGCTATGGCTTCCGAGATTCTGATCGGTAAGACCCTTCTGGAAGCGCTGAACACCGACCTGGTGTGTGACGCCATCAACACCGCTATGCGCGAACTGTTCCTGCAGATCGTATACGGCCGCAGCCAGTCTGCCTTCTCCGAGGACGGTCTGGCAGTTGGCGCTTCCCTGGAAGACCTGGGTAAGGGTCTGCGCAGCCAGGTTGGCACCATGTTCGCCACCAAGGCTAAGGGCCCCCGTTATCTGGAAATGGCTGAGGGCTATGTTACCCGTATTGCTCTGGACGAGAATGATCTGATCACCGGCTACGAGTTCATCAACCTAGGTAAGATGATGGACCTTATCAAGAAGGGCGACGATGCCAACGAGGCTCTGAAGAAGGCTAAGGGCAGCTACGGCCGCTTTGCTGACGCAGCCAAGTACATCGATCCCCGTCACGAATAAGAGGAGGGCACAAAAATGGCTTTGTTTGAAGGTTACGAAAGAAAGATCGAAAAGATCAATGGTGTCCTGGCTCAGTACGGTCTTGAATCCGTTGAGGCTTGCCGCGAGATGTGTAAAGCTGCCGGTTTCGATCCCTACGAGATCGTTAAGGGCATTCAGCCCATCGCTTTTGAGGACGCTGCATGGGCATACTGCGCCGGCGCAGCCATTGCTCTGAAGAAGGGTGTTAAGAACGCAGCTGAGGCTGCTGAAGCTATCGGGATCGGTCTGCAGGCATTCTGCATCCCCGGTTCTGTCGCTGAGGACCGCAAGGTCGGTATCGGCCACGGCAACTTGGGCGCTATGCTGCTGCGCGACGAGACAAAGTGCTTCGCATTCCTGGCAGGTCACGAGTCCTTCGCTGCTGCTGAAGGCGCGATCGGTATCGCACGCTCTGCCAACAAGGCTCGTAAAGAGCCCCTGCGTGTTATTCTGAACGGTCTGGGCAAGGACGCTGCACAGATCATTTCCCGTATCAACGGCTTCACCTATGTGAAGACCCAGTTCGACTACTACACCGGCGAACTGAAGATCGTTGAGCGTATCCCCTACTCCACCGGCGAACGCGCTGCCGTTAACTGCTACGGCTGTGACGATGTCCGTGAGGGTGTTGCTGTTATGCGTTACGAGGGTGTTGATGTTTCCATCACCGGTAACTCCACCAACCCCACTCGCTTCCAGCATCCCGTTGCCGGCACTTACAAGAAAGAGTGCATGGAGCAGGGCAAGAAGTACTTCTCCGTTGCTTCCGGCGGCGGCACCGGTCGTACCCTGCATCCCGATAACATGGCTGCAGGTCCCGCTTCCTACGGCATGACCGACACCATGGGCCGTATGCACGGTGACGCACAGTTCGCTGGCTCTTCCTCCGTCCCTGCCCATGTGGAAATGATGGGCTTCCTGGGCGCTGGTAACAATCCTATGGTCGGCATGACCGTCTCCGTGGCTGTTGCTGTTGAGGAGTCCCTGAAGGGCTAATCCGTTATACAAATTTGACCTTTGTACCAAACCGGTACAAAGGTCATTTTATGGAAGGAGTGGACTCATTGCGCAGTTTACTATGTACCTGTTTGTCACTTTCTCAGCCTGTTCCTGATAAACATCGTCCATTCTATCGATATAGCCCTGCAATCGAAGGCGGATCGCGTCATAATCCACATCTTCATTATTAAGGAACGGATTTTCTTCCAGTAGCTTTTCTACCTCTTCGGACACGATCTCCATGCAGAACATATCCATCAACTGGTTAAAGCCACTCAAGTGAAAGAAAACTTGATCTGCACAGTCAGCTATGATCAGCCGGACATATCCTGATTTATCAGAATAGGCAATATCAAACTCATCGCTTGCTGCGGTGTACTCTGCAAACGCTTGTATAACATTATCCATTCTCTTTTTTTCTTCCGCTGTATATACCATATTTTACCTCCATAAAAAACGGTTACTATACTCTTAGGATAGTTTCTATCCTAAGTATTAATTATTATAATGCAAAATCTACTAAAATCAATATATAAGAGAATTAATATCTTATTTCGATATTAGGAGAGTTTGCTATGGCTGTAAAAAGATTTTTAATTGAAGGTAATATTTGCGGTGATAAAGTGCGGCTTGGACGGGCTATGCAGAAACCGCCCATGACACAGGAAGACCTGGCACGGGTGATCAATCTGATGGGTATGGAAATGACACCGCTGATCATTTCCAGAATTGAGAACAACCAGCGTCATGTGGTGGACGGCGAACTGAAAGCGATCGCTAAAGCGCTAAATGTAACCATGGAATGGCTTTGCAGTGAGGATGCATAAAACGCAAGAAGCCTCCCTTGTGTAAAGGGAGGTGGCAAAAATCTTTGATTTTTGACGGAGGGATTGATCGTATATCAACAATCCCCCTTTACAGTTAAATTTGAAGATTCGCTTATAACTACATTAAAGGAGGACCTAGTATGGTACCAGTCGTCATTTATTTGATCGTAATACTTATTCTAAGCTGTATTTGGGGACTTGCAACATACACCATCAACAGCAACAAAGGCTATTACAATAATGGCTTTTGGTGGGGTTTCTTTTTGGGTATTTTCGGTCTTCTTGTGGTTCTGTGCAAGCCGGAAAGTCACGGATACTATTATTCTCCCAATAAAGAACCGGAGCGAAAAAACAGACTGCAACCGGTTACCGGTCCGCAAACCGTTCCTGCCGGTGGCTGGAAATGCTCCTGCGGACGCGCCCACGCCGCTTATGTCAGTTCCTGCCCTTGCGGAATCACCAAGGCAGATATATTAGTCCCCGGAATTAAAAAAGAGCCGGTAGCTGTGTCCGTATCTGATACTAAAGATACACCTGTGATCGAATCCGAAGAGCAGATCATCGCCATCATCAAAGAATACAAAAATCTCCTTGACTCCGGCGCAATAACCCAGGAAGAATTTGACCGGAAGAAAAATCAATTACTTAACAGTTAAAAATATCCCCGGGAGTCCCAAAGGGATTCCCGGGGTTTCTATGAGATTGCCACACCAGTGACGCGGTCACTGGTTCGCAATGACAACTAACTTAATTACATTGTCGAGAACGCCGGTCCCTACAATGTCATTCAATATGCCCCATTAGCAAATCGTTTCCTATTTGGTCAAATGTATTGACCTCAACAAAAAGGCTGTTATAAAAGGCCTCTGCTGCAGGTTTTCTCATAAGCGCCAGTTCCCTGCCCTTTTCCGTATAGAATCGGTCGTACAGTTTCTCCAGCTTAAACTTATATTCCCGGAAGAATGAGGAAACCGTTTCCTCCGAGCCGTCAGAAATGCTGCCATCGGCCTTTCTTGTGTACAGAGGATCAGAGACTGTTCCTTTATAAACAAGCGTTCTGGCGATGCCAACGGCTCCGACCACATCCAGCTTGTCTGCATCAAATAAGATCCTTGCTTCCAATGTCTCCGGCTGGTCATTTTTACGAAAACGGTGGGTCCGGATGCAGGATCTTACATGGCCGGAAAAGTCTTCAGAAAAGCCTTGATCCACCAAAAAATCATATGCCTTTTCGCTGCCGAAGGCAGCATGGCACACAGCAGGATCCGCAATTTGCTCCGGCCTTGCAATATCATGCAATAAACAAGCGGCGATCAGAACATCGTAATCTACATTGTCCATATTTTCAGCTATGATCAGCGCATTTTTCAGGACGCGGTAAACATGCTCCCGATCATGGGCGCTGTCTTTCATGCAGGATAGCATGTAGTTTTCCAATAAGGAATATGTCTTTTTATCCAATCCATCCACCTCCCTATCAGTGAGCCCGGAAGCCAACGGCTTCCGGGCCTTATTTATTTCTTATAAGCGATCGGCTCTTTCAAATACTGTTCCCACGGGAACACTGCTTCACTCTTTTCCAGATTCCATGCGTCGCGAATCGCCTGGCAGATCAAAAGCAATTTATTCTGCACGATCGGCGCGCTGAACAGTTCCCCATTATCCGGCATCATTGCCGCATAATATATGCTGCTTCTGTCCTCAGCGGCGGATTGCATGGACGATTCATCCACAAAGGCTCTTCCCTCTCCGGAAAGGTATTTTTCATCCACCGAGCCATAGACAAAGCCTTCCGGATTCAGAGTGTCCCACTTATCGTATTTGGTACAGTTGCCTAAAACATGGCTATCAACAATACTACCCAGACCGGCAATAAACGCTTCTCTGATATTCAAGCCCGGAGTCAGCACGATGTAAACATCTGAACCGTTCCAATAATGCGCCGCTTTTGCCTCCCGGTCGACGGACCGAACAAAGCAGATGCGGATCCTGCTTTTTATGGAATTCTTCAGAAAATCCCTGGGGAATTCTGCAAGCACCGGCTCAAGTTCGTCCAAAAAAGCATTGATCGCCGTTGTTTGATACTCCGGCTTTAATACATATTTCGTGGGGTGATCTACTGCATCCTCCCAAACCCGGATCCTAATGCCGTAGGTTTTGTTCAGGGCGCTTACACGCTCGCTGCAAGCTTTCAGGCCCTCTTTGTCCGGATTCTTCTGTGTATAAAGGGCGGCAAAGCAAGTGCCTTCATCAGAAACAGCGGACATTTTCTTGTCCCAACGGAGCAGAATTTTGTCACCGGATTCCGGTTCGCTGCACAAGATCCAAATGCAGCCGGACCAGCGATCCGCCAAAAAAGCTTCCGGGGTCCCAACGCTGCTGAGCGCAATAGATGCCGTCTTTTTGCCTGCTGACAGATCATAAAAATCCAATTCCAGATTTCCATTTTCACTATGGTAGGCAACAAGACCGCCCAATTCCAGTGCAGGTGCAATATTCTGCTTTGATAAGTTTAACAGCTGCGGAGCATTATCCAGTGCGCCACTGATCTTCTGCGGCACAACACCGTCATTCCGGAAAACAATATAGTTTTTCTCGTATGTATACAGCGCAGTCACACCGCTGTCAGTACAGGTTGTTTCGCCGGTTTTTGCCGAAACAAAAATCGCCAGTTCTCCCTCCCGTTCTTCAACGGCACGGCAAACAAGGATCTCGCCATCGAATTGGCAAGCCACCAACTCAAGGGATTGATAGCTATGGGATTTTACCAGACGGGACAGTTTATTCTCCACATGGAATGCTCGGATCTCTGTTTCGGTGCAGTAGAATAACTCCTCACCGTCAGGCGCAAAGATCGGAGTACCAATGATATTTTCCGGCAAGTCGATCCGTTTGATTTCCTGCAGCTGAGGATCTAAAAAGATTGCCTGATTTTCTGCTTCATCGTAATAGGCATAGCCGTTATAAAGGACGCTGCTTCCGGATGATAGCAGATCCTTGTCAACCAACAGTTCTGCCGTGGGAATGCAATCCGTTCCGGTTAAAACCGTCAGTTTGGCAGGATCGCCGTCAGACATAATCAGCAGTTGGTCACCGATGGCGCTCAGGTAGCTGCAACTGCCCTCAGGCAATTCATACAGACGCACAGCGCCGTTTGTCTGCGCTTCAACCGTACTGGCAGGAACATACATACCGGGAGGCGCTGTCTCTATTGTAGTTGTTGCATCCTCCTCATGGTGAACTGCGCAGCCGGACAATATTAAGATCGATAATAACACCGGGATCAGAAACTTTTTCATATTACTGTCTCCTTGCAAGCGTATAATCGTCACCTTGTCTGTAATAGGGGCAGCGTTGATTGCTTGAGCTGAGAATACGGTACACCTCATCCTCATCAAGATCCATTATGCAGCAGTACTCATCATACTCTTCATCGTAGTCAAAATACCAGCAAGTATCACATTCACTGACCATTGCATTCTCCTATGTAGCCGTTCACATCAAAGGGTTTGAGTTTCTCATCCTTTCGAAGATAAAGCGGATGATGGGGATGTCCTTTTTTGCTGACTGCACCGGCGCAATACCACTTAGCGCCATACTGCTCGCCAACAGCGATCATATCTTTCAGGCAATCTGCAAGATAGTCGCGTTTTTCGATGATCGTGCCCCATGCTGCCCAAACGGCAGGTTTCTCGGCGATGGAAAGCACATATCGAAAGGCTTCCAGATTTTCCCGATGCAGAGCCAGATTACAATGCTGTTCCATAGCATCCGGATCTGTGGCTCGCTGGGCGTAAACATTGAACATAATGAAGCTGTCAAAGCCGTTGCCCAAAGCAATCCGCTCAACGGATTTTAAGGTATTATCAAGATCGTCCGGCGCTGCCGTAGAGGGGTTGATACCGATGCAGATCAATGGATTCTTGCCCCGTGTACCTAAAATATAACGGTATTCAGAATAGAAGTTTGGAACATACAGCCATTTTTGGACATCATAGCTGTCACATGGCTTATTTGCCGCCGCAAGCGCTTGCTCAAAAGTTACAAGCTCCAGCTGGGCAGTCGGTCCGTTTGGTATATGCATAGTAACCTCTTAAGCCCAGAGGACACAGTCCACCGGGATATCGTAATCATCTGTTTCAATTTCGGGCAGCATCTGAAAATCATAGCACAGCGCCACGGTAGGATGGGTGGGCTCTGCCGCCAAGAACTTATCATAAAAGCCGCCACCGTAACCGATCCGGTGACCTTCCTTGTCAAAGGCAAGACCGGGCATCAAAACAAGGGCTGTGGGATCATCCCCTATAGGACCATCCTCCACAGGCTCAGGAATGCCGCTGTAGCCTTTTTCAACGCAAGAAAGGTCATCGATATAAATAAACCGCATCTCATCGTCAAAGATTTTCGGGATCGCTATGCGCTTGCCGTCCCGAAGTGCCTGCTCCAAAATCGGAACTGTCCGGACCTCTTGATTATAAGACATATAACCGTAGAGGGTTTTTGCCTTTCGGTATTGCTCTGTGGCAAAAAACAGATCTGCCAAACAGCGGCTGGCTTCCACAATTTGCGCTTCAGACATTGCCCGTTTTTTCTCGCGGATCATTTTGCGCAGATCAGTTTTGTTCATTGCGGTCCTCCCTGGATGATTTTCTGTACATTCTGAACCAAAGAAGGACTGCCAACTGACCAGGAATGCCAAGCAGGAAAAGTTTCCAAATATTGATATGCATGAAAACAAGCAGCGAGACATAAAGGCTGAGCAGCGCGCCCCACATGATCGTAGAGATCAGCGCCTGATTCCAGCGAAAGTCTTTCCACGCAGAGCGCAGGCTCAGCAAGACGATCGCGTCGGCAGGAAGCGCATAGAAAAACGCTACCCAGCTTTTGGGAATATCCAGTGAAGAGAGAATCACAAAGAGCAGCAGCGCAACAAACCAAACGAGCAAAGAGGTCAGCTTCAAAATGATCCGCTTATCCGCCTTGCGCTTGAGAGTCTTTTCTGCGACCTTTCCCATTACGCGCTCAACAGCGCCGGTGTTCTCAGGCAAAGCATCGGGGTCAACCAAAAGATCGTTAACCGTCACATCAAACAATTCTGCAAGCTGGATCAGCGTCTGAACATCCGGGACCGATTCTCCTCGTTCCCACTTGGATACCGCTTTATCTGAGTAATTCAATTTATCTGCAAGGCGCGCCTGAGTCATACCCAACCGCTTCCGGTAAGATACGATATTTGCGCCTATTTGCTTTTTCAATTTTTCGTCATCCATAGATAACCTCCTGGGTACAGTTACATATATTTTAACAGATTTTTGTGTTGATTGCAACAAAAAACCGTCTCTCCACGGAGACGGTTTTATATTATATCAGTCCTCTGTAAACAGTTGCTGGGTGCAGTATTTAATGATCGAGCTTCTGGTTACGATTCCGATGAATGTATCCTTATCATCCACGACCGGCACGAAGTTTTGCGTATTGGCTCGCTGTACAAGATCGTACATAGATGTAGTAACACGAACGGGTATGTTATCTTTTCTACGGGTGATCTCCATGATCCTCCGGGCTTCTGCCTGCCGCATATCCATATAGCACATATTTTTCAGTGCCCACAGCAGGTCGCCCTCTGTTAATGTGCCCCGGTACTCACCCCGTTTATTCAGTATGGGCAGCGCTGCATATCCGGCAGATTCCATTTTCTCAAGAGCTTGTCGAACAGTATAATCATCATATACGAAAGCGCACATCGCCTTCGGTGTCAGAAAAAACAAAATATTATTCATAATGACTCCTTTTACTGGGGGTACATCGGTTGCCGCCCCTTGTCATTACTATTATAGCATAAAATTCAGAAGAAAGGATAAAAATTTATTGTAAATAAGCGGTTAACGTGCCAAATTTTAGTCCTCGTTTTTGTGCGTTTTGTACAAATCCACTCTCCGGAGAGTCGTGGTTATTATCAGGAGATATGGAAATACCCACAGTAGGGTGACTCTACCGGTATCGTGTCGTATCATTTTGTTAAAAGGAAAGGCGGTAAATTTATGATAAAGAGAATAAAACTTGCAGACAGAATCCTTCCTGACTATACCAGAGGAGAAGAGATCATGAACATGGTCACCCATATTGTCGGCGGCAGTTTCGGCGTACCTGCCCTTGCATTATGCGTAATCGTTGCCACACTCCACGGAAATACCCTTGGAATCATTGGATCTGTGATTTACGGTGTCAGCATGATCGCATTGTATGCCGTTTCCAGCATCTATCACGGACTTCGTGTAAATTGCGGCAAAAAGGTCATGCAGGTCATTGATCACTGCGCAATTTACTTTTTGATCGCAGGCACTTACACACCGATCCTGCTGTCCGCTTTTGTCCCCACGCATCCCGTGATCGGCTGGGGGCTTTTGATGGTACAATGGGGTCTTGCCGCTGTTGCTGTTACGCTGACTGCTATCGATCTGCGAAAATATCGGGTATTTTCCATGGTATGCTATATCGTTATGGGTTGGTCGATCATTTTCTTCATTCCGCAAACGATTCAGCTTTTAACCGCACGGGGATTCTATTTACTGCTCAGCGGCGGTATTGCCTATACCATTGGCGCAGTATTATTTGGTATTGGAGCCAAGGTACGATGGATGCACTGCGTCTTTCATATTTTTGTTGTCATAGGCAGCATATTACAGTTTTTATCCATTGTATTATATACACTATAAAATTCGCCACCGAAGAGACTTCTTCGGTGGCGATTATCATTATTCGTCTTCGCTCTTATAGGCATCTAACAGAGATGTATCACTGGAAGGTGTGATCTCCTCATCTGCCATACACTGGGCAAACTGCGCGCCGGACATCGTTTCGTTCTCCAAAAGGAACTCTACGACGCGGTTCAGTTTCTGCGCGTCCTTACTCAAAATCTGCTTACACTGTTCGTAGGCATTATCGATGATAGCCTTCACTTCATCGTCGATCGTTCCGGCAACCTTCTCAGAGTAGCTCTTGGTGTTTTGATAATCACGGCCAATAAAGAGCTCATTGCCGCCGGTATAAGAAACCGTTCCCAGATTCTTGCACATACCGTAACGGGCTACCATATCCCGCGCCAGCTTCGACGCGCGGTCGATATCGTTGGATGCACCGGTGGAAATATCCTGCAGGAACAGTTCCTCTGCCACACGACCTCCCAAAAGACCGACGATCTGTTCGTACATCTCATTACGGGTCAAGTGGGTGCTGTCCTCCATGGGTTGCGTCCATGTAAGGCCCAGCGCATTTCCCCGGGGAATGATCGAGATCTGATGGACCGGGTCATGGGTAGGCAGGCTGTACATTGCAACCGCATGACCGGCTTCATGGATCGCGGTCAACCGCAGATCCTTCTGCAGGCGGACACGGCTGCGCTTCTCAGGACCGGCGAGGATCTTCATCATTGCCTCGTTGATATCATGCATATTCAAAACGGGGCGGTTCTCTCTGGCTGCAAGGATCGCCGCTTCATTCAAAAGGTTGCTCAGGTCTGCGCCGGTAAATCCGGAAGTCGCAAGAGCTACCGTCTTCAAACTGACGGAATCATCCAAACGCTTGCCCTTAGCATGGACCTTAAGGATCTCCTCGCGGCCCTTTGCATCCGGAGCGCCCACATAGATCTGTCTGTCAAATCTGCCGGGACGCAGCAGCGCAGGATCCAAAATATCCACACGGTTGGTAGCAGCAAGGACGATCACGCCCTCGGACCGGCTGAAGCCGTCCATTTCCACCAACAACTGGTTAAGTGTCTGCTCTCTTTCGTCATGTCCGCCGCCAAGACCAGAACCGCGCTTACGACCGACAGCATCGATCTCGTCGATGAAAATAATGGCAGGAGCAATACGCTTTGCCTGATCGAAAAGGTCACGGACACGGCTTGCACCGACACCTACATACATTTCCATAAAGTCAGAACCGGAAATGGACAGAAACTGCACGCCAGCCTCACCGGCTACTGCACGGGCAAGCAGGGTCTTGCCGGTACCGGGAGGGCCCGCAAGCAAAATGCCGTGGGGAATTCTGGCGCCGATGGCTGTAAACTTCTCCGGGTCACGGAGAAAGTCCACAACTTCCTGCAATTCTGCTTTTTCTTCGTCTACGCCAGCCACATCGTCAAAGGTGATCTTTTTATTTGCCTGACCGTTGATCGTTCGCGCTTTTCCGAAATTGTTCAGCGGATTGTTGCTGTTGGCGCGGCCTGCCAAAATGACCCAGGCAATGATCAGGATCAAGCCAGCAAGCACGATAGGAATGATGTAATCAAAGGGAGAGCCCTCTTTTTCCGGAATAAAATCATAGCTCTCCAAAATACCGGAATCAGACTGCTGCTGCAAAAGCTCCCACATATCCTCGCGGAAACCGGCAGGATCTGCCAGAGGTGCAGTCAGAGCTGTTTTACCGTTATGTTCTGTGTGAAGGACCAGGTAAATTTTATTCTCCTCCACAACAAAGCTGCGGACCTGCTCCTTGCGGAACATGGAAACGACCTGAGAATAGGAAAGGTCTTCCCCGTTTCCGCCAAACAGTCCCAGCATCCACGAAAATGCGAAGCCAAGAACTACTACATAAATGATGATCGAAATTATCTTGCGTTTTCTCAAAGTGGAAATCTCCTTATTGGTAAGCTTCGGGCTTCAGCACGCCCACATACGGCAGATTACGGAAATGCTCGTTAAAGTCAAGACCGTACCCGACCACAAATTCATTAGGGATCACAAAACCGGTATAATCCGGTTTCACGGTTACAGCAGGATTTCTGCGTTCAGGCTTGTCCAATAGTGTGCAGATCTTCAAAGATGCAGGCTTTTTGGAAAGCAGATGCTTGTAAGTAAATTCCAAAGAATTACCCGTATCAAAGATATCTTCCAGGATCACAACATGTCTGCCTTCCATATCCTCAGACACATCACGCTTGACGACCATTTGCTTAGAATCCGTACCCTGATAGGAGGAGATCCACATAAAATCGATTTGACAAGGAATATTGATCTGCTTGACCATATCGCCGAAGAACACCACAACACCTTTTAAAACACCCACAAAAATCGGGTCTTTGCCTGCATATTCTGCAGACAGTTGTGCTGCCAGCTCCTGCACTTTATTTTGGATCTGCTCCTCACTGAGGAGTACTCTCTGTATGCTGTTTTCCATTTGCATCCTCCCTATTCGCTGATTTATCTTATATAACGCCCAAGAGGGATCATATTTTTTCAAACCGGATCAGAAACATTTCCCCATCCGTTTTTCTCGCTAAATTCGCGCCGAAACCATAAACACCAAGAACACCGTCATCATCAGACAAAACGGGAATCCGGCAACGCTGGGGCGCTGGAATCTTGCGGTCAATGAATAGTCTTTTCAGTTCTTTTGTTCCGCCGGAAACGCGCATTTTATCCCCCGGCATACGGCTTCGGACATAGATTCTGCCGCAAGGTGATACGGTAAAGGAGTCCTTTTGACTCTGCGGCTCGTCTGTCCTGGAACAAAGGATCTTCAAACCGAGAGCCGGAACGATCAGCTCGCCCGGGCAAGGCAACACGGTTGACTGCAAAGGTTCTTCGGATACATATTGCTCCAATTTATTATAATTGCGGCAGATCACAATGCCACCGGGCAAATATGCCCTTGCAGAGGGATTGTCGGAAAAAATAATATTTTCCAGCATTTGAATATGGGCAGCCTCCGCTTCCCGGACACCGCAGTGTTCCAGAAAGGCAGCCAAACTGCGTGCACGAAGAGATGACGGAAGCTGACGAAGCTCTGAGACATCCGTTGTCAGGTCCTGACCAGACAGCATAGCCAGGGTTTTCTCATCCTGCTGTAAACGCAAAGCCAAAGCCGAAAGATTCTCAGATAGTTTCGGGTTCTCCTGCTGAAGCAGCGGCATCACATGGTGACGCAGGCGGTTTCGCAAAAAGGAATCAGATTCGTTTGAGCTATCTTCCATATAAGTCAGATTATACTCCTGCAGGAATGCCAAAACCTCTGAACGGGTTACATCCAGCATAGGCCGGATCAATACACCATTAATTGGCGCGATGGCGCCAAGACCTTTTAAGCCGGTACCGCGGACTAAATGCATGAGCATAGTCTCTGCGTTGTCGTCAGCTGTATGGGCGGTAGCGATCTTGCCATTCAGTGATCGAAGAAAAGCATATCTCGCCTCACGGGCGGCAGCTTCCAGGCCCTTTTTGCCGGCAACCACTTGTTCTGATCCGACGGATAGCGGAATATCGTACCGGGCGCAAAAATCGCGGACAAACTGCTCGTCACGGGCAGATTCCTCACCGCGTAGCTGATGATTGAAGTGAGCAGCTGACACATTAATTTGCAATTTTTCCCGAAGCAGATACATTGCAAACAGCAATGCCACAGAGTCCGCACCGCCGGATACCGCGCATACCACATGGTCACCCGGCTGCAGCATTTGATACTTCCGTAAAAAGGCAAGAAGCTTATTCAGCATGCTTCCACTCCCGGTCCGTAAATGTCTGATATTGCGGGACCCACTGCAGCTTTACAGTACCCACCTCACCATGACGGTTTTTGGACACGATACATTCAGCAACGCCCTTGTCTTCCGTATTCTCATTGTAGTATTCGTCACGGTAAAGGAACAAAACCTCATCGGCATCCTGCTCGATAGCGCCGGATTCACGCAAGTCCGAAAGCATCGGGCGCTTATCGGTTCTGCTTTCAGGTCCACGGGACAACTGACTTAAGCAGATAACCGGCACATTCAGCTCTTTTGCCATGATCTTTAACGATCTGGAAATTTCACTGACCACATTCACACGGCTGTCGCCGCCCTTGCCGTAGCCGGAGCCGTTCATCAGTTGCAGATAGTCTATAATCACAAGACCCAGGTTTTCCAGGCGACGGCATTTTGCATTCATCTCCGCTACGGTGATCGCCGGGTTATCGTCCACACGGATATCTGTCTGACTCAGGGCAGCAGATGCCATGGAAAGCTTAGTCCATTCCTCTTCCGTCAGCTTACCGGTTGCCATTTTTTGGCTATCCACAAAGCTTTCAATGGACAGAAGGCGCATCGCCAGCTGCTCACGGGACATTTCCAAGGAGAACATTGCAACTGTTTGTTTATACTTCTTTGCAACATTCAATCCCACATTCAGCGCAAAGGCTGTTTTACCCATGGCAGGACGGGCCGCCAGCAGCACAAGATCGGATTTATTCAGACCGTTGATCTTCACATCCAGGTCACGCATACCGGTGGAAAGTCCGGGAATCGCAGAATCAGACTGACTCAGTTCATTTAACCGGTCATAGACCTTGCGAAGGGTTACACCGATGTGTTCCAAAGAATCCGCACGCTCACCTTTTCGCAAAGCGTAGATCTTTTTCTCGGCGTATTCCAAGATCTCACCGGGCGCGCCTACCTGAGAGGACACGGTTTGTGCAATATCTGCTGCAGCATCCGCAAGTCCTCTGAGCATAGCCTTTTCCCTGACGATATTGGCGTAACGAACCGCATTGGCGGCTGTAGGGGTGATCTCCATCAGCTGCAGAATATAGCTGCGGGAATCCTCCCGATGGTAACCCAGCTCCTTCATTTTATCCAGCACAGTCACCGGATCGATGGTTTGGGAGAAATTAAACATGGTATAGATGGTCTGAAAGATCTCGCGGTTCTGCTGGAGATAAAAATCCTCTACATGCAAAATGCCGATCACATCCATCAAACAGCGGCTGTCGATCAGAATAGAGCCCAACACTGCCTGCTCGGCTTCCAAAGATTGTGGGACTTGTTTCACGATCAGTTCTTCATCCATGTTGATTCTCCTTTCTCTTTTAATTTTTAGTAATTACATTTCCTCGATTTTAACCGTCAGAGGCGCGGTGATCTCGTAGCCCAGCTTGCACTGGACAGTATAAGTGCCTACGCTCTTGATCGGATCGGCGATAACGATCTTACGCTTGTCCAGAGCAATACCGGCCTTTTCCTTCAAAGCATCGGCAATTTCCTGATTGGTTACAGAGCCAAACAATCTGCCTGCTCCGCCGCCCTTTGCAGTCACCACCAAAGTCAGCTCTCGAAGCTTATGGGAGATCTCCAAAGCTTCCGCTCTCTCTTTTGCAGCTTTTTCCGCTGCAGCCTTGTCGTTCATTTTCTTTGTATTCATAGCATCGGCAGTTGCTTCAACAGCCAGCTTTCTGGGCAGCAGGAAATTCCGGGCATAGCCGTCGGAAATCTCCAGCATCTGGCCCTTCTTGCCCTTACCCTTAACATCTTGCAGTAATATAACTTTCATATTTACCTCTCCTTAAAGATTAAGTTTCATAATATTGATCGATGGACGCAACCAGTTGGTCAAGCGCCTCCTTGACGGAACAGTTTTGGATCTGTCCGCCTGCCGTTGCCGCATTACCGCCACCGCCGAGAGGCTCAAGAATCATCTGTACATTGGCATCACCAATGGAACGGGCAGATACGATCACCTGATCGCCGTCCGGATACAGAACAAAGGATGCAGATACACCGGAAATGTTCAACAGCTCATCCGCTGCCTGCGCCGCCAACGCCCGGGATGTGCCGGTATTCAACGCCGCTATGGCGATCTCATGGCGGTACATCCGCGCAGCTTTGATAATCTGGTGTTTTGCGATGGTATTCTGGAAATCGTTCTGTAAAAGCTTTTTAACCTCAACGGTATCGGCTCCCAGCTGCCGCAAATAAGCTGCCGCCTCAAAGGTACGCTCGCCGGTACGCACATTAAAGCTCTTGGTATCCAAGAAAATTCCTGCCATCAAAGACTTTGCTTCCACGGGCAAAACATCTTTACGCTCAACCGCATATTGCAGCAATTCCGTTGCCAGTTCTGCGGCAGACGAAGCGTGAGGCTCGTGGAAATTGACCGTAACCGGCTTAATATAATCTGCTGCTCTGAGATGGTGGTCAACAACACAGACCCGGGGAATCGCTTCAAGCAAAGGCTTAAACTCCACCTGATCCGGTCGGTTTGTGTCCACAACAACCAGCGTACTGCGGTTATCACACTGCAAAAGCGCCTCTTCACCGGAAATAAACACATCCCGATACTCAGGCTCGCGAATGATCTCATCAACAAGTCGCTGGGCAGAGTTGTTCTCCATATCCAGTACGATATGGAACGGCTTGTTCTTCTTACGGCACAGACATGCAATGCCCATTGCTGCACCGACAGTATCCAGATCAGCATTTTTGTGACCCATGATAAAGACCTGGCTGCTTTGACCGATCAATTCCATCATGGTATTGGCGGTCACACGGGAGCGCACCTTGCTGCGATGGTCAGTTTCCTTTGCACGGCCGCCATAGAAATTAAAGTTCAGTCTGTCCTTAACAACCGCCTGATCGCCGCCGCGGCTAAGGGCCATTTCAATGGACAGCGCAGCAAACTCATACCCTTCCTCAAAGGTTGCACCGTCAACGCCCAAGCCGATAGAAATGGTAGCTTCCAATCCGGAAGGCGCTGTGATCTCGTGCATATCTTCCAAAATGGGGAATTTTGCTTCCACAGCCTGTTTCAGATCCCGTTTCTCAAAAACAAGAAGGAAACGGTTCTTCTCCAGGCGGCGAAGCAGACCGTGATACTCCTGTGCCCATTTCATGATCGTATTATTGATCCGGGCATTCAAGCCGGAGATGGCAGCTTCTGTCATATTACGGGTCAGTTCATCGTAATTATCCACAAGGATAATGGAAACCACCGGACGGGAACGGATATACTCATCCCGGACCTGATACAGCTCTGTAAGATCTGCAAAATACAAAACGCCCAAAGGAACGGATGTAGATTCATTTGCGCGGATCATCGTACCGTAAACCCGGCAGCGACGACCGCCTAAGTCGATATCGTAAGGATACTCCGTCTTGCCGGAAGTGAGCCAATCTGTTTTAAAATTGGGAATAAACTCCTCAATGTTACTCTCAGACAGCACATCCTGAAAGCCTGTCAGCTGAACAAAGACATCGTTGACATGAACGATGCCGCCATCCGGCAGCTTAACAACTGCCATAGGAAACGGCGCTTCCGCACCGGAAACAGCATTGAGTTCATCCGTTGCATTTTGTACAAACGCCTGCAATTCCTTTCTGCGATTTGCGCGGAATAGCAGATAGATTACAAAAAGCAGCAATGTAACGCCCAGTTCAACACCGGCCAGCACATACTGACCCAGCAAAGCGGATGCAATACCAAACAAAAGCAATATCAAAAAATACAGACCAGCTCCCGGTTTAAGAAGTCTGTCAAGCTTCTTGTTCATATCCATACACCTCCTGAAACTGTCTAGTAGCCCATAATAAGCGCTATTTTAGGTATTATATCAAATTTACAATGCCTTCGCAACTCTAAATTTATGTTTTTCCGCGTAAAAAGGGTTTTGTGTCGGTTCGGGCAGAAAAATAAATGTGTACAAACATAGGTAACTGTGGTATAATACAGACAGCAAGCATCAGGCAGGCAGACCTGAGCTGTTTGAATTTTAATATTTTTGCGGGCGTTTCCAGCTTTACCGGCAGCGATTCAGGGCTGTACGAAAGCAAACGGCTGCTTGTTTGTTGTGCCATTTTTACATTTTGAAAGGAGTATTTCATTGGCTGAAAAATTAAAAATCATCCCCTTAGGCGGTCTCGATGAGATCGGTAAAAATATCACCGTCCTTGAGTACGGTAAAGATATGATCGTTGTGGATTGCGGTGTCGGTTTCCCGGATGAAGACATGTACGGTGTGGATCTTGTGATCCCTGACTTTAGCTATCTGGTGCAAAACGCAAAGAAGCTTCGTGGCATGTTCATTACCCACGGCCACGAAGATCATATCGGTTCTATCCCCTACTGCATGCAGCAGGTAATCTGCCCGATCCACGGCACTGCAATGACCAACGGTCTTATTAAACTGAAGTTGGAAGAGCATCGTATTGCAGACAAAGTGAAGCTGGTCACCCATAAGCCCGGCGATGTGGTAAAAGCCGGCTGCTTCAGCGTGGAATTTATCCACGTGAATCACTCCATCGCAGATGCTGTTGCCTTTGCCATCCACACACCGGTGGGCACTGTGATCATGACCGGTGACTTCAAGATCGATCCCACTGCCAAAGATGGCATGATCGACCTTGCAAGGCTGGGCGAATTGGGAAATAACGGTGTGCTCGCCCTGCTTTGCGACTCCACCAATGTGGAGCGTCAGGGCTATACCCCCAGTGAAAACATTGTTGCCGAGGGCTTGGACCGTCAGTTTAAAAACTGCGATCAGCGGATCGTTGTTACCACTTTTGCCTCCAATATGCACCGCATTCAGGCCGTCCTTGCCACCGCTGCCCGTTACGGCAGAAAGGTCGCTGTTACCGGCCGCAGTATGGAGAATATGCTGAAAGTGGCGCAGGATCTGGGCTATCTGAAGATTCCTGCCGGTACGATCGTTGACCTTGGTGCCATCAAGAGTCTTCCCAAGAACAAGGTGGTAATCGTCTCCACCGGCTCTCAGGGCGAGAATATGTCCGCTCTTTACCGTATGGCTTTCTCCACCCATAAGCAGGTAGATATCCAGTCCGGCGACCGGATCATCATTTCCGCTTCCGCCATTCCCGGAAACGAGAAAGCCGTTTCCAGAATCATCAATGAGCTTTACCGCAAAGGCGCGGAAGTTGTATATGAAAAGAGCGAAGGACTGCATGTGTCCGGTCACGCCTGCCAGGAAGAGCTGAAGATCATCCACGCTTTGTGCAAACCCAAATTCTTCATTCCCGTCCACGGCGAGCAGCGTCATTTGCAGCTTCACGGCAAGCTTTCCACGCAAATGGGTGTCGCAGCAAAAAATATCCGTATTGCAGAGATCGGGAATGTCATTGAACTATCCGGTAAAACCTGTAAGATCAACGGCACTGTACCTGCCGGAAAGGTATTTGTTGACGGTACCGGTGTCGGTGATGTGGGCAGCGTTGTATTAAGAGACAGAAAGCATCTGGCGCAGGACGGTATGATCGTTGTGTGCGTCAACATCTCCGGTCAGGACGGCTCTGTTATTACCGGTCCGGATATCATCACCCGCGGTTTTATCTATGTGAAAGAATCCGAAGATTTAATGGAGGAGCTGCGCAATGTGGCAATGGAAGCCATTGAACGCTGCGGCAGAAAGCACATCCGGGATTGGACTGCGATCAAGACTGCAATCAAAAACGATTTGAGTGGCTACCTCTATAAAACCACCAAGCGGAATCCTATGATCCTGCCTGTAATTATGGAGATATAACTATACAGGGTGCGTTGATGCGCACCCTGTTTTTCGGGAGAAATATATGAAATATTATTTTGCGCCCATGGAGGGTCTGACCGACAGTATTTACCGCCGGCTGCACCACGCCTACTTTCCCGGTATCGACAAATACTACACGCCCTTCTTTTCCCCTACCGCGCATCGGCATCTTACTTCCAGAGAATGTCGGGAACTTCCCCTTGCAAATGACTTAGACTCCACGGTCATTCCGCAAATTCTGACAAAAAATGTAGCAGATTTTATTTGGATGGCAAACCAATGCGCTGATCGGGGCTATACGGAAGTCAACTTAAATCTCGGCTGTCCGTCAGGAACTGTGACCGCAAAGGGAAAAGGCGCAGGTATGCTGACAGATATCGGCGCCCTTGACTGCTTTCTTTATGAGATATTTCAATCTGCAGTAACAGATATATCCATTAAAACAAGAATCGGTTTTTCAGATCCGGAGGAATTTCCTGCAATATTGGAAGTGTTTAACCGCTACCCTATTAAAGAGCTGACCATCCACCCACGGGTGCGTAAGACATTTTATAACGGCGATGTGGATATGAAGGCCTTTCAATACGGACTATGTAACAGTAAGGCGCCGGTATGCTTTAACGGAAATCTGTGTTCTCACAAAGATATCACACAGATCCAGGAAAAACATCCTCAGATCAGCGCTGTCATGCTGGGCAGAGGACTGATCGCAGATCCGGGAATGCTGAGCCCCGGCGGAACGACCCTGGAAGCTCTGGAAGGATTCTGTGACTCCCTTTTGGAGGAATATCTGGTCGCCTTTGGAGGCTCCCGGAATGCTATGTTCCGCCTGAAAGAAAACTGGCGATACTTAATCTGCAAATTTGAAGGCGGCGAAAAGCTCGCCAAGCGTTTGCGAAAAACCACCGATCTGAATGAATACAGAGAAATTACCCGGGAAATCTTTTCCTCATTGCCTATGAAGGCTGTAGTCACACCGGATTGGTAAGCTGCATATAAAAACGGCGCATCCAAATTTGGATGCGCCGTTTGCTGTTATACAAGGTCCAGTTCCCGAAGAGCGATCTTGCGATAGTTTACATCGATGGGCATTTCTTCCTGCGCCGCATCGATCATGTCTGTGATCCGCTCAGACAGCAGCTGTGTTTTTGCCGCATTGCTCCACTGAGGCTCGCCGCTGACAAAGTAGATAATGTGATAGCCCTTATAGTGGTCAAAATCTGCTTTGACAATGCCAACATCACCGGGCTTACGGTTCTCATCAATGGACCATGTCTCAAAGGGCTCTACCATACCGGAGTCTTTATAAATATCCTCATACAGACCGCCGGTGCTTGCCGAGCCGGTATCGGCCGTATTATCTTTTACGAGGGCAATAAAGCTCTCCTCTGTTGCCTCACCGGACTTCCAGGTTTCCACAAGGTCTTCCGCTTTCTTAAGGCAGGCAGCCCACTCTGCATCGGAATAAGTCGTCTTTCCGGTGGACTCATCCTTTGTGCCGCCTTCGGGGGAGATCAAAATATGACGCACGGACGAGATCAAACCGTTCTCTTTGGCGATGCCCTGCTCTTTAAATGTTTCAGCATGCTCGGTAAAATATGCTTCTACCTCTGCATCGGTGGGCTCCATCTTCTCATACTGGGTGCTGTAATAGTCATTGCTGATATACAGAAGCTTGATATAGTCCAGATAGAGTTCCTGGGTGCAGCCGGGTCCGATCGCATCCTCCAAAAGGGCGCTGACGCTTTCAAACTCACCTTCTTTTGCCTGCTCCTCAAGATCGGCAGGCATCTTAGCAAGAGACTCTTCCCATTCTTTTCCAAGAACATGACCGGCTTCTTCTGCCATGATCGCCATGGTCTGATAGTTATGCCATGTCTCCAGCGCAATGTCCAGGAAATACTGTTCCCATGTCATGCTTTCATCATAAGAACAAGTCTGCTCATTTAAAGGTTTTGTGATATCCAAACCGATATAGCTGATATAGTCGCCGTAATAGCTGAGGAAATCCATCACCTGCATTCTGTAGTAGATCTGCAGCTGGATATTGGTCAGCTCTTTACCGTTGACAGTTGCAACAACATCGGATGCTTTATCCGCAGCTTTTTCATCACTGAGGGTGTAAGAATCTTTGTAATTGATATCGTTGGCGCGGGGCAGCAGTGCCTTAAAATCAAAGCCCAGAGAAACCAGCAGCAAAGTTGCCAGCGCAAGCAACGCAACCACGGAGCTGACAATCGCTACAACAATAGGCCATCTCTTCTTTTTAGGCTCTGCGGGCACTTCAAAAGAAGCTCCCCCAAAAGCATTTTCAGGCTCTGCCACAATCTGATTTTCAGCAGCTTCGCTTTCGTAAAGATCTTTGCCGCAGAAAGGACAGAATTTGTGTTCTTCGTTGATCTGCGCATTACAGAATTTACAGTTCATAGGTATCTTCTTCCTCCAATTTGGAATATAACGGACTTATTTTAACACGCAGATTGCGCAAATGCAAGAAATTATTAAAGTAATCTTGGAAATACCACACCAACCCTTGCAAACGGGCAAATAAAATGCTATTATTTATAATTGAGATATTATAGTTACAGGAGCATCCCATGGATAGAAATACCACCGTAATTACCGACGAAGAATTGACGCAGCAGCTTGCTTACTGCGCAAAGATACAAGCCTATTGGCACGAGAGAGAAATCACCCCGAAAGCCTATGTGGAGACCTACGGCTGTCAGCAAAACGAAGCGGATTCTGAAAAGATACGCGGTCTCTTGACAGAAAGCGGCTATGAGATCACTGACACCGCCGAGGGCGCCGATGTGGTCGTCATGAACACCTGTGCCATCCGCGAGCATGCAGAGCAGAGAGTTTTCGGCAATTTGGGCGCATTGACCCATACCAAACGCCGTCATCCCCGTCAGAAGATCTTTTTGTGCGGCTGTATGGCAGGTCAGGAACATGTGATAGACCGGATCAAAAAGAGCTACCCCCATGTGGACGGCGCATTTTCGACCCACCATTTATGGCAGTTCGCAGAAATCCTCTATCGGGTGCTCTCTGTGGGCAAGCGGACCTTTTTCACAGAGGACGAAGCCGGTTCTATCGCCGAGGGTATTCCCCAGGTCCGGGATAATACGCTCAAAGCATGGGTTTCCATTATGTACGGCTGCAACAATTTCTGCACCTACTGTATCGTTCCCTATGTCCGTGGCAGAGAACGAAGCAGAAAGAGCTGCGATATTTTAGAAGAGTGCCGCACACTGATCAGTCAAGGGGCAAAGGAGATCACCCTGCTGGGTCAGAATGTGAATTCCTACGGTAAAGATCTGGATGAAGACATTAATTTCTCCAAGCTTCTGAAAATGATCGCAGAGATCCCCGGTGACTTTCTCATCCGGTTTATGACAAGCCACCCCAGAGATGCCGGCAAAGAACTTTTCGACACCATGGCATCCTCCCCCAAAATCGCAAAGCAGCTGCATCTTCCCTTCCAATCCGGTTCCAGCCGTGTATTAAAGGCAATGAACCGCCATTACGACCGGGAACAGTATCTGCAGCTGATCCAGTATGCCAAATCCGTGATGCCCGATCTGGTGCTCACCTCTGATGTGATCGTGGGATTCCCCGGCGAAACAGAGGAAGAGTTTGAAGAGACCATCTCCCTGATCGAAGCTGTGCGTTACGACTCTCTGTTTACATTCATCTTCTCCCCCAGAAAAGGCACACCTGCAGAGAAAATGGATGATCCCACCCCGAAAGAGGAGAAGAATCGCCGCTTTGATCGTTTATGCGCTGTACAGAATGCCATTTCCGAAGAGATTCATCGGGAATATGTGGGTAAGAAGCTGCGCTGCCTCATTGACGGCACGGACAAGGAATATCTCACAGCCCGTACTGAGGGCGGCCGTTTGGTCCGTATAAAGGGCGATAAAACTTTAATCGGTAGTTTTGTTACCGTGACCATCACCGATTCCACAACATGGAGTTTGATCGGTAAGCTTAGCTGAAAGGAAAATGGATATGGCAGCAGATAAAAACGAGCTGACCCCTATGAAGCGTCAGTATAACGCCATGAAAGAAAATAACAGCGACTGCATCTTGTTCTTCCGCCTGGGCGATTTCTATGAGATGTTTGACGAAGATGCCAAGCTTGCTGCAAAAGAGCTGGATCTGACATTGACCACCAGAGATCGCAACAAGCCCAAAGAGGAACAGACCCCTATGTGCGGTGTCCCACACCACAGCGTAGATGCATATATTGCGCGGCTTGTGGCAAAGGGATATAAGGTTGCGATCTGTGAGCAAATGGAAGACCCGGCGCTGGCAAAAGGCATTGTCCAAAGGGACATCACCCGGATCGTCACACCCGGTACTGTTACCGAAAGCTGCATGCTCGACGAGAGTAAGAACAACTATATGGCCTGCCTTTACGGCGAAGAAGGTCGTTTTGGTCTTGCTTTCTGCGATGTCTCCACCGGTGCATTCTTTGTAACCATCTGCACCGATGCTCAGGCAGCCGCTTCTGAATTGGGTCGTTTTTCTCCCTCTGAGGTGATCCGCGGCGGTGGGCTGGTAAATGATCCCATTATTGAAGACGCTCTGTTCCACAGACTCAGCTGCTGTGTGGACGAAGGAAAAGAATACCAATTTGACTTAGAAGGCGCGCAGACACTTTTGGAAAACCATTTCGACCAGACCCTTTCCCAGCTGGGGATTGCCAATCTGACTGCAGCGGTCATCGCTGCCGGCACTTTGCTTACGACCCTGCAATTTGTCCAGAAAAACGATCTGAAACATATCCGCCAGCTCCAGTACTACACCTCCGGCAAATTCATGGAGCTGGACATGGATGCCAGAAGAAATCTGGAGCTGACAGAGACCTTACGGAGCAAAGAGAAGAAGGGTACGCTTCTGTGGGTACTGGACAAGACCAACACCGCCATGGGTGGGAGATTGCTGCGCAGCTGGCTGGAAAAGCCTCTTCTGGACATTGCCGAGATCAGCCGCAGGCAATCCGCTGTGGATGAGCTGATCAATCATACGGTCTGCCGCGGCGAACTGATCGACGCACTGAAAGAAGTAACAGACCTGGAGCGCGTCACCACCCGAATCGTTACCGGCTCTGCCAACTGCAGAGATCTCATCGGTCTTGCCAGAGGACTGCGCTCTCTGCCGGTAATCAAGGAACATTTGGCGCTGTTAGATTCTCCCATGCTGAAAAAGCTCACGGAGGATATTGACCCCTTGACCGACTGCGCAGATCTGATTGAAAACACAATCGTAGACGAGCCTCCTTTGACCATTCGGGAGGGCGGTATTATCCGCAGCGGTGCAAATGAAGAGGTTGACAGACTCCGGGATATCATGAACGGCGGACAAGGCACCATTGCCGCCATTGAAGCTGCTGAACGGGAACGGACCAATATCCGCACCCTCAAAGTGGGCTACAACAGAGTTTTTGGATATTACATTGAAGTATCCAAGTCCTTTATTGACCAAGTGCCTGATGAATATATCCGCAAGCAGACCCTGACAAACTGCGAACGGTATATCACCCAGGAACTGAAGGAACTGGAAAATCAGGTACTTACCGCAAAAGAGCGCCTCAATGCGCTGGAGTATCAGCTGTTCAACAGCCTGCGGGAATTCCTGGCGCAGCAGTCTACCCGTATTCAGATCTCTGCTGCGGCCGTTGCCGCTGCCGACGCGCTGTGCTCCCTTGCAACCGTCGCTGTGCAGCGAAACTATTGCCGTCCCGAGATTTCCCTTGGCAATGAGATCAACATTGTTGATGGCCGCCATCCGGTTGTGGAGCAAATGCTCAAAGACACCCTATTCGTTCCCAACGACACCCAACTGGGCGCTGCCGATAATCAGGTCTCCATTATCACCGGACCCAACATGGCCGGTAAATCCACCTATATGCGGCAGGTTGCGCTGATCGTGCTGATGGCGCAGATCGGTTCTTTCGTGCCGGCAAGAAGCGCGAAGATCGGTTTAGTCGACCGGGTATTTACCCGTATCGGTGCCAGTGATGATCTGGCTTCCGGCCAGTCTACCTTTATGGTGGAAATGGCAGAGGTGGCTTCTATTTTGAAATACGCTACCGCCAAGAGCCTTTTGATCCTTGACGAGATCGGCAGAGGTACTTCCACCTATGATGGCATGTCCATTGCCCGGGCGGTTCTTGAATATGCCGCCAACACAAGGCATTTGGGTGCAAAGACCCTTTTTGCAACCCATTACCACGAGCTGAGCTCTATAGAAGATCAGCTGCCTAATGTTAAGAACTACAACATTGCTGTCAAAAAACGCGGTGACAAAATGATCTTCCTGCGAAAGATCGTTCCCGGCGCTACCGATGACAGCTTCGGTATCGAGGTAGCCAAGCTTGCCGGTCTTCCCAACAGCGTGATTGCAAGAGCAAGAGAGATCTTGTCCGAATTGGAGCTGGAGGGTAAAGCACCCGTCAAGACCCAAAGCGTAGCTGCAGACGATCAGATCAGCATGCTGGACTTAAGCAGCCAGCAGGTCTGCAGCGCCTTGGAAGCAATCAATGTAGAGACCCTCACTCCCATTGAAGCAATGAACGAATTGTACAAACTGAAGAATATGCTGAATTGATATGAATAAACTTTCTGTTACCCCATCGCGCACCGAGATGATCCTCGGTCTTGCCTATATCCCACTGCAGCTTTTGGTGATCCCTGTTATATTGGTGATCGGCAATCTCCTGCTGGGCAGCCCATTCTCCACAGTGCAGGTGAATTTCATCCTCTTTTGCGTTGATTTCATCTGCGTAACGGTGATCTTCCATAAGTTCTTACTGCGCTCTCTGAAACACAGCTTCTCTATGCCCTGGCGTGTTCTGCGCTTTGCCGGTTTGGGCTTTTTGCTCTACTGGGTGGGAAGCTTCATTGTAAATTACATCATCATAGTGATTAATCCGGAGTTTTCCAATGTCAACAACGATTCGATTGCCGAGCTGACACAACAGAACTATGGTCTGATGGCAGTGAGCACAGTGCTGCTCGTTCCCATCACCGAGGAGACCTTGTATCGCGGTATCGTATTCGGAAAGATTTATGAGCGCAACCCCATTGCCGGATATATCGTCTCCGTTTCTGTGTTCGCTGCCCTGCATGTTGTAGGATACATTGGCAGCTATCCGGCGTTGCATCTTCTGATGTGTTTCCTGCAATATATTCCTGCCGGAATTGCCCTCGCGTGGGCCTATATGAAAGCCGATTCTATATGGGCGCCGATATTGATGCATATTGCCATCAATCAGATCGGTGTTCTTGCAATGAGGTAATATAAATGGCTAAGATCATAAAATTATCACCCCATGTGGCGAATCTGATCGCCGCCGGCGAAGTGGTTGAGCGGCCTGCCAGCGTGATCAAGGAGCTGCTTGAGAATGCCATCGATGCCGGCGCTACACAAATCACCGTCGAAATACGCAACGGCGGTATGACTTTCATGCGTGTTACGGACAATGGCTGCGGTATGGCGCCGGAGGATGCACGGACAGCATTTCTGCGGCATGCTACCTCCAAATTACAAAAAGCGGAAGATCTTGCCGCCATCTCCACCATGGGTTTCCGCGGTGAAGCTTTGGCAGCCATTGCCTCCGTCAGCCGCATTGACATGATGACCAAAGTCCCCGGTTCTATCAGTGGTACAAGCCTTCTTTTAGAAGCCGGTATCATCACAGAAGAATCGGAAGCCGGCTGTCCGGACGGAACGACCATTATTGTCAGAGATCTGTTTTTCAACACCCCTGCCCGTATGAAATTCATGAAGGCAGATACCGTTGAAGGCGGAAAAGTCGCCGCAGCCGTACAGCTGCAGGCGCTGGCGCATCCGGATGTGGCATTGCGCTTTTTGCGTGACGGCAAAGAAGTGCTTTCCACATCCGGCAGTGGCGGTTTGGAGGCGGCTGTTTACTGCATTTACGGCCGTGACGGCGGCAAAATGGTAAATGTGGACTCCAAATGGGATTCCTATGTCCTCACCGGCTATGTATCCAAGCCCACCGATGCCCGTCCCAGCAGAAACATGCAGACTTTCTTTGTGAACAACCGACCGGTCAAGTCCAAATTGCTGATCGCCGCGCTGGAGGAGGCATATCGCAATCAGCTGATGGTGGGCAAATTCCCTGCCTGTGTTTTGCATTTGCAACTGCCTGCCAACACTGTGGATGTAAATGTGCATCCTGCCAAGACCGAGGTGAAATTCCTCAACGAAAAGGCTGTATTTGACTGCATTCATTACGGTGTTCTGGGAGCTTTGAACAAAACCCAGGATCGCCCGCAGATCCAGTTTAAGAGCAACAACACGCCGGTCCCCCCTCCTGCGGTCACCAAACCTTCTGTCACGATCCCTGAAAAGAAGGAAAATTATTTCCGCACCATGACCGCGCAGGAATACAAGAATTTTTCCGCTGTGATCCAATCCGCACCCCAACCCAAGCAGGATGCAGCCATTGCCACAGCAATCAAATTAGAGCGTTCAGCGGAGCAGCCCTTGAAGGAAACGGTATCGCTCCCCACCCCGGAACCGCCCCGCTTTTCTGCTCCCGTAATTCCGGAAAGTACGATTCCGGAAGAACCGGAACAGACCTCGCTGGATATGCCGAAAGAGATCCCCTGGCGCATGGTCGGCGAGCTTTATAACACCTATATCATCGTTGAGCAAGGTGAAGAAGCTTTCCTGATCGATAAGCATGCCGCTCATGAGCGTATCCTTTTCCAAAAGCTCAAAGAGAATCAGGAAGCGATCAGTTCCCAGTCGCTGATCACTCCCATTCCCTGCTCTATGACACCGGACAGCGCCGCGCTGCTGCTTGCCAACCGGCAAATGCTGACCACGCTGGGTTTTGAGATCGATGAGTTTGGCAGCAATACGCTCCTGCTGCGGCAGATCCCTATGGATCTTTCCCCGGAGGATGCCGCTGATGCTTTGGAAACGCTGGCGGCAGACCTTGCCAACGGAAGACGGGAAAAAGGCTCTGATGTAAGAGACGAGCTTCTGCATACCGTTGCCTGCAAAGCGGCGATCAAAGCCGGCTGGCAAACTGACAAAGAAGAACTTCTTGTCATTGCAAAGAAGGTCATGGAACAAGAAGACCTCAAATACTGCCCCCATGGCAGACCCATCTGCGTATCCTTAAGTAAAAAGCAGCTGGAAAAGCAGTTTAAACGCACATAAACATGTCTGGAGGTTGATGCCTTGAATAATTTAATATGCATTGCAGGGCCTACTGCCTCCGGAAAAACGGCGCTGGCTGTTGCCTTAGCCAAAGAATTAGATGCAGAAGTAGTATCCTGCGACTCCATGCAGGTATATAAGCACATGGATATCGGCACGGCAAAACCGACCCCGGAAGAAATGCAGGGTATTCCCCACCATATGCTGGATGTTGCCGAACCTGCAGAGGATTTTTCCGTCAGCAGGTATTGTGAGATGGCAGGCCCGATTATTGATGACATTCATGCAAGAGGTAAAGTCGCCATTGTGGCAGGCGGTACCGGTCTGTATATGGATGCTCTGATCCGCGGTAACAGCTTCGCCCCCTACCCCTCAACGGGTATGCGTGAGAAACTGGAAGCCCAGGCGGATGCCAAGGGAATGGAATCCATGCTGCAGCTGCTGCACACCATTGACCCCGATACTGCCCAGCGCCTGCATCTTTCCGACAGGAAACGCATCATCCGGGCCTTGGAGGTGTATTATGAAACCGGTGAAACAATTACCGCCCACAACTTAAAAACCCAGCAGAGTCCCCCTCGCTACACGCCCGTATGGTTCGGTTTGGAGGATTCTGACAGAGCCGACCTTTATGAAAGGATCGACCGCCGGGTGGACATGATGCTGGAAATGGGTCTTATTGATGAGATCAAACATCTTTTGTCTCTTGATATTCCGGAAAGGTGCACCGCAATGCAGGCAATCGGCTATAAAGAGTTTTTAGACGCGCTGCATGGAAACTGTTCTATAGAGGAAGCTGCCGAGCAGGTCAAGCGGTCCTCACGCCATTATGCCAAGCGGCAGCTGACCTGGTTCAGGCGCAACAGTCAAATGCACTGGCTGGTCCGACAGCCCGGTGAAGGAACCGATAAAATTCTTATGCGCCTGCGACAGATTCTGGCGGATTTCGACAAATGAATAATGGTAAGATTTATGTATCCCATCGGGAATTTCAAAGAAAGAGGGAATACATATGTCTGAACAAATGAATTTGCAGGATGCCATCCTCACGGAAGTGAAAAAGGACAAAGTGCCGGTCACTCTGTTTTTGATGAATGGCTTTCAGCTCAGGGGTGTGATCACAGGCTTTGACAGCTTTGTGGTCGTACTGGTAACAGATGGAAAGCAGCAAATGATCTACAAGCATGCCATCTCGACCCTTGCCCCCATTCGTTCCTTAAAAGCAGCCCAATAAGCCAAACGGCGACGGAGCAATGCTTCGTCGCCGTTTGTATGTATGAAAGAAAGAAGGTCCTCCCATGTCAATTGCAGATAATATCGCTGCCATTCGCGCTGCAATCGCCCAGGCAGCCATTGCCGCAGGTCGGGATCCTGCCGAGATCACATTATGCGCCGCCACAAAAATGAATGACTCAGAAAATGTCCGGGAAGCCATCTGCTCAGGTGTTGACTGCTGCGGCGAAAACCGTGTGCAGGAGCTTATCAAAAAACACGCGGAAAACGCTTACGAAGGCGCGCCGGTGCATTTCATCGGTCACTTGCAGACCAACAAAGTCAAGCAGGTCGTCGGAAAAGTGGATCTGATCCAGAGTGTGGATTCCATTCGTCTGCTGGATGCGATCCAGCAGGAAGCCGCAAAGCAGAACCTGGTTCAAAACATTCTGATCGAAATCAATATTGGAAACGAAGAGAACAAATCCGGTTTCCATGCTGATGAGATCCATTCTATTTGTGAAAAAATGGCACAATACCCGAATATTTGCATGAAGGGACTTATGGCAATTCCGCCAATTTGTCAAAATCCGGAAGAAAATCACAAATTTTTTCAAGAAATGTACAACCTTTCTGTTGACATAACGGCAAAAAAATACGATAATGTATGGGTAGAGATTTTGTCCATGGGCATGTCCGACGATTTTCAGGAAGCCATTGCCTGCGGTTCTACTATGATCCGCGTTGGCACTGCTATTTTCGGCGCCCGTAATTATCAGTAATCCAGCAAACATATTAGGAGGATACAGACATATGAGTTTTTGGGACAATGTAAAGAAATTTGCCCAGCCCTATTCCGATGATGAGTACGATGAATACGACGAAGAGTTTGATGAAATGGAAGAAGAAGTTCAGGAGACTGCTCCCCGCAGCCGCCGTACCTCTCCCTTCGCTTCTCAGGATTCTTCCTCCAGCTTCAGCGCTCCCAGTTCCAGCTCCTCCGCTTTCAGCGGTCAGGTTCTGAACATGGGTTCCGGTAAGCAGGAAGTCGTTCTTTTCCACGCTAAGACTTTTGACGATGCTGCCCGCGCCGCCGATGAGCTGCGCAGAAAGAAGGCTGTCATTTTGAACATGGAAAATGTTGACAAGGCTTTGACACGCCGCGTCGTGGATTTCCTTTCCGGCAGCGTTTACGCCTTGGACGGCAGTGTTAAGAAGATTGCCCAGTCTACCTATCTGTTCTGCCCTCACAACATGGATGTGATCGGCGACCTGGAGAATGTACCGGGTGAGATTGAGAACTACATCTAAGGGAAAGTCGAGGACTTGACTATGTTTACACCGCAACAGATCGACCAGATATCTTTCAGCCGCGCTGCTTTTGGCGGCTACGATATGCAGGCCGTTGATGAATTTCTGGAGCCTTTGACCGAGGACTATGTTACACTCTACAAGGAAAACGCACTCCTGAAGAGCAAAATGAAGGTCCTTGTGAACAAGCTGGAAGAGTACCGCAATAACGAAGCCAGCATGAAAGATGCCATTGTTAATGCGCAAAAGACCTGCGATATGATGGTAAAAGAAGCCGAGGCAAAATGCACCCAGATGCTGATCGATGCCAATGCCGCAGCTGCTGAAAACGCAAAGAACGCTGACGCATTGATTGCCGCAGAAAATGCCCGTGTGGAAGACGCCCGTAAGGTCGCCGCCGCAAAGATCACCGAGCTGCAGGAGCAGATCCGCACCTGCATTCAGGCACTGGAGCGTATCAAGGAAGCAAACATTCCTACTCCCTCCAGCGCAGCCGGCGCAGTCTTTGATTTTGATCGGGAAGAAGGCGCTGAGGAGGACACTGCTTCTGATGCAGTTGCAGATGAAATTTCCGCAAATCTGCAGGCTTTGGTAGGTACTGCGGAAGAGACTGCTCCCAAGGCAGAGCCCAATCATCCTACCGCTGACACTACAACGAGCAAGTTCGCCAACCTGCAGTTTGGCAGAAATTACGACCCCACACACAAATAAGATTTATGCTATGACGAGGACAGGTAAGTACGCTTAATCCTTACAGAGAGCTGTCGGCCGGTGAAAGGCAGCAGATGCGGCGTTACTGAGATCCCCTCCGAGCAGCGCACCGAAACAGGATAACCTAGTGTAGGCTGCGCCGGGTTCGCCCGATATCGCGTATTGAGGTGCTGACTTAGGTCAGAACGAGAGTGGTACCGCAGAGGTAATTTGATACCTTTGTCTCTTGCGTGCAGGGGACAAAGGTATTTTTATTTCGCAATTATTATGGAGGTAGAATCCAATGGAATACAAAAACACGATCATCACACCGAAGACTGACTTTCCTATGAAGGCCGGTCTACCTGCCCGTGAGCCGGGTATGCTGGAGCGCTGGAATCAGGAGGATCTTTACAACGCAATGCTAGAGAAGAATAAAGACTTCCCTCCCTTTGTGCTGCACGACGGCCCTCCCTTCTCCAACGGCTATATTCACATGGGTCACGCGCTGAATAAGACTCTGAAAGATTTCATCGTCCGCAGCCATGCTATGATGGGTTTCTACACCCCCTATGTTCCCGGCTGGGACAACCACGGTCTTCCCATTGAGCGCGCTATTGAAAATTCCAAGAAGAAGCTCAACAAAGATATGTCTGTGCCGGAATTCCGCGAAGCCTGCGAAGAATTTGCCGAGGACTTTATCCAGAAGCAGATGGCAGGTTTCCGCAGATTGGGTGTCGTGGGCGATTGGGCGCACCCCTATCGCACCATGGACAAGCACTTTGAGGCTCAGGAAGTAAAAGTCTTTGGCAGAATGTTTGACAAGGGCTATATTTACAAGGGTCTAAAGCCCGTCACCTGGTGTCCCTTCTGTGCAACCGCTGTTGCGGAAGCAGATATTGAGTATCAGGACGATCCCTGTACCTCTGTCTATGTAAAGTTTGCCATGAAGGACGATCTGGGCAAGCTGGGTGGCTTCGATCTGAGCAAGACCTACTTCGTCATCTGGACTACGACCATTTGGACTCTGCCCGGCAATATGGCCATCTGCCTGCATCCCAGAGATACCTATGTTTTGGTCAAGGCAGAAAACGGTGAAGTCTACATCATGGCAGAAGCCCTGATGGAGAAGACCATGAAGATCGGCGGCTTTGAAAACTACGAGGTTATCGCCACCTACCCCGGCAGTTTCTTTGAGAACATGCTGGCGCAGCACCCCTTCTTAGACAAGACCTCCCGTTTGGTATACGCCGAGTATGTCACCATGGACAGTGGTACCGGCTGTGTTCACACCGCTCCTGGCTTCGGTGCAGACGACTATCAGACTTGTATGCGTTACGGCATGGAGCTTGTTGTTCCCGTTGACGATTATGGCCGCCACACCGATTATGCCGGAAAGTATGCCGGCTTAAAGACCGAGGCTTCCAACCCCGTGATCCTGGAGGATATGAAGCAGTCCGGCGCACTGTTCGCTTCTGAAGAGATCATGCACTCCTATCCCCACCACGATCGCTGCAAGAAGCCCGTTATCTTCCGGGCAACGCCCCAGTGGTTCTGCAGCGTGGAGTCCTTTAAGGATCAGGCTGTCAAGGCCATCGAAAATGTACAATGGTTCCCGGCATGGGGCGAAGACCGTATGGTCAGCATGATCCGCGAGCGCGCCGACTGGTGTATCAGCCGTCAGCGCCGTTGGGGTCTGCCCATTCCCGTGTTCTACTGTAAGGATTGCGGCAAGCCCGTCTCCACCCCCGAGTCCATTGCAAAGATCTCCGCGCTGTTTGACGAACACGGCTCCAATGTCTGGTTTGAGAGAGAAGCTATGGAGCTGGTTCCCGAAGGCTTTACCTGCCCCCACTGCGGCGGCACTGCCTTTGATAAAGAAACTGATACTCTGGACTGCTGGTTTGACTCCGGTTCTACCCACTACGCATCTCTGATGCACCGCACCCCCGAACTGTGGCCTGCGGATGTGTATCTGGAAGGCGCTGACCAGTATCGCGGCTGGTTCCAGTCCAGTCTTCTGACCTCTGTGGGTGCTTTGGATCAGGGCGCACCCTTCAAGCAGGTTCTGACCCACGGCTGGGTCGTGGACGGTCAGGGCCGCGCAATGCACAAGAGCCTGGGCAACGGTGTTGACCCTGCTGACCTGATTAAGGATTTCGGTGCTGACATCGTCCGTCTGTGGGCAGCTTCTTCTGACTATCACGCAGATGTCCGCTGCTCCAAGGAGATCTTCAAGCAGATCGCACAGAACTATCTGAAGTTCCGCAACACTGCAAGATATTGCCTTGGCAACCTGGACGGCTTTGACCCCAACGATCTGGTGGCTCCTGCGGATATGGAAGAGCTGGACAAGTGGGCGCTGACCAAGCTGGATGCGCTGGGCAAGGCCTGCCGCAAGTCCTATGACGGCTACGAATTCCACATGGTTTCCCATGCCATCAACGATTTCTGTGTCGTTGAACTGTCCAGCTTCTATCTGGATATCATCAAGGACCGGCTGTACTGCGAAGACGCTGCCGGCAACCGCCGCCGCTCCGCACAGACCACCCTGTTCCTGATCGTCGATGCTATGGCAAAGCTGTTTGCTCCCATCCTGGCCTTCACCTGTGATGAGATCTGGCAGGCAATGCCCCA
>JAZSOR010000062.1:0-35515 GCA_045537035.1 Faecousia sp. | reverse complement strand
CATCATGTTTGCCTCAGCAATACCGAAGTCAAAATGACGCTCGGGGAATGCCTTCTTGAAAACGCCGGTCTTGGTAGCGCCTGCCAGGTCGGCATCCAGAACTACCAGATTCTTACAAGTTGCGCCCAGCTCTACAAGAGCAGCGCCGTAGCTGTCACGGGTAGCGACTTTCTTCATCTCTGCCATAATTACGCCTCCAGTTCTGCAAGCTGTGCCTTCAGCTCGGTCATAGCCTGCTCGTACTCTGCATCGTTGGGAGCCTTACCGTGCCAGCCGGCCTGATTTTCCATGTAGGAAACGCCCTTGCCCTTGACGGTCTTGATGACGATGGCGCTGGGCTGACCCTTAGTCTCTCTTGCCTTAGCAAAGGCTGCTTCGATGGCGTCGAAGTCGTGGCCGTCGATCTCCTGGACAGCGAAGCCGAAAGCGACCAGCTTGTCCACGATGGGATACGGGCTCATAACATCGGCGATAGCGCCGTCGATCTGCAGGCCGTTGTTGTCAACGACGATGCACAGGTTGTCCAGCTTGTAGTGAGCTGCGGACATGCAGGCTTCCCATACCTGGCCTTCCTGGATCTCGCCGTCACCTAACAGAGAGTAGACGCGGTTTTCCTTGCCGTTGTACTTGGCAGCCAGAGCCATGCCCACTGCGGTGGAAACGCCCTGACCCAGAGAGCCTGTGGACATATCAACGCCGGGGACCATGTTCATGTTGGGGTGGCCCTGCAGGTAAGAGTCGATATGACGGAAGGTGGGCAGATCTTCCACGGGGAAGAAGCCACGGTTTGCCAAGGTGGCGTACAGGCCGGGAGTGGTGTGGCCCTTAGAAAGAACGAAACGGTCCCGGTCTTCCCACTTGGGATTTTTGGGGTCGATGTTCATCTCCTTGAAATACAGATAAGTAAACACTTCTGCGGCAGAAAGGCTGCCGCCGGGGTGGCCTGCCTTTGCGCCGTAGGTGGATTCGATCACACCCATGCGGACTTTGCAGGCAGTGATCTGCAACTGTTTCTTTTCACTGACAGTCATGGTTTGCCTCCTAATAATATTGTTGCCCGTTGCCGGGACTGCGGTTTGTGACCGCATACTTCCGTAACATTTTACCATTTCTTTAAAGAAGTTGCAAGAGGTTTCGTCTTTTTTCATGAAATAAGTTTTCTTTGGCATTTTCCTTTGTCATCCTGAGGGAATGTAAATGACCGAAGGATCCCCATCATCGGAGGGGATTCTTCGCCTCGCTACGCTCCCTATTGCGGTGCCCGGCATCTGCCTGCGTCGTCGGTGCTCCTTGGCATCTGCCGACCGCGGCTACTCGCTCAAGTCGCTTGCTCCGCCACCGGCGGCGCTCCCCTCGCTCCCCCCGATGCCCCGTCGTTTCGGTTTTACGGGCCGCCGAGGGCGTCGGCCCCTACGGAGGTCATTGCTTGTGTATAAGCAAATGAATATATACACCGTTTTATGAATAAAATCCGGTGGGAAGCGGCTGCGGATACCGTCTGCCGCCCGTTTGACCCCTTGTTTTAGGGGCATTTTATCCAAAACCGGCGGTTCTGTACGCTCAGCTGTGCATACTTTCCACAAATAGTGAATATTTATGCATAACAGCTTGACATTCTTATTATTAAGATGTATAATCCATGGCATGTGAAAAAGAATTACCTTTTGGGAGGAAAAAATCATGAGCAAAGAAAACATCAAAAAGATCGTTCTGGCATACTCCGGCGGTCTGGACACTTCTATCATCATCCCCTGGCTGAAGGAGAACTACAACGACCCCGAGATCATCGCCGTTGCCGGCAATGTGGGTCAGGCTGACGAGCTGGACGGTCTGGAGGAAAAGGCCATCGCCACCGGAGCTTCTAAGCTGATCGTGGCTGATCTGGTGGACGAGATGGTGGACGACATCATCATCCCTGCCATGAAGATGGATGCCAAGTATGAAACTTATCTTTTGGGCACTGCTTTCGCCCGTCCCGTCATCGGCAAGAAGCTGGCGCAGATCGCTTTGGCTGAGGGCGCTGACGCTGTGTGCCACGGCGCTACCGGCAAGGGCAACGACCAGGTCCGTTTCGAGCTGGCCATCAAGCGCTTTGCCCCCGGCATGAAGATCATCGCTCCCTGGCGTGAGTGGGATATCAAGTCCCGTGAGGAAGAGATCGAGTACGCAGAGGCCCACAATGTGCCCCTGAAGATCAGCCGTGAGACCAACTACTCCAAGGACAAGAATCTGTGGCACTTGAGCCACGAGGGTCTGGATCTGGAAGACCCTGCCAACGAGCCCCAGTACGAAAAGCCCGGTTTCCTGGAAATGGGTGTTTCCCCCATGCAGGCGCCGGATGTACCTACTTATGTGACCATCGACTTTGAGGCAGGCGCGCCCGTTGCCCTGAACGGCGAGAAGATGAAAGCCTCCAAGATCATCGCCGAGCTGAACAAGGTTGGCGGCGCCAACGGCATCGGTATCATCGACATCGTGGAAAACCGCCTGGTCGGCATGAAAGACCGTGGCGTTTACGAGACCCCCGGCGGCAGCATTCTGTACTTTGCCCATGAGCAGCTGGAGATGCTGACCATCGACAAGGACACCCTGCATGTGAAGCAGAAGCTCTCTGTTGACTATGCTGACCTCATTTACAACGGCAAGTGGTACTCCCCTCTGCAGGAGGCGCTGACCGCTTTTGCCAATGAGTCTAACAAGTTCGTCACCGGTACGGTGAAGCTGAAGCTCTACAAGGGCAACATCATCCCTGCCGGCACCACCTCTCCCTACTCTTTGTACTCTGAGAACTTAGTCACCTTCGACGAGAGCGACTACGACCAGAAGCAGGCAGAAGGCTTCATCAATCTGTGGGGTCTGCCCACCACCGTGCAGGCACTGCGCGAGCAGGGTAAGCTCTAAGCGGCGAGTCGCCGCTGACAATGCGTGCGCAACGCATCGAGTATCGTTACGCATCCTGATTATGCTCGGTATCGTTCCGTTGCTATAAAAGCAGGGTAAACTCTAAGCGGCGAGTCATTTCTATCGTAGCATGATGTAGGGGCCGGCCCCCGGACGGCCCGTTAAATCGGAATAGAGGGGCGTCGAGGGGAGCGAGGGGAGCACCGCCAGGGGCGGAAGGAGCGACCCGAGCGAGTGGCCGGGGTCGGTGTGCAACGACGCCGCACCGTCGGCAAGGCGCACACCGGGCACCCCAACAGGACGCCGCCCCCTACATATTCCCTGCTGACAACAAGTGTAAGGGCGGACAATGTGTCCGCCCATTACGAGTTTTAAGGAGAACACCAAAATGGCGAAAATGTGGGCCGGTCGGACAGACGGCCAGGTTGAAAAGATCGCGGACGACTTTAACAGTTCCATCCGCTTTGACAGCAGAATGTATAAGCAGGACATCACCGGCTCTATGGCCCATGCTGCCATGCTGGCTGCCCGGGGCATCATTACAGATAGCGACGCGGACACCCTCATTGCCGGGCTGGAGGAGATCCTTTCCGACATCGACAGCGGTAAGCTGCCCATCGACATGGCATGTGAAGATATCCATATGTTCGTAGAGCAGGTGTTGACAGAGCGTCTGGGAGATGTGGGCAAGAAGCTCCACACCGCCCGGTCAAGAAACGATCAGGTGGCGCTGGATATCCGGATGTATCTGCGAGCCGAGATCGAGGAGATCTCCACTCTTGTGAAAGCGCTGATCGTGGCGGTGACGGACAAGGCGGAGCAGTACGCAGACGCCATCATGCCCGGCTACACCCATTTGCAGCGTGCCCAGCCCATCACCTTCGGGCATCACCTGATGGCTTACGCTATGATGTTTTTACGGGACTTAGATCGCCTTGCCGACTGCAAAAAGCGCATGAACCTCTCCCCCATCGGCTGCTGCGCATTGGCCGGCACTACTTACGACACCGACCGGCAGTTCGAGGCGGAAAAGCCGGGCTTTGACGGCATTTGCATGAATTCTTTGGACGGCGTTTCCGACCGGGATTTCTGCGCGGAGCTGATGGCTGACCTGTCTATTCTCATGGTACATTTGAGCCGTTTCTCCGAGGAGATCATTCTGTGGAGCAGTTGGGAGTTTAAGTTCATTGAGCTGAGCGATGCCTACACCACCGGCTCGTCCATCATGCCCCAGAAGAAAAACCCCGACATGGCAGAGCTTTGCCGGGGCAAGGCAGGACGCGTGTTCGGCGATCTGATGGGACTACTCACCACATTAAAGGGTCTGCCCCTTGCCTACAACAAGGATATGCAGGAGGACAAGGAGAGCGTCTTTGACGCGGTGGACACCGTGAAGATGTGTCTTTCCGTCTTCGCTCCCATGATCGCTACCCTCACCGCCAACACCCAGAGCATGAAACGGGCGGCGCAGACGGGCTTTATCAACGCAACAGACCTGGCTGACTACCTTGTGAAGAAGGGGCTTCCCTTCCGCAGCGCTTATAAAATCTCCGGTCAGCTGGTTGCCCTGTGCATTGCCAAAAACACCGTTCTGGAAGAGCTTCCTCTGGAAGTTTACAAAGAATATTCCGACCTTTTTGCGCAGGATCTTTACAAGGACATCGACCTTACAGCCTGTGTGGAAAAGCGCATCAGCGAGGGCGGCACATCCACCGCATCTGTCAAAAAGCAGATCGCATATGTAAGGCAGGTGCTGTCCTGTGACTAAGGTATTCATCGACGGCAGCGTCGGCACAACGGGTCTTCGGATCGCAGACCGGCTGGCAAGCCGAACCGACCTGGAGCTTCTGAGCCTGCCGGAGGAGCTGCGAAAAGATACAGATGCCCGGCGCGATGCGCTGCACAGCGCAGACATCGCCTTTTTGTGTCTGCCGGACGATGCGGCGAGACAGTCTGCCGCGTTGGCAGACGGGAGCAAGGTTAAGATCATCGACACCTCCACCGCCCATCGGGTAGATCCCTCCTGGGTCTACGGCATGCCGGAGTTATCCGGTCAAAGACAGCGGATCGAGAGAAGCTGCCGTATCGCCAACCCCGGCTGCCACGCCAGCGGTTTTATCGCGCTGGTCGCCCCCCTTGTGCAGGAAGGACTGCTTCCCAAAGATGCGTATCTTCCCTGCTTTTCCCTGACGGGCTATTCCGGCGGCGGCAAGAAAATGATCGCCCAGTACGAAAGTCCGGACCGGTCAGAGCTGTACGGCGCCCCCCGGCAGTACGCCCTTTCTCAGGAGCACAAGCACTTAAAGGAAATGGCGGCGGTGTGCGGTTTGGAGAATGCTCCTTTGTTCTGTCCCGTGGTGGCGGATTTCTACAGCGGCATGGAAGTGACCGTATCGCTGTTTGGCCACCAGCTGAAGGGCGGCATGGAGGATATCAAGGATCTGTACAAGTCCTACTACACCGGCGGTCTGATCCGTTACGACGAAGCTGCCGACCCGGACGGACTTCTGTCTGCTGCCGCCTACGCCGGCAGAGACGATATGGCGGTTTCCGTGTTCGGCAACGCGGACCGGATCATCCTCACTTCCCGGTTTGACAACTTGGGCAAGGGCGCATCCGGCGCCGCTATCCAGAATATGAACATCCTGCTGGGTCTTCCCGAGACCACGGGATTGAATGTATAACAATTTGTCATTCTGAGGGAATGTAATGACCGAAGAATCCCCTTCACAAGAGGGGGACCCTTCGTCGGTCTGCCACCTCCTCAGGATGACAAGCAAAAGGAGAGAAAAAATGGAAATGATTCAGGGCGGCGTTTGCGCCGCAAAGGGTTTTCAAGCAAACGGCATCCACTGCGGCATCCGGCACAACCGGACCAAGCGGGACTTGGCGCTGATCGTCAGCGATGTGCCTGCCAGCGCCGCGGCGGTCTATACCACAAACTTAGTCAAGGGCGCGCCTTTGGCTGTTACAAAAAAGAATATCCAAAACGGCACAGCCCGGGCGGTGATCTGCAACAGCGGCAACGCCAACACCTGCAACGCAAACGGCATCCAGATCGCCGAGGGTATGTGCGCATTGGTGCAGGAGCATACCGGCATCAGCCAGAACGATGTGGTGGTGGCTTCCACCGGCGTTATCGGTCAGCCGTTGGACCTGACCCCCATCAAAAACGGCATGGCCGAGCTTACCGCAGGTCTCAGCCCCGAAAACAGCGGCTATGCCGCCGAGGCCATTATGACCACTGACACAGCGAAAAAGGAGCTGGCTGTTTCCTTTACCTTAGGCGGCAAGGAGTGTCGCATGGGCGGCATCGCCAAGGGCAGCGGCATGATCCATCCCAACATGGCCACCATGCTGGTGTTCATCACCACCGACGCTGCCATTTCCCCCGAAATGCTCCAGAAGGCGCTGTCAAATGACATCCAAAAGACCTTCAACATGCTCTCCATCGACGGCGACACCTCCACCAACGACATGGTGGTGGTCCTTGCCAACGGCATGGCCGGAAATGAGCAGATCACCTGCGAGGGCGAGGATTTCACCGCCTTTATGCAGGCGCTCAACACCATCACCGTCCAGCTTTGCCGGTGCATTGCCGGTGACGGTGAGGGCGCGACCAAGCTTTTAGAGTGCAGAGCCACCGGCGCGGACACTTTGGAAGCGGCTAAAAAGAGCGCCAAGAGCGTCATCTGCTCCAGCTTGCTGAAAGCCGCCATGTTCGGCGCGGATGCCAACTGGGGACGGGTGCTGTGCGCCATCGGCTACAGCGGCGCAGAGGTGGATGTCAATAAGATCGGCGTCGCCTTCCGCTCTAAAAAAGGCACGGTCACCGTCTGTAAAGACGGCAGCGGCGTGCTGTTCAGCGAGGAGCTTGCCAAGGAAATCCTGCTGGAAAACGAGATCGAGATCTTAGTCACTTTGGGTGACGGTCCTTACGAGGCAACCGCCTGGGGCTGCGACCTGACCTACGACTATGTGAAGATCAACGGCGACTACAGAACATAAATGACCTATACTGTAGGGGTCGGCGTCCGCGACGACCCGAAAGCATTTTTGACCTCGACGGGCAAAAATGTTTCATTTCGCCGGCAAACAGAATAAAATCACCCCGTCGAGGTGTGATTTTATTTCGGGCCGTCGAGGGCGCCGGCCCCTACATATCATGATTTGACAAATCGGAAAATGTGAAAGGAACTGTTTCCATGATGCATAATGAATTTTCCAACGCCCAGCGGGCAGAAGTACTGACCGCGGCGCTGCCCTACATCAAAAAGTACAGCGGCAAGATCGTTGTCATCAAATACGGCGGCAACGCCATGCAGTCCGAGCAGCTCAAGCAGCAGGTCATGGAGGACATTGCCCTTTTATGGCTGATCGGCGTGAAGGTGGTCTTAGTCCACGGCGGCGGTCCGGAGATCAGCCAGACCATGCAGAAGCTGGGCAAAGAAGCCACTTTCGTAGGCGGTCTGCGGGTCACCGACAAAGAGACCGTGGACATCGTGCAGATGGTGCTTGCCGGCAAGGTCAACAAGGACCTTGTGAATCTGATCCAGACCAAGGGCGGTCATGCGGTGGGCATCTCCGGCATTGACGGCGGTATCATTGAAGCGGTCACCAAGGACGAAGCCTTGGGCTATGTGGGAAAAATCACCAAGATCCGCACCCAGCCCATTACGGACCTTTTGGAAAAGAACTACATTCCGGTGCTGTCCACCGTGGCAAGCGACCGGCAGGGCAATGTCTATAACATCAACGGCGACACAGCCGCCGCATTCGTCGCCGGTGCGCTGGGCGCGGAACGGCTGATCATGATGACCGACATTGCCGGCATCCTCCGGGATAAGGACGACCCCTCCACCCTGATCCCCCATGTTTCCGTGGAAGAGGCAAAGACGCTGTACGACGAGGGCATCGTCTCCGGCGGCATGATCCCCAAGGTGGATTGCTGTATCGAAGCCATCAGCCACGGCGTGAAAAATGTGGTCATTATGGACGGACGCATCCCCCACTCCATTCTCATGGAGCTACTGACCGACGAGGGCGCCGGCACCATGGTTACAAAGGACTGATCTTATGAGCATTATTTCCATTGATAAACAATTCGTCGCGCCCACTTACGGACGGTTTCCTCTGGAGCTGGTGTCCGGCAAGGGCTGCATTTTGCAGGGGGCTGACGGAAACGAATACATCGACCTGACCTCCGGCATCGGCGTTACCGCTTTCGGCATTGCCGACGATCAGTGGGTGGCGGCGGTGACCGCACAGCTTGCTGCGCTGCAGCACACCTCGAATCTGTACTACACAAGCCCCTGCGCTAAGCTTGCAAAGCTTCTGTGTGAGAAGACCGGCATGGATAAGGTGTTCTTCTCCAACTCCGGCGCGGAGGCCAACGAGTGCGCCATCAAGTATGCCCGGAAGTACTCCCAGGAGAAAAAGGGAGCCGAGTACAGCACCGTTATTACCTTAAAAAACAGCTTCCACGGCAGGACCCTGACTACCTTGGCGGCTACCGGGCAGGACCATTTTCATCAGCATTTCCAGCCCCTGACACCGGGCTTTGTCCATGTGGCTGCCGGAGATCTTACGGGACTTACAAAGCTGATTGAAGAAAATCCCACCGCAGGTATCCTCTTAGAGTGCGTCCAGGGCGAGGGCGGCGTGCTGCCCCTGAGCCGGGAATTTGTCACCGGTGTGGCTGCCCTTTGCGAGGAAAAGGACATCCCCCTGATGATCGACGAGGTGCAGACCGGCAACGGCCGCACCGGTACGCTGTATGCGTATATGCAGTACGGCATCAGACCTGACATCGTCTCCACTGCCAAGGGCTTGGGCGGCGGTCTGCCCATCGGCGCGACCATGGTCTCGAAAAAACTGGCGTCTGTCCTGCAGCCCGGTGACCACGGGTCTACCTACGGCGGCAATCCCGTCTGCTGCGCCGGCGCGCTGAGTATTTTACAGCGGTTGGACGAAGCATTTCTTGCCGGTGTGCAGGAGAAGAGCCGATACATTTTCTCCGCGCTTTCCGGCGCGGAAGGCATCGAAGATGTCACCGGCATGGGTCTGATGATCGGTATCAAAACGGTCAAGCCGGCGAAAGAGATCGTCAGCGCCTGCATGAAAAAGGGCGTGCTGGTCCTCACCGCCAAGGATAAGGTCCGGCTGCTGCCGGCGCTGAATATCCCAATGGAACAGCTGGAAAAGGCAGTTGCCGTTATCAAGGCGGCCTGTAAATAAACACCGGCAATTTCCGGTCTAGCAGGCAGTGCCTGCAGACAATTTCGCACCACCGCTCAAGGAAATCGTTACACATCCTACTTCGCCCGGTAACGGAACATGCAAAAAACTGTTCCGTTTTGTAGCCTTTTCGATACCGGGCATGTTAGGAGACGATGGATATGAGATCCGTTGGTGGCGCATTGTCAGGCGGCACTGCCGCCCGACAAACCGGAATGTGAAGTGGTTTGGAGGTTAATGATTATGAATTTTAAGAACAGAAACTTTTTGAAACTTCTGGATTTTACCCCCGAGGAGATCGGCGCGCTTCTGGATCTGTCCGCAGATCTGAAGGCAAAGAAAAAAGCAGGCATTCCCCACAGAATGTGCCAGGGCAAGAACATTGTTCTGCTCTTTGAAAAGGACTCCACCCGGACACGCTGCTCCTTTGAAGTAGCCGGCGCGGATCTGGGTATGCATGTGACCTACTTAGGACCCAGCGGCTCTCAGATGGGCAAGAAAGAGTCCATTGCCGACACTGCCCGGGTGTTGGGCAGAATGTACGACGGCATCGAGTACCGGGGCTTCGGGCAGGAGATCGTGGAGACCTTGGCGCAGAATGCCGGCGTGCCGGTGTGGAACGGCCTGACCAACGAATTCCACCCCACCCAGATCTTGGCGGATTTTCTCACCATCCGGGAGCATTTCGGTGATCTCAAGGGCAAGAAGCTGGTGTACATGGGCGATGCCCGGTACAATATGGGCAACTCCCTGATGGTAGGCTGCGCCAAAATGGGTATGCATTTTGTGGCCTGCGCCCCGGAAACCTATTTCCCCGATGCCGGGCTTGTTGCCCAGTGTCAGCAAATCGCTAAGCAGACCGGCGCTACCCTGGAATTTATCACCGACCCCAAGACGGCTGTCAAGGGCGCCCATGTGATCTACACCGATGTGTGGGTATCCATGGGTGAGCCGGAATCGGTGTGGCAGGAGCGGATCGGAGAGCTGAGTCCTTACCGGGTGACCAAAGAGCTGATGGACATTGCCGGTCCTCAGTGCCGCTTTATGCACTGTCTGCCTGCCTTCCATGATCTGAACACCACCATCGGCAAGGACATCTTCCGGAAATTCGGCATCGACTGCATGGAGGTCACCGACGAGGTCTTCGAGAGTCCCCAGTCCATCGTCTTTGACGAGGCGGAGAACCGGATGCACACCATCAAAGCGATCATGGCTGCCACATTGACATAACAAAAAAAGAAAGTCATTCCGAGACAGTGCTCCTATTGGGGTCCCCGTAAAGCTTGCTTTGTGGGGAAGAGGAAAAGCTAAGACACAGGCGGTATTTTCCGCTTGCGGAAAATATAACATTGTGTCTTGTGCTTTGACGAGGTGGGAATCCCCTACGGATTTAAACACTTTGGGGATTGCCACGCACCTGCGGTGCTCGCAATGACAATAGAAGAAACGAATCCCCGGAAGCGATCGCTTCCGGGGATCTTGTTTTCATTACACAACGCCCTGCATGAGCATTGCGTCGGCGATTTTTAAAAAGCCTGCAATGTTTGCGCCGGCAACATAGTTGCCCTCCATGCCGTATTCCTTGGCGGCGTCGTCCAGGTTGTGGAAGATGCCCACCATGATGTCATGAAGCATGCTGTCCACTTCCTCGAAGGTCCAGCTGCGGCGCTCGGAGTTCTGGCTCATTTCAAGACCGGAAACCGCCACGCCTCCTGCGTTGGCAGCCTTGCCGGGGCAGAAAAGCACACCGTTATCCTGGAAATACTTGGTAGCCTCCAGGGAGGTGGGCATATTTGCGCCTTCGCAGACGCAGAAGCAGCCGTTTTTAACCAGCGCCTTAGCGTCATCGATCAGCAGCTCGTTCTGGGTAGCGCAGGGCAGTGCCACATCGCAGGGAGTGGTCCATACGCCCTTGCCCTCGTGGTAGACAGCATTGGGACGGGCCGCCACATACTCGGTAAGACGGGCGCGGCGGACTTCCTTCACATCCTTAAGGACAGCTACATCGATGCCGTCGGGATCGTAGACCCAGCCGCTCGAGTCGGAGCAGGTCACGGGCTTTGCGCCCAACTGCCATGCCTTTTCGATGGCATAGATCGCCACATTGCCGGCACCGGAGACCGCCACCGTCTTGCCGGCAATGTCCTTGCCGTTGCACTTGAGAAGCTCCTGGGTCAGATACAGCAGGCCGTAGCCGGTGGCCTCAGTACGGGCCAAAGAGCCGCCGTAGCTCAGACCCTTACCTGTGAGGATACCGCCTTTGTACGCGCCGCGGATGCGACGGTACTGGCCGAACATATAGCCGATCTCCCGGGCGCCCACACCCATATCACCGGCAGGAACATCCTCGTCTGCGCCGATGTAGCGGTGCAGCTCGGTCATAAAGCTCTGGCAGAAACGCATGATCTCCCGGTCGGACTTGCCCTTGGGGTCAAAGTCAGAACCGCCCTTGGCGCCGCCCATGGGAAGACCCGTGAGGGCATTTTTAAAGTTCTGCTCGAAGCTGAGGAACTTCATAACGCTTAAGTTAACAGTAGGGTGGAAACGCAGACCGCCCTTGTAAGGACCGATAGCGCCGTTAAACTGGACGCGGTAGCCACGATTCACCCGGACCTGACCATTATCGTCCACCCAGGGAATGGTAAAGGTAAAGTTACGCTCGGGCATGGTCATACGCTCCAGAAGCGCCTCCCGGCGGTAGCGCGCCTCATTGCGGTCCACCACGGGACGCAGGGACTCCAGGACCTCCTGCACTGCCTGATTGAATTCGGGCTGGCTGGGGTTCTGCTCAGCGACCCGGGCGATGATCTCGTCAACATAGCTCATAAAAATGCCTCCAAAATAAAATATGGACATATTGTAGCAGAATTTTTGCCCCTATGCAACTATTTTATGCCGAAAATAGGCCACAAATTGCAAGTCCGCACAGAAAGGATTTCATAGCACTTTTTACAAATTCCGGATTTCCACTGAAAGCCCTTGGTTTTCCTTGGTTTTCTTTGATTCATTTTGCAGTTTCTTGAGCGTGGTTTTATCGAATTTGCAAGTTTTCCTGCACTTTCCTGCAATCAGTGCTTCCCGTCTTTACATTTGAGAAGAAAACGGTTATAATGATAAGAAATACAAATTCCGGTTTGTTGGTGCGTTGGTTAGCGGGATAGCGCAAAGCCTTCTCCCTGGGGAGAAGGTGTCAGCGAAGCTGACGGATGTGGGGCGCATCGATTTTTAACACCACATCAGTCAAAAATCAGAGATTTTTGCCAGCTTCTCCTCAAGGAGAAGCCTTGGGTGTGTTGAACGAAACGCCCCGATAAATCGGAATGTAACAGCTTGACAAAAGGATGTGACTCTATGAAAAAATGGATGTATAACGCACTGATCGCGCTGCTGGCGGCAGTGTTTCTTGTAAGCGCTGTGTTCCTGGTGATCTACTTTGTGGACGGCGCCCGGCAGAAGGAGCGCTACGAGGATCTGTCCTCCATGAAAGAGGAGATCACCCCCCGGCCCACCATCGGCGAAAACGGAGAGCTGCCGGACCAGTCTCAGCCGGCTTTGGTGGAGGTCACCGACCCGGAGACCGGCGAGAAAGTTTCCCTCTTGCCGGAATTTGCCAACCTGTATGTGCAGAACAATGACATCGTTGGCTGGCTGACCATTCCCGGCACAGTGATCGACTACCCGGTGATGCAGACTCCCGACGAGCCGGACTATTACCTTTACCGCAACTTCGACAAGAAGGACAATAAGCGCGGCTGCCTTTACACCTGGCCCACCAACGATGTCTTTAAGCCCTCGGACAACATCACCATCTACGGCCACCACATGCGCGACGGCAGTATGTTTGCCAAGCTGATGGATTACAAGAAAGAATCTTTCTACAAAGAAAACCGCTACATTTTCTTTGACACCCTGACGCAGCTGCACACCTACGAGATCATCGCGGTATTCCGTACCACTGCCTCTGTGGAGAAGGGCTTTGCCTACCACGCCTTCACCGATGCCGAGGACCAGGAGGAATTTGACGAATTTATAGCAAAGGCAAAAAAGCTTTCCATGTACGACACCGGCGTTACCGCCGAGTACGGCGACAAGCTGATCTGCCTTTCCACCTGCGAGTACTCCCAGACCAACGGCAGACTTGTGGTGGTGGCAAAGCGGATCGTATAAAGAGCGCAAAACGCATGTCATTCTGAACGCAGTGAAGAATCCCCTTTGACAATGGGGATCCTTCCCCTTCGACTTCGCTCAGGGTCAGGATGACAGAGAATTTACAGGTCTATAAATTCTCAATTCTTAATTCTCAATTCTCAATTAAAAAGAGCGTGCCTTTCGGCACGCTCTTTTCTTACGCTCTTTTCTTATTGTGCGATCTGGATCTCCCAGCCGGCGGCGTACTGCAGAAGCAGCGTGGCATCGCGTCCGTCACAGGCGCCGTCGCCGTTCACATCCCCGGCTTTTTCGTTCACGGGCACTTCCCAGCCGGCGGCGTACTGCAGAAGCAGCGTGGCATCGCGTCCGTCAATGGCGCTGTCGCCGCTGACATCGCCACGAATGGCGACCGTCACCAGCGCCTTGGGATTTTCCCCGTCCATGAGCATGACCATGGCATCGGTGCCTACCACCTGATCGCCGGTCAGCGGTCCTGCGCTGCTCATGATCACCGCGTGCTCACGCTCATTGATTCCCGACAGCAGCTGAGCTGCCGTTGTGCCCGGAGCAACGCCCAGAAGCTGACCTTCTTCAATGCGGTACACATCTGAAGTGATGGTATCGGGCACGGGCGATCGCACTGTCACCTGGAAGGTGGCGGTCTTCTCCTTATGCTTCACCGTCAGGGTCTGCACGCCCTCTTTATTGCCGTCGAAGCCCGAGATCATGCTCTGCTTCAGGGTCATCGCCTGGCTGCAGCCGTTGGCATAGGTCACCAGCAGGATACTGCCTTCCAGCTTAGGCGCCACCACCGGCTGGACATAGTCTGTGACCGTGGGATTTTGCAAAAGCCGGATGCCGATCACCGCATTATCCTCATACTGAAGATAGTGCTTAGGCACCCACAGGTCGCCCTCGATCCGGCACCACATTTTTTGCTTTGTGCCGTTGGTGGCGGTAAAGGACTTACCTTCCACCTCCTCGAAAACAGTGACCCGTTCGCCCTTGTAGATCTTCTTGACCGCCTTGGAAGAAAGGTCTGCGCTCTGCCGGGCATTGACATATTCATTTATATTGCACGGAGTCGCTGTCCGGGGCCAACTGACCTCCGGCTCTACCTGCTCGGGAGGGGTGACGATGTTCCCCTTCGGGTCTGCCCAACGGGCATAGAGGGTCTGTTTGTTCACAAGAGAGCTGTCGAGCACCTCTACCTTTTTTCCGCTTTCGGTGTACCAGCCGGCAAAGGTATAGGCAAAGGGGTTGCCATTTGCGTCCTTGCCGGTGGGGATGTTCTTGAACGCCACATTTAAGGGGGTCTTCAGATTTGTATCAAAGCAGCAGATCTTGTAGCTGACCTCTCCTGCGCCCCCGTCTAAAAACACATAGCGGTAGTTATCCGGCCAGACACCGTACTCGCCGTTGATAAACATATTGGCCTCACGCATCCGCCTGCGGACAAGGATGTACTCACCGCCGGAACTGCTCCACAGTCCCATGCCGTAGATCATCGCCGCGCCCATGTCCATCTCCCGGGCCGCAATGTTAAAGTAACCGGTCAGCTCGTTCATCCAGCTGTCGCCACAGTTATAGGAAAAGCTGACCAGAGCATCAAACTGGTGCTGCTGCACCGTAAGACCGTGCTTGTAGATGAAGTTATTTACCGCATTTTCAAACTTGCCCAGCTGCTCTTTGAGCATGGCTTCACCCTGCTCCCGGGTGATGGGGTTTTTGGTGTAGTAGTCCACGGTGGCTTTATCGTCCAGGTCTGCGCAGTAGCAGCCGTAGCCGATGCTGTAGTGGGAGTTGTCTTTATAGGGAGTGGCGCTGAAGCCTTCCCAGCTTTTCAGCAGGTCGATATATTGTTGCGAAGCGGTCCATGCAGGCGTTTGCGCCCGAACGGGCACCGCAGCGCCAAGGCCCACCAGCAGCGCCGCTGTCAAAACAAGGCACAGCCATCTTTGTTTCATATGTAAACTCCTCTCGGGGCATAATCTGCAATTTTATAGTATCAAAAAATCCCCGAGTTGTCAAATGGGGCGCAGCGTGAAGAATAACCCCTCATCAGTCAGCTGCGCTGACAGCTTCTCCCCCAGGAGAAGCCTTGGGGAGCGGATTCTTCGACTTCGCTGCGCTTGCACTGTTGCGATGCTCGGTGCTCTCGTCGGCGACGGTGCGCCTTCCTCGCTCACCTGTTGCGGTACCCGGTGGTTTCCTCGGTGCAAGCACCTTCGTCACCCACCGACCGCTGCCACTCTCTCGGGTCGCTCCTCCCGCCACTGGCGGCGCTCCCCTCGCTTACCGATCGCGGCCACTCGCTCAACTCGCTGCATCTGCCACTGGCAGCGCTCGTATCGCTCCCTCGGAATGACAGAGAATTGGAAGGTTTATCAATATGCGGATGGGATTCTTCGCAATCGCAGATTGCTCAGAATGACAGTTATTTAGCATTTTGCATTTAGCATTTACTGTTTCGTTTTCTCGTGCTGGGTGCTGTAGGGGGCGGCGCCCCCACGCCCCGCCGTTCCCCTTTTACGGGCCGCCGAGGCGTCGGCCCCTACATTTTCGTCTTTTCGTGCTGCGTGCCGAAGTAGAAGGATACCACCATGGAGATGATGATCATCACATTGTCGGCGCTGATAACGCCCCGGAGGGCAAGGTTTGCAAACACACCCACTACCACCATGGTCACCAGGGTCTTGACCTTGATGAGGGCGGCAAAATTTTTAAGTAGATCTCTCATAATTCCTCCTGTTACTGCTCAGACTAAACGCTGCTTGATATCCCGGATATCGTGTTCCGCCTCATCCATGCGCCCCTCCAAACGGAAGGTGCGCTCGATGAGATTGTTGTGACGGTTGACTTTTTCCTCCAGCTGGGCAATGCGGTACTGGGTCAGCTTCTGGGCGGTGATGACACCCAGAAGCGAGCCGGCAAGAGTCCCGGCAAAACCCAGAAGGGCAATGACGATCTCGTTCATTTTATACCCCCAAAAGCTTCGCCCAGGTCTTAGGGCCGCAGGAGCCGTCAACGCCCAAGCCCTTAGCTTTCTGGAACGCTTTCACTGCGTTTTCCGTTGCCGCGCCGAAGCTGCCGTCTGCGCCGTAGGTCTTGCCGCCGTTTTTCATTTCAAAGCCATAGCCGATTAGCAGCAGCTGCATTGCCTTGACCTGATCGCCCTTGGCGCCTTTCTTCAGAACATTCACTTCCACAGTACATACCCCCGTTTTTGTAGTTGTTGCAGGCTTGTCCGCCGGAACAGCCTTCTTTTTCAGACCCGCCACTTTGGCGATACCTTCCATGGTGGCATAGCCCACCAGCTTGGAATACTCCTCCGTCAGGATCACCGGCGCGTCGGTCTTAGAGTCCATAAAGCCGTATTCCATGAGCACCGCCGGGGCTTTGGTGTTCCCCAGCACATAAAAGCCCTTTTCAGGTGTGGGATTGGAACGGTTGCCTTTCAAGCCGCCAGATGCGATACAAGTCCTGTAAATCTCATCCCTATACTCGGCAGCCTTGGTTGTCAACTTGTAACAGAACGCCACGATACCACCGCCGGTGCCCAGCTTGATACCGGCATTGTGGTGGCAGGAGATATACATGTCCGCGCCCCAGTTGTTGGCTGCCTTGCACCGGGCGGAAAGGCTCACATCCTTCTTGCCGGTTTCGTCATCCACCCGGAGGATCTCCACGCTATCATACTGTCTGGCAGCTTCCGCTATGTACCGGGCAACTCTATCGTTGAGCGTCCATTCCCGTGTCTGGGCAGGGTCAAGTTTCTTGTCAACACGCTTTCCGGCAGTGTTCAAGCAATGCCCTGCGTCGATGGCAAGCTTAAACATTTACGTTTTCCTCAGCGTTGCGCTCATCCAGCTTTGCGCTGATCTGGGCAAGATCCTGCTCGTCCAGCACGCCCTTTTCCATCCAGCCTGCGGCGTTGAGAATAACCCAATAGTCCGCCTGCTTGCCTACAGCATCGAGCAAGCCCTTCTTGATAAATCCCTTCAAATTGAACATTTCTTTTACCTCCTTACACATTTCCACCCAATGCAATGATGGCATTGGTCAATTTTTCGATAACAGATGCTGGAGTAGCTTTACCTTTTACTGTGGTATCACCGGTATCGCTATACAGCGTATTCGTTCCATTCAAAGCAGAAATCTTCTGCGGTGTCAGCCGGGTTTCGATGCCGTCACCGTCTGTCAAAACGCCCGTCTCCCAGTTGTAACTGCCGCCGCTGACGGTCTTGCCGAACGCCACCGTATATTCCTCTCCCTGATAAGGCTCGTAGCCGGTATAGGCGTTGCCCAGCTCAATTTGAATAGAGCTGAAGGACACCTGATAATCGTTAAGCTCCCGACGGATATCCAGATAGTACCCGGTTTCGGGGGTTGTAAATGTACAGGTGTACCCCTGATCGTGAAAATCTTCCACACCCATGAAGTTCCAGTTTTTAACAAACTGCCCCTCCGGCGTGTAAAAACCGATATTCAAGTGTGCTTGGTACTCGGTAACGGATGCGCCATTGAGGGCTGTCACGCGCCAATCGTTGACCCGAATGGTATAGGTGGTATTGGGCTGCAATTTTATAAGCTTTGTAACATCTCTGTCACCACCGTTACCGTCCTTCCCCGTCAGTAAGCTCCTCCAGTATCCGGAGGTTGTGGCGCTTGTGGACCACAAGCGTGTAGTCTCATCAAAGGTGACAATGCTGGACACAAGCGCACCCATGTCCATGAGGTTTTTCCCCGTATGGATCAGGGTCACGGCAGTGTGGTCACCGTTTATGTGGCTGGTCACGCTAAGAGGATAACCCCCAACCGGCTCGCAAAGGACCGTACTGTCCCTTTCTTCAAAGGAAGGGCACAGCTTGTCCACCGTGTTTGCGCTGGACCAGGTGTCTTCGCCCAGGTTGGTATCGTCTGCCCGGCAAGCGTCCATATTCTGCCGGGCACATTTCTTTTGTTCGTCCGTCAGCGCCTGCGCCCGGTCAAAGGCCACCGCGCCTGCATCTTCCAAAACATAGGAATTGCCGTTGACAGACAAGGTATTCATTTTCTTCATCATCATTACCTCTTATAAAATTTCAAAAGGCTCGGCAGACAGCAGGGTAAAATAGTCAAAGGCCAAGCCCGGCAGGGTTACGGTAAAGGTCAGATCGCCGGCAGCTGTCAACGATACTCCGCCGGTGCCCTGCCAGGAGCCTGCACCGCTGCGGGAAAGTCCCAAAACACCGCTTAGTAGCTTGCCGTTGTCGTTGCCGAAAAGAAACAGTGACTGCCGGGCGCTGTCAGGATACATACCGGCGCGGACCGTCAGGGTATTCGTGTCACTCAACCGCACCGTCCGGACAAAAAGCCCCTGAAAACTGCCCCGGAAATCGCCCTGTACCGGCACATGGAACTGAAAATCATTCTCTCCCCAGTCAAAGACCGGAATGCCCTTTTGCACCGTCAAGTCCTTGGTGATCTCCGAAAGGGTGTCGCCCACCGTCACCGTCAGGCTGTGAGCCTGGGTGTAGGCAAGATCTTCTACAGGAAGGCTTACGCTGTAGGTCATGTCCTCCCCCATGTCTACCGGCACTTCCACCGGCTCGCCCCCGGCTACCCCGTAAGAAAGGATCAGGGTATTGTCCGCCGCGCCGAAAGAGCCCTTATAACACTTGCCGGTGACCGTCAGAATGGCGGTGTCGGAAGTGGGGTCTTCCCGGCTGACCTGCGCCGTGGCGGTCAGAGGTACATAGGGTACGGTGTCCGGGGTCAGGACGGTTTCCGTCCGGTAGCCCCGGCTGTCGGTGACCGCTACCGGTATCCGGCAATCTGTGGGCTTTTCCAAAACCCGCCGGCTGTCCGTAGCTTCCATGCCGCCCACAGTGATACTGCGCACCGTTGCGCCCTTTTGGGCGGCGGCATTGACGATGCAAAGGACTGTGGACTTGCCCGGGATCAGCACCTTTGGATCGCCGGTCAGCAAGGTGGTTGCAGGATCGATGTCCTCTGCGGTGGCTGTGAACACCGGCGCGCAGATGGCAGGATCTGCCGTCACGGTAAAGGTGGCGGTGGCGGTGCCGATGAGGGTATTGCCCTGATAGGTCCGGCAGGTCAGGGTACAGGTATCGGCAGCCTTATTGGGAATCTCACCATAGAAGCTCTCCGGCAGGCGGAAATTGATCGCCGTGGCGGTGAGTTTTTCTTCTGCACCGGAAACGCTGCCGTCGCTTTTCAAGTAGCCCGACTCTGTGCCAAAGCGGTAGGCGATAGAGTGGGTAAAGGCGGCGTTCTTCCGGTCCACCACCACCGTGGAAAGACCACCGATGTGGGCATTTACCGCGCTTAAGGTGGAGGCTCTTGGAATCGTGTCCAAGGTCACTGTGCAAGAAATGCTTGTTGTCTTCATAGAGGACACGGCAATGCCGCCGGCGGCGGAAATGGTCACCGTTCTTGCGCCGTAGCTGTCGTGGTAGACCCTCACCGTGTGGGTGATGGCCTCGGTATTTGAGTTGTAGGTGATAGAGAGATTCTTACTTCCCTCTTTTTTGTCGCCGTCGATGGTCAGGCTTCCCTTCCATCCGCCGGCGGTCGCGTAGCCGGTGTTTGTGCGGCTGTAGTAGAGGGTGGCTGTGATGTCCGTGTAGTTTCCCTCTATGCTTTGGACACCGGACCACTGGATCTTTGGCTTGACCCGGTCATTACTGGTCGTGCCGTAAAATGTTCCGCTTAATGCCATACTAACCTCCGTTCTTTAAATTGAGAATTAATTGTAGGGGGCGGCGCCTCGCCGCCCCGTCATGCCGGTTTTGCGGGCCGCCGAGGGCGTCGGCCCCTACATTGCGCTCCCACTCGGAATGACATTTTTTGTGTTTTTCAGCCTATATAGAAGCAGGCTGTCCTGCCGCCTGCGTAATTTTCAAACCGGGCATGCTCGCCCACCACTAAGAAATTGCCCACCGTCACATCCGTCGCCGCCACGCCGGCCTCATCTGCCCGGAGCATGGTGGTCTCATAAGCTGTGCCCGGGTCACGGACAACATACATGCCCTTTTCGTCCAGCCGGTTTTCTATGTTGCTATCTTCCCGGGCGATGGTCACCGCCGAGCCGTCTACTCGCATGCCGAAGGCAGTGACCACCTTGCTTGCGCCCTGCTCTTCCATAGTCTTTACCGCCAAAGAAAGGCTTTGGGCGGTCTGATTAAGCTCCGTCAGCTCAGTGCGCATACCCTCTTGACTTTGCACCTGACCCCGGATGCCGTCCACATCCAATTCCAGCCGGGAAAGCCTGCCGGAAGCGTCGGCATTTTCCGCCCGGATACCGTCCACATCGGTGCGCAGGTGCATGACCTTACCGGACAGGCTTTCGTACTTCCGGTCGTTTGTTACCTCGATATCGTTCCGGTCAGCCGCGCCCTGGCAGGTAAGGGTCAGCTGCTGACCGGCCGTCTCTGCGGTCATGATGTAGGCGGTAAGGGTATTGCCATGGGTGTCCGTTACGGTGATGATGCTGCCTGCATCCGGACCGTCGCTTGCCGGCAGGCTTAAGCTGCAGGGCGTGTAGCGGACAGCTTTCAGCTGCTCATAGAGGGTCTGCGCCACGCTTAGCAGGGTCTCGGCTGTTTCGGCGGTGAGGAGGGGGTTGCCGGTAATGATGTAGGTATTGCCCGTCGGGGTGTCCGGGTACACCGTTCCCACATCCGCATCGTCCCGGCGCAGCTGCACCTTTTCGATGGGGGCGATCTCAAAATCCGCCAGCTGCAGCCCCCCGGCAAAGGCATACTGCCGCAAAAGCTCGTCGCTGACAAGGAGCGTTGCATTGCCTGCGCCGTCGTCGGTGAGGCTTAAGTGAGGCGTATCCACGGCTACCGCGTCGGTGATTTCCGCGCTTTCTGCCCGGAGGGTCAGGCAGCCGCCATGAAAGCTCGCTTCCGCCACCGCCACGGGCGCAGGTCCGATCCCCAAGGTCGCCGATTCGTACCAGGCAAATTCTATGTTTCCGTCCCGGTCTGCCCGGATAAATCTGCCTGCCGCCTCGCCGATGAAGCGCAGCAGCTGCCGCCCGGTGATGCCTTCGGCGGTAAAGCGCTGCACCGGATGACCGCCGTTGGGAATGTCGCCGGAGACAAGGGTCACACCGCAGGCGTCACATATAAGACTCGCCAGCTCCTGCAGGGTGTAGGGCCAGCCGGTAAGCGCCTTCAACCAGACTGTCAGGTCCTTGTCCAGGAATGTCATCCGGTCATAGGCGGTGAGCTTTAAGGTATGGGAGCCGGTATGCTCCGGTTTTTGGGCGAAGAACACGCCCTGCTTGCGGCGCGCGCCGCGGTTTTCCGTATATAAGGTCAGTTCGTCCCCGGCAGCAATGCGCCCGGGCGGAACATTTATGAGGGTGAGCTCTGCCATGGCGGCGCAGGCAGAACCCAGGGTAAGCTGCTGACCGTCATTGACGCTGCGGGTCAGCTTCAGCGACCGGATGGCCGCCCCGGCAGCGCCGGAGGAAATCTCCGTCCCGTCAGACAGCACCAAAATGTTTTTTTGCATGGATAACCTCCTTGTGGTTTTAGGAATGTAAGGGCCGCCGACTCGGCGGCTATATGCCTTCCCCCGGGAGGAAGGTGGCAACCCGACAGGGCTGACGGATGAGGAATGCGGGAAAGCACTTAAAAGTATGGTGCGGCAATGGAACTTATCGGTTCCTCCCCGCGTTCCACACCCGTCTCGCCTGTCGGCGATCCACCCTCTCCCCGGGAGAGGGTATAAGAGGTGCTCCTAAATTTACAACAACTCGATAAACCGAAATATGAGAGATGGCGAATCATTTTCAATTCTCAATTCTCCATTCTCAATTCCTAATAGGGCGCGCCGTGAACGACCGCCATCTTCCGGCGATAGCGCTCTGCCGCCCGGGCGATGTCCGCGTCGCCGATCTGAATGCCCAGCACCGCTTCCAGGATCTCCCGTAGCACACCGACCGTAGCTTCATGACCTGCCATGTTGCCGGCGATGTAATCCTGCATGGTGGCGGCCATCGCCTCCTGAATGGTCGAAAGGGGCGCTTCGATGTTTGTGCCGTGGCGCTGATCGCCCACCATAGCAAGAAACGGCTTGTTCGCCGGCAGCACCGCGCCTTTGGCAAGATAGGGAATTTGGGGAACAGAAATTGAATGCAAACCGGTAAAAGGCGTTATATCAAAGACCCGGATACTCCGAATTGTCCCTATTGCGTTGTTGATACCGTCAAAAGGTATTTTTACAACGGTATTGATACCAGTAATCAGCCCGTTGACAATGGTTTTGAACGCTGCAAGGATACCTTCCTTAATATCTGTAAAGATTTCTCCCGCAACAGAAAACACCTTCACAACCCCCGCCCAGGCGGTGCTGAAAACATCTCTAAAAAATTGCGCTAACTTGCCAAACACAGCTTTTACACCTTCCCAGGCTGCCCTTGCACCATCTAAGAAACCGTTCCACATACCGGTGAGAAAATTGGACACCGGTGCTACCACATTGCTGTATATCCAGTTGCCGATGGATGTAAAGGCCGCCTTGATTGCGTTCCATGCGGCAACTGCCGCTGTGCTGACCGTAGTCCACAGACTTGTGAAGAAGTTACACACAGGCAAAATAATCGTGTTGTTAAACCACGCTGCCACAACTCCCCAGGCTGCCTTGATAATCTCCCAGCAACCGCAAATAATCACACCGATGTTATAAAACACATCTGAAACAGTCTGGAAAATACTCCCGAACAATTCCGCAAACCACGCTACCACAGGGGTAAACAATTCCACGACTGGTGTGATGATATTGGCCTGTATCCAGGAACCGATACCACTGAATACCGCAACGATTCCGTCCCAGCATGCTGCCAGAAAACTGCCGATCGCCGACAAGATATTTTGGAATGCTTGTGCAACTGCTGACCCAACGTTGCCAAGCCATTGGGAAAACTGGTTCCACAGTTGCGGTAGCGTGTCCGTAAAAAACAGCTTTATTTCATCCCAATAAATTACAGCTGCTGCAATCGCTGCTGCAATTGCAGCAATTATTGCTGCAACCCACCACACACTAATACCCAGTGTTTCAGCGATTCCGCCTAATGCACCTGATATTGCTGGGACTAGTGTTTTGGTAAACCATCCTGCCAGAGCAGAGAACATTGCGCCTAATTTGCTAATGATCTTGCCAATTGGTCCCATAGCCTTAACGATTTTCGAAACACCTATACCGAGATCAATTCCCTCAATCGCTGCCGAGATCCCGCCCAACCACTGGTCTGCGAACTGTTCATTTGCCATCTGGCTCATAAGATTTTGCAATGCCTCAGTTGCTTCCGTCAACGCATCGGTCATAGAATCCACGCTCATAACCGTCTTTTTCAAGACAGCTTGTAGCGGTACAAAGGCTTTCCGCAGCTCCGTGCCAATGTTCTTCGCCAGATCCTGTAAAGACTCCATGCCTTGCATGAAGGATTCCAAGGATTCCTCCGCAGATTCCAACCCCAAATCAAATACGACTTTTACACTTTCGTTTTCTTCCATATAGTCACCTCCCAAAAATCAGCACCCACCGGGAAAATTTACCGGTGGGTGCTGTTTTGTTTTATTTTCGCGGGATCACTCCCGCTTTTTTTGTTCTCTTCTATGATCGCCATCAAGACCGCGTACACTTGGGTAAAGCTTTCCTGCAGTTCCTCTGTGTAGACGATAGAGTAATTTTCCTTCCTTGCATCGTCCACAGATCGTGGCAAAGGCCGCATTTTATTTGCTTTTATGCGGAGAGTTAGCTGCCCGTAGGGCAACCCGTTACTCTTGCGCAAATCTGCATGCACCAATGACCGAAACGGTATTACACAGCCTTTCTTTTCAGGAAACTGGAGCGAAACCTGCGATCTTGTCAGCAGTAAAGATGCACCATCCGCGCCTGCAAGCTCCAGCTGGGGATATGCACCGAGATACCTCGACACAAGCTCTACATGCCGCTCCCCCAATTCCCAGCGCTTGGAAAACCAAGTACCGCCGCAACGAAGGCAAACACACATATCGCCGTTTATTGCATGGCTGGATAAAAAAAGCAGTTCGCGCATCAGTCTAAAGAGCGCTGCCAACGGTGATCTGAAGGGGATGTATCTCATAGATGGCTGTTGCTTATCTACAGTGAAGCTTGTGGACAGGCAGTGAGGGCAATACACCTGCCCCGACGCCCTTAGCGCGCGCCTTTTTTCGGCAAGTTCCTGTTCCTCAGAGCCCTCTTGCAGAGGCTTCAAACACTCCGGGAAAGCCGGGAGCTCCACACTAACACTGTCCTGCGGATCTTTGCTGTTTTCCTGCGCCCAACGAATTTTGTTCTGTTCTGCATGTGCCGTCAGTTGCTGGTAGATTTCCCGCATTTTGTCATTAAAGAAAGCAAGGAAATCAATGGACGCATCATCTATTACTGCATTGCGCAATGCACGGTCAAGGTCCTTGTTTTCATTGCGTACCCGAATGCTCAAACCGCCTCTTTGCGACCCTTTCCCTTCGAGAAATGCCACCTGCGCGATCTCGTCATAAGCGATCGTCCGTTCTGTTTTCGGGAGCAGTTTGGATTCCTTATGTACCGTAAGCGACTTCGGACCGAATTCCATGTATCCGTAGAACACGGGGTATCTGCCGCACAGCGTATTTTCATCTCTTTGCCAAGACGCATTTGCACGGCAAGCAATATCCGCACACTGCCTTAAGAACATGTACACTTTATGAAACTGTGCATTTCTATGCTGTGTGAAGTAGACCCCTGTTGGATCCCATATCACATCCCGCGCACCGGCAGGCATCGGCAAATGCCTGTCCTGCCATTGTCTTATACACAGATAACCGGAGTCAAAGGGTTTTCCGGGCTGATAGGCAACTGCATAAATCTCACTATAAGGAACTGTCTTCTTGTGGGCTTTAAAAAAATGTTTGCGGCAAAAGGTGACGCTCTTTTCGCCTATTTCTATATATCCTGCTGCATCCTTATATTTCCCAATGGGCGGATCAGGAAATTTCGGTTTGTCCAAAACACCGCCGCAATGGGGACACACTCCATTATCCGGCACCGGACTGACCCGGCTGTCGCAGTATGAACAGATCATTGGCTTCACGCTCCTTTGACACCATTATACTGGTCAGTCCATTGGTTTGCAAGGGCAGATTCGCACTTACACCGGTATATTCACTTTTCAAGGTACATAAGAGGAAGGATGCTTGTCGGAGCGACCTATCCGCTCTCCCAAAGCCTCCCTTGTGAAAGGGAGGTGGCACGGCAAAGCCGTGACGGAGGGATTGTAAAAAGCCTTTCAGCATTGAGACAATCCCCCAGTCAAAAATCAGAGATTTTTGCCAGCCCCCTTTGACAAGGGGGCCTTTGGCTTTCTTGCGGCAGGGTCTCCTAGCATTCGATAATGCTGAATTTCAGATTCCGGTAATCGCCGGTTCTAGCATTGTGCCAGACGATGCCGTAATTAGAAAGATACGCCTGGGTATCCACGCTGCGGCCGCTGTCGCCGGGCATGGGGTAGGTAAAGGTGAAGCTGCCCGTCTGGGGCAAAATGGACAGAAGATAGGCATACTCGCCCTCGGTCAAGTGGCTGTAACAAAAATTCCACACGCCCACCTTGTGCCGGGCAACGATGCGATGCATAAAGCCTGACTCATCCCGGCCGGACTGATCGTCGTCCAAGTCGGAAAAGCTCATCTCCACCCCGGCATCCGGGGCAAGAAGCGGCTTGCCGTTCATTTGATAAAGTTCGGTAAGTACCATAAAAACCTCCGTTTCTTTGAATGCTAATGCAAAATCATGTCATTCTGAGCCTGCAAAGCAGGGGAAGAATCCCCGTCGTCCAGCGGTGTCACAATCACGAAGGGGATTGCCACAGCGGCACAGCCGCTTCGCAATGACAGAGAACTGATTGATTCCAATCATTTAGCATTTTGCATTTATCATTTAGCATTCCTAATAGGGTCTGCCGTTGACCACCGCCATTTTCCGCTGATACCTTTGGGCGGCCTTGCCGATAACGGCATCCCCCACCTCGATATTGCTGACGGTGTCGTGGAGGCTGCGGAGCTCGCCTACCGTGGCTTCGAAGCCTGCCATCAGGGCGCCAAGCTGCTCACTGAGAACCACCGCCACCGCCTCTTCAATGGTCGAAAGGGGCGCTTCGATGTTGGTGCCATGGCGCTGATCGCCCACCATGGCAAGAAAGGGCTTGTTTGCCGGCAGCACCGCGCCACGGGCAAGATAGGGGATCTGGGGCGCGGTGAGGGTCTTCAGGTTGAAGCCGAAGCTTTTGCCGCCGATGCCCGGCACCCAGTCCGGGGCGGTGAAGCTGAGCTTGTTGACCACCTTCACAATGCCGTTGACCGCGGCGGTCAGACCCTGCAGCAGTATATTCAGAAAGCCGACGATGCCGTTGATGCAGCCGCGCAGCATTTCCTTGATGCCACCCCATGCCCGATCCCAGTTAAGCGTAAATACCCCTGCCAAAAATTCCGTCAGACCGTGCAGCGCGTCAATGATAAAGCCCACGATCTGGGAGACGGTCCTGCCCATGGCCTCAAAGGTCAGCGCCCAGCCGGTGCGAAGCTGTGTCAGCACCGGTGACACTGCCTGCCACAGCGCCGTGATCACCTGAGAGATATTATGGAAGATACCGGTGATCTTCTCGCCTTTTTCCGCAAAGGTGGCGGCGAGATTTCCAAACAGCCGGCGCAGCTGATCGAACACCGTAAGCACCGTCTGTCCCACGAAAGAGACCACCGGCTCCATCGCCTGCCACAGCGCCGAAAAGCCTTCTCCCACCGACTTGAGGGCAGCGTTGACCGCCTCCAGCGCCCCACCGAGCACCTTCAAAAACACCGGCGCCAAATTCTCGGTCACCCATGTGGCCAAGGGGGCAAAGAGCGTAAACCACAGCCACTCCACCGCGCCGCCGATCAGCTGCTTTGTTGTCTCAAATTCCTCGCCCAGCCGGGCAAGATTCCACCGAAGGGGCAGAAAATCTATATTTCGCAAGGGCTCTAACAGCGCCCGGATTCGCTCTACAATGGCGGCAAGGTTTGCAGGAAGCTCCGGATCTTCCGCCGCAGCGACGGTGAGCGTATAGCTGTCTGCCGCGCCGCTTCCGCTCAGCCGTTCCAGCTGGTCAAAGCCGGCAACGCTTCTTTTCACCGCCTTGCCTGCCTTGGCTATGCTTTGGGTCACCTTGTCCTGGGTGACTTTCACCCCGAACAGCGCGGCGATCACCTGCCCCACGCTTTTCACCAGCCGGATGGCCCAGAATACCGCCTTTTGCAGACCCTCCACCACCACCGCGGTAACGGGCGCAAAGGCATCGGCGATGGTGGCTTTCAACTTGCCAAAGGCAAGGCGCAAAACCAAAAGCTCCTTGGAAAGGTCAACGATCTCCTCCCTGGCGTCCTCCAGCCCGATGTCCCATTTTTCGTTCATGTTCTCAACTCACTTTCGTAAACGCATATCTGTAGGGGGCGGCGCCCTCGACGCCCCGCCGTTATCTGTTTACGGGCCGCCGAGGGCGTCGGCCCCTACATAAGCATTTTCTTCAGCTTCTCCTGCTGCGCCCGTTCCTCTGCCGAGTAGCGCTTTTTCAGGTCTACCTTTTGCTTGTTGCGCCGGTAGAAATCCTTTTCCCAGTCCTCTAACTTCTTACCCCGGGCAAGCTTGTCCCGAATGGAAACGATCGTACTTAGCTGACCGCCCTCCATAGCGTGAAACCAGCTTAGAAAGGTCCACCAGTGGACAAAGGGCGCGGCGCGCACCTCGCAGGAAGCGGTCTTGTTGACCCCGGCGATGATAGCGTCCGCGTCCTGCTGCCAATCTAAAAGCTTCGGACCGGGGGCGCTCTCCTCCTCACCGCCCCGCAGAAACCAGGCTAAATATTCCATTGCCTGCTGCCGATGGCAAGGCGCTACCTCCGGCGCATAGAACAGAGAAAGCGCCGTCAGCCACCGGATCATTTCCGGCAGATCCGGATCGTCAAGGCAGGAGAATATATCCAAAATGTTCCGGAAATCGGCGTGCAGGGTATAGACCCTGCCGCCGAAACTTGCCTCCGTGGGCAGACGGTAGCGGCTGCTCATCGGACTGCGCGGATGGCATCTGCCTTGGTGGTTGCGAACCGGGCAGCGCCCTCGGTGAGGATCGTTTCCAGCACCGCCATCAGATTGCTCACCACACGCTGGCCGTTTCCGGTGACAGCCAGCAGGCTCACGCCGCCCAGAATTTTATCAAAATCGTTCTCGCCGCCGAACACCCGGTTCAGTAGCTCCTTAGCCTTCCGGTCCGCCTCACGGGACAGCCGGATCACCACCTCCGGAGTCGAGCCGTCACGGTCTGCCCGGTTCAGTTCATCCTCAATTTCCTGCATCTTGTCTTCCATTTCGAGAAAACGGGCATACAGGTTGGGGTCGCAGGGATTGAACCGCAGCACCCCGCCCCCGGCAAAGGAAAATTCCTCAACGCCGGTATCCAGTTCAATGTGTTTCATAATTATTCTCCCTATCGTTATATCCTGTAGGGGGCGGCGCCTCGACCCCCCCCCGTTACTGCAATGCATTTCGATCGGGCCGCCGAGGGCGTCGGCCCCTACGATTTTCAATTACTCCTCGGTAAAGGTCTTAGCGGCAACATCAAATGTGCCCTTGACTTTATTGCCGGTAAAATGCAGGGTAAAGGGGATCTGATAGCCGGTGGTGTCGCCGCCGTAAGAGGTGACGGCGATGTAAGCCTCCTCACGGATGGCAGGGTACTTGCCGTTTTCGTCCTGCTCCCACAGCTTGACCTCCACCACATCGGTCTTCACATCCTCCAGAGTGCGGCCCTCGTCGATGATGTCCTGCAGACGGGTAAACAAGCCGCTGCCGGTCTCGGCGTAATAAGGCTCAACAGCGCCGGTCTTTTCGTAGCCGGAGACGATGACGCTGGTCTGACCCAGAATGTTCTTCTTGGTCTCCACCTGAGCGCTCAGCTCCGGGGAAAACTCCTCTAAGTCCTTACCCAGCTGCTCGTAAACAGCCTCCTGTTCGCCCAGAGGGGCGGTATTGATAAAATGTGCCAGATATTTGCGTTCGATCTTAGCCATAATCCTTCTCCTTTTCATATTCCATGGTCAGTCTGACCTCATAAGTTCCCAAACCGGTCTGTGCCGGTACGATCAGGCGGCCCTTTTGCGCCCACAGCCGCTGCCGCAGACCCAATTTGGGTGCGGTTTCGGCATTTTCATTTGCCCAGCGGGTAAATGCCATCAGCCACACGGCGGCATCTTCCCCCCGGGCCGCGGTGCGGCGCAAAAGAAAACTCTGCCGCAAAGAGGCTGTGGTGTTTCCCAGCACATCTTCCCGGGTGGAGAGCACCTCCAGCCCCACGGGAAACAACGCGCAATCCCCGGGCTGCGCGCCGGTGATATCCACGCCGGGCGGCGTTTCGCCCCACAGAGGAAACCCCATCAGCCAAGCCTTCAACTGTTCTAAATGTTCCATAAATGCTCCTTGTAAACCCAAAACCTGTAGGGGGCGGCGCCTCGACGCCCCGCCGTTACTGCAATGCATTTCGATCGGGCCGCCGAGGGCGTCGGCCCCTACAGGGGGAAATAATCGTGCATTATTTCCTGCCAGCTTCGAAATGCTGGATCTGCCCCTCCCAGTGCCAGGGGGCGGCGTAAGCCGCCTCCGATAGCCCCGGTACGGCAGGCGGCACAAAGCTGTACCACTGAGCCGCCGTCACCTGAGGGCCGATGCCCTCGACGATCCGGTCGCCGGGAAAAAGGGGCTCCGCTCCCGGCTGGATCAGCAGGAACTTGCGGACAAGCCGCAGGCCGTTTTCGTCTTCGCGCAGGTTGTCTTCAAAGTGGTAGTAGCACCCATGTACCACCCGACGAACCACCGTGTCACCTTCTTTGTGATAGACGGTGACCGTCTGACGGCACATGGGATAGGGAAACATACCCATTCAGCCCACCCCCCGGCAGATATCTAAGTACACGCCTGCCGCCTGCAAAAGCCGCTGCTGCAGCTTTTTGTGGCTGTCATCTGCAAAGCTGACGCTGACGCCGCCGATGGAGGCGCTTTTCACCTGCTCCCGATCCCGGGCGCGGTCCATGACCTCCGCCAACGCGCACACCGCCAGAGCGCGGCTGTCCGGACCGGATGCGGACACATAGCAGCGCCGCTCCAGCATGGAAAGCCAGTGTTCTGCCCGGGCGGCTGCCTGCCGGAATGCGGTTTCGCTCAGGGCGCTGCCCAGGTAAGTATCCTTATAAAATTCGTATGTCACCACAGGCAGCCCCTCCGGATCACTGACCGATGGCGATATCCTTCAGGACCGCAGCCTTCAGGGTATTCTTCAGAGCAACGCCTGCCACCAGCTCCACCTCGCCGGTCTTGACTGCGCCGGGGGCGTCCATGTCGGGAAGGTAGGAGTGGATGACACCGGTACCCATGGGGGAGATGCCGTGGAAGCCGTCAAGACCCAGACACACCGCGTAGATGGCAGTCTTGCCGCCCTCGGTGGGAATAACATCCACGGTATTTTCGCCGTCGTAGAACTTGCCCATGTCCACCATGGGAATGCCGGCATAGGTCTCCACCACTGCGCCGAAGTCATCGGTGGAGCGCTCGTAGTAGCCGGCGCGACGGGCGATGGAGCGCAGCTTGGTGAGCATTCTGGTGTTCATCAGCAGCATATCCGCGCTACCGTCCAGAGTCGCCAGGAATGCATCCATTTCATCTAAGAATGCGTTGTAGTTCTCGTCCAGCTCCGCGGAGGTCTGCAGGCTCACTTCGCTGACAAGCTCGTTGGCAGAGCCGGTCAGCAGCTTTTTAAGACCGTCAAAGCCGCCGTTGTCACTGTCGCCGTTGATCGCCATGTTGTGGAAGAAGTTGGCGGTGGCCTTGATCTTCTGCTCTGCCTGGAACGCCAGCTCGTCGGCTGCACCGGCGGTGTTCTGCAGCACACGGTCCACCTGGAAAGAGCCGCCCATGATCACCGCGCCGGTGGTCTTCTTCTCACGCTTTGCCTCGCCGGGGGTGTACTCGCCGCCCACGGTACGCACTGCCGCAGTGGCAGGGCTCTTGAGCTGAATGTAACCGTAGGTCAGGGTGCTGCCGCCGGTGCCGGGAGAGATGACATTGTCGAAGGTCATCTTGTCCAAAAGCTGAGAGTTGCGGCGGAACATATCCACCACCTGCTCTGCCACCTTGTCGGCCATGCCGACTTTTGCTTCCATAAGTGTAATTGCCATAATAAATACTTCCTTTCATTATTTAAATTGACAATTGATAATTGATAATTTACAAACCCCAAGCCTTCTCCCTCCGGGAGAAGGTGTCACCGAAGGTGACGGATGAGGGTCATTGTCCATTGTCCATTGTCAATTGTCCATTTATTTCCTCATTCGTTCCCGTAATGCCCCTGCCAAGGTTTTCGGCGTTTGGGGCGATCTGGGCTGGGCAGCCCCTGCCAGCGCCGCGTAAGGGGGCGGCGTCGTCTCTTCAAACAAATAGCCGCTGTCCTTTTTCAGCTGACCGATGGCTTTCTCCAGCTCACCTGCTACATCCTCAGCGCCGCTGATCGTGTCCATGTCCAAAAGGGCAGTGATCGCTTTTAGATTCCTGCCCCCTGCCTTGGAGATCGCTGTCTCCACCGCGGAGTGCAGCCGCAGCGAGGAAAGCTCCTTCTCGTGCTGCTGTAAGATCGCGTCCATTACCTCATCGGATAACGCCTGCTCTCCCACACGCAGATTTTCCAAAAATTCCCGTTCCATCCTCTCACCCCCCTTCCCAGGCTTCCCCCTGGGGGGAAGCTGGCAAAAATCTCTGATTTTTGACTGATGAGGAGTTCTATCCTCCCCCACATCCGACCTCGCTAACGCTCGGCCACCTTCTCCCAGAGGGAGAAGGCTTTACGCTCCCATGTACTTCTCCCGAATGGCTTTCAGGTCCTCTTCCGTCTCGGTCTTCATGCCGAACCGCCAGCCCAGGGCGATCTCCGGCCGCAGCAGCCCCCGGGCGACCATGTCCTTGTAGTCGCCCCACAGCTTGTCCTCGTCGTAGAGAATGCCGTTGCCCCAGTCCACAGAAAAGTCCGTATCAATCCTGGAAAACACTTTGTAAATGCTGCCTAAGATCGCGCACAGCTTGAGCGCCGCCCGGAGCGCCTTTTCCCACATAGCCTGAAAATCCATCACCGTCAGATTGTGCTCCGCCTCGCTGGCTGCGATCTCGGTGGCGGTGCGCTGATCCTGGTTGGCATCGGAGAGCATGCCCCGTTTGAGCCCGATGAGCGACTCCACATTGCGCAGATACTCCTGCTTCCGGGCAAGGAAGGACTGCTCCCGTAGCTGGGGCGAAAAGACCGTCAGCGGTATCCGTTCCGGGTCTTCATCCAGGCCTACGAACAGATGACTTTCCAGCTTTCCGTCCCGTAACAGATCCGAAGAGGCAAAGATCCTGCTCTGCCCACGCTGGAATTCTCCGGAGAGCTGATATTCGTTTTTGTCGATGGCGCGGATGAGCCCTGCCGCCGCGGCGTACACGCTGACCCCCTCTAAAGAGCCGTCCACGCAGTTGAGCATAGGGGTGCGCAGCCGCACAAGACCCACAGACCCAATGGGTACAGCGTAGGTGTACCGGTCGGGCAGCGCTTTGTATAACGGGTGAGCGCCCAGCGCCACCTGCTTGCCCAAAAGGGCAGGATCCTGAGACTTAAAAAGCTTGTTCTCAATGGTCAGAAACCCCTTTTCGTCGACGCTGCGCCGCTCCAAAAGGGTAAAGTAGCTGTTTCCCATGACGCTTCTTTCCATGGTGCCCACATCTGTGGGCATACCGCCGGGGTCTCTTCCGAAGATGAGGATGTGATCTCTGGGAATGAGGGTAAAGCGAAAACCTTGTCCGTCGATCCAGGGCTTTAAGTAACATTCGCCGCCCACCAGCGCCAGCTGCACCGCCGTCTCTTTCTGCTCACCCAGCGCCGCTAAAATGCCTGCAGCAACCGGATCCCGGGCGCTGACTGCGTACTCAGAGAACACCGTCCGCACCAGCTTGCTGACCACCGTGTAGGCGATCCGCTGGCAAGGGTCCTCCTCCCCCACCACCGTGTCCCGGTAGTAAAGGGTAAACCAGTCCTTGATGGCCGCCTGCATGGCGGCGCTGGTCATGTCACCTGCCCCAAAGGCCTGCTGACAATTTGAGATATCCATAAAAACCTCCCACAATCTAATTGAGAATTGAGAATTAAGAATTGAGAATTATATGTCATTCTGAGCAATCTACGATTGCGAAGAATCCCCATCGTCCTTTCTCCTACGCTGTCATCCCGAGCATAGCCGAGGGATCTTTCCGGTTACGATCTTCCACCCGGATAGATCCTTCGACTCCCTCCGGTCGCTCAGGATGACAAGGCAGACACATTCTCCATTCTATTTCATCACCGTCATGGCAAAATACCGGATATCGTCCATGGCGTGATCGTTTTCTTTCCGGGGCGCGTCCCGGCTGTGGTCCTCCTCCCAGCAATAGAGGGAGAACTCCCGAATGGTGTCGGCGCAGGAGGGGTCAAACAGCAGCCGTCCCTGCTGCAGTAAAGAGCCCACCAGCCGGATGCCCGGCAGGACCGCATTGTTGGCTCTTCGCACCCGAAACCGCCTGCGCTTGCGCAAAAGGGCGATAAAACTTGCCGCCGACGGGTCGATGACCACAAACTCCACAGGTCTGTCTCCTGCCAGGGCTTCCAACGCATCGTGATACTCCTCGTCAGTCATCATCCGCCCCTTCTGCCGCCCGTCGTAATAAAACTCCGCCACTCGAATCGCCACCTTACCCCCCACACTGTCATCCTGAGGAACGCAGTGACGAAGGATCCCCCTCGCTCCAGGGGATTCTTCCCCTCCGCTTCGCTCCGTGTCAGAATGACAGCTATTTAGCATTTTGCACTGATTCGTCACATACCACAGCCCGGCAGAAAAGGGATTCCGCGTGCCGTAGTCCACGGATATGTACCACCTGCCCCCGGGCTTGGGCGCAACCTGCCCCACATGCCGTTCGGGGTCAAAATCGTACACCAGCCCCTCGGCCTTGCACCACCTGCCCAGCACATACCGCTCATAAAAAATGCCGGTGTACAGCCGGTGATACCGGGCGCGAATGTCCGCAGAAAGCCCCGGATTATCGTCCATGGTAAAGTGGAGATAGAGCATATTTTTCTCTCCTGCCTTGCAGATCCACTCCCGGAAAAACCAGTGCTCCTGCCCTCCGGGATTGCAGGAAAACCACAGCCTTGACCCGGGCACAGAGCACCGCGCCGCCGCCTGCTCCACAAAAGACCTGGGCATCAGCACCGCCTCGTCAAGGAGTACCCCTGCAAGGGTCATGCCCTGAATGAGCATATACGAACCCTCGTCCTGACCGCCGAAGAGGTAATAGGTGTTGACGCGACCGCCCATGCGCACCGTGAGCTTATTTTCCTGCCGATGCTCCGTAACGGTTAACAGTCCGCCCAGCCACTGGGGCAGCTGCAAAATAATGTTCCTGCGCAGAGAGCTGACGGTCTTGCCGCACACAGCGAATACGCTTTTATCAAAGCAGGTCATGCTCCACAGAAAAAAGCCGCAGCACAGCGCCAGCGTCTTGCCGGAGCGCACCGCCCCGTCGCAGATGATGCCGTCCCGGTCACAAAGGCTCGGCTGATTCCACCATGTCATGGCCAGCAGCTGCCGCTTGCTGAAGCTCCGGTATGTCATCGGTGGCGATCACCTCCCTGGTACTGTCGCGAATGGTCTTTAAAAGGTCGTTGTCGCTGTCGCGGCCTGCCCCACGGGCTTCAAACAGCCCCAGGTGCTTGCCCAGCAGCTCCAACGCTTTGAGCTTGTCGTAAAATTTCAGTTTCAGGCCGCCGGTGCTTTTTTCGATGCCTGCCACCGCCGCCCGAATTTCCGGGGGCATATCCCCAGTAGCGCGAATATTCAGCTGACCGTCCACGATCTCCATAGCGCCGGTCACATCCGCCATAGCAATGGCGCGCAGCTGCCACAGGATGTCCTTTTCCATGCCCTCACCGTCCTTTCGCATCTATCATACCCCGGTAAAAACAAAAAAGCGTCCCGTCTTTCCTCCCTCCCCGGAAAAACGAAACGCAATAAAAACCCGGGGGTTTGTAACCAAACCCTCGGGTTTTCCAACTTTTTCTGCTGTTTTCCCAAAAC
>JAZSOR010000029.1:0-20371 GCA_045537035.1 Faecousia sp. | reverse complement strand
AAAAAGACCTACAGAGCAGGGCAGGCTGATGAGGCCTGCGATCCGGGCTGCAGACTCCTCCGTTTCCCGGACGCCCCGGTTATTCTGCAGGGTCAGGTGGGAGGTGATCGCCGGGATCACGCTGATGGCGATGGGCACGATAAAGGCGCAGGGCATATTGTAAATGGTCATGGTCATGGAGTAGATACCCTTCATGGTATCCGCCACATCCTGAGAAAGCCCGTTGGCCGTCAGCAGCTGACTCATGTAAAGCTTCTGTTCCAGCACTGTTAATAGCTGCAGACCGGCAGAGCCGATGGTGATAGGCACCGCAATGACCAAGAGGCTCTTGGCAGTGTTTCCGTAGGAAACGGGTACATCTGCGGACAGCCCCATTTCCCGGTATGCCGGCAGGAATTTTGCGGCAAGGAACACCGCGCTGACCACGCAGCTGACCGTCACGCCCAGAATCGCGCCGCCGGCAGCTAACGATACATCACTGTATCGCATCATCACCACATACGCAAGGCCTAAGCCCACCAGCAGCTTGCAGGCAGCCTCCAGCACCTGGCTTGACGAGGTGGGACGCATATTGCCGTGACCTTGGAAAAAGCCCCGGAAGGTGGAAATGATACCCATAAACAGGGCGCAGGGACCCAGGCAGGCAATGGCAGGAGCAGCTTTCGGCTGCATCAGCACTTCATTGGCAAGCCAGCGGCTTCCCAGTACCATAAAGAGGCTGCTGACCACACCCAGCGCCAAAAAGATCCCCCGGGCGGTCTTATAGATCCTGCGGACCTGATTGCTGTTACCAAGGGCGCTTGCCTGACTGATCATCCGGCTCATAGCCACCGGCAGACCTACAATAAAAACCAATAGCAGCACCGAATACACATCGTAAGCGGTGACAAAATAGCCGTAGCCCTGATCGCCGATGATCATTTTCAGCGGTATCTTATAGAACGCGCCGATGACCTTGACCACAGCGGTAGCCAGCGCCAGCAGCGCCGCGCCGTGGAGGAAGGTCTGTTTTTTCGTGGATTCAGACATAGCTTACTCCTTATCCTTCTCGTTTTCCATCAGCCTGGGGATGGCATAGGTCATCAGCTCCTGCACCACAGCGTTTAAGTCAATGGTGGGGAAGCTGCCGTTTTGATACAGGATCTTGCCCCGGACCATGGTCATGGCAACATCGCCGCCCTTGGCGCAAAATACCAAAGCGTTCATCACATCGTGGCAGGGCATCAGATGGGGGGCGGAGAAATCCACCAGTACGATATCCGCGTCCATACCGGGTTTGAGCATACCGCACTCTTTTTCTCTTCTTTGGGCTCTTGCGCCGCAGGCGGTTGCCATCATCAGCACCGCCGCCGCAGGCATGGCATCGGCATCGCCGCCGGTCACCCGGGCCTGCAAAGCCGCAGCGCGCATCACTTCAAACAGATCCAGATTGCCGCACTCAGAAGCGCCGCCGGTGCCCAGCGCCACATTCATGCCGGATTTCACGCAATCCGCTATGGCTACAGAGGGAAGACCGGCCTTTGCATTGGCAATGGGCGTTGTCACCGCCGTTGCCTTCTTTTTGCCAAGCAGATCCCGTTCTTCTTTGGAAAGTGCCGCGCAGCCGGCAGCGGTGGCAGGTACGCAGAACAGCCGGTGAGCGTTAAGAAGCTCCGCAGGATAAAGACCCGTCCGGTCAAGGCAGGACTCTGATTCCTGCTGCGTCTCCGCCAGATGCAGCTGCATCCCCAGACCCTTTTCCGCGGCAAAAGCCGCAAGGCCCTCCCACAGCTTGTAGTTTCCGGTATACTCGGCATACATACCTGCGTCAATGCAGATCCTGCCATCATCATACCCATGCCACTTGTCCGTTAAACGGCAAAGCTCCCGGCACTGGGGATCTTCCTCAAAATCAAAGTCCTCGTTCTCATCTTCAAACCGATAGGAAGACAGGGCAAGGTTTGCCTTGATGCCGGACTCTGCCACCGCCTGGGCGGTGGCCTCGGGGTAATAGTAAAGATCCGACACAGAGGTAATGCCAAAGCGCAAACATTCGGCAATGCCCAGAAGCGCCGCCGCCTTTGCGCTGCGCGCGTCCAGTTTGTCCTGCCGGTAAAGCTGCTGCTCCAGCGCTTCTGCCCGGGATGCATCATCTGCAAAGGTGCGCAGCACCGTGGTAGCCAGATGGGTATGGCAGTTCACAAGACCCGGCATGGCAACCATGCCCGTACCGTCAATGATGGTACCGGGCTTTTCCTCCGGCGCTTCCTTGCCGATATATGTAATTTTTCCGTCAGTGACCCCCAGATGCGCCCCAAAGAGCACCTGCGCTTTTTCGTCCATGGTCACCACGGTCACATTTGAAATCAAGGTATCCATAAAAGACATCCTCTCCTTATATGTCATTGCGAGCCGGCTTTGCCGGCGTGGCAATCCGCTCTCCGAATTGAGAATTGAGAATTGAGAATTTTTCTGTCATCCTGAGCAAGCGAAGCGCGCCGAAGGATCCCCCCTTCGTCGAAGGGGATTCTTCGCAATCAAGGATTGCTCAGAATGACAAATAACTGTCTACTCCACTGTCAACTCACATGAGCCCAAACAATTCCTCTTTCTGCCGGAGTACATCTTCGATCTGCCGGATATACTCCTCCGGGAATTTGGGATTGTGGAACCGCTGCAGCGAGCCGTCGGGCAGATTCACCTTGTTCATACCGCCACCGCCCACCGAAATAATGGTATGCAGTTCCTCCATCATATAGATATTATACAAGCAGTCCCGATTATCCCGACTCCAGCCAACATTTTCAAAACTGCCGGACATATATTTCTGCCGGTACAGATAATAGGGCTTGTAACCTAACTTCCGCAAGGTGGTGTTTGCGTATGCCACCATCCGGGTCACCGCCTCCGTATCCGGCAGGTCCACTTTCTGCTCAAACAGATCCGCGCCCTTTTTCAGGGCGAGGGTATGTACGGTGATGTTGGAGGGGTTAAGCGCCGCCACCGTATCTAAAGACCGGCAGAAGCCCTCAAAAGAATCCCCGGGCAACCCTGCGATCAGGTCCATGTTGATATCTTCAAAACCTGCCGCCACCGCCTGCTCATAGCTGCGCAGTACATCCCGGGCGGTGTGGGGTCTGCCGCAGGCGCGCAGCACCGGATCTTCCATAGTCTGGGGGTTGATGCTCATCCGGTCCGCGCCGTGCTCCCGGATCAGGCGGAGCTTTTCTGCGTCCAAAGTATCCGGCCTTCCGCCCTCCACCGTAAATTCAAGACAGCCGCTTAGATCCACTGCCTGCTTCACAGCGTCCATGAGCGCCGCCATCTGTACAGCTGACAAAGTGGTAGGCGTACCGCCGCCAATGTAGACCGAGCGCACCCGTTTTCCGGACTGCTTTAATAGCTTGCCGGTGACCTCCAGTTCCCGGTAAAGGGCTTGCAAATAAGGCTCCAACAGCTCTGTCCGCTTGCCGATACTGCGGCTGACAAAGCTGCAGTAGGCGCATCGGGTGGGGCAAAAAGGAATGCCCACATAGAGGGAAACATCACTGCCGTCCATCAGCCCGTACGCCCGTACTGTAGATTGGGAACAATCCACCGCCAGCTGCCGCCGCTCCCGGGTGACAAAATACACATCCTTCAGCAGCCGATCTGCAGAACGGACCGTGCCGCCCTCTAAAAGATGCTTCGTGGTGATCTTGGTAGGTCTTACGCCTGCCAGCGCACCCCAGGGGGGCAGGTCGGACAAGTGCTCCTTTGCCGCCAGATACAAGCTCTGCTGCAAAGCGCGTCTGCGCAGCCGTACCGTTTCTAAGTCCGCCTTCAGCCGCCGGACAGCCCGGCTGGTCTTGCCGCCAATGGTAACGGTGGTCACCGCCGAGAGATAGACCTTACCTCCGTGGAGCTGAGAGACCACCTGTCCCCGGGCATCTTTCCCGAACAGCGACATGCAAAGCTGCTCTACCGCGTAAAGGTCCTGGTGACCTTTTAAAATCAGTTCCATCATAGTCCCTGCATATAGGGGTTGTACACCCGTTCCTCGTCCAAAGTGGATTCCTCGCCGTGACCGGGCAGCACCCGGTAATTGTCCGGCAGCGCCTTCAGCCGGGCAAGGGACTTGCGCATGGTCGCCACATCGCCGCCGGGCAGATCGGTCCTGCCGCAAGTGCCGGCAAAGAGCGTATCGCCGCAGAACATGGCATCCTCACAGATAAGGCACACGCAGCCCGGTGTATGACCGGGGGTCTGGATCACCTGCAAAGAAAGGCCTGCCAAATTGAGGGTATCCCCCTCTTTGTAAGTGTCCGTATAGTAGATCACGCCGTCGGTGAGTCTGGGATTTAAGGCCAGGTCCTCCTTGCAGATAAACACCCGGCAGCCAGTCTCTTTGGTAATGTGCTTCACACCGCCCACATGGTCAAAGTGTCCGTGGGTCAGCAGGATCGCCTCCACAGTTTTCCCCCAGTGGCGCGCCTGCTCCAGCACCCGTTCCGGCTCAAAGCCCGGGTCGATAATGGCGCAGCTGTCCGCGCCCTCGCCCCAGATGATATAACAGTTTGTCTGATACAGCCCCAGCTGCAGCGTCTTGATTTCCATAAGTATTCCTCTTCTTTAATACCCTTTGTAGGGGGCGGCGCCTCGACGCCCCGCTAAAAATCGTTACCGTAACTACGGGACACCCGGGGGTCGTCCCCTACATTTAACTTCTTCTGGGTGTTTCCAATAATTGCTGCGTATCTAAGATCAGCGTCACCGGACCGTCATTGACAGACTCCACCTGCATGTCCGCCCCAAAGCGTCCGTGCTGGGGCACAAAGCCCAAGTCCTCGCAATCTTTCAAAAACTGCTCGTAGAGCCGGTTTCCCTTCTCCGGGTCAGCGGCCTCTGCAAAGCTGGGGCGGCGGCCCTTGCGGCAGTTGCCGTAAAGAGTAAACTGGCTGACTACCAGCACCTGACCGCCCACATCCGAAAGGCTCAGATTCATTTTTTCGTTTTCATCTTCAAAAACACGCAGACCCAACGCCTTCTCCGCCAGATACCGGCAGGTCTTTTCATCGTCCTGCGGACCGACGCCCAAAAGGATCAGAAACCCCTGCCCGATTCGCCCAACGATTTCCCCGTCGATGGCCACCGACGCGGACTTGACTCTTGTCAAAACAGCACGCATATCATTTCTCCACTGTTGCAAACAATTAACAGGCAATCATTGTCCATTGTCAATTGTCCATTGTCAATTACTATCAGTTCTGTCCGCGGCGTGAGCCCAGCACATCGCGAATATTCAGAAGCTTATTGCGAACGGACTCCAGCTCCGCCACATTCTTGACCTCGAAGCGTACAGTAAATACGCTGTGACCGCCGGGCATATCCTTGCCGAAGAGCTCTTTGACCCGGATGCGGGCAGTGGTCATTGCCATGGCAACATCCAAAAGAAGGCCGTCACGGGTAATGCAGTCCAGCTCAAGGGTGGTTTCAAAGGGCTGCTCTTCCACATTGTCCCACCGGACCCGGACCCACCGGGCAGATTGCTGGGGATCGGTGATGCCGGCAGTGTTGGGGCAATCCACCCGGTGGATGGATACGCCGAAACCCTTGGTAATAAAGCCCACGATGGCATCGCCGGGCACGGGAGTACAGCACTTACTGAATTTGATCATGCACGAATCGATATCTTCCACGATGACACCGTTGACCGCATGGCGATTCCGCTTGGCAGCCTCGCTGTCCGGGGTGGTGCGCAGGGGATTCTGACTTGCCTTGTCCGCTTTCACCGCCTTGTGGATATCGTCGCGGATCTTGCCCACGGCCTTCACCGCAGTCAGGCCGCCGTAACCGATGGCAGCGTACATATCGTCCCAGTTGTCAAAGGAAAGCTTTTTCAGAAGGCTCTTCTGAAGCTCTTCCTCCATACTACCGGGCAGCGGCAGCAAAAGCCGCTTCATTTCCGCTTCAAAGCTTGCCTTGCCGTGAACGATATTCTCTTCGCGCTTTTCCTTCTTGAACCACTGCTTGATCTTGGTACGGGCCTGATTGGATTTACAGATATTCAGCCAGTCACGGCTGGGGCCCTTGGCGGTCTTGGAGGTGATGATCTCCACGATGTCGCCGTTTTCCACCACCGTGTCGATGTTGACGATCCGGTTGTTGATCTTGGCGCCCACCAAAGAGTTACCCACACCGGAGTGAATGGCATAGGCAAAGTCAATGGGCGTCGAGCCTGCAGGCAAAGATACGATCTTTCCCTTGGGGGTAAAGACGAACACCTCATCGTCGAACATGTCGATCTTCAGGGAGTTAACATAATCTTCCGCGTCGGTGTCCTGTTGACTTTCCAGCAGACGGCGGACCCATTCAAAGTCCTTCTCGTCGCCGTTTCCTGCCCCCTGCTTGTACTTCCAGTGGGCGGCAATGCCGTACTCCGCCGTTTCATGCATCTCCCAGGTACGGATCTGCACCTCAAAGGGAATACCCTGCCGGCCGATGACCGTGGTGTGCAGACTCTGATACATATTGGGCTTGGGGGTAGAGATATAGTCCTTAAACCGACCGGGCACCAGATTGAAAAGGTCATGGATATGACCTAACACATTGTAGCAATCGGGAATGGTGTCCACTACCACCCGGAAGGCGTAAATATCGTACAGCTCCTCCAGGGATTTTCCCTGCTGCTGCATTTTCCGGTAAATGGAATATACATGCTTGATCCGCCCGTAGGTCTTGCTGCGGATGCCCATATCGGAGAGGCGGTCTGTGATCCGCTCCTGAATGGTGTTCATAAAGGCCTCGTCCTGCTCTTTGTGGGCTTTCAGATAGGCCATGATATCCTCATAACCGGCAGGATCCAGATACCGCAGCGCGATATCTTCCAGCTCCCACTTCATCTTCTGCATACCAAGGCGGTGTGCCAAAGGCGCATAGATATCCATGGTCTCCCGGCACTTGCTGATCTGCTTTGCCGGGGTCTGATACTGCATGGTGCGCATATTGTGCAGCCGGTCGGCGATCTTAATAAGCACCACCCGGATGTCCTTGGACATAGCCATGAACATTTTCCGCAGATTCTCCATCTGCTGTTCCTCGGAGGAGGAGAAATTGGCACGGGTCAGCTTGGTAACGCCCTCCACCAGCTCAGCAGTGACACTGCCGAACTGCTTAGCAATATCGTCGAAGGACGCGTCCGTATCCTCGATACAATCGTGAAGCAGCGCGCCCAGCACCGCATCTGTATCCAGTCCCATCTCTGCCACGATCTCCGCAACAGCCAGAGGGTGAATAATATAGGGCGAGCCATCTTTTCTCTTTTGTTCTTTATGCTTATCCTGCGCATAGGCAATGGCGCGCTCCACGATGTCCATGTCCACACCGGGCATGTACTTTCGCAGGGTCGCCTGCAGGGATTCATAATGGGCTTCAAAACTTTCCATGACATTCCTCTTTCGCTGCTGCCAAACGCTGCATGGTGCGGCTTTGGGTCAGGTCCGCCTTTTCTGCGCCGGCAGCAGGCTCAATGATAATATATTTATGATACCGCCGGATCTTAACAAGACCCACATCGCTGAACACATCCAGACAGACTAACAATTTTCCCAATTCCATGGGCATTCCGGTCCAACGGACGATCTTCCGGCACAGGCAGGCAGGGTCTTCCCGGACAACGCCGCCCGGCGCGCAGCTAAGATACCGCCACACTATCCCCAGAACATTTCTGTCCGGCTGCAGTTTTTCTGCCCCGTCTGCGCTGATGGTATCATCGCACAAAGCGCGGTATAAGCCGGTCTCCATGGAGCACTCTGCTTTGCAGTGGGGACGGATGTCCTGCACATTCAGCTGTACCGCCCGTTCACCCCGGAACTCGTTGACCTGGGGAATAAAGGCAACATCCACCAGATCTCCCTGACAGATGGCAGCGGTCTCGGGACTCACCGAGAACCAGATGCCCTGCAGGCTGTTTCTGCTGTCGGTAAAACGCAGGCGCAGATGCCGTCCGCCGCCCACCGGTACGATCCGGTCCACCGTCAGTCCCTCCATCACAAGGATGGGCTTGGGGCAGCCGTTTCCGCAGGGCTCCAGCTGGGACAGCGATTCGATATTGGCTACCGTCAAAAGCTCCGGACGGATGACGCAGTCCGCCTCCAGTACGGTCCGGGGCGTTCCGTCGTCGTAATATTTCCGGGCAAGCCGGCTGATCTCCTCCCGGAATTTCGGGATGTTATCCCGGTGGATGGTAAAGCCTGCCGCCAGCTCATGGCCGCCGTAGCTTTCCAGCAGCGGTGACAGCTCTGTCAGCGCAGAAAACAGGTTAAAGCCGCCGTAGCTGCGGGAGCTTGCCTTGCCGTGGTCGCCGTCAAGGCAGATAAGGAAGGTGGGACAGCAGTATTCCTCAGCGATGCGGCTGGAAACGATGCCCACCACACCCTGATGCCAGCTCTCGTCTGCCAGCACGATTGCATCCGGCGTCTGCCCCTGAGGCAGCATTTCCACCGCCTGACTGTAGATCTCGGACTCCACGCTTTGCCGCTGCTTGTTCAGCTCGCAAAGAGCTTTTGCTGCCTCCTGACCCTTCTGAGGATCTTCCGTCAGAAACAACGCAAGGGCAAGGTCGATCTGGCCCATGCGGCCGGCGGCATTGATCCGGGGCGCCAGGGTATATCCCACGCAGGATGCGGTCAGATCCTCCTTATCGCAGCCTGCCTGCTGCATCAGCGCTGCAAGACCCGGTCGGGTGGTATTTCGCAATGTCTCAAGGCCCCGGGCAACAAATACCCGGTTCTCCCCCCGGAGCATCATCACATCTGCCACTGTGCCCAAACAGACCATGTCTGCGTAAGATGCCAGTACCTCTTCCTGACTGCCGCAAATGGCGCTTGCCAGTTTGAATGCAACGCCCACGCCGGACAGGTCCTTGTGGGGATAGGCGCAGTCGCTGCGATGGGGGTCGACCACCGCCACCGCCTCCGGCAAAACATCCTTGCACTCGTGGTGATCGGTAATGATCAGTTCAATACCAAGCTCCTTGCACAGCTGCGCCTCCGCCACAGCGGTAATGCCGCAGTCTACCGTAACGATCAGCTTCACGCCCTCTGCGTGGAGCTGCCGGATGGCGATGGGGTTCAGGCCGTAGCCTTCCTCCAGCCGTCCGGGTATGTAGGGTACGCAGTCGCCGCCCATGGAGCGGATAAAATCCGTCAGCAGGCAGGTGGCGGTGATGCCGTCCACATCGTAATCGCCAAAGACGGCGATTTTCTCTCCATTCTGCAAGGCAAGGGCAAGCCGTCCGGCTGCCCGGTCCATATCCCGCATGCGGAAAGGGTCGGGAAGGGGCGCGTCGCAGCTTAAGCATTTTTTCGCCTGCTGGGCATCCCCCATGCCCCGGGAGGCAAGCACCATAGCCGCCAGCGGCGCAAAGCCCCCGGCTACCAGATTATTGACCGCCTCCATCCTGGGTTCTGTAACATTCCAAAGTCCGTATTTCAAAGCATAACACATCCAATTATATCATTTTCCTTATATTATAACAAAAATACCTTGGATGTACAATAGAAAGTTACAATTTTCAGCTTCACAATTACCTATAACCAACATGGTCATTGCGAGACCAGTCCGCAGACTGGTCGTGGCAATCCCCTACGGATCTAAACACTTTGGGGATTGCCACATCCCCTTCGGCTTCGCTCAGGGTCCTCGCAATGACCATCTTTGTTTAGGACAGCCTGCAAAACCGGAATTACATGTCGCTAAGTGAACATTCACGCCTTTGTCTCCGTCAGACTTTTTGCAGCCGAAGCGATGATCGGTGTCAGCAGAAGCCCCGGGATCCCCCAAAGCCGGTATCCCACATACAAAGCCCCTAACGTCACCAAAGGGTCCAGCCCCAAATGATGCCCCACCAGCCGGGGCTCTAAAACGGTCCTTGTCATCAGCGCCGCGCCGTAGGTGCACAAAAGCCCGATGGCGCGCAGGCTCTCCTTCTTTAAAATGCAGATCACCGCCCAGGGGACCAGTACCGTGCCGGTGCCCAGGATCGGCACTGCATCCACCAGCACCACCAGCGCCGCCCATGCCGGTCCGTAAGGGATTTGCAGCAAAAGAAAGCCCACCGTCACAATGACCCAGGTCACCGCGGACAGCTTTAGCTGGGCTTTCAGCCAGCCGCCCAAAGATACCCGTACCCGGCGCAGCGCCGGCTGATATTTTTCGTACAGCTCTGCCACAGGACTTTTCTTCAGCAGCGCGCGCAGCCGGGGCAGCCGGGCAGAGATCAAAAATGCCGCCAGGATACCGGTACCGATGCCCAAAAGGCTGTCGCCCAGCCAGCCGATGGTAGCGCCCACCGCTCCGGGCAGCCGCTGGGTCACCTGCTGCAAAAGGACCGTGCCGTCTTTGAAGAATTCCGATACCGACCGCTGTAATACCGGCTGTATCCCCTCCGGCGCCTTTTCCGCCAATCCCACCAAAAAGTTCTGCAAAAGATCGATCCCCTGCCGGGCGGTGACCGTCAGATCGGGAACTGCCGCGGCAAGATTCCCTGCCTCCCGGAACAAAAACGCCCCGGCCAGTGCCCCCAGCACGCTCACCCCTGCCAAGGTTGCCCCTACGCCCACACCGGAGGCAACACCTCGGGGCAGCCGGGTGGAAAGTTTTCGTACCAACGGCTCAGCAGTCACCGCCAGCGCCGCCCCCAGCAAAAAAGGCAGCGCCAGAGGCAAAAGATATTTCACTCCCAGCCAAAGACCGGCAAAAACCGCCAGCGCGGTCAAAACTTTCTTTGCAGAATCGGCAAACATAACCTTCTCCTTTCCGGAAAGGGACTTGCATTTTGTATCAATATATGATACAGTTGTCCGTAGTAGACAGACACTTGTGAATTTACGGAGGGATTCTTATGGCAAAAGCGCCCAAATATTACATTGTCGAAGCCTCTGCGCTTCCCGAGGTTTTCATCAAAGTGGCCGAGGCAAAACGGCTTCTGCAGACCGGCGAGGCAAGCACCGTCAATGATGCCACCCAGCTGACCGGTATCAGCCGCAGCGCTTTTTATAAGTACCGGGACGCGGTCCTTCCCTTTCAGAATATGATGCATGGCAGGATCATTACCTTCCAGTTCATGCTGCAGGACGAAAAGGGCCTGCTGTCCTCCCTTTTGAGCATTCTGGCAGAATATAAAGCCAATATCCAGACCATCAACTCCATCATTCCCTCCAACGGCTGCGCCCTGGTGACCATCTCCGCCGAGACCATCGACATGACCCTGCCCATCGAGGAATTCCTGCGGCAGGCAAGCGCTCTGCCCGGTGTGATCAAAGCAGAGGTCCTGGCAGGCTGATATCATACTGTCCTATTTGCCATAAAACTATACCGCCCCGGAAGAAACTCCAGGGCGGTATTTCATTCGTCAACTTCCGGTTTATCTGTCTGTCATTCTGAGCAATCTGTGATTGCGAAGAATCCCCATCGCCAACAGTACCAATGTCGATGGGGATCCTTCGTCCCCTTCGACTTCGCTCAGGGTTCCTCAAGATGACAGAAAGTCAAGCCGGAAATTGTCACGCAAAACCGCCCCACCGGAAGCCCGGCAGGGCGATTTGTCATGTTTTATGTATCTTATTTCAGGCCGCTCAGCAATTCCTGACCCTCCCGGATCAGAAGCTCTGCCACGCCGGCCTTAAAGTTGCAGCTTCCTGCCTCGTAGCCGCCTTCGTCATAGGCTTCCTGCATGGGGAAATAGCCCTCACAGCCGTTGGTGAGACAAGTAGGCAGCACCAGATCCCAGCCCTCGGTCTCCTTCAGACCGCGACCGATACCGGTAAAGGGCTCGCCGGGGATACCCAGCAGCGCCACATTGCCGATGGCAATGCCGGCAAGCGTCAGATCAAAAGTCTCCGGGCCGTGCTCCAGACGGACCATACGGGCAGCTCTTGCCACCACGGTGGTGAGCATCATGCCGCTGTAGGGAAGCTCACTGTCTTTGCCTGCCTCATGCAGATCGTTGATGCGGTGCGCCTCCGGTACTTCCTCGGGAGTGGGCATATTGGAGGGGATCTTCACCAGCCGCTGTGCAAAGCTAAGCTTGTCCACATCCACATAGTTTACCTTACTGTAGACCTGCAGAACGCCGCCGGCAACTACATTTGCCATGTGCAGCGCATGACCGTAGCCACGGGTCACATCGTCAAAGTCATTTTCAAGGTCATTCAGATCGCCGCCTCTGGGGTGGACATTCACATGGTTCACATCGCCCTGAGCGCCATTGAAGAAGATCGCCTTCACATTAGGCAGCGCCCGTTCCAGCGCCACGCAGGACAGACCGGGCCAGTCAGCAGACTGACGGCTGCCGCCTACCACATCGGGGTGATTGCCGAAGTTCATCAGCACCAGGGTTTCTCCGCCTTCCCGGTCAAACCGCAGCACATTGACACGCTCGTCCACATCTCCGATGGGGGCAACGATATCGGGGTTATCCACGCCGGGATTGGTCTGCACGCTGCCGTCTTTCATACGGAAGCGGCGAACAAAGGCAATATTGGGAGCCTGACCGACGGCATAACCCATCTTAGCAGGCTTCAGATCCTCCAGCGCCATTACAGCAGCATCCGCCGCTCTGCTCTGGGTGAAGCGCGCATACTCTTCGCTGCCTGCTTCATCTTTGCCCATCAGTTCCGCAGCGGTGTGGGTATGGGTGGTATGGACAAAAATCGCATCTGTAGGCACGCCTGTCTTTTCACTGACTGCCTGACGCAGCCGGTCACAAATACGGGTGCTGATCTCACAAGCGTCCATGCTGATCAGGACCACCTTGTCCTCACCGCAGGCAAAGGCCATGCAGCGCAGCAGCAGCGGATCGCGCACGCCCTCGGCATACCGGGGCTTGTAATAGCCGTCCATATAGGTGCCCAAAGGCGCGGTAATATCCACGCAGGCATAGCCTGCTCTCAAAGTATTCATAGCGATTCCTCTGGATTACACCTGAATTTCGCTCAGGAAGACCTCACGGCCGCCCTCTTCCCGGCTGCGCAGACCGCCGATAATCAGCTTCATCATCTCCACAGTCTCCTCGAAGGGGAAGGGCTCTTCGCCGGTACGCAGCCAGTGGACGAACAGATCCAGCTGCTTCTTGAACATGTAGTAGCTGTCACCGGTGTTGAACATCAGCGCCTGATTCTCAGCGCACACCATCATGCCGCAGGTTGCCATGCCGTAGCCCTGTACAATGTGTACATTGCAGCCGTTTTCGTGCTTGATGTGGACAACGGCATTTTCTTTGGTGCCGGTGTTGCGCACAGACACAAAGCCCTTGCCCAGGAACGGATACAAGCGTTCCAGAGCATGAATGCCGTAATGCTCATAGTACTTCGCCATGGGGGAGCAGATGTACTTGATCTTGCCCAGCTCATAGCGGTTTTTGTAGAAGGGTTCCTGATCCTTTGCATAGCGCATGCAGGAGCCGGAAATGAACTTGGCGCCCTGCTTTCTCCACTCTATGAAAGTACGCAGGTCTTCCTCGGTGTTCACCAGAGGCTTGTCGACAAACATGGGGATGCCGGCCTCCACAAAGGGACGGCAACGCTCCACATGCTCATTGCCATCGTCGGTAGCCACGATGACAGCGTCCACGTTGCCGATCATCTCCTCGGGGCGGTCATAGACCGTGGGGATGTTGGCAGCTCTTGCCACATGCTCTGCCTCCTCGCGGCCGGCAAAGCCGGTGCAGCAGACACAGGTGATCTTGGCGCCGGGGATGCACAGCGTCTCGTCCGGCTGCTTTTCTAAGTAACGGGGAATAACAGGGAAACCGCAGGTCTCCATCTCCTCGTGGTTATAGTTATTGAACATAGCGCTCCAGGAATAGGGATGGCCGTTGCCCTCCGTAAAGCCCAGAATACCGATACGCAGTTCTTTATCACCCAAAGGGAACATAGAAAATTACCTCCTTAATTTTTGGGTCTGGACAGCACCTGCATAATGGCAGGAATATCCACATTGGCAAATTCACGCTGCAGAGTAGCCATGGTGCTCTCCTTTAGCTGAGGCACATTGAAATATTCGATGTTGCTCTTGACCTGCTCCGGGGTATCGGCGCCCAGCACCAGGCTGGTGATACCGGCGCAGTCGCGCATAAATGCGATGGCAAGCTGGGCAACATTCATACCTTCGTCCTCGGCGATCTTGCAAAGCAACCGGATCTTGGGAGCGGCATGCTCCACCAGAATAGGATCGGTGATCTTATCGGGATCCAGGAAGAACAAGCCCTGCAGGAACACGCTGCGAACGAATACCGTCACGCCACGCTCCTGCAGCTTCTTGACCGCGCCACTGGCGATGAGCCGCTGGTCGAAGATACTCATAGGCACCTGCGTCACGGTGTACGCATCGTACTTGAGCATTTCCTCGATCTGGGTGTTGTCGTAAACGGAAACGCCTACCTGCTCGGCATAGCCCAGTTTCATGAGCTTTTCCATGGCATCTGCCAGGGTCTTGCCGTACACTTCCACATCCGGTGCGGAGTGAAGCATCACAGCGCCCACCTTGTCAACACCCAGGTTACCAAGAGAAGTCTCTACAGACTCCATCACATACTTTTCGATCTCGTTTGCGCATTCATCCGGCACATGGGGGATTTTGGTGCAGATAAAGGGCATATCCCCTTTCCACTGCTTCAAAAACCGACCGATGACCTGCTCGGAATCACCGTAAGCCCGGGCAGTATCCAAAGTGGTCACGCCGTTTTCCAAAGCGCTTGCCAGAATGGAAAAGCTCTTCTGTTCGTCGGGTTTGCCGCCGTCGTTGGCAATACCGTAGTTCATACCCAGCTGCACAGTGCCCAGGGTCATTGCCGAGATCTTGCCGATCTGCTTCATTTCTTACACCTCTTTGATATCTCTTCCGGAGACCTTGCCCACCATATCCTGATAGTACTGGAACAGAGCCACCACATCAGCGCCGGTGCTGATGAAGGTGTAACCCATCTCAACCAGAGCGTCGAAGTTGCCGGGGCCACCCACAGTGCCTGCCCACTTGCCGTACTTTCTGGCAGTCTGGGCGATCTTGCGGCGCGCCTCGTCGATGGGAGCGGGATCTTTACCCAGAGGATCGCCGATACCCTGGCTGAAGTCCGCAGGACCAAAGAAGATCATGTCGATGCCGGGCAGCTTGCAGATCTCTTCCAGCTCTTCCATGGGCTCCGGATCTTCGATCTGAACGACCACGAAACGCTCCTCGTTCGCCTGCTGGAAGTAGGTCTCAGGAGGAACCAGGCAGAACTTGCCGTCAGCATTGCCGCCGTCCACGGGTCTGCGGCCAATGGGATGGAACTTGGTGTAGTAAACGATCTCCTTAGCTTCGGCATAGCTCATCAGGTGAGGCACCATGATGCCGGTGGAGTCAGCCTCCAGGGGATGGATCAGGTCGTTGTAACGGCCCTTGGATGTACGGGTCAGAACGTCCACATCATAGATCTTTGCAGCGCGAACGATCTCCTCAACGGAGGAAATGTTGTTGGGAACGTGCTCTAAGTCTACCCAAACGCAGTCAAAACCGCACATTGCGGCCAGTTCCGCATTTCTGGTATCGGAAAGGTTCAGCTTCACACAGGTAGCGACCTTACCGTTTCTCATCTGCCGCAGAACACGGCTCTTTCTCATTTCCATAATATGTCTCCTTTTTCATGGGTTTTTATGGGTTTGCATACATGGAAATTGTATCACCGCAAAATGCGCAAGTCAATAGTTTCCAAGGCTATATTTGGAAATAAACACCCCAAAATCAATTGTCATTGCGAGGGCGCTTGCGCCCGTGGCAATCCGTTCCTTATGCAATGGAGCAATTCACCTTCTGGCAATCCCCAACTTAAGAACAACTGTCCCCTCCTGCACAAAAATTGGGCGTGCCGCAAAACGGCACGCTCAGGGTATTATTGCATTTTCCCGTACAGCCGGGTCAGCAGCTTTCGCAGCGGTACAAACAGCACCAAAGCAATGACAAAATTACCGATGGCATGGGTCACATCAAAGGGGATCCCTGCCAGCCACCAGCGGATTCCGTAATCAAAACTGCCGCCCACCACCATGTACACCGGGCTGCACAAAAGACCAAAGGCAAGTCCGAAAAGGCCCGACAGCAGCGCCCACCACAAAGGGTTTTTCAGCCGCCGCAGCGCCAGAGCCGCCAATGCCAGCAGCGCCCAGACATACAGGTAATTGAAGTTCCAGAAATTGATGCCGTAGAGCATAATTTCCATGAGCACATACAGATAGATGGGATACAGCGCTTTCCAGCCGAATACCACCGCAAAGAGCATCACCATCAAAGAGACCGGCTCGATGTTAGGCAGCGCGCTCATTGCGACCTTGGCACCGAAGGTCAATGCCCCCAGCACACCAAACAGAGCGATCTGCCGCAAATTCAGCTTATGCACCGGTGTACACCAGCTTAAAAACCGCGCCGTCCTTTACGGGGGTGGTGTCGATGCCCTGCATGGCATACTCCTCGCCCTCATAAACAGCCCAGTAGGCCTTGTCCTCGGCATAGACAGCCTTTTCGCCGTCCACCTCGGTGATCTCCATGCCGTAAGGACCGGCATTGCCCTTAATAAGGCCGGCAGCTTCCAGCACGGGACCTACAAATTCCTCATCGGTCTCATAGGTAAACTCCTTGCTGGTGCCGTCGCCGTGGACCACCGTCACGGTAAATTTCATCAGCTTGCCGGTACTCCCGGTAGTCTGATTTTCGCCGGGCTTTTCCGGCACAGTGGGATCGGGTTTTAAGTTGGTCACACAGCCGGCAAGGCCCAGGACCAGTGCAAATACCAAGATCAGCGCGAACAGTTTTTTCATAAAAATTACCTCCTAAAAAAGATAACTGCGGCACCCATTTTGGGTGCCGCAGCCGTTTTTCTGCGACAAACGCACTCCCCATAACACGCAGGGAGCGGAGAAAGCCACATTCCGTAGTTCTTCTGACTCAGGCTTAGGAAAGAGGTCGCAATCTTTCCGCAGCACGCTCAGCCTTCCCAGAGTTTTCTCCAGTGACCGGTTTTCACCAAAAGCGCGCCTTCAGCCTTTACAGCGGCGGTACCGTCCGGGATTTACACCCGGTTATCTTGTTCAGCGAATACAGCCATACGCCATATCCGCCACGGAACTGGTATTCAGTTGTTGTCGAAAAAATTGTAGCACAGATTTTACCCGCTGTCAACACACAGCCCAAGCCTCCCTTGTGTAAAGGGAGGTGGCAAAAATCTTTGATTTTTGCCGGAGGGATTGTCAGCTCAGCAGCAGAAAATATGCCCTCTGCAGCAGAACAGCTGCGCCGCCCAGCAAAGGCAAAGCTGCCACAGACCGCCCCGGACATTGAAACCCCGGAAGCCGCCTGCATGCCGACGGTAGGCTTCGCCGCCGTTTTCAATATCCTCCAGCGCCTGCAGGTATTCCATATTGTCCGGCTCCATGCTCACCGCCCGGCGGATATGCTCCAGCGCCGTGACCTGGTTGCCCAGACCGTTGTTTGCAAGAGCGGACAGAAAATACCACCGGGCATTTTTCTCCGTGGCGCTGTCCAGTGTGTTAAGGGCCTCCCGGAATCTTCCGAAGCGGATATACTGCTCCGCCGCTTGGGTGTACTGGTCACCGGAGTAGCTGCGCTGCTGACGCTGCCATGCGCCGCCAAAGGGGTCATAGCCATAACCGCCGTAACCGTAGCCACCGTAACCGTAACCGCCCTGACTTTGCTGCTTGTAAGCGTCAGGATTTTTGATCTGCTCATAGGCGGCGTTGACTTCCTGCATTTTTTTGGCAGCCTCCGGATCACCGCCGTTGCGGTCCGGATGGTACTGCTTGGCAAGCCGCCGGTACGCCTTCTTTATTTCCTCATCCGATGCCCCGGGGGATACCCCCAGCACCTTATACGGATCATCGATCATTTCCTAACCTCCCGGGTCGCCCCGTTGCTGCGGCACTCTCTTCTGTATCTGAGCCAGACACCGCTGTACAAAATATTATCCATAAGCTTCTTATCCTGCACCAGTGGCAACCGTTCGTACTGCTCCGTACACCTTGCCATTGCCAGCACCAGATACTGCTCCCAAGCTTCCCAATCCTCCTGCATACCCATAGCAAGGAAGGGATTGTACCGCTTTTTCTTTTTATCCCGGCGGTAGTCTGCCGCCGCATCTGCAATGTAAATAAATCTGCCTAGGGAAAAGCCCATCTGGTAAAGGGTGGGCGCCCATAGATCTTCCCGGTAGATAAACAGCTGACCCATCAGCTGTCCAAAGCAGCCTGCTGTTTCATCGGGGTTACGGCAGCCGGACTTTTCCAGCTGATTCAGCTGACCGATGCATTCTTCGATGGCACCCACCTGCCGGGGATACCGCTGCCGGATGCCTGCCATGGCTTTTTCGAATGTACCTGCCATGAGCTTTGCGCCCAGCGCGCCCTCATCTTCGATGTCATCAAGGCACTTGTAATAGGCAAGGGCCACATTCATATCCGCCGCATAGCGAATATACTCGCTGTGTGTCCAATACCGCAGAGGGTGCAAAAGGCAGGCATGGCTGCCGCCCTGCTCTTCCGGCTCATAAAGGCTCGTAAGCAGCAGCGCCAGAAACGCCATATCGTACTGCAGCCCCAAACGGGCAACCTGGGAGGCGGACTGACGGATCGCTCTGCAAATGCCGCAGTAAACGGCGCTGTAGCGGTTTCTTTCTTCTTTGCTCAGCTCCGCGCCGTTGGCCATCACATATCCGAACAACCCAATCCCCCCTTGCCTTCATGGTAGTCTATTTGTGTAAACAGCTTGTAAACAACTGTCAAAATTTACCGTTTATTCAAATTCCGGCTTATCGGTCTGTTTCAAATTATAGTTTGTAGGGGCCGGCGCCCTCGACGGTCCGAAACAAAATCACACCTCGATGCTGTGTTTTGTTCTGTTCGCCGGTGTAATGAAACATTTTTGCCCGTCGAGGCCAAAAATGTTTTCGGGGCGTCGAGGACGCCGCCCCCTACAATACGTTATTTCAAACGCACCGGAATTTACTTCCCTTTATTATCTGTCAGCCAGTGATTCAGCGCACCGCCGTAGAACACGATGGACATACAGCAGTACAGCCACAGCATACTCAGCGCCACCGCGTACACCGACCCGTAAACATTGGAAAGGCTTGCGAAATTCTCCACATAAATGGAGTAAAGATCGGAAAAGACCAGCCAGCCGATGGAGGCAAACACCGCCCCGGGGAAGGAATCCCCCAGCCGGTTACGCTTGTTTGGAAAGACCATGAACATGGCGGTAAACAATACCGTCTGAACGCCCAGCAGCAGGAAAAACCGCAGATCTACCACACTTTCCAGAAAAGCAAACAGCGGACTTTCACTCACCGGCAAAAGCTCTAATAAAGTCGTGCCGAACACATGGAGCACCAGTGTCAAAAGCAGCACCACAATAAAGAGGAAGGTATACAGCACGCTCACCGCTCTTGTGTAGAAATAGCCGCGGCCTTCGGGCACTTCGTACACACAGTTGAGTCCCGTGATCAAACCGTGGATACCCCGGCTGGCAGACCAAAGGGCCGTCAGCGCGGAAATAGACAGCACCGTACCGGTGGAGCTGTTGTAGGTGTTGAGGATCAGCCGTTGGGCTGCCGGCATCAGCGCCGTGGGGAGCACCCCGTGGAGCATCTCCGTGAGGTTTTCCACCTGCAGCCCCGTATAGCGCAAAAGTCCCAACAGCAGCACCAGCGTGGGAAACACCGCCAGCACGATAAAGAAGCCGGCATGGGCAGCGTAAACGGGAATATCCAACCGGACCACATAATTGCACAGGGCAATCAGCTTCTTGACCCACTTATTATCCAGGATCTTCTTCATCCCCACCGCTCCTTTCGACGCAAATTCAATAGGCTGTCATTCTGAGTGGTCGCGAAGGATCCCCTCCGATTTTGGGGATTCTTCGTCCCTTCGACTTTGCTCAGGGTCCTCAGAATGACAATATAAGCAAAGGTGTACCGCAGGGTCGCCTGCCGTACACCTTACATTGCTTATTCCGCAGAGATCAGGTAGTAATACACGGGCTGACCGCCATAAATCAGATTCACAACTGCATCCGGGCAGATCTCCGAGAACATAGCTGCCGCCTTTTTGGCGTGCTTTTCCTGAATGTCCGCACCGTAATAAATGGTGATATATTCCTTGCCCTTTTTCTGGACACGCTCCGCCAAAGCTCTCAGCAGGACCTTCACGTCCCGGCTGGTGCCGAACAGGGAGCTGCCGTAAATGGCAAGATAATCGCCTTCATGGATGTCATAGCCGTCAAAATCGGAATTCCGGGCCGCATAGGTGATCTGCATGGTGTCCACCGTGGACAGGGCCTCGGTCATAGCCTCCACATTTTCTTCCCGGGT
>JAZSOR010000013.1:0-5474 GCA_045537035.1 Faecousia sp. | reverse complement strand
CGACAGCCCGGATCAGGCCCGTATTACCCTCCTGGATCAGGTCCAGAATGTGCAGGCCGCGGCCGGAGTATTTCTTTGCAATGGAGACCACCAGACGCAGGTTTGCCTCGGTCAGCTTATTCTTGGCAGCCTGATCGCCTTCGGAGACACGCTTTGCCAGATCCACTTCTTCCTCCGCAGACAGAAGCTTGATCTGACCGATCTCCTTCAGGTACATACGCACCGGGTCGTCCAGATTATATTCTGCCGCCAGATCCACCGGATCTACCAGCTCTTCGTCTTCCACATCCGCAAGGTCAATATCGTCATCCAGGCCGTCCACAAGCTCCGTATCCAGATCGTCACCCAGATCCAGATCCAGATCATTGCTGACCACTTGAATATTCATGGCCTCAAACCGATCGTAGATCTCCTCGATCTTTTCAGGGCTTAGGTCCAGCTTCTCCAAATGGGCATTCAGCTCTGCTGCCCGGATCATGCCCTCTTTTTGTCCCTGAGCGATCAGCGCCTGCAGAACGCTCTGCAGATCTTCGGGCGCTTTCGGGTTTTTCTTTGTCGTACTCATTACAGATCCTTCCCCTCTGTTTTCTTCGCCGTTAGACTATAGCCCTATTCCGGCAATTTGACAAGGGTTTTTACCAAATATTTTTTAAATTTTGCATCTTTGGGCGGTTTTTGTCGTCCGAAGGACAGTATTCCCCAAAAAACAAAAAAACATACAGTTTACAATTTGCGGCAGATTCGTTATAATACAAAATGAGAAATTAGCAAGTTTTGCTTTTGAGGTGTATCTATGACAGACCTTTCGAAAATTCGTAATTTTTCTATCATTGCCCATATCGACCACGGCAAGTCTACCCTGGCAGACCGCTTGCTGGAAGAGTGCAATGCCATTGACAACCGGCAGATGCAGCAGCAGATCCTGGACTCCATGGAATTGGAGCAGGAGCGCGGTATCACCATCAAGGCTACCGCCGTTCAGCTTGCCTATACAGCAGACGATGGGGAGACTTATGCGCTGAATCTGATCGACACTCCGGGTCATGTGGACTTTAACTATGAGGTCAGCCGCTCTTTGGCAGCCTGCGAAGGCGCAGTGCTGGTAGTGGATGCCTCCCAAGGCGTGGAGGCGCAGACCCTTGCCAACACCTACCTTGCCATTGACGCAGGGTTGGAAGTGCTCCCGGTAATCAACAAGATCGACCTGCCCTCTGCCCGTCCTGCGGAGGTCAAGGCAGAGGTAGAAGATATCATCGGCATTCCTGCAGAGGATTCTCCGGAGATCTCCGCTAAAAACGGTATCAACATTCATTCCGTTCTGGAAATGATCGTCAAGGATGTTCCTGCGCCCACCGGCGACCGGAAAGCGCCGCTACAGGCGCTGATCTTTGACAGCCAGTATGATTCCTACCGGGGTGTTATCGTCTACACCCGTATCAAAGAAGGCACTGTCCGGGCAGGCATGGACATTAAGATGATGGCCACCGGCGCTACTTATAAAGTAGTGGAAGTGGGCACCATGAATCCGCTGGGTCTGACCCCCAGGGACTGCCTGGGCGCCGGCGAGGTGGGCTACATCACCGCTTCCATCAAAACGGTAGCAGACACCCAGGTGGGCGACACCATCACAACGGTGGAAAACCCTGCCGCCGAGCCCCTGCCCGGTTACCGCCCGGTACAGCCCATGGTCTACTCCGGTGTGTACCCTGCTGACGGTGCAAAATATCAGGATCTGCGGGAAGCTTTGGAAAAGCTGAAGCTGAACGATGCCTCCATGTCCTATGAGCTGGAAAGCTCCATTGCCCTGGGCTTCGGTTTCCGCTGTGGCTTCTTGGGCCTTCTGCACATGGAGATCATTCAGGAACGACTGGAACGGGAGTACAATCTGGACCTGATCACCACTGCGCCCAACGTTGTCTACCGGATCACAAAGACAAACGGCGAAGTAATGATGATCGATAACCCCCTGGATTACCCCGATCCCATGGAGATCCAGCTGGCAGAAGAGCCGTTTGTCAAGATCAGCCTGATCGCGCCTCAGGAATATGTGGGCAACATCATGGATCTTGCTACCTCTCGACGGGGGGAATTCAAGGACATGGTCTATCTGGATGCTAACCGGGTGGAGCTCCATTACGAAATGCCCCTGAACGAAATTATTTACGATTTCTTTGACGCGCTGAAATCCCGTACACGGGGTTATGGCTCTTTGGACTATGAGCTCATCGGCTACCGGCCCAGCCGCCTTGTAAAGCTGGACATTTTGCTCAACGGCGATATTGTTGACGCGCTGAGCTTCATTCTCTTTGCGGACAACGCCTACCCCAGAGCAAGAAAGATCTGCGAAAAGCTCAAGGACAACATTCCCAGAGCCCAGTTCGAGATCCCCGTACAGGCAGCCATCGGCGGCAAGATCATTGCCCGAGAGACCATCAAGGCGCTGCGCAAGGATGTGCTTGCCAAGTGCTACGGCGGTGATATTACCCGTAAGAAGAAGCTTCTGGAGAAGCAAAAAGAAGGCAAAAAGCGTATGCGCACCTTCGGTACGGTCTCCGTTCCGTCTGAAGCATTTATGGCCGTCCTCAAACTGGACGAGGATTGATATTACACATTTTGGAGGCAACTATGCCCTTTCTTTCACGCAACAACAAAACACCTCTGGGCATTTACATCCATGTGCCCTTCTGCCGCAGTAAGTGTCAGTATTGCGATTTTTACTCCGTGACCACCAAGGACATCCACATTTTGGACGGTTATCTGGACGCGGTCTGCAACCATATTAAAGAAGCCGGCCCGTTGGCGCCGGATTATGTGGTGGACACTGTCTACTTCGGCGGCGGCACCCCCAGCCTTTTCGGTGCGGAGGGCATGGCAGAGATCCTGACCACCATCCGAAAAAGCTTTGATGTATCCCACACCGCGGAGATCACCTTTGAAGCCAATCCGGATTCCGTATCCGATCGGCTGCTGAAGCGGCTGCGCAATGAAGGCTTTAACCGGGTCAGCCTTGGTGTCCAGTGTGACGACGACGAGATCCTGAAAAAGATCGGCAGACCCCACACCTACGCTCAGGCAGTCCACGCGGTAGAGCGGATCCGCAAGGCAGGTTTTCGTAATCTGTCCCTGGACCTGATGTACGGTCTGCCGGGGCAAAGCCTTACGGATTGGGAAGATACGCTGACCAATGTGCTGTCCCTTCGTCCCGAACACATCAGCTGTTACGGTCTGAAGGTGGAGGAGGGCACGCCCCTTTATGAGTATCAGCAGTACTGCAATCTGGCAGACGACGATACCCAGGCGGATATGTATCTTTCCGCTATCAGTATTTTGCACGATGCCGGTTACCGGCAGTATGAGATCTCCAATTTCTGCCGCAAAGGCAATGTATCCCGTCACAACCTGAAATACTGGACCGGCGGCGAGTATCTGGGCTTCGGTCCCAACGCCAGTTCTGACTTTGCAGGCCGGCGGTTTACCATCATCCGGGATCTGCAAGGCTACATCGCCGGGATCGCCACCGGCGGACAGGTTTTGGAGGATGTGCAGGAGATCCCCTTGCGGGAACGGGCAGGCGAATATCTGATGATGCGCCTGCGGACCGTATCCGGCATCGATCCCAAAGAATACGAAAAACGATTCCTGCTGCCCTTCGGTCCTTTGGAAGCAGCCATGTTGCGCTTTAAAGAACAGCGGCTGGCGCAAAAAACCTTTGACGGCCGCTGGCATCTGACCCCCAAGGGCATGCTGCTGTCCAATTCCATTATCTCTGACCTTTTGCTCATTCAGGAAAAGTGTAAACAGATCACCAGGCGACGGTAATCTACATCGTCATTTCTGTTGACTTTTACACCATCTGGCGATAAAATTTTATCATCTTAGTTTTGGAGGTATCCCCATGCTTGCTTTTGCAGAAAAATTCGTTGAGCATTTGAAATCCAAAAACCTGAACTACGCCACCGCCGATACCGAGCGGGGTGACACCGTGGTGGATTTCCCCTACCAGGGCAAGGTGACCAAGTGCATCTTCTCCGGTGAGGACGGCCAGTATTTCTCCATGTACCTGGTGTACGAGCGCGTCCCCGAAGAGAAGGTCGCTGACCTGATTTTCCTGTGCAACGAGCTCAATGCCGAGTATAAGTGGATCACTTACTATGTAGACAAGGACAATGACCTGGTGATGCACGACGACGCCATTTTGTCTGACGATACCGCCGCTGATGAGGCCTTTGAGCTGCTGATTCGCATGCTGAAGATCAGCGATGACATCAAGCCCCGGATCATGAAGTCAATTTACGCATAACGATATTTGTACATAAAAAATGACCGCTCGCTGAGCGGTCATTTTTGCTTTTTATTCAGCCGAAACCGTTTCGTCGGTGATGGTCTGCATAGCCTCCTGCTGGCTCATGCCGTTTGCGATTGCTTGCTTACGGGCGGCGTTCACCGCCTGGACTACTTTCACACGCTTACCGTCTAACTCATAGCCCTTCATAGAGATCAGCGTCAGCGCCCATGCCGCCATGGGAACTAAGCAGAACAGCGCAATGGCCACCCAATTCATGCCCTCAACATAAGGTGTTGTCTTGGTGGGAAGATCGTGGACACCGATAAACAGCAGTGCGATGGACACCACGGTGGCAGACAGAGAAGATACCAGCTTATCCACCAAGCTAAACAGTGTGCCCATGATACCGGGGATAAATTTACCGGAGCGGTAGGTCTCATAGTCGGCGCAGTCAGCCACCATGGGAATGGGCATATCGGCGGTAGAATAGTACGCGCCGTAGCCGATGCCGAAGAACACCACAAACAAAACAGTGTAAAGGTTGACGGAGATTTTAAAGCCCTCACCAAAGAGTTTTCCTTCAAAGACAGAAAGATTCCACGCCGGGTCGCCGAATTTCCACAAAAGGAGCATCGCCAGCACACCGATGTAGCAAACAAGCGCCACCGCCACATAGGTCATGAGTGATTTTTTCTGTCCGTGCTTTTGGGAGGTGCGGACCGTCAGCGCAAAGAACGGTACAGAGAATACATATCCGACCACCATCATGGGAAGATACAGATTATCGTAATTTCCCATCATGCAGGAATACAGCATAATAAGAACGGTCATATTGGTGGCAATGGACAGCGCCAGCTTGCAGCCGCCGCCGGCGATCATCAGCCGCTGCAGAGGCTTATTACCTTTGATAATACCGATGTACTCAGAGACTTTCACCTGCTCCTGCTTACCGCCCAGACCGAAATACTTGGTCTGGTCCTTTTCCCAAATACCGATCACCGCCAGAACTGTAAGCAAAACAGACACCACGATACCGATAGGGGTCATAATGGCAAACCAGGTGGCGTTGTAGTCGCCGGCAAGGCCGTCGCCGGCAATGATCGGTCCTACAAACTGCATGGCGCCCATGCCTGCCAAAGAGCCGATGGTATTAAAGACGGTAAAGAGCGGTCTCTGCTTGGGGTCATTG
>JAZSOR010000004.1:0-28896 GCA_045537035.1 Faecousia sp. | reverse complement strand
TCGATGTACAGGACATCACCCTCGGAGACGGTATACTGCTTGCCACCGGTCACGATAACTGCTTTCATTTCTTTTTCACCTACTTTATATTGTGTAGACTCGCTCTTGCTAGGCGTGGGCGCTTTTTGGGCGCACCAACTTAAGCCCATTCGATGCGGCTGGACCATTTTAGCAAACGAATCATCAAAAGTCAATAGGTTTTTACCAAAAAATGTTGTATTTCCAATTTTTTTTCTGCAATTAACGCCCGGCTGCTGACCGGTGAAAAAATAACCGCAAATTGGACAGAGTAAAGCAGAGAAATTTTGCTTTAGCAAGTTTTTGTAAAAAAACAAAAGAAAGTGCTTGACAAACGGTGCGCATTACAGTATAATCACCCATGCGCTTGGACGATTAGCTCAGCTGGCTAGAGCATCCGCTTGACGTGCGGAAGGTCATAGGTTCGAGTCCTATATCGTCCACCATAGACAGTCACCTTCGGGTGGCTGTCTTTTTTTGTCAAGCGGGAAACCGCTTGCAGTGGGTCAGGTCATAGACCTGAGTCCTATTTCGTCCACCAAAAGAAAAAGTCATCCCAAACGGGATGGTTTTTTTCTTTTTTGTATGGCGTTCAGAGATAGGCAAGAATCGTTGGTTCGATAAATCATAACCGGCACCGTGTTAGACGGTGCCGGTTATTCTATATTAAGTGCAATTACTGTCCTTCTTCGAGAGCAGGGACAGCCGGCTCTTCGGACAGATGTTTGCGGATCAGCAGACCTGCGATGATGTAGACGGCGCTGCCGGAAGCGCTGATCAGCAGTGTCTGGAGATCGGTGCTTGCCAGATTGGCAAGGCAGCTGAAAGCGGTAACGCCTCCGAAGATGAACATGCAGATCTTCGCAGCGGGGACATGCTTCAGCTTGAGCACACCGGCGCCGATGCTTTGGTACACGGACTGTACAAAGCGGTGGATGTAGCGCATGGAGAATATGTTGATCACTACGATAATGGCGGCAGCAAAAATAAAGATAAACAAAATGATACCACTGGGAATGATCGCAAAAGCCTGCGCAAAGGCAGCATAGTCCATGTCGATAAATTCTGACAGCAAAGACTCAAAAATGCCGGGCTGGCCTAAGATCAGACCGAATGCGACCGTAAAGATCAAACCCACGACTACCACCAAGCCGGCAGAAACATAGGTGATCACATAGTTTGCATACACCGCGCCGCTGACACAGCGCAGATGGTTTGCATCTGCAATTCCTTTGCAGCTTTGTGCGTATGTAAGCCACAAAAAGACAGTGATCAGAATGTTGATCAGCGGAAGATTGCCTGCCATCAGGGACAGCGCAGTGGAAACACTCATGAGGATACAGATGACAAAAAACAGCGGATCTTTCAGCACGCTCAGAATTTTCTGCGCAGCAGGATTTGGCCGGATTTCAGCCTGACACTGGGGGCAGACGGGGTACTCCAGTTCGCTTTCAAAGCCACAGTTCGTACATTTCATAAGTAACGCCTCCTCTTTTTAGGTTACCTTAAATATATCATGCTGCCGCTAAAAGCGCAAGTGGCTCTTTGCTAAAAACATAAGTATGAGCGGCACCGAATGGTGCCGCCCGTTTTGCATCATCTTGTAAATTTAGTTTTCACAGTCAGCCAGGCATCTGACCAGGCAGGCGGAGCCTGCGAAGGTCAGGGTCAGGAAGGCCACCAGAAGCCCTACCAGAATCGCACTGACCACGCTGGTGGCTATAATGCCCACTGCCAGTAAGACAACTGCAAACAGGATCGTTCCCAGAATGCCTGCCAAAACGACTGCAAGTGTGCTGCTCAGACAGGGTTTACATTCAGCTCTTCGTGACAGGGCAGCGGTTACCAGCAATACCCCAAGATATCCCACTGCAATGCCCAATGCCACCCATAAGAACGCAGGTGTTACGGTAATGACCGCGGTGATCTGAAGAAATGCCGCGATGATACCGGCGATCAGGCTGGCAATGACGGCGATCAGGTTACAGTCTCTTCTGCAACCACAGTTGAATAATGCCATAAATTATCACCTCCCACTGCATCATATGTCGAAAGGGAGGGAAAGTGCATATTGGAAAGTGCTGCGCATTGACAACAAACGAATTTTTTTATAAAATAATTATTTAGAATGTGTAAAAGAAGGAGTCTGCCCCATGAGAAACAGAAAAGGCAAAATAATCACACTGGTGATCCTCAGTTGCATATTGTTGGCGGTGACCGGTGTCGCCTGCGCGATCCTGCTTGCGCCTTCGCCGGTGTATGAAGTCTTGCAGGTAGAGATCGGCTCCGGGCGCGTGAGCGCGGAGCAGTTTTATAAAGAGGGAAAGACCCCTGAACTTCTGTCGGATATCTCCTGTATCGACCCGGATGTTCCGGGGGAATACGAGCTGTCTTTCCGGTACAAGAAGCGGATCTATAAAAGCGTACTGTCGGTCGTGGATACGGTAGCGCCCACGGGTACAGCGGTGGAGCAGACGATCTATAATGATCAGACCTTAGAGCCTGCGGATTTTGTCACAGATATCAATGATAAGACGGAAGTTTCTGTGACCTTTGGGAAAAATCCGGATTTTGCAAAGGTGGGACAGCAGACCGTGACGGTCCGGCTGACCGATACCTCCGGCAATGTGACTGATGTGAAAGCAACGCTTAATGTGATCGCAGATGAGACATTTCCGGAATTTTCTCCCATGGAGGATCTGACGGTCAACCTGGGACAAACAGTATCCTACCGAAAAAACATCACTGCCACAGACGACCGTGACGGACAGCTTAGCTTTACCGTTGACAGCAGCAGCGTGAATCTGCAGGAAGCCGGTACATATACCATTGCGTATACCGCCACCGACAGCAGCGGCAATACCACCACCGCAGAGCGGAAGATCCATGTTTCCGCCACGCTGACGATCAACCAGGAGCTGGTGGACGAGAAGGTGCAGGAAGTGCTCTCTCAGATCGTCACGGAGGATATGAATGTCCACCAGAAGGTGAAAAATATTTATAACTATGTCCGCAAGCATATCGCCTATGCGCCTTCTAAAGACGATGATGTTCTGACCGGTGCGTACAATGCCATCGTGAAGAAAAAGGGCGACTGCTTTAACTATTTTGCCCTTGCCAAGGTGCTTTTGGATGCCTGCGGCATTGAGAATATGCGCATCGACCGGTATCAGGGAACATCTTCCCATGTGTGGCTTTTGGTCAATGCCGGCACCGGGTGGTATCACTATGATGTATCGCCCCAGAGTATGCAAGACCCCTTCCGCTGCTTCATGAAGACCGATGCTCAGGTCAAAGCCTATGCACAAGGTCGCAGCGACGGCCGCAGCGACTACTATCAGTTTGACGAATCGCTGTATCCGGAACGGGCAACCGAAACATACAAGGCATCTTGATACGAAGAACTACAGGGAGGATGCGACCATGCAATATCATGAAATATCTTTACTGGCGCAAAAACTCAAAGAGAATATCAGCCGCGTCATCGTAGGCAGGACCCGTCAGATCGAATGGATCCTGACAGCGATGCTGGCAGGCGGTCATGTGCTTTTGGAGGATGTGCCCGGTACCGGTAAAACGACCTTGGCAAAATCTCTCGCGAAATCCTTAAACTGCGATTTTTCCCGGATCCAGTTTACGCCGGACCTGCTGCCATCGGACATTACCGGTACCCGGATCTTTGACCGGGAGAGCGGCAGCTTTACCTTTGTAAAAGGACCTGCCTTTACGAACATTCTGCTGGCGGACGAGATCAACCGGGCAACGCCCCGGACCCAGTCTGCCCTTCTGGAGTGCATGGAAGAAAAGCAGATCACTGAGGGCGGCATTACTTATGACTTGACTGCACCCTTTTTGGTCATTGCCACACAGAATCCCGTGGAGACGCAGGGTACATTCAAGTTGCCGGAGGCGCAGCTGGACCGGTTTCTGATGCAAATTTCCATGGGCTATCCCGATGCCGAAGAATCTTTGCTCTTGATGCAGCGGTTTATCAGCAGCCGTCCGTTGGAAGCTCTGGAGCCGGTGGCGCAGGCAGAAGAGATTACCGCGGCAGCCGGGCTGATTACCCAATGCTCTGTCAGTGAAGATGTGATGCGTTACATGGCAGCGGTCTGTGAAGCTGCCCGGGATCCGGAACGGGTGCGGTTAGGTCCGTCTCCCCGTGCCCTTTTGGCGCTGATGCGCTGCGCGCAGGCGTTGGCTGCCATCCGGGGACGGGATTATGTGATCCCGGATGATGTGAAAGAACTGGCTGCGCCGGTCCTTACCCACCGTATGGTCATGCGTGGTATGGGTGGCCGGAACGGCGCCGAGGCCTTTATGCGAGATGTTTTAAAAGAGGTAGCCGTACCTACGGAACAGCGGCCATGAGTGTTGCGAACTTTTTGATAACCCTGCTGGTGGTGCAGATCGTTTGGACACTGCTGGTCAGGTGGAGTATGAAGAGGATCACCTGCCACCGGAAATTCTCCCGACCGACAGCCTTTGAGGGCGAAAGCGGCGAATTGGTGGAAGTGGTCCGCAATGACGGACCGGTAGTGATCCCGTGGCTGCGGGTGGAGAGCTTTATTTCCTCGGGCATTCGCTTAGGCAGGCAGGAAAATATGCAGATAAACAGCGATACTTTTTACAGAAGCTGCTTTACCCTGATGCCCTATCAGCAGGTCCGCCGCAGGCATTATGTGAAGTTTATGCGCCGGGGCGCTTACGATCTTGGTAATGCCTCCCTGGGCGTGGGTGACCTGCTGGGTTGGACCCGGTTTTTCAAGGAACAGCAGCTCAGCTGCCCGGTGACGGTGTATCCGAAAATACTCGATACGGATGAACTGCCCTTTCCGCTGTCTGAAATGCTGGGACAGCTGGCAACAAAACGGCAGCTGCTGAGCGATCCGTTTTTGGTCAGAAGCATAAGAGAATATCAGCCCGGCGATCTGATCCGGGATATCCACTGGCAGGCAACCGCCCGTACGCAGGAGCTGCAGGTCAAGGTCCATGACAATACGGTCAGTCCCCGTTTGCTGGTGGTGCTCAATGCCCAGAGCAGTGACGATCAGTGGGATAATTATGTGCGTGAGGACTTTGCGCCGCTGTTGGAAGAGGAGATCCGCCTGACAGCCAGTATGTGCGTCCACGGTCTGCGCGCCGGGATCGCTGCCGGTTTTGCCGCCAATATGCCCCGGGTGAATAAGGGTGACAGTACGGTGGTCCTGCCGGAAGAGGGGATCGCATGGGAAGAGACTTTGCTGGATGCCTATGCCCGCCTGCAGTGCCATTGTTCGGAGAAATTTGTTATTTTGCTGGACTCCTTACGCACCTGCCATGATATGGATATTTTGGTGATCTCGCCGTATAACAGCGCCAGTATCCAAAACGCCCTTGAAAAACTGCGCCTGCAGGGCAATCAGGTGACCTTCTACCAAATGGAAGGAGGGATACAGTGAAAGCATCAGAACTGTTTCGCAAAGCTCAGCTTTCGCTGATGCTGGCGCTTGGCAGCTATGGCTTGGCGGTTTTCGCCTTTGGCTATCTGGGCAATTCCTTTTTGGAATATGCATGGACCTTTTCTGCGGTATATCTGCTTTTTGCGTGGTTGGGTCTGTTCCTGCCGAGAAAGCTGCGTTTCTTCTTCGGCTTATTGGGTGTAGCGGTCATGGCGCTGCCCACTTGCTTCTGCCTTGAGGGTACGGTGCAGTTTACGGCTATGGTGATGACGGTGCTCTACGGCCTTTTGCTGCTGTGGAGCATGGGCATGGCTGCTTGGGAACGGGAAAGAGAACTGGCACCCGAATGGTTCATGGTTCTGCTCGGGATTTTGATCTTTACTTACTTTTGCGCTACCTATGAGCCGCTGCTTCAGTGGGCAATTCCCTCGCTGCGGATCTGCGTGATCGCCTTTACGCTGTTGGCGCTTTTGTCCTTAAACCGTGGAAGCTGGACGCTGGCGGTGGGCGGCAAACAAAACTTCTTTTTATCCATGCGCCGTAAGAATATTCTTTTGACCTTAATTTTGTTTGCCTTTGCGGCGGTGGTGGCACTGATCCCGTCGGCTGTGTATGCGCTGCAGGGCGTTACCAGATGGATTATGATGCTGATGCAGGCGCTTTCTGCTCTGTTCCCGGAGGAAACAGAGCCTTCGGAGATGCCGCCTGAGATGGAAACCAACGATGAGATGCAAGGGTGGCTGGACAGCATGGCATCCAAAGGCACATCGGAAACAACCATAATGATCATGTGGATCGTTGCCATCGTGGTCATCGTTCCCTTGGTAATTAGCGGCCTGTATCATGCGGGAAAGCTCCTGTACCGATTGGTACGCAAGGTGCTCCTGAAGGTCACAGAGGGCATCGCAGAGGAAGCGGACTACACCGACGAGGTCACGGATACCCGTGAGGAACGGGAAGGCTTCCGGGAAAAGAGGAGTCTGCGTAAACGGATTGCAGCCATGGGCGCAATGACCCCGGCGGAAAAGATCCGCTACAGATACAAAAAGCTCATGCATAAGAATCCCCAGTGGGGACATCATAGCACGGCACGGGAAAACCTGCCCGAAACGGCGGCGCAGGTATATGAGCGTGTCCGCTATAGCGCCCATCCGGTGACACAGCAGGATGCTGAGCTGTTTAAAGAAGAAACGGAATAAAAAATACCTGTCGCACAGAGGGCGACAGGTATTTTTTGCTTTTGCTTTATTCTTTTATACATAGGTTACAAAAGCCGGTAGAAAAAGGGGAGTGTATTTGTGCGGTGTATAAATGTCCGCGTGAAATGGAATTTTTCTGTTGACACGGGGAAAAATGGGTGCTATATTAGAACAATCAAAAGCCTCTTCGGGGCAATAAAAGGGAGAGATACCTATGAAAAAAATCTTTGCAATCGTTTTGGCAGCGCTGATGCTGCTGAGTCTGGCAGCTTGCCAGCCTGCTGAACAGTCCGGCGATCAGGGCGGCGATCAGCAGAATGAAAAGTTTGTGGTCGGCGTTTGCCAGCTCATTGCTCACGATGCGCTCGATGCTGCTACCAAGGGCTTTGTTGATACACTGAAGGCTGAGCTTGGCGATCAGGTGGAGATCATTGAGAAGGTTGCCAGCGGCGATATGGCTACCTGCACCCCCATCATCAATGACTTTGTTTCTAAAGATGTAGATCTGATTATGGCAAATGCAACACCTGCTCTGCAGGCTGCCGCAGCTGCCACCGAGGATATCCCCATTCTGGGCACTTCGGTTACCGAGTACGGTGTCGCACTGGAACTGAAGGACTTTACCGGTACCGTGGGCACCAATGTTTCCGGCACCTCCGACCTGGCTCCTTTGGACGAGCAGGCAGATATGATCGCAGAGTGGTTCCCCAATGCCAAGAAGGTTGGTCTGCTGTACTGCTCCGCCGAGGCAAACTCTATCTATCAGGTAGAGAAGGTCAAGAGCTATCTGGAGGAGAAGAACATCACCGCAACACTATACGCTTTCTCTGACACCAACGATCTGCAGGCAATCACCCAGAAGGCAGCATCTGAATCTGATGTTGTTTATGTTCCTACCGACAATGCAGCCGCTGCTGCTACCGAGACCATTTACGGTGTCTGCAGCGCAGAGAATAAGCCTGTCATCACCGGTGAAGAGGGCATCTGCAAGGGCTGTGGCGTAGCCACCTTGTCCATCAGCTACTATGATCTGGGCGTGACTACCGCCAAGATGGCGATCAAGATCCTGAAGGGCGAGGCAAAGGTTTCTGAAATGCCCATCGAATACGCTCCTGCAACCAAGAAATACAATGCAACCATCTGCCAGGAGCTGAATCTGACCGCTCCCGAAGGCTATGTTGCAATCGAAGGATAATTGTGATACTATAACAAAAGGGCGAGGTGGATGTCCATCTCGCCCCTTTACTGATAAATAAAAACCTAGCGGAGGAACCCTTATGGCAAGCTTTTTAAATGCCCTGCCCGGCGCCCTTTCCCAGGGCTTGATCTGGGGTGTCATGGCCATCGGCCTTTACATTACTTATAAAATGCTGGACCTGTCCGACCTGACGGTGGACGGTTCTTTCTGCACCGGCGGCGCGGTATGCGTAATGATGCTGGTTGCAGGTTATAATGTGTGGCTGGCAATGCTGGGCGCATTTATTGTGGGCATGCTCACCGGTTGGGTCACCAGTTTCTTCCATACAAAGCTGAAAATACCGGCTATCTTGGCAGGTATTCTGACACAGCTGGGTCTTTGGTCTGTCAATTTGGCAATCATGGGTATGAAAGCCAATCAGGCAGTCAATGTGAAGAATTATGATCTGGTCGTATCTTTGCGTTATCTGCAGGATGTGGCAAAAGGAACCCGCGGTTTCTGGCAGCATCCTCTGTTTACGGTGGGCCTGTTTACTGTGGTGATTATCACGGTGCTCTACTGGTTTTTCGGTACGGAACTGGGTGCCTCCATCCGTGCTACCGGCGCCAATGCCAACATGGCAAGAGCCCAGGGTATCAACACAGACCGCAATAAGGTCATTGGTCTGATGCTGTCCAACGGCCTTGTGGCGCTGTCCGGTGCGCTCCTTGCCCAGTATCAGAGCTTTGCGGACATCAACATGGGCCGCGGTGCCATCGTTATCGGTCTGGCTGCCATTATCATCGGTGAAGTGGCGTTCGGTAAACTGTTTAAAAACTTTGCACTGAAGCTTTTAGCAGTGAGCTTGGGTGCGATCATTTACTATGTAGTCATTCAGGCGGTCATCAGCCTTCTGAATATCGATTCCAACTATCTGAAGCTGATCTCTGCGCTGATCGTGGCAATCTTCCTTGCCGTTCCCAATCTGCGCGGTAAGGTGTTTAAAAAAGCCGGAAAGGAGCGCAGCCATGCTTAAGATCGAGAATGTCAAAAAAGTGTTCAATACGGGCACTGTCAATGAAAAAGTTGCGCTGAACGGCTTGAATCTGGAACTGCGTCCCGGTGATTTTGTAACGGTCATTGGCGGCAACGGCGCCGGAAAAAGCACCATGCTCAATGCAGTGGCAGGTGTGTACGAAGTAGACAACGGCCGCATTCTCATTGACGGTGTGGATGTGACGAAATTGCCGGAGTATAAGCGGGCGAAGTTTATCGGCCGGGTATTTCAGGATCCTATGATGGGTACGGCGGCGACTATGCAGATCGAAGAGAATCTGGCACTGGCTGCCCGTCGCGGTAAGCCCCGTACCCTGCGCAGCGGTATCACCAAGCAGGAGCGTGAGGAATATCGGGAAAAGCTGAAGATTCTGGAACTGGGGCTAGAGGACCGGATGACCTCCAAGGTCGGTCTGCTGTCCGGTGGACAGCGGCAGGCGCTGACGCTGCTGATGGCAACGCTGCAGGAGCCGAAATTGCTGCTTTTGGATGAGCATACAGCAGCGCTGGACCCCAAAACCGCAGCAAAGGTGTTGGACGCTACCCAGCGGATCGTGGAAAGAAGCAATCTGACCACCCTTATGATCACCCACAATATGCGCGATGCCATCAATTACGGCAATCGCCTCATCATGATGTATGACGGCCATGTCGTTGTGGATGTGTCCGGCGAAGAAAAGAAAAAACTGACAGTGGAGCAGCTGCTGAACCTGTTCAGCCAGGCCAGCGGCTCCGATGAAGCAAACGATAAATTGCTGCTCTCCTGACGCTTGTGAGATAACTTCCGCGCTGCAATGCAGCGTGGAAGTTTTTTTGCGTTCTTTTTTGCCAAAAGAGCGTAATGGAACATTGACATTGGTAGTTGCTTGTGGTAAAATCGAGAAGATACTGATAGGTATGCCCTGATGCTGTCGAATGGAAAAGGCAGACCGGATGTACCCAAGATTTGCTAACAATAAAACGAGGAGATATGAGATGGAAGGAACTGTGGAAATTGATCTGCGCGAACTGTTTAAGGTCCTTATAAAACGCGCATGGATCGTGATTTTATGCGCTGCCATTCTGGGCGCTGCGACGCTTATTTATACGGTTAATTTTGTAACACCCCAGTATGACGCCAGCGTTACGATGTATGTTAATAACAATACAAAAAGCGACGGCACTTATATTTCGTCTTCCGATTTGGCGGTGGCGCTGAAGCTGGTTACGACTTATGTGAATATCATACAGAGTGAAAGAGTGCTCGATAAAGTGATCGCAGAGGTAGGCCTTGCGCTTACGGCCAATCAGGTCCGTCCCATGATCTCTGCAGAGCCGGTGGGTGATACCGAAATGTTTGCGGTAACTGTGACCACCCCCAACCCCCAGCTGTCTGCGGATCTTGCCAATGCCATTGCAAAGGTGGCACCTGCCGAGATCGCGGAGATCATTGAGGGCAGTTCCGCTAAGGTCATCGATCACGCCCGGGTCCCGTCTAAGCGTAGTTCTCCCAATTATACTACCACCACAATCCTCGGCGCATTGATCGGTGCAGTTTTAGCAGCGTTCGTGGTGCTGATACAAAATGTTTTGGATACCCGTGTCCGTAACGAGGAACAGCTGGCAAGCATTTGTCCTGCGCCTATTCTGGGTCTGATTCCGGATATGGCGAAGGAACAGAAAAATGCAGCCAAGAAGGTGAAGCGGTGAAAAAGATGATGATCAAAAAGGAAAAAAATAATCAGGAGCAGGGCAGTTTTATGAACACCCGTCGGCAGATCCTGAATAAAAACAGCAGTTTTGTTGTGCAGGAAGCCTATAAAACATTGCGTACCAATGTTCGTTTCTTCCTGCAGGGCCATGGCTGCAAAAAGCTCTGCATTACCAGCAGTGCTGCTGGTGAAGGCAAAAGCATTACGCTGGTGAATCTGGCAATCTCCTTTGCAGAAGCCGGCGACAAGGTATTACTGATCGATGCGGATCTGCGCAGACCTGCCGTTGCCAGACTTTTGATGGAAAAAGCGACCCCCGGCCTTTCCAATGTACTGGCCGGTCTGTGTGAGATTGACGAAGCCATCCGCAAGGATATTTATCCCAATCTGGACATTCTGTTCTCCGGAGAGACTCCTCCCAACCCCTCTGAACTGTTGGGCAATGATCAGATGCAGAAACTGATCGAAAGCATGTCAAAGCGGTATGACTATATTCTGGTAGATACACCGCCTGTGAATGTGGTCTCCGATGCCTGTATCGTGTCCAATCTTGTGGATGGCATTCTGCTGCTGGTGCGCAAAGACAGCACGAAGAAAGATGCGGTCAAGCGCGCTGTGGAAAAGCTCCGATTTACCGGAAGTAAACCTATCGGTTTTGTGCTCAACGGCGTGGAGGTTGAATCGGATGACACTTATATATATCATAGTTGATCGCAACAGGAGGAATCAATGAAGCGTAGTTCTGATTTTTTACTGCGGGAAGTAGCAGGAACACTGGTGGTTGTACCGGTGGGTGCTGCAGTTTCCGCTTTTCCCGGAATGATCACGCTGAATCCTACCGGTGCCTATCTGTGGGAACTTCTGGAAACAGAACAGACCGTGGATACATTGGTGGCAGCATTGCTCGATCGCTATGAGGTGTCAGATGAGCAGGCGCGCACGGATGTGGAAGCCTTTGTAGCAAAGCTGCAGCCCATCGGTGCTATTGTCTGATTATAAATTTATTGGAAGGATCACCGGGCGGCGTTTGCCGTCAGGTGTCGTCTGTTGATTATGAAACGCTATCAAATTGCCGGGCTGACAGTCGATATGGAAGTTTCAGGGCGAACGGAATCGCAGGCGAAACCATATTCAGTACCTGTCAACGGCCCTGCGGATATCACACTTTCCTGTGATGCTCGCAGGGTTCTTGAATTGAATCCTGATCTGGAAACCCTGGAGATCGCCGAGTATTGTGCAACGGGTCTGATTTTTGCGAAGCATCTTTTGGAGTACGGGGGTACTTTTCTTCATGCCTCCGCCGTACTGCTGGGCGGAAAGGCCTACTTGTTTTCGGCCAATAGCGGCACGGGAAAATCTACCCATACAGAAAAATGGTGCAGGCTTTTCGGTGCGGTGTATTTAAACGACGATAAGCCGGCGCTACGGCTGGAAAACGGTCGCTGGATGGCTTACGGTACACCCTGGTCCGGAAAGAACGATCTGTCGTTGCCCACCGGCGCGCCCTTGGGCGGTATTGCTTTCTTAAAGCGCGGTCAGACCAATGCTATCCGCCCCATGGCAGCCCATGAGGCAGTGCCGCTGATTATGAATCAATCCCTATGGAAGCTGGATCAACAGCAAATGGAAACCCAGCTGACGCTGGTGGATGATCTTCTGCGCCGGGTCCCGGTGTGGGAGCTGACCTGCCGCAATGATGATGACGCTGCCATTTTGTCCCACCGGGTCATGACAAGCACCGAAGAGGAGTAATGTGATGAAAATGCAAGCCGTCCCTATGGAATCGCTGGCAGAAGTCATTGCCCTTCAGCTACAGCAGGGCGGAAGAGCCAGCCTTGTGGTATCGGGTATCAGTATGCTCCCTATGCTGCGTAACCGTCAGGATTCTGTCATACTGATCCCACCAAACAATCCATGTACCGGCGATGTTATTCTTTATCGCAGGAGTAACGGAAGATATGTTTTGCACCGGATCATCGCCATGCAGGGTAAGGATTACTTCTGCTGCGGCGATAATCAGGCAGAGCGGGAATTCGTATCCCGTCGGCAGGTAGTTGCTGTGGTGGACGAATTTATACGAAAAGGAAAGCGGTATACACGGGATACCTTCGGCTATCGTGTGTATGTTGCTGTGTGGGTCAAGCTCTTTTTTTTGCGACCCGCCTATATTAAACTGCGGAGGCTCATCAGCGCTTTCCGCAGATATTTAAGACATAAACGCTTGGAAAAAACACAGGAGGATAAACATGAAGATTAATAAAAAGTGGCTGGTTTTGATCGTCGCTGCCGTATTGGTGGCAGTAGTAGCCTGCGCGATCATCCTGAACGGAATGGGCAGCGAAAATGCTGGCGGTTCTTCCAATGAAACGACGACTTCCGCTGACGCAGGCACCACCGGGGATGCTAATAACGGTGGGGAAGAAAATTCTGCCACAGGCAATGAAAACACCGGCAACACCGGTAACGGCAATACCGGTAACGGCAACACAGGTAACGGCAACACCGGTAACGGCAATACCGGTAACGGCAATACCGGTAACGGCAATACCGGCAACGGTGCGGACGCTACAAAGCCTACGGTGAGCGTGGAAGTGGAAGATACCACAGAGCAGACCAAGCCCAACAACGGCGCCGGATTTGAGATCGATGCGGATATCCTGTTCGGTGAAAATTAAGGATGTTCATAAGAATGAAAGCAGTTCCCAATGAAGTTGATCGCTTGTTCCGACAGCACCGCGGCAAGATTTTGGGGCTGTGTATATTAACGATCCTGCAATCTCTGTTGCAGGTAGCTATGGCGGTTTTATCCCGATTCGTCATCGACGCGGCATTGAAGCAGGGGACGGATCTTTTGTTTTGGGGCGCTATGCTGGTAGCGGATATGCTTGCTTTGGTGGCAGCCCACGGGCTTTTGATGTGGACTACCGGAAAAACTGCGGATATCATGACAGCTAAGCTGCGGCAGGGTATTTTGCAAACGGCGGTCTACAGCCGCAACGAAGAATTGTTAGGCTACCACAGCGGAGAGTTGCTCAGCCGCGGAATTGAAGATACCTATACGGTGTGTGAGGGCGTTGTCAATGTGCTGCCGACTTTTGTGGGTCAGGTGACGCGTTTAGTGGCAACCTTCGGGGCAATCCTGCTGATCTCACCTTCAGTAGCAGCAGTGCTTGCAGCTATTGCTGTGGTAGTGGGCATAGCCAGTGCATGCCTGCGCCCGGTCCTCCGGAAAAATTACCGTTTGGTCCGGGAAACAGATGAGAAAGTTATGTCGACCATGCAGGAGGACCTGCAGCAGCTGGAACTGATCCAGAGCATCAGTGCGCAGAAGCAGATCCTCACTGGATTTGCCGGTAAGGTACGCAAAAATCTTCAGGCTCGGTTTAGGCGCCGTGTGTGGTCTGTGGGTACAAACGGCGTGATCAACGCGGTTTCCCAGATCGGTTCGGGTGTGTTACTGCTGTGGGGCGCGTTCCGGGTTGGCGCAGGTCTGCTCAGCTTTGGCTCGCTGACAGCTATGCTGCAGCTACTGTCTTCCTTCCGGGGACCGGTGTTGGGTCTGTCGGGCTTGTGGACACGGTTTGCATCTATCGAGGTTGCAGCAGAGCGGCTATCCGCGCTTCTACATCCGGTTGAGACTGCAAGGCAGTTAGAAGAAACGGTAAATGTTTCCGCTGTTATTTTTGAAGATGTGACCTTTTCTTATCCAAGTGAGGAAACTCCGGTCCTTGAGAAATTCAATTTTGTTTTTCCGCTGGACGGCTGGACTTGTCTTACCGGTATTTCCGGCAGAGGAAAAACCACGATCTTTAAGCTGATACTCGGTCTGTATGCTCCCCAGAGTGGCCGGATCTATTTGCAGACAGACAAAGGGGAAATTCCCTGCACAGAGGCGACGCGGCAGTTGTTTGCTTATGTGCCCCAGGATTACGCACTGTTTTCCGGAACGATCCTGGAAAACCTGCTGCTTGTTGCGCCGGATGTGGATGGGAGCCGTCTGCGGCAGGTCCTGGCGGTTGCCCAAGCCGATTATGTGTGGGAGCTGACTGATAAGGAACACACCCAGGTCCGGGAGAACAATGCCGGATTATCCATGGGACAGATCCAGCGTCTGGCCATTGCCCGTGCAGTTTTAATGGACCGGCCGATCTTCCTCTTGGACGAATGTACTTCTGCCTTGGACGCGCAAACGGAGGATGGCGTACTCCGGGCGCTGCGCGCGTTGGGTAAACAAGCGATTCTGGTGACCCACCGACCGGATGCTTTGCAAGGGCTGGAAGATGTTACCTCTATTTCTATGGAACAATAAAAAACAGACTGCTTACACATTGTAGGCAGTCTGTTTTTTAGGCTTGTTTTTCCGGAAGTTCACTGTATAGGGCGCTTCCCAAGATCAGAACCGTGCCAATGATATGCATGGTGCTCATAGGCTCACGCAAAAGCAGCGCGGATAACAAAACGGCGATCACCGGGTCTAAATAGCTGAAGATCGCCATGGTGTGCGCCTGCAGGTTTTTCATAGAGCCGAAATACAAAGCGTATGCCACACCGGTGTGGACGATGCCAATAAAGAGCAGTAGTCCCCACTGCATCATTGTCAAAGAGGTCGGAAGCGCAGGTTTCACAAACAGTACATATAGGAAAAGGACGGCGGTGGCGCTTCCAAGTTGCAGTACCGTTTTATCATAAGCAGGAATGGGAGAGAGCTTTTTGTTCAGAAACATGACAGAGGCATAGAGCACGGCAGCAGCCACACCAAACAGAACGCCTTTCAGCTCCTCAAGTTTCGGCAGTCTATTTTCGGTAATACCGGAAACACAGATAAGTCCTGCCAGCGCAACGAAAATACAGAGGATTTTTTTAAGAGTCAGCTTTTCTCCTAAAAGGGGAGAGAACAAAAGCAGAAGCAGCGGCGCTAAATAATAACATACAGTTGCTGTCGCAACGGTGGTGTATTTATAGCTTTCAAACAGAAGCACCCAGTTAAAACCCATGGCAATGCCGGATATGATCAGAATCGGCAGATTGCATTTGATGGCTGCCTTGTCCGGTTTCTTCCGGGTCAGCGCCATGACTGCTGCCAAAAAGATAAGACCCAGCGCGCCACGGCACAGGGAAATCACGGCAGAGGGCAGGGGGATAAAACGCACGAAGATACCGATGGTACCGAAAATGCCCATGGCGCTTAAAAACTGTAATTTTGCTGATTTCATTCAGATCCCTCCATGTTTAGAGAAATAGTAGCAAAATATGTCTGGAATGTCAAATGTATACTGGTCACGGACAAAAGTGTTTGAGAAAAAGAATAAAAAAGGGGTTGACAGAATGATCGCTCCGTGCTAGTATAGTGAAAAATTGAATCGCTATTGATAGAGGTGCGGGTTTCATCAGTACCGATCGGCAAGGCCAGGCAGCCGCCGTCCGGGAAAGGGAAAACCGCCGAAGCAAGGAAATTTGCCTGAATTTTCCAAGCTGGGTCGTCAGAGAATATCTGCCGGACTGTCACAACTTTGTGAAGCGCTATCGAAGCAGTATGGCATATTTATTGATATTGCTTTTTACTGTCGGATCGCTTTAAGCAAAGCGATCTGATTTTTGTTTTTAGGGAATCTTCAAAAAAGTCTTGCACGCCAGACAGCGAGTCTGCTCAAGCGATCCTGCAAAACAAAATCTTGAAATACACAAAGTATTCCTTCAATTTTGTTTTTTTTTGCCTTGCTGGAGCATCCTTTGCTGCAGGCGCACAATCCCTTTTTTCTGCTTCCCTGAGGCATCTTAGAAACAATGAATTGAAAGGAAGAAAAGAAAATGAGAAGAATTTTTGCAATCGCACTGGCAGCTATGATGCTGCTGAGCCTGGCAGCTTGTGCCCCCAGCAACAACGAGGGCACCACACCTAACAACGACACACCCACCGCCACCGTTCCTCCCGTAGAAGATCTGACCGGTACTGATACCAGCAAGATCATCGGTTTGGAAGACGGTAAGCTCACCGTCGGTATGGAGTGCGCTTACGCACCCTACAACTGGACACAGATGGATGACAGCAACGGCGCAGTTCCCATTTCCAATGTGGAAGGCGCTTACGCCAACGGCTATGATGTCATGATCGCAAAGCGGATCTGCGAAGCTTACGGTTGGGAACTGGAGATCGTTTCCTCCGCTTGGGATTCCCTGACCCCTGCTGTGCAGGCCAAGACTATGGATGCCAACATCGCCGGTCAGTCCATGACTGCTGACCGTATGGCAGAAGTTGACATGGCAGGTCCTTACTACTACGCTACCATCGTTTGCGTGACCAAGAAGGACAGTAAGTTCGCACAGGCTAAGGGCATTGCCGATCTGGCAGGTGGCAAGTGCACCTCTCAGTCCGGTACGATCTGGTACGATTCCTGCCTGTCTCAGATCGAAGGCGCTGAGCTTCTGGCACCTGCAGAGACTGCTCCTAATATGATCATGCAGCTGCAGACCGGCACTGTTGACTTTATCTGCACCGATATGCCCACCGCTATGGGCGCTGTTGCTCTGGACGACGATCTGGTGATCCTGAACTTTGCCGGCACTGAGGGCGATTTCCAGTTTGCGACCGAAGCTGAGCGCGCTGAGAATGTAAACCTGGGTATCTCCGTGCTGAAGGGCAACGAAGAACTGAAGAATGCCATCGACAAGGTTCTGTCCGCTATGACTGAGGAGCACTTCAATATCCTCATGGATCAGGCCATTGCAGTCCAGCCTGAGATCTAAACAATAACGCGAATGTACTTCCTCCGGTCTGCGGATCGGAGGAAGTAAGTGTGAAAGGAGCCTTTATGGAAAAGCTCATAGAGCTGATTGAGGATGTGGCAAAGCTTTGGACAAAGTACTACCCCATGTACCTCAACGGCATCAAAAATACGCTGATCCTGGCGCTGGTGGCAACCTTCATCGGCTGTGTGATCGGCTTGGTGTGCGGTATTCTCAACACCATTCCCTACAGCAAAAACGATAACATCATCAAGCGTTTTTTCCTGCGTCTGATCCGTGTCATCGTTCGGGTGTATGTAGAAGTATTCCGCGGCACGCCCATGGTGCTGCAGGCTGTGTTTATTTATTACGGTCTGCCGTATTTCAGCAATAACACGCTGCACTTTGATAATGTGTTGACAGCAGCGATCCTGATCGTTTCCATCAACACCGGCGCCTATATGGCAGAATCTGTCCGCGGCGGTATTATATCTATCGATCCCGGTCAGACCGAGGGCGCAAAAGCCATTGGTATGACCCATGTGCAGACCATGACCAATGTGATCCTGCCCCAGGCACTGCGCAATATCATGCCCCAGATCGGCAACAACTACATCATCAATGTAAAGGATACCTCTGTGATGTTCATCATCAGCTTCACGGAGTTCTTCGCAGCCCACCGCTATATTGTGGGTGTGAATAATATGTACTTCCCCTCTGCGACCATTGAGATGATCGGCTATCTGACCATGACACTGCTTGCCTCTGTTCTGCTGCGCTGGGTGGAAAAGCTGATGGATGGAGCGGACAGCTATGAGTTGGTGCAAACCGACGCGCTGACCATGTCTGCCGGCACTTACAGCCACCCGGATAAGGGCAGTCCCTTTGATGAGCGCAGCAAAGAACATCGTAACAGGGTTACCCAGCAGCTGAAATTCGGCAGAAACAGAGGTGGTCGTTAATGGAACAGGTACTGGAAATTAAGCATCTTTCCAAATCCTTTGGCAAAAACGAGGTTTTGAAGGATATCGACTTTACCGTGAATAAAGGCGATGTGATCTCCATTATCGGTGCATCCGGCTCCGGTAAGTCTACGCTGCTGCGGTGCATTAACCTCTTGGAGACCCCTACGGCCGGCGAGATCTGGTATAACGGAAAAAATGTTGCCGACCGGAAGGTGAAAGCCCACGAATACCGCAGCCATGTAGGCATGGTATTCCAGTCTTTCAACCTGTTTAACAATATGTCCGTGCTGAAAAATTGCATGGTCGGTCAAATGAAGGTGCTGGGCAGAAGCAAGCAGGAAGCAAAGAAGAATGCGATGTACTATCTGGAGAAGGTAGGCATGGCGCCTTATATCAATGCAAAACCCCGACAGATCTCCGGCGGACAGAAGCAGCGTGTTGCCATTGCCCGGGCGCTGGCGATGAATCCGGAGGTGCTGCTGTTTGATGAGCCCACCTCTGCCCTTGACCCGGAAATGGTGGGCGAGGTGCTCACCGTTATGCAGCAGCTGGCTCAGGAAGGCATGACCATGCTGGTGGTGACCCATGAGATGGCTTTTGCCCGGGATGTTTCTAATCGGGTAGTTTACATGAATCAAGGTGTCATCTGCGAACAGGGTAGCCCTGAGGAACTGTTCGGCAATCCCCAGAAGCAGGAGACCAAGGATTTCCTTGCCCGTTTCCGCAATAACTAAAAGAAAAGACCGAATCGCTGAGCGATTCGGTCTTTTAAACTGTCAAATTCCGGTTTGTCAATCTGTCATCCTGAGGAGCAAATGGCGACGAAGGATCCCCATGGACATTGGTACTGTTTGCGATGGGGATTCTTCACAATCACAGATTGCTCAGAATGACAGATAGATAAATAAGAATTTGATATGCAAAAAACCCGGGCTGCGGTTCGCAGCCCGGATCGGGATGTACGGGAAATTATCTCTGGATTCTGCCGGAGCCGTCGCCGCCTGCCAGCTTTTCTACCTCGGCAACAGTGACCATGTTGTAGTCGCCCTCAATGGAGTGCTTCAGCGCAGAGGCTGCAACCGCAAACTCAACAGCTGCCTGGGTGTCCTTGCCGCTAAGCAGGCTGTAGATCAGACCGCCACCGAAGCTATCGCCGCCGCCAACGCGGTCGATGATGTGCAAGTCATACTTCTTGGAGAAGCAGTACTCGTCCTTGTTGACGTTATACAGCATGGCGCTCCAGCCGTTGTCGAAAGCGGAATGGCTTTCCCGGAGGGTGATTGCCACCATCTCAAAGCCGAATTTATCGGCCAGCTGCTTGGCAACAGATTTGTAACCTTCATGATTCAGTTCGCCGGCATAGATGTCGGTAGCCTCGGCTTCAATGCCGAATACATCCTTGGCATCTTCTTCGTTGGAGATGCACACATCCACATACTGACACAGCTGGGTCATGGCGGCTCTTGCCTGCTCGCGGGCCCACAGCTTGCCGCGGTAGTTTAAGTCGCAGGAGATCTTGATGCCACGGGTTTTGGCTGCCTTACAAGCATCCAGGCAGGCCTGCACCATGTTCTCACCCAGAGCCGGAGTGATGCCGGTGAAGTGGAACCACTCAGCGCCCTCGAAAATAGCATCCCAGTCAAACTCGCTGGGCTGTGCCATTTGGATAGCGGAATGGGCGCGGTCATAGATGCAAACAGAGCCGCGCTGAGAAGCGCCTTTTTCGTTAAAGTAAATGCCAACGCGGTCGCCGCCACGGACGATCTTGCTGGTGTCCACACCGTAGCGGCGCAGAGAATTTACCGCAGCCTGACCGATAGAGTGGGTGGGCAGCTTGGTAACATAGGCAGCATCCATGCCGTAGTTTGCCAAAGAAACAGCAACATTTGCTTCACCGCCGCCAAAGGTGAATTCCACATGATCGCACTGGACAAAACGCTCGTAATTGTAGGGCTGCAGGCGAAGCATCAGTTCGCCAAAAGTAATAATTTTTGCCATTTTGATTTCCTCCGAATATTAAACGCCGGAATAGGCGGCGAAGCCTGCGTCAACGGGCAGGACAACGCCGGTGATCGCAGATGCGGACTTGTCGTCACACAGGAACAATGTAGCGCCGATCAGCTCATCGGCATCCACAAAACGGGCAGTGGGCGTGCCGGCCAGAATCTTTGCAGAGCGCGCGGTGGGTGTGCCGTCTTCGTTAAACAGCAGCGCCTTGTTCTGGGCAGATACCAGGAAGCCGGGAGCGATGGCATTGCAGCGAATGCCGGTGCCGGCAAAGTGGGTAGCCAGCCACTGGGTAAAGTTAGAAATGCCAGCCTTTGCTGCGGAGTAAGCAGGGATCTTGGTCAGGGGAGTGTAAGCATTCATAGAAGAGATGTTCAGGATCACGCCGCTCTTCCGGGCAACCATATCCTTGGCGAAAGCCTGGGTAGGAAGCAGTGTGCCCTGGAAATTCAGCTTGAACACAAAGTCCACACCGGAAGCGTCCAGATCAAAGAAGGTCTTGCTGCCCTCCTTGGCTTCGTGCTGATATTCATTGTCGGTAGTTGCCCGGGGGTTGTTGCCGCCGGCACCGTTGACCAGAATATCGCAGGGACCTAAGTCCCGAAGAACAGCCTGATGGACTTCCTCAAGGGCTTCAGGCTCTAGAACATTTGCCTTGTAACCTTCGGCGACGCAGCCTTCGGCTTTGAGCTCGTTTGCCAGCTTCTTGACAGCATCCTCGTTCAGATCCAGACAGGCTACCTTTGCGCCGGAACGGGCAAAAGCGGCAGCCATAGCGCCGCAGATCAGACCGCCGGCACCGGTAACGACCACAACTTTGCCACTATAGTCAATATTCAAGGGAAGATTTGCCATATCCATTACCTCCAAATGATTATTTGTTTTTTATTTTGTCGAGCATATCCCATACACCCAGCATATACATGATACCCAATGCCCGGTCATATAAACCGTAGCCGGGACGCACATTGCCGGGTCCTTCATCCCACAGATGACGGCCATGGTCGGGACGGATGTAGCCTTCAAAACCGCAATCGTGATATGCTTTTAAAATGTCCAGAATGCCGGTGTCACCGTCACAGTCACGGTGGCTTGCCTCGGAGAAGTCGCCGTTTTCGAAATGCTTCACATTACGGATGTGGGCAAAGGCGATCCGGTCGCAGTGCTTGCGGACGATCGCGGCAACATTGTTGTTGGGATCGGCGTTCAGGCTGCCTGAGCAAAGGGTCAGGCAGTTGCAGGGGTGATCTACCATTTTTAAGAACCGGTCGATGTTTTCCTCGTTGATGAGGAGTCTGGGCAGACCAAAGATATCCCAGGGGGGATCGTCCATGTGAATGGCCATTTTGATGCCGGTCTCCTCGCAGGTGGGCATCAGCGCTTCCAGGAAATACTTGAGGTTTGCCCACAGCTTCTCATGGTCCACATCCTTATAGGCCTTAAAAAGCTCGTCCAGCTTTGCCATACGCTCCGGCTCCCAGCCAGGGAAGGACATGTTGTATTTTTCGGTAAAGTCCAGAATGTACTTTGCCATGGCATTGTAATCGTCCTGGATCATGCCTTTTTCGTAGAAAAGAGCGGTGGAACCGTCGCCAACTTCGTGGAAAAGATTGGAACGGGTCCAGTCAAAGATGGGCATGAAATTGTAGCAGATGACCTTGACACCGTGCTTTGCAAGGTTGCGCATGGTGATCTTGTAATTTTCAATGTACTGATCCCGGGTAGGCAGACCGATCTTGATATCGTCGTGCACATTCACAGACTCTACCACATCGATGTTAAAGCCGTACTTTTCGCACTGCGCCTTGACCTCGGCGATCTCTTCATCTTCCCAGATTTCACCGGGCATTTTGTGGTGCAGCGCCCAGACGATGCTGGTGACACCGGGGATCTGCTTGATATCTGACAACTTGATTTTGTCGTTGCCTTCTCCGTACCAACGAAAACCCATTTGCATCGGCATAACGATTCCTCCGTTTTGGAAATTATGTTATTCTTTCGCTATGGATAGTGTATCATTAAATAATTGCAATATAAATTGTGTTATTTGCTTGAAATATTGCAAATGTTGCTATATACTATTTTATATATAATGACAGAGGTGAAAAATATGCGCGAACGGTCCCAAAGATTTGATCCCAGACAGACTATGCAGCGGGATAGCTTTGAAGTCTTTCACTACCGGGAGCCCAGTCCGTCGGTAGAAGTGCACCACCATGATTTTTATGAAGTCTATTACCTGCTGGGCGGAGAAATTGAATATTGGGTAAACGGGCGGATCATTAAAATGCAGCCGGGAGACCTGCTGATGATCAATCCGCAGGAATTGCACAGACCCCTTTTGAAGCAAGACGATTGTATCTATGAGCGGATCGTTCTTTGGATCAACAGGGAATATCTTGAGAGCCTGTGCTCCGACGGGATCTGCCTGAGCAGCTGTTTTGATATCAAGGCCTTTGGGCATTCCCATTTGATCCGGCTCAGCGCTGCGGAGCGTACGGCGATGAATGCCCGAATGAGTGAATTGGTACGGGAATTTTACAGCGCTGATTTTGGCGGCGATCTGTGCGCTTACGGTCTGTTTCTTCAGTTTATGGTGCAGCTGAACCGCCTGGCAGGAAGAGCGGAAAAGAAGCAGGAAGATACGCGGCAGCTGTCGGATCTGGTGGAAAAAACATTACACTATATCAGTGAGAATCTGAGTTCGCCCCTCACTTTGGAAAGCATGGCAGCCCGTTTTTATGTCAGCAAATACTACCTGTCCCATGCGTTTACAAAAGAAGTCGGCGTCAGTATATACCGGTATATTATGATGCGCCGGCTGATGATGGCGCGGCAGCTTTTGCTGGCAGGGGAAACGGCGGGTCAGGTTTGCCGCAGCTGCGGTTTTTCTGATTATACCAGTTTCTATCGTGCATTTAAGTCCGAGTACGGTGTCAGCCCCAGAGCCTTTGCGGCAAATGAGGACTGACCGCCGCAGCCCTTTCGGTAGCTAAAATTGAAAAGTGTCGAAATATCAGGGATATTTTGCCTCTGTACAAAAGGTGGATTTTCTACTATAATTAATAAGTGAAATGACGGGTTTTACCCGCATATTATGAAGGAGGATACATTTTATGGCAAAAAAAGCACCTACCCTGGACGCAAACGGCTACCGGAAATTCGGTATTCGTGACAGCGTTGCGTATGCGGCCGGCGACTTAGGCTGTAACATGAGTTTTGCGCTGAAAGGCACGATGGCTCTTTTCTGGACCCAGGTCATGGGTATGGGTCTTTGGTACTCTTTACTTTTGGTGATCGTTCAGGTTTGGGATGCCATCAACGATCCGCTGATCGGTTCTATCATTGATGCGGATAAGCACAAGTACAAGAGAAATAAGTTCCTGACATACATATGGGCCGGTTCTATCGGTCTGATCGTAGGCGGCGCCTGCTGCTTCATTCCTGTGCCTCAGGCACCGGTGCTGGCAAAGGCAATCATTTTTGTTGCCGGTTATGTGGTATGGGATGCTTTCTACACTGTGGCGAACGTACCCTATGGCAGTCTGCTGTCCCTGATCTCCAAGGAGCCTGCTGACCGCGCAAGCCTTTCCGCATGGCGTTCTATCGGCTCTATGATCGGCAATATGCTGCCCATGGTCATTCTGCCTTTCCTGATCTACAACGAGGACAAGTCTTTGAACGGTCCCATGGTTTTCGTTGCTGCTCTGGTTATGGGCGTTCTGGGCTTTATCTGCTTCCAGTTTATGATCCGCAATACCGAGATCCGCGTTGACACCGATATCACTGTCAGCGAGAAGCAGCCCAAGTTCAATGTTTTTAAGGCAATGGGTAATTTCCTGCGTAACCGTCCCGCTGTGGGTGCTACCCTTGCTGCTATGGGTATGTTCATCGGTATGCAGGGCGCTACTACCGCAGTTTCCGTTACCTTCCAGATCTACTTCAAGAATCCCGAGATCTCCGGTCTGGTGTCTATGTTTGCAATGATCCCCATCGTGGTTTTTACGCCCCTTGCCCGTAAGATGGTCGTTAAGTACGGCAAGAAAGAACTGTCTATTGTTGGCGCGGTCGCATCCATTATTGGCGGTTTGTGCATGTTCATTATCACACCCAACAACACCGGTTTGGATCTGATTGTGTACATTCTCGCTCAGCTGGTTTACAGCCTGGGTTTGGGCATCTACTCCACGGTCTCCTGGGCAATGATGGGTGATGCCATTGACTACAATGAGTGGAAGACCGGCACTCGCGAAGAGGGTACTGTCTACTCTTTACACTCCTTCTTCCGTAAGCTGGCCCAGGGCATCGGTCCTGCTGTTGCGTTGGTCATTATGAATGGCCTCGGCTATGTCAACAATGCAAAGCCCGATGCAACCGGTGTGTTTACCGAAATCGATGTAACCCTGCTGAGCTGGGATGTGGCTGTGAACCTGCGTACATTGGTTGCAGCCCTGTTCTTGGTGTCTGCTATTATGCAGTTTATCGGTCTGGCGCTTGTCTACAATCTTGACAAGAAGACGCTGGAGAAAATGAATGCAGAGCTGGCTGAGCGCCACAATGCACAGTAATTTGCCCCGAAGGAGAAACCCAATGAGAAATGTAATCAGTCTTAACAATAACTGGGCATTTACCAAGGCGGTAGGGGAGATCCCCACCGGGATGCCCGAAAACTGGGAGAGCGTAAATGTTCCCCACTGCTGGAATGCTATCGACGGTCAGGACGGCGGTAACGACTATCACCGGGGCACTTGCCACTACGCAAAGACCCTGAACAAGGCGGAGCTGCCTGCGGCGGACCGGTACTATCTGGAGATCCGTGGTGCAAACTCCTCTGCCGATGTCTACATCGATGGCAAGCAGCTTGCCCACCATGACGGCGGCTATTCCACCTGGCGTGTTGACATCACCGAGAGCCTGAGCGAAAACAGCTTGTTAGTGATCGCGGTGGACAACAGCGCCAACGAAACGGTCTATCCCCAGATGGCAGACTTCACCTTCTACGGCGGTCTGTACCGGGATGTAAACCTGATCTGCGTCAAGGAAAGCCACTTTGATCTCGACTACTACGGCGCTCCCGGCATCAAGGTGACCCCCATTGTCAATGGCGCATCTGCCAACATCGAAGCCGAGGTCTACATTACAAACAAAAAGCCCGGCCAGTCCGTTCGTTATACCATTTACGATAAGGACGAAACTGTCATTGCCCAGACAGAAACAGCAGAAAATATCGCAAAGTTTACTATTGAAAATGTACATTTGTGGCATGGCCGCAAAGATCCTTATCTGTACTGCTGCGAGGCAGAGCTGGTCGAAGACGGCGAAGTGATCGACAATGTCTGCACCCGTTTTGGCTGCCGCAGTTTTCAGATCGATCCGGAAAACGGCTTCATCCTCAATGGGGAAGCGTATCCTTTGCGTGGCGTTTCCCGCCATCAGGACCGCTGGGGCGTGGGCAACGCGCTGCTGCCCGAGCATCATGAAGAGGATATCGACCTGATCATGGAAATGGGCGCTACCACCATTCGCCTTGCCCACTATCAGCATGACCAGTATTTTTACGATCTGTGCGACGAAAAGGGTCTGGTGATCTGGGCGGAGATCCCCTATATCTCCAAGCACATGCCCACCGGCCGCGAGAATACCATCACCCAGATGAAAGAGCTGGTTGCCCAGAATTACAACCACCCCTGTATCGTTGTTTGGGGTCTTTCCAATGAGATCTCCATCGGCGGCAGCACACCTGACCTTTTGGAGAATCACCGGATTCTGAATGACCTTTGTCACGAGATGGATAAGACCCGTCTGACTACCATTGCTGCGGTCTCCATGTGCAAGATGGACGATCCCTATCTGCAGATCCCCGATGTAGTTTCTTACAATCACTATTTCGGCTGGTACGGCGGCGACACCACCATGAACGGACCTTGGTTTGACAAGTTCCACGCAATGCATCCCGATATTCCCATCGGTTGCTCCGAGTACGGCTGCGAGGCGCTCAACTGGCACACCTCCGACCCCCGTCAGGGTGACTACACCGAGGAATATCAGGCCTACTACCACGAAGAACTGATCAAGCAGCTGTTTACCCGCAAGTATATGTGGGCGACCCACGTGTGGAATATGTTCGACTTCGGCGCTGATGCCCGTAACGAGGGCGGCGAGAACGGCCAGAACCACAAGGGCCTTGTGACCATGGACCGTAAGTACAAGAAGGATTCCTTCTACGCTTATAAGGCATGGCTTTCCGACGAACCCTTCGTGCACCTGTGCGGCAAGCGCTATGTCGACCGGGTAGAGGAGAGATGCAAGGTCACTGTGTATTCTAATCTGCCCAAGGTGGAGCTGTTTGCAAACGGCGTTTCCCTGGGCGTCAAGGAAGCTGCCGACCACTTCTTCTACTTTGATGTTCCCAATAGCGGCGAAACAAAGCTGGAAGCCGTTGCCGGCGATCTGCGTGACGAGAGCGTGATCCGCAAGGTCGAGGAGTTCAACGAGGCTTACCGTCTGGTGGAAGAGGGCGCGATCCTCAACTGGTTTGATGTAACCGAGCCGGAGGGTCGCCTGTCCCTGAACGACAAGGTCAGCACTGTTCTTTCCACCTTCCGTGGCAAGCTGCTCTTCGTTAAGCTTATGAAGAATATGATGGGCGGCGGCAAGAAGGGTGAAAAGAAACAGAAGGTTGCCGGCTTTGAAGTGACCTCCGATATGATGGCCATGATGAACGGCTTTACCGTGCTGCGGCTGATTACTATGGCCGGTGGTATGATGAATGCCAAATTCACCAAGGAAGATCTGTTGGCGCTGAACGCGAAACTGAACAAGATCAGGCGTCCCAGGGAAAAGAAATAATTCCTGTTGAAAACAGCGGCTGCTTCGGCAGCCGCTGTTATTTGTCCTAAAGCTGACAAATTCCAATTTATCGAGCAGTTCAACTTATGTTGTCATTGCGAAACCAGTCCGCAGACTGGTTGTGGCAATCCCTACGGATCTAAACACTTTGGGGATTGCCACGTCCCCTTCGGCTTCGCTCAGGGTCCTCGCAATGACCATATTAATTAACAGTTTGTCAAACCGGAATTTATATTTTTCTTGCAAATTTCGTTACGACGCAGTATAATAAGGAAAAGACGGCATATTTCGCCAAAACGAAGAATATTCCAAAAAACGAGATATGTTTCGCCAAAACGAAGAAAGGGGTGGCTGTGTGCAATACATAACCGCTGCGCAAGCGGCGCAAAAGTGGGATTTGACGGTGCGCCGGGTCCAGGACCTGTGCCGCAATCAACAAATACACGGCGCTGTCCGCTGGGGCAGAGACTGGATGATCCCTGCCGACGCCAACCGCCCGGAAGACCGCCGAAAGAAGCACACGGACAAGAATGTGCAAAATCTGGCGATCCTGCCCAGAAAAAATCCGGCGATCATCTTTTCTAACATTTATAATACACCGGGCGAAGCGGATCTTGTGGCAGACAATATGACTGAAAGACCGGTGGCTGCGCAGCTTTTCCGGGCACAGATCGCCTACTGTCGGGGAGATCTGATGCGTAGCAGACAGATCACGGAAGCACTGCTGGAGGTGCCAAGAGGTCACGATCTGCAGATCGGCTGCGGCGTGATACTTGCCAAATGCGCAGTTGCTACCGGCGATCACGAGCTGTGGAAGCGGGCGCAAACGCAGACCAATACTGCCCATTGCCACGATGCCCGTGACAGATATGCGGCGGATTTCTGGCTTGCGGCTATGGGCAGTGAGATCCGTGAAACAGCATCCTTCCCACTGTGGTTTACCCAGGGAAGATTTGATATCCTCCCCGGTGATTCCTACCCTCCGGCGAGAAATTATTACCTGCGGTATCTGTATATTATCTGCCATAAAGAGGCGATTGACGCAGCCGTAGGACTGGATATGTGGACCAAAATGCGTATGATCCCCTTTGTGGGTGAGCCTTTGGTGGCCCAAAGCCACAAGGAGGGCGCGCTGATCTCCGAGGCGTATATGCGTCTGTTCCTTGCCATGGCATACCACAATTTGGGCAATGATCCCATGGCGATCCATCATTTGGATATTGCGATCGAGCAATGCTTACCGGACAAGCTGTATATGATCCTGGTGGAGTACCGCCGTCCGCTGGACTTTTTGCTAGATGAGAGACTTGCGCTTGCGGATCCGGAGGCCTTAGCCCAGGTGCGAAAGCTCTACCGGCAGTACCAGAAGGGCTGGACGACGCTGCATAACAGCGTTCGTGACCGCGTCTTTGTGGGTGAACTTACCACCCGTGAACGGGAGGTGGCGAAGCTGGCAGCTTTTGGCCTATCCAACAAGGAGATCGCAGATCGTTTGGGCATTTCCCTGAACACGGTAAAACAGTCTGTGCGTCTTGCTATGGATAAGACCGGCGCCTTGCGCCGAAACGAGCTTTCTCTCTATATTTAAATTGCATTCCGCACCGGTTAACCGGTGCGGAATGCAATTTTTTGTTGGTTGTACCAAAGACAACCCCCGGCTATGCCGGGGGAAAAATAATAGCTTCTAGCGAGGAGTAAAGTAGACAAGAAAAAAGCTCCCCATTATAGTAGAAGTGGTTTGCCGACCACACAACTACCATAATGAGGAGG
>JAZSOR010000063.1:0-14272 GCA_045537035.1 Faecousia sp. | reverse complement strand
CCGCGGCCGATGCCCTTGGTCTCACGGGTGATGCAGATAGAACCGCCGCCAATACCGACCTTGATAAAGTCTGCGCCGGCCTCAGCCAGGAAACGGAAGCCTTCCCGGTCAACAACATTGCCTGCGCCGATCTTTACGGTTTCGCCGTAGTTTTCACGGACCCAGGCGATGGTCTTTGCCTGCCAGCAGGTGTAACCCTCGGAGGAGTCGATGCAGACCACATCTGCGCCGGCAGCCAGCAAAGCAGGAATACGCTCGGCGTAATCGCGGCTGTTGATACCTGCGCCGACCAAGTAGCGCTTCTTGCTGTCCAGCAGCTCCTGGGGATTTGCCTTATGGGAAGCGTAGTCCTTGCGGAATACGAAGTACATCAGGTGATCGTTCTCATCCACAATGGGAAGAGAATTGAGCTTGTTGTCCCAAATAATGTCATTTGCCACTTTCAGAGTGGTGTCCGCAGGAGCAACGACCATCTTCTCCCGGGGCGTCATGAAGGTGGAGACCTTCTCGGTGCCGTCCATACGGGAAACGCGGTAGTCACGGCCGGTAACGATACCCAGCAATTTACCGGTGGCGGTACCGTCATCGGTGATGGCCACGGTGGAGAAGCCGTTCTTCTCTTTCAGCGCCAGCACATCGTTCAAGGTTGCATCGGGAGTCAGGTTGGAGGCAGAGACCACGAAGCCTGCCTTGTGAGCCTTGACCTTGGCGACCATGGCAGCCTGAGACTCAATGGACTGAGAGCCGTAGATAAAGCTGATGCCGCCTTCCTTTGCCAGCGCGATGGCCAGAGAATCATTGGAAACGGACTGCATAATGGCAGAGACCATGGGAATGTTCAAAGAAATTGCCGGCTCTTCCTGACCCTTACGGTACTTGACCAGAGGGGTCCGCAGAGACACGTTGTCCGGGATACATTCCTCAGAGGTGTATCCGGGGATCAGCAGATACTCACTAAAAGTGTGGCTGGGTTCAGAATAATAAAAAGCCATTGGTTGTTACCTCCTGCAAATATTTTACAAAGTTAATTATTTTTCGGCGACTGCGCCGGCATCGTAAAGATGTACTTCGGGATTTCCGTGGCTGTCCAGCCGCTTGAAATTGCCCATGACCTTGGTGGCGCTGCTGACGATGACGAAACTGTCGGGGAACTGTGTGACCAGATTGGTCAGCTCCGTGACCTGAGAGACATTTACAATACACAAAAGGATCGCCTTGTCCTGTCCGGAAAAAGCACCCTTGCCGGTGATCATGGTAGCCGTGTGGTGTAGCTTGGTGATGATCGCCTCGCTCAACTCCCGAGGGTGATCCGTTATGATCTCGCACCGGACGGCGCTTTCGTGCTTCCGGTTCATAGTGTCCCGGACGGAACTGGATGCAAAGCTGTAAATGATACACAGCAGCACCGGTTCGATCTGATAATCATAGACGAAGTAGGAAGCAAAGGCGACGGTGATATTGAGTACAAAAATCACATTGAAGAAATTTACGCCCGGCTTGTATTTATGGATAAAACCGGCAATAAACTCCGTGCCGCCGTAGCAGGCATTGACTTTATGCATAATGTAGCCGCAAAAACCGGTAATGAGACCGGCAACCAGCGGACCCAAAAGGGTGCTGTTAACAGTGGAATACACAAAGGGGGTCAGATCGATCCGCTCAAGAAGCACCAGAAAAACGGAGAATGCGATGCAGTAAGTCAAGGACCGTAAGGCCCGGGGTCTGCTGTTAATAAAGAAAGAAGCAATGGCCAGCGGAATGTTGAGCATAATGGTCGTGTAGCTGAGCTTAAAACCGAAAAGATGCTGCAGCATGGTGAACAGACCGTTTAATCCTGCCGGCGCGAACCGGTTGGGAAAAACGAACAGATGGTAGTTCAGCGCGACCATCAAACCCACAAGGATCACAATACAGTAGGACGCGATAATTTTTAAGGTATTTTTCATCCGCGCTGTCTCCCGTGAAGATGATAATTTGAGTATTTTATTACCTAGTATCATATCATACAGAAAACCCGGGGTCAAGCGTTTGTACTGCCGGAAAGTCGGATATTTTTTGGGGAATCTTTGTTTACTTTATTGCAAAACAAGCCCTGCTGTGTTATATTTTAAAATTGAGATGTTATGCAATAAGGAGAAATGCATATGGCAGTACAAGAAAACATTCGGAATATAGCGATCATTGCCCATGTCGACCACGGTAAAACGACACTGGTGGACGAAATGCTCAAGCAAGGTGGTATCTACCGGGAAAATCAGCAGACGGTGGAGCGTGTCATGGACTCCGGCGATTTGGAACGGGAGCGCGGCATTACCATTCTGGCGAAAAATACCGCGGTGCAGTATAAAGATGTTAAGATCAATATTGTAGACACCCCCGGTCACGCAGACTTTGGCGGCGAGGTCGAGCGGATCCTGAAAATGGTCAACGGTGTGCTTTTGCTGGTGGATGCGGCGGAAGGTCCCATGCCCCAGACCCGTTTTGTGCTGCAAAAGGCGCTGGAGCTGGGTCACAAGGTCGTCGTTGTTGTTAATAAGATCGATAAGCCCGATGCCCGTATCCACGAAGTAATGGATGAAGTTCTGGAGCTTTTGCTGGACTTAAATGCCACGGACGAGCAGTTCAACTCCCCCACGGTTTTCTGTTCCGGACGGCAGGGTACTGCCGCTTACGGTCCGGACGATACCGGCGTGGATCTGGTGCCGCTGTTTGAGACCATCGTAAACTATATCCCTGCCCCGGAAGGTGATGCCAATGCGCCCCTGCAGCTGCTGGTCTCTTCCATTGATTACAAGGAGTATGTGGGCAGAATTGCTGTCGGCCGCGTGGAACGGGGCACCATCAGGGTCAATCAGGAAGTGGCCATCTCCGATTACCACGATCCCGAAATGCGTCAAAAGGGCAAGGTCGTGGCGCTGTATGCCTACGACGGCTTGGGCAAAATGCCTATTCAGGAAGCCAGCGCCGGTGAGATCGTGGCGCTGTCCGGTATGGCAGACATTACCATTGGCCGGACCTTGTGCGCGCCGGATGCGGTAGAGCCTCTGCCTTTTGTAAAGATCAGCGATCCCACGATCGAGATGACCTTTGCGGTCAACGACTCCCCCTTTGCAGGGCAGGAAGGCAAATTTGTCACCTCCCGAAACCTGCGTGACCGGTTGGAAAAAGAGCTTTTGAAGGATGTTTCCCTCCATGTGACAGAGGCAAGCACCGACTCTTTCAATGTGGCAGGCCGCGGCGAGATGCACTTAAGTATCCTCATGGAGACCATGCGTCGGGAAGGCTACGAGTTCTCCGTTTCCACCCCCCGTGTGCTGACGAAAGAGATCGACGGAAAGCTCTGCGAGCCCATTGAGCGAATGGTTGCCGATGTGCCGGAAGAGTGCATGGGCGCGGTCATTGAAAAAATGGGTCGCCGCAAGGCAGACCTTTTGGGTATGACCCCCATGGGCAACCGTTACCGTTTGGAGTTTTTAGTGCCGTCCCGGGGCTTGTTCGGATACCGAAGCGAATTTTTGACCGATACCCGCGGTGAGGGTATCATGTCCAGTGTGCTGGATAGCTATGCGCCCGTAAAGGGTGAAATTGAGCGCCGGCTCACCGGCTCGCTCATTGCTTTTGAGACCGGCGATGCCTGCTCTTACGGTCTATATAATGCCCAGGAGCGCGGCGCGCTGTTTATCGGCGCAGGTACGCCGGTCTATGCCGGAATGGTGGTGGGCATCTGCAGCCGCAACGAAGATATGACCGTCAATGTCTGTAAGAAAAAGCAGCTGACCAATATGCGCGCCTCCGGTTCTGACGAAGCCCTGCGGCTTACCTCTCCCAAGATCTTCTCTTTGGAGCAGTGTCTGGAATTTTTGGCAGACGATGAGCTGCTGGAGTGCACCCCCAAGAGTCTGCGAATCCGCAAACGGGAATTAGACCACGGCCTTCGCATGCGGAATCTGATGAAAAAGCGCAATCAGGAGTGATTTGATGAAACGGGTCTTATCCATTCAGGATCTGTCCTGCGTAGGCAAGTGCAGCTTGACAGTGACTTTGCCGGTGTTGTCCGCCATGGGCTGCACATGCACTCCCCTGCCTACAGCTTTACTTTCTTCTCATACTGCGTTCCCTTCGCCGCATGTCCGGATCTTGACGGAAGATATGGAGAAAAGCTGCGCCCATTGGAAAAAGATCGGCGCTGCGTTTGATGTGATCAGCGTGGGCTATCTGGCAGATCCCCGGCAGGCAGAGACGGTGGCGCAGATTTTGGAGGCGTTTCCTTCTCTGACGGTGATCGATCCGGTGATGGGAGATCACGGAAAACTGTATAGCGGCATAACAAGCGCCCATGTTGACAGCATGAAAGCTCTTTGCAGCCGCGCAGATGTGATACTTCCTAATGTGACGGAAGCAGCGCTGCTGACGGGGATTCCCTACCGGGAGCAGACGGACAAAGCCTGTTGCAAGGAATTGCTGGACGGCCTGCGGCAGCTGGGTGTCAAAAAAGCGATCATCTCCGGAATTGCAGCTGCGCCCGACAAAATCGGCTTTATAGGCTTTGACGAAGCCGGCGACTTTTTCTATGAGACGGAACGGGTGGCGCGGCAGAGTCACGGCACCGGCGATCTGTTTGCCACGGTAATCACCGGATCGCTTGCCATGGGCCGCTGCCTGAAAGACGGAGCTGTGTTGGCGGCAAGATTCGTGGAAGCAGTCCTTTCAGAAACCCGGGAGGCAACGCCCTTCGGTGTGGAATTTGAGAAAAAGCTCCCCTGGCTATGGGAGAATATGTAAAAAACAAAGCGAGTCAAAGGCGCGTGTTCTTCTCGGAAAACGCTCCCGTTGACTCGCTTTTTTACTATATAAAAATAATAGTTGACCTAATGGCAAATTTCGGTTATAATATGCTAGCATGGCCAAATATGGTCAGTAACTGTGTTTCGCTGCAGCCGTAAGGCTGTCGAGCATATGTGATTTGACAGGAGGTGTACACAAATGAAGCGTACCTATCAACCCAGCCGTCGCCACAGATCCAAGGTGCACGGTTTCCGTAAGAGAATGGCAACTTCCAACGGCCGCAAGGTTCTTGCCCGGCGCCGCGCCAAGGGCCGCAAGGTTCTGTCTGCGTAAGCGCGTATTCGTGGGTAACCACAGCGAGTGATCGCGCATAGCAAAATGGGAGTCTATGCGGGGCGAATCGTTTATTCGCCCCGCCCCCTTTTTATATGGGCAAGCGCTCAAATAATGTTCAGCAGCCATAAGCGGTTCTTTTGTCTTATCTCGCCCTTTGCCGGTCTTGACATACACAAAGTATGCCTGCGTCCGGCAAAGCACGATCTGCGCCAAAACTCCTCGCTTCTGCCTTGCTGCCCCTTATTTTCGCACTTGCCTTGAGGACCTGATTTTGGGAGAGAAGATTATGAAATTCTCCAGCGCATTGAAACTGAATCATATTTTTCGAAAGCTTTATGCAACATCCGGTCACGCAAATTCCTATCTGGTCCTTTATGCCAGGAAGAATCGCTGTTCCGCCAATCGGGTGGGCGTGACCGTTAGTAAAAAACTGGGCGGCGCTGTTGTTCGCAACCGTGTTCGCCGCCGTCTGCGGGAGGTCTACCGGCTCAATGAGTCCCGGTTCGCACCCGGATGGGACATCGTGGTGGTGGCAAGAAGCCGCTGCGTTAACGCGTCTTTCGAAAAGTTGACCCAGGCCTATCTGTCGTTGGCAGACAAGGCCGGTATTCTGGAGGGCGCAGAATGAAAAAAGCGCTTCTTGCTATGATTCGTTTCTATCGGCGATGTATCTCTCCCCTGACCCCTGCAAGCTGTCGGTTTACTCCCACCTGCTCCGCTTATGCACTGGAAGCAATCAACAAATATGGCGTCATAAAAGGCGGATGGCTTTCCGTCAAGCGCTTACTGCGCTGTCATCCTTTTTACAAAGGTGACCATTATGACCCCGTTCCCTAATGCCCATCAATGAGTAAAAGGAGGACAAACTATGATTCTCGCATTTAACCTTGCAGATATCGTTCAAGTTCCCTTTGGTTGGATCATGGCACTGCTGTATCAGTTTACAAGCAGCTACGGTCTGGCGCTGATCCTCTTTGCGTTTATCGTGAAGCTGATCCTGCTGCCGGCAACAGCCAAAGGCAAAAAGAGCTCCATGAAAATGTCCCGCCTCAGCCCCCGGCTGAAGAAGCTCCAGGAAAAATATGCCGATGACCCCCAGAAGCAAAATGAAGCGATGCGAGCTCTTTACAAAGAAGAAGGCGTTTCCATGGGTGGCGGCTGTCTGTGGAGCTTGCTGCCGCTTTTGATCCTGTTCCCACTGTATACGGTGGTCCGTCAGCCGATCACCTATATGCTTCGGGAGAGCGCAGAAGCCACAGCACAGATCATGACGATCATCAAAGAAGCACTGCCCGATCAGTTTTCAGTAAACAGTTCTTTCTATGAGCAGATGATCGCAGCTCCCCTGATCCCCCAGCTGGCAGAGCAGATCAAGGCGGCGCTTCCCAATGTTTCCGCCATCACGCTGGAAGGCATCAACTTTACCTTCCTGGGTGTCGATCTGTCCGCAACTCCGCAGTACAATATTTTCTCTGAGGCATGGAAATGGGACTGGGCACATCTTGGCGGTGCGCTGTTCCCCATTCTGTCTGCCGGCGGTCAGCTGCTGTCCATGCTGCTGTCTATGAAGATGAACAACTCTTTGGTCACCAACGAAAAGGGTGTTCATGACAAGGAGATGGCAAAGGAATCTCAGGCAAATCAGACAAGCAAGATGATGATGTGGATCGGACCGATCATGTCTCTTTGGATCGGCTTCTCCATGCCTGCTGCCTTGAGCCTTTACTGGTTTGCCCAGGGTATCGTTACCACGGTATCCGATGTGTATCTGACAAAGAAGTACCGTAAGATCTACGACGAAGAAGATGCTGTTCGCCTGATGAAAGCTATGGAAGAGGAAGCCATTGAGGCAGAAAAAGAGCGTGTCCGCGCAGAGCGCCGTGCCGCAAACCCCGAGGGCATTACTTCCAATACCAGCAAAAAGAAGCTGCAGGCGGCAAAGCAGCGTGAAGAAGAGGCGGCAAAGGCAGCCGCTGCTAAGGAATACGCAGCCAAAAAGGGCGCGCCTACAGAAGAGCCTGCAAAGGAAAAGACAGCAATGTCCGGAATTGCAGACCGTCCCTATTGCAAAGGCCGCGCCTATGATCCCAACCGCTATACCAATCAAACTACGGAGGAATAAACAATGGAGAAAACCATCGTTGTTACCGGTAAGACCATTGATCTTGCCGTTGAATCCGCGCTGAGTCAGCTGGCACTGTCCCGGGACGATGTTTCCGTCCAGGTGCTGACTCAGGCGAAACCCGGTTTTCTTGGCATCGGTGCAACACCGGCTAAGGTGCAGGTAACTTATGAAGCGCCGGACATGAAGCCCGAGGCACCCAAGAGTGCATTTGGTTCTGCTTCCCGTTCCAAGCCCAAGGCAGAGCTCAAGAAACCCGAAGAGCCCAAGGAAGAAAAGCCCGTGGCAGTTAAGCCTGCGGTTGCGGAAGCGCCCAAGAAAGCCGAACCCAAGAAGGAGCCCCGCAAGGAGCGCGCAGAAAAGTCCGCAGCCCCCAAGACCTTCGAACCTGCTGCTCCCGGCAGTGTGGAAGAGAAGATCGAGATCTTCCTGAAGGGCCTTCTGGAGCACATGAACTCCAATGCTGTGCCCCACGCCTGGAAAGCAGAAGAAAACACCTACAATGTGGAGCTGACCGGTGATGATCTGGGTTACCTGATCGGTCGCCGGGGCGATACGCTCGATGCGCTGCAGCATTTGGCCAACTACAGCATCAACCGCAATGTAGAAGGTCATATCCGCATCAATCTGGATGCCGAGGACTACCGTCAGAAGCGTGACGAGTCCCTGCGCCGCTATGCGGCCAAGAAGGCGCAGCAGGTGCTGAAGGCACGCCGCCGCACCACCCTGGAGCCTATGAACGCCTACGAGCGTCATGTGATCCATGCAGCATTGCAGGAAAACGACCAGATCACCACCTACTCCGTTGGCACCGAGCCCAACCGCAGAGTTGTGATCGAATATGTAAGATAAAAAATACCGCACCGAAGCTCAGTTCCTCGGTGCGGTATTTTTGTCTTACAAAAGCGTATGAAACATTCAGCAAAGTGAATCTTAACAAAGGGATCAACGGATCAAAAAATAGAGCAGGACCAGTGCGCCAAGGACGATGCGATATACACCGAATACGGCGAAGCTGCGCTTGCGGACATATTCCATCAAACCGCGGATCACAAGGACACTGACGATAAAGCTGACGACGCAGCCAACGGCCAGCACCCAAAGTTCCATAACGGAGGGCAATGCGGCTACGCCATCGAGAATATCCATGCCATACTTAAGTACCTTCAATGCGCTGGCTCCCAGCATGGTGGGGATCGCAAGGAAGAAGGAGAACTCTGCGCCGGCAGGTCTTGCCACACCCAGAATAATTGCGCCCAGAATCGTGGAGCCGGAACGGGAAGTGCCGGGGATCAGGCTCAAGCATTGGAAGCAGCCGATCAAAATCGCAGTCCGGTAATCGATATCGTAGACGCTGGCGATCTTTGCGGACCGGGCGGCATTCAATTGCTCCATATAAATGAACGCAATGCCATAAGCGATCAGGGTGATGGCGACCACGATATAGTTATAAAGATGGGCGTCCATCCAATCGTCCAAAAGAACACCGATCACGGCAGAGGGCAAGACGGCAACGACCACTTTAAACCAAAGCTGCCAGGTGCCCTTCTTCTCCTGAGGAGCTTTTTTGCGGTCAAAGGGGTTCAGTTTCCGGAAAAACAAAAGAATAACGGCAAGGATCGCACCCAGCTGGATCACCACCTGGAACATTTCGTAAAATGCTTCAGAAACATTTAAATGGATAAATTCATCCAGCAGGATCATATGTCCGGTGGAAGAGACCGGCAGCCATTCGGTGACACCTTCTACAATACCAAACAAGATCGCTTTCAGGATCTCAAATAAAACTTCCATGAAAAACCTCCTTTGATGCGTTGATAATATCATACTCGCAAACGGACAGTTTGGCAAGGGAAATCTTGTCTGTTCACATTTTTGTGGAAACTCTTAACAAAAAGTTCACCCGAAATGCTGTATTTGGGCTATAATAGTAGAAAATACAGAATCAGGAGGAAAACGGTATGGCTGCGAAGATTTTGATTGTTGAGGATGAAAGAAACATCGCGGAGCTTTTGCAGATGTATTTGCAAAAGGAAGGCTACTCGGTCATGATCGCAGGAGACGGCGGCGAGGGCCTCATGAAGTTCCGGTCGGAAAAGCCGGACCTTGTTCTGCTGGATGTGATGATGCCGGTGATGGACGGCTGGGCGGTTTGCAAAGCCATTCGCGCGGAAAGCCAGATCCCGGTGATCATGCTGACCGCCAAGGGCGAACTGGATGATAAAGTGGCCGGTCTGAAGATCGGCGCGGACGATTATATTACAAAGCCCTTTGAGATGAAGGAGGTCCTTGCCCGGGTGGAGGCGGTTTTGCGCCGTACCGACCGGAATGAGGCGAAGACGGTGGCTCGCTGCCTGCAGTTTGACAAACTGACCATTGATATGGATTCCTTTGTGCTGACCGTGGACGGGCGCAAAGTGGACACACCGCCCAAGGAGATGGAGTTGCTGTTTTATCTGGCTTCGTCGCCTAACCGGGTATATACCCGGAATCAGCTTCTGGACGAAGTCTGGGGTTTTGATTATTTTGGCGATTCCCGTACCGTGGATGTCCATGTAAAGCGCCTGCGTGAAAAACTGGAAGGCGTTTCCCAGCAATGGTGCTTGAAAACAGTTTGGGGAGTCGGGTATAAGTTCGAGGTGGTATAAGTATGAAGACCACATTTGGTCGCACCTTTATTGCCTATATGGCGATTTTGCTGGCAGCGCTTCTGCTGGTGGGCGTGTCGTTTCACTTGCTTGCCCGGCTGCATTTGACGAATCAGGCGGTGGACCGACTGAAAAATGACTGTGACACCATCGCCCAGGTGGCGGCAGCATATGATACGGAAGACGGCTTCTTCAGCAAAGGCTTTCTTACCAACTTGTTTGTGGCTACCAAGATATCAAATGCGGATGCGGTGATCTGCGATGCATCCGGCAATCTGCTGATGTGTTCCGATGCGCCTATGGGCTGTAAGCATCAGGGTCTTGTGATCACCAGCAAAACCTATCTGGAGCGGATCAAAAGCCAGGAACATGTGATCTCCAACGGCGTGATAGAAGGGCTGTACGAGGAATCCCGCTATGTGGTTGCAACGGCGATCCGCAATGAGAATTCCGGAAGAGTTCTGGGGGTTGTTATTATGTCTTCCCCTATGGCATCTGCGCAGCAAGTGTTAAAAAAACTGACAGATACATATTTGTCAGTTTCTCTGCTGGTGGTGGCAGTGGCGTTGCTGGTAATGACCGTATATACCCGAAAGAATAGCCGTCCTCTGCGGGATATGGCAAAAACCGCCACAGCCTTTGGTCACGGAGACCTGAAAGCCCGGGCGCAAGTACCGGAAGGCTCGCCGGAAGAGATGCAGGAATTGGCGCTTGCCTTTAACAATATGGCAAGATCGCTGAAAAAAAGCGAATACCGTCGCAAAGAGTTTATTGCCAATGTGTCCCATGAGTTGAAAACACCCATGACATCCATTGGCGGTTATGTGGACGGCATTCTGGACGGCACGATTCCGCAGGAACACCAAAAGCGGTATCTGCAGATCGTTTCCGACGAGACCAAACGGCTGAGCCGGTTGGTACGCAGCATGCTGGATATCTCCCGTCTGCAGGAGCAAGGCAGTGTTCCGGAGGAAAAGAAGCTGCGGTTTGATGTGACGGAATGCGCAGGACAAGTGCTGATCACCTTTGAGGGAAAGATCGACGCAAAGAAACTGAATGTGGATGTACAGCTGCCGGAGCATCCGGTATTTACCTTTGCTGTGCAGGATTATATTACCCAGGTGATCTATAATCTTGTGGATAACGCCGTTAAATTCTGCCCGCCAGGGGGAACCATCGGCTTGAAGGTCCACGAAGGCGGAAATAAAATTTATGTATCGGTGTTCAATGAGGGACAGACGATCCCTGCCCAGGAACTGCCGCTGCTGTTTGACCGTTTTCACAAGCTGGACAAGAGCCGCAGTGAAAACAGAGACGGCTGGGGCTTGGGTCTGTATATCGTAAAAACCTTGGTCTGCAGCCATGGAGAGAATATTTCCGTATCCAGTGAAGAGGGCAGAACAGAGTTTACCTTTACGCTGCCCCTGAGCAACTAACGCATTTGCCTATAGTGAGGTTATAATATGAGTGATAATCATTGGAATAAGGAAGATTTTCCGGAGCCCTGGGAACAGAATTTCTATCAAACGGGAAGCACCCGTCCGCCAAAGAACAGAAGAGGTCTGTTTGCGGTTCTGATGGTGTGTGTGATCTTTTTAGGCGGTATCATCAGCGCGCTGGGCCTTCTGAATATTCGCTTGTTCCGGAAACTCAATACAGAAGATAAAAACATAGCATCTGTGCGGTTTACGGAGGATGAATCGCAGTCCACGGAGGATATGCTTACAGAGAATCCCATAAAGCCTACCGCAGGAAAAGAACTACAGCTACAGCTCCACGAGACACCGCTGTCTGTAGAGAATATTCCCCAGGCAGGGGGGCTTTCCCTGCAGCAGATCTACAGTAAGGCGATCTCCTCTGTGGTGTCGGTGTCCTGCAAGACCCAAATGGGAACATCCACCGGTACGGGCGTGATCCTTTCGTCAGACGGATACATCGTTACCAACAGCCATGTGGTAGACGGCGCGCTCCGCGTAGATATTGTGTTGGAGGACGGGTCGGTTTTGCCGGCGGCGGTGATCGGAACGGATACGGTTTCCGATCTGGCGGTGTTGCAGGTGGAAAGCACCACCCTGACACCTGCCGAATTTGGGAATGCGGCTGCTCTTCGGGTAGGAGACAGCGTTGTGGCCATCGGCGATCCTTTAGGAATTGAACTTCGTGGCACCATGACAGACGGCATCGTCTCTGCCATCAACCGGGATATTTCCACCGGGGGACGGACCATGACGCTGATCCAGACAAATGCAGCGCTGAATTCCGGAAACTCCGGCGGACCGCTTCTGAACTGCTACGGTCAGGTGGTGGGGATCAACACCATGAAGATCGGCGACTATATGAGCGACGCCGGCGTGGAAGGTCTTGGCTTTGCGATCCCCAGCACCACGGTCAAAGAGGTGGTGGATCAGCTGATCGCCAACGGCTATGTGTCCGGTCGGGCTTCCTTAGGCATCACGGGGAAAGAGATCTCTGCGTTCGATCAGCTGTATTACCGGATCCCCCAGGGCATCTATATTACAGAAGTAGAGGAAGGCGCAGATGCCGCAGCAAAAGGAATCCTTCCCGGCGATATCCTGCTGCAGTTTGAAGGTAAGCGGGTCACAGATCCGGATTCTTTAAAAACCATGCTGTATGCCTATGACGCAGGAGATGAGGTCAGCGTGGTGATCTACCGCAGCGGCGCTCAGCAGACGCTGAAGATCAAGCTGGGCGAAGCCCACTAAGCAAGAGGTGTAACATGGAAACTGTTTTTCAAAAGACATACAACATAGCGGCGATCCATGTGGACCGCTTCGGCAGGGTAAAGCCGTCGGTGCTTTTGCACTTTGCCCAGGAGGCAGCAGGCGGTCACTGTAAGGAACTGGCGCTGGATTGGGATACGCTGGCGCAAAAGGGAATGTTTTGGGCGGTGATCCGCCATCGGGTCTGTATCAACCGCTTGCCTATGCTGGGAGAAAAGCTGACGGTGGAGACCTGGCCTATGCCTACCACCCGGTCGGCGTTCCCCCGGGCGACCGTTGCCTATGATGAAAAAGGCGAGCCGGTGTTTCATAGCGTCAGTTTATGGGTCTTGATGGACAACAGCAGCCGCAAGATGATCCTCCCCGGAAAAAGCGGCATTGATCTGACGGGCAATCTGCGAGGTAATGAGCTTGCGTTGCCGTCATCAATCCTGCCTTGCTTGCTGGAAAATGCCCGGACACGGGTGGTGGGATATACCGAACTGGACCGGAACGGCCATATGAATAATTCCCGTTATTTGGATTGGATCGATGATCTGCTTCCCAGCGAATTTCACAGCGAACATACCGTCCGGGAATTTACGATCTGCTACTTGTCAGAAGCCCGTGAAGGGCAGGAAATTCTCTTAAATTGGCAGTTCCTGGAGGACGGTGTTTTGCAGGTAGATGGCCGCCGTGAAAGGACAGATGTCCCTGGTGAGCAGGAGCGTGTTTTTTCGGCACGGGTCCAATTTTAAGCGCTGTTATGTAAACAATATCGAATTTTCCGTAAAACAGTCGAATTGTGAAGAATTCCTTAAAAATCCCCTGCAATGCTGTAGATTGCAGGGGATTTTTCTGTTTTTCTTGTGGACAACCCTGTGGAAAGTGTGGAGAACTTGCCTCTCAAAAAGTTAGGTTTTTTCGTTATTTTAAAAGTTATGTAAATGCGAATTCTGTCGAATCTTTGTAGTAACTTGTAACTCTTCCACAGCAATTTGCAAAGAAGCCCCCGGCAGCAAAACTGCCGGGGGCTTGGTTATGGAATTACAGCTGAGGACCTGCTGCGACCAGAGCCTTGCCCTCGTCGTTGCCGGTGTATTTAGCAAAGTTCTTCTGGAAGCGAGCTGCCAGATCCTTTGCCTTGGTCTCCCATTCGGAAGCGTCAGCGTAGGTGTCCCGAGGATCCAGAATTGCAGGATCAACACCGGGGAGGCTGGTGGGAACTTCGAAATCGAAGTAGGGGATCTTCTTGGTCTCGGCCTTCAGAATGGAGCCGTCCAGAATAGCATCGATGATGCCACGAGTGTCCTTAATGGAGATACGCTTGCCGGTGCCGTTCCAGCCGGTGTTGACCAGGTAAGCCTTTGCGCCGGACTTCTCCATCTTCTTGACCAGCTCCTCGCCGTACTTGGTGGGGTGCAGCTCCAGGAAGGCTGCGCCAAAGCAAGCGGAGAAGGTGGGAGTAGGCTCGGTGATACCACGCTCGGTGCCGGCCAGCTTGGAGGTGAAGCCGGAGAGGAAGTAGTACTGAGTCTGCTCGGGAGTCAGGATGGAAACGGGAGGCAGAACGCCGAATGCGTCAGCGGACAGGAAGATGACATTCTGAGCATCGGGACCACAGGACTTGGGACGGACGATCTTCTCGATGTGGTTGATGG
>JAZSOR010000019.1:0-18483 GCA_045537035.1 Faecousia sp. | reverse complement strand
CTTAATGGTGCGGACCATCTGAGAAACGTAGGAGTTCTCGTTGTCGTACCAGGAAACGACCTGAACCTGAACCTTACCGTCGGGCAGGTTGCAGACCATGGTCTGCGTAGCATCGAACAGAGAGCCGTAACGCATGCCGATAACATCGGAGGAAACGATCTCATCCTCGTTGTAGCCGTAGGACTCGGTAGCAGCAGCCTTCATAGCAGCGTTGATCTCTTCCTTGGTCACAGCCTTAGCGCAGACAGCGTTCAGGATGGTGGTGGAACCGGTGGGAGTGGGAACGCGCTGTGCAGCGCCGATCAGCTTGCCGTTCAGCTCGGGGATAACCAGGCCGATCGCCTTAGCTGCGCCGGTGGAGTTGGGAACGATGTTGCAAGCACCTGCACGGGAGCGGCGCTTGTCACCCTTACGCTGAGGACCGTCCAGGATCATCTGGTCGCCGGTGTAAGCGTGGATGGTGCACATAATGCCGGACTCGATAGCAGCCAGGTCATTCAGAGCCTTAGCCATGGGAGCCAGGCAGTTGGTGGTGCAGGAAGCAGCGGAGATGATGTTGTCTTCCTTGGTCAGGGTCTCATGGTTTACATTGTAAACGATGGTGGGCAGATCGTTGCCTGCGGGAGCAGAGATAACGACCTTCTTAGCGCCGGCGTCGATGTGAGCCTGAGCCTTAGCCTTAGAAGTGTAGAAGCCGGTGCACTCCAGCACCACATCAACACCCAGCTCGCCCCAGGGCAGCTCAGCAGCGTTAGCCTTAGCGTAGATGGTGATCTTCTTGCCGTCGACAACGATGTTGTCCTCGCCGGCCTCGACACTGTGAGTGCCGAAGGGAGCAGCATAAGCGCCCTGCGTGGTATCGTACTTCAGCAGGTGAGCCAGCATTTCGGGAGAGGTCAGGTCGTTGATAGCGACAACTTCGTAACCCTCAGCGCCGAACATCTGACGGAAAGCCAGACGGCCGATACGGCCAAAACCATTGATAGCAACTTTAACGGACATAGTTTTTTCCTCCATTTAAATAACTTGCTGCGTGCGCAGCGTTTAGATAAATACATTCAGGTCAAAAGACCCTAGACGGATTCATTATACTATAGATAAAATCCGTTGTAAAGTATCGAATGTGTAAAAATACGGAAAAAGTATCCCTATTTTATAGACAAACGGTACAAAAGGGCGAAGAAGTGGGCTTTTACCGCGTAAAAAATTCAGCAATCCGGTCAGGTGTGGCTGTGATGCTGCCCTGGAAGAAACCCTCTTTACCGCCGCCTTTTCCTCTGAAGGCGTCTATCAGCGCTTTTCCGGTTTCTGCTACAGAGCCGGATTTATTCAAAAGGCACATAAAGAGGTTTCCGTCGCTGTTTTGGGAGAAGACCGCAGCCATGCCGCCACATACGCAGGCGATTCTTTCTGCCAGTTCCCGGACGGCCGCAGGGGAAAGGTTTTCAGAAAAATGTATCACATCACCATGGTTAACATAACTTTTCGCAATCCAGCAGAAAAGCTGTTTTTCAAGACCGGCGGCTCTGTATTTTTCCTCAGCCAGCGCCTGGTTCATGCGCTCCGCCGCTGCGCCCGTCTCCAGGATCTTGGCAGAGAAAGCTTTGGATACCTGCCGATTTTGCTCATAAACTTCTGCCATCAGCCCGTAAGCTCTTGTTCCGCAGACCATTTCGATCCGGACACCTTGGTGGAATTTTACGCAGGATAGCAGCTTGATAAGGCCGATTTCTCCGGTGGTTTTTGTGTGGACACCGCAGCAGGCGCAGATATCGATGCCGGGGATCTCCACGATCCGCACCGGCCAGGGAAGCTGTTTTTTAGAGCGGTAGGGGAGTGCCTGCAATGCTTCCGGTTCCGGATAACCACACACCACCGGCAGGTTTTTCATAACCGCTTCGTTAGCAAGCCGCTCGATCTCCGGCAGCCGCTCCTGGGGGATCACAGCATCAAAATCAATGGTGATCACATCCGCGCCCATGTGAAAACCCACATTGTGGCAGCCGAACATGGCGTGGACGATACCGGAAACCATGTGTTCGCCGGTATGCTGCTGCATCAGGTCAAACCGACGGCCCCAATCAATGACGCCGGTAACCGCTTGTCCAACAGACAGCGCTTTGTCGCATAAGTGCAGGATCTGTCCGTCCACTTCCCGGACATCCAGCACCCGGGCATCGGAAAGCGTACCCAGATCACAGGGCTGTCCGCCGCCCTCGGGATAAAATGCGGTAGCATCTAATTCCACCGCATAGCCTTTTTCTGTCTCCTGGCAGGCGGTTACGGCGGCAGTAAACTCCCACAGATGGCAATCTTCGTAATATAACTTCCGTGTTTCCATTTTTACACTCCATCCCATTTGGAACTTGTCTTTCTTCCTTGGTAATTGTAGCACGGTGAAGGACTGTTTGCAATACTGGGGCATCCTGTCGATAGGTTTTTGTGAGGGGTTTGCGGTTTCGTGTTTTTTCTGTAACAAACCACAGTAAAATTGTATCACCAACCACCAAGGAGGAAAGGCGATGCAGTGTCAGAAATTAAAAACATATATGGAAACGGGGCGAGTGGTGTTTTTGCCGGCCCGATCCATCCGCGCCAATCCAGCACAACCGAGAAAGGTGTTTCGGGAAGAGGCGCTTTCGGAGCTTGCCGAAAGCATTCGGCAGCATGGGATCTTGCAGCCGCTGTCGGTCAGACGGATGGGGACAAGCTATGAACTGGTGGCAGGGGAACGACGGCTGCGGGCTGGAATTCTGGCAGGACTAACGGAGATCCCCTGCATCATTATGAATATGGACGACAAGGAATCCGGTATGACCGCTTTGGTAGAAAATCTGCAGCGGCAGGATCTGGACTTCATTGAGGAGGCCCGGGGCATCTGCCTTGTAATGGAGCAGTGGAACATGAATCAGGAGCAGGCGGCGCGGCTTTTGGGAAAAAGCCAAAGCAGTGTGGCAAATAAGCTGCGGCTTTTAAAACATTCGGCGCCGGTCTTACAGCGGCTTCGGGATACGGGCTTGACCGAGCGCCATGCCCGGGCGCTTTTGAAGCTGTCGTCGGAGCAGGAAAAGCTGCAGGTGATCGAACGGATCAGCAAGCTGGGCATGAGCGTTGCCAGAACGGAACAGTACATAGAGGAGCTACTGCAAGCACCGGAAGATAAATCAGCCCGGACAAATGTGGGCACTTTTTTGCGGCAGGTGAGTCAGACAGTTTCCCGGATCCAGCAATCGGGGATACCGGCGATTTCCGAGCGCAGGGAAACAGACAGCCAGATCGTTCTGACCATAACGATTCCCAAATAAGAAAGTCCGCGTTTGAGGTTTCTCAAACGCGGACAAGTTTTATTGCTTTTCAAAATCCTCTGCGCCGTGTTTGCACCAGGGGCAGATAAAGTCTGCCGGCAGGGGATCGCCCTCATAAACATAGCCGCAGATCTTACAGACCCAGCTTGCCTTTTCCGTGGGCTGAGGCTTTGGTTTCACATGGTCAAAATAATACTGATAGGTCATACTGGGCGCATCAGAGAGAATTTTTGCATCAGTTACATCGGCGGTAAACAGCGTGTGGGTGCCGCAATCGGTAGAGGAGATCACCTTGCCGCTGATCACCGCATTGCAACAGCCCTCTACATATCTTACGCCGTTGGCGGTACGGACTTCGGGAATATTTTCAAACTTGTCCACATCCCGGCCGGACTGAAAACCGTAATGCTCAAAGATCCAGAAAACCGCATCCTCTGCCAACACAGACAGATTGAAAACGCCGCTCTCCAAGACCATGTCATGGGTCAGGTTTTGCTTGTTGACAGCAATGGCAATGCGTTTGGGATCGTCGGTGATCTGCATGGCGGTATTGATGATGCAGCCGTTGTCTTTTCCGTCCTGCTGCGCGGTCAGCACAAACAGACCGTAGCTGAGTTTAAAAAGCGCGGAATTATCCATAATTAATCTCCTTTTGCGTCGAGGATCAGTTTAAAAGCGCCGTAAGCGCCTGCGTCGTTTCCCAGTGTGGCAAGGGAAAACCGGACCGGAGAAATGGCGTGGAATACAAATTTTTCAAAATAGCGCTTTGCGCCTTCCAGAAGGGGCGCGCCGGCTTTGCTGACACCGCCGCCCAAGACGATGGTAGCCGGGTCAAATACAACACAAATATTTGCAAGGAACTCACCCATATAGAAATAGACCTGCTCCAGGATCACACAGGCGGCAGGATCTTCAGCGGCGGCAGCATCAAAAACATCCTTGCAGGTGAATTTCTCTATGTTTCGCAGGGTGGAGGGCGTGTCCTTTTCGTTAAGATAGTTATGAGCAAGACGAACGATACCAGTTGCGGAGCAATACTGTTCTACACAGCCGCGCTTACCGCAGTTGCAGTATTCTTTTTCGTCCCGGTTGAGGATCATATGTCCGATCTCACCGGCAGCGCCGTGAACACCGTGGATCACCTGCCCGTTTATAACGATACCGCCGCCGACACCGGTGCCGAGGGTTACAAACAGCATGCTATCGCAGCCGGCGCCGCCGCCCTTCCAGTTTTCTCCCAGGGCTGCCAGAGAGGCGTCGTTTCCGGCCTTCACGGACAGACCGGTCAGAGCCTGCAAATCTTTTTCGATGTTGACCTGATCCCAACCCAGATTGTGGCATTTATTAACCGTACCGTCGCCGCGGACCGGACCCGGGACACCGATACCGATGCCGAGCAGAGATTTTCTATCGATTTTGTGATCAGCGATATACCCACTGACAGCGGCGGCAATGTCCGGTAAAATCTGCACACCTGCGTTTTTTGTTACGGTGGGAATCTCCCATTTATCTAGAAGCGTTCCCTCTTCGTTAAAAAAGGCCAGCTTGACGGTTGTGCCGCCAAGGTCGATACCAAAACCATAGCGCATAGTATTAGCCTCCGGTGATTTTTCTTTTATTATACATCGGAAAAAAGAAAAATCCATAGAAAATGAAAAATTTTCGCCTTACCCTTGCCTTTCTGCCCGGTTTGGAGTAACATATATAATATAAGTAAAGGAAAGGACGGACTCCATTTATGATAAAAGTTGATATTTCCAATGTTTGGGGACAGCTTTCTCTGCCGGATCTGCTGGCAACGGAGAAAGAGGTCTTTGACGCACACATGACCCTGACGGAAGGCAGCGGCGAAGGAAACGATTTTCTTGGCTGGCTGGACCTTCCCGTTTCAGAAGAGACAGATGAGATCCGCCGCATTCGCGCCGCGGCAAAGCGCATTCGGGAGAATTCTGATGTGTTTGTGGTGATCGGTATCGGCGGCAGCTACTTAGGTCCCCGGGCAGCCATCGAGCTGATGCAGGGAGCAAATCACAACATCGGCAAAGGAAAAGGCAACCCCCAGATCTATTATGCCGGCAACACCCTGTCTACCCGTCACTGGAATGAGCTTTGCCGCCTGCTGGAGGGTAAGGATTTCTCCATCGCCATTATCTCCAAGTCCGGCACTACCACAGAACCGGCTATCGCCACCCGTGCACTGCGCTGGATGCTGGAGCGCAAGTACGGCACAGAGGGCGCAAAGGCCCGGACCTATGCCATTACAGATCCTGCAAAGGGTGCTTTGCGGCAGATGGCGACAGAAGAAGGTTGGGAAACTTTCGTGATCCCCCCCAATGTAGGCGGCCGTTACAGCGTGCTGACTGCTGTGGGTCTTTTGCCCATGGCTGTGGCAGGCATTGATCCCATGGAGGTGATGCGCGGCGCTGCGCAGGCAAAGAAAGACTACGATATCCGCTCCTTTGAAAATCCGGTATGGCTGTATGCAGCTACCCGGAACCTTTTGTACCGTCACGGTAAGGCCATTGAGATCCTGGAATCCTTTGAGCCCGGCTTTAAGATGATGGGCGGCTGGTGGCAGCAGCTCTACGGCGAGTCCGAGGGCAAGGACGGCAAGGGTATTTTCCCTGTTACCGCAGAATTTACACCGGACCTCCACTCTTTGGGTCAGATGATCCAGCAGGGCGAGAGAAATATTTTCGAAACCATGGTCCGGTTTGATGCGCCGGAGCAGAAGCTGACTATTGGCGGTGACTATAAGAACCTGGATGCGCTGAACTATCTGGAAGGCAAGACCTTAGACTTTGTTGATGAGAAGGCATACCTTGGCACGCTGGCAGCCCATGTGGACGGCGGTGTTCCCGTCATTACCATGGATATGGGTGAGCTGACCAACGAAAAGCTGGGCGAGATGTTCTATTTCTTCGAGCTGGCCTGCGGTGTTTCTGCCTATATGCTGGGCGTCAATCCCTTCAATCAGCCCGGCGTGGAATTCTATAAGCGCAATATGTTCCAGCTTTTGGGCAAACCAGGCTACGAAGCATAACCTTTCAGCGAATCTTTTACTCCGGGTGTGCGTTTTGAAAGCCCTGAAATGCACAAAGTATGTCTGTATCTTTCAACCTTTACCCGAATCAAAAACCACAGCTGAACAGCACACTGCTCACACTGTTGGAACACGAACAAAAATTATACCGGCAAAATTTCATTTAATGGTTGCAAAATAGCCGGATTACTGTTAAAATTAAAGTACAGCTAAAAGCTGCACAGCAAAGGAGGATTTTCCTATGATTCAAGTTATTATGGGCCTGAAGGGCTCCGGCAAGACCAAGAAGCTGATCGATTCCATCAACGCAGCTGTTGCGGAAGCACAGGGCGATGTGGTTTGCATCGAGTATGGCAAGAAACTAACTTACGATGTCAGTTACCGTGTGCGTTTGGTAGATTCTCAGGAATACGGAATCACCAATCTGGATATGCTCAAGGGCTTCCTCAGCGGCCTGCATGCCGGTAATTTTGATATTACAAATGTTTACATCGACAATCTGTACAAGACCATCGGCACTGACCGTGCTGCCGGCGAAGCATTCATTCTGTGGTGCGCAGAGTTTGCCGAAGCAAACAACATGAACATCACTGTGACCGTTTCCGACGATCCTGCCGGCGCGTCCGAAGAGGTCAAGAAGTATCTGTAAAGGTCTTTGTGCCAACCACACATAAAATCAGGTAAAGAAAACCCCGATACGCGTTGCGTATCGGGGTTTTTGTTACTCAGCTCTTAAAATCGTATTGAACGCATCGAGCAGTTCGCCGTTTGCCAGCTGCACCATAATGTGGATGGTATTCTCGCCGTTTGCGTAAGAGGCAAGCTTATCCATTTCCAGAATGGCGGACAAAGCGATGGTGTTGGAGAAAGGTCCGGTGACTACATCCAGATCGTGGGTATACAGAATCTTTCCGTCGGCATTCTTTACGTCAATATGCGCGGTGTTGATCACATAGTTAGAGCTGACGGTTTTTCCTGCTAAAGCGCTAAGGGATATGGTTACGCCATTGGAGATCGGCTCAAATTGATCGCCCATCCATGCTTTACCGGGCTCGATGGGATCTTTTCCCAGAAACTCCGCAAAAGTGAAGGGGATATATCCGCTTTGTGCCAGTTGGGCAAAGGTATATTTGTTGTCTACTGTACCAAGGGGAGTGATCGGGGTACCATCGGATTGTGGCACAGGAGTGGTACGACCGGTTGTTCCGACCTGGTCCTGCTCGCAAACAAGCAGATAGCTTTTTTCAGGATCGATTTTTCCTTTGGAGTTTCTTTCTACAACGGGAACGGCAGAGCACATCATCACATGCCAGGAAGGCGAGGAGAACAGACCGTCAGCAGGCAGCATTTGCGCATAGGACTCGTACATGGTCTCGTAGCCATTGGAAAGAATGATCCAAGTGGTAGCATCGGAGGTGCTAAAATCCCAATTATAGGTATCCGGGGTGTATGTATAGGGACCTACGGGAATGATCTTTCCGTCGGTGGCATTATAGGTGGACATGGTCTCAATGGTGTGAGAATTGATCGCCCGGTTCCAGCCCTGCATTGCGCCAAAGGAGCAGGCGCTGGTAATGATGCCCATAAACTGATCGCCCATGGCTTCTACATCCAGCACGCCGGTTTCTGTGTCATAATAACGGAGGATCTTGTGAATATTACCGGTCGTTGCGCCCACAACACCGGTGGCATAGCACAGACCGCTGTAAGCTTTGCCGGCGGGAAGCGCAACAGACTTCTCTCCGCCGATTATGTAAGTATAGGAGATGTCCTTATTGGGAGCCCATTGGAAAGTAAGGTCTGCTTTGAAAGCGTCCACACAGAGCTGACGCAGTTCTTCAATGGTCATATTCTCATTGGCGACGGGAAGTTTTTTGTAAGCTTCCAGCCAGCCGGTGGGATCTGCCACAAGACCGGCCCAGGCAGAATAGTCTTTGCCTTCTGTGGTTTCTACAACATCTGTGGTGTCTGCTGTATCCGTGTTGCTGCAGGCGGCAAAAGAGCATACCACCGCAAAGCACAGAAGCAGTGCGATTAATTTTTTCAGATTTTTCATTGGGTTGCCCCTCCCTTTATAATTAGTTTACCTTATCAGCATAGCATAAGAATAATATTGATGCAAGCTTTTTTAAAAATGAAAGAAGATATGAAAATAATTTTCCCGTAAAAGAAATTTCTTGTTGACAGAGTATAAGTTTATCGATATAATAATATTGAAACCGAAAACTGATAATGATTGAAGGAGACGGTCTTATGAGCAAAATCAGCGTAATCGGCGCAGGTAATGTAGGCGCAACCATCGCAAACGATCTGATGATCCAGGGCGTTGCGTCTGAGATCTTGCTGATCGATATCAACGGCAAGAAGGCTATGGGTGAGGCATTGGATGTGTACCAGGGCGCACCGTTCCATTCCCCGGCGATCGTTCGTCCCGGTGAATATAAAGATGCAGCAGGCTCTGACATCGTTGTGATCACTTGCGGCATGGCAAGAAAGCCCGGCATGACCCGACTGGATCTGGCACAGACCAATGTGAACATTCTCAAGGATGTGGCGAAAAACATTGTACCGGTTGCTCCGAAAGCCATTTACATTATTGTATCGAATCCGGTGGATATTTTGACCTATGTTTTTACCAAGATCTCCGGTCTGCCTGAGAATCAGATCATCGGTTCCGGAACGATCCTGGATACCAGCCGTCTGCAGGCGGAACTGGCAAGACGGTTCTATATCAGCCCCAAGAATGTGCACGCCCATGTCTACGGCGAGCACGGAGACAGCTCTTTTGTGCCCTGGTCTCTGGTGCACATTGCCAACAATCATGTAGATGCCTACAAGGAAGCTTCTCCTAATAAAGATCGGATTACTTGGAACAAGAATTACGAAGATGTTGAGCAGTATGTGAAGAAATCCGGCAGCACCATCATTGAAAACAAGGGCGCAACATTCTACGCTGTGGCAATGTCTGTGTGCCATATTTGCAAGTGTGTTTTTGCCGGCGCAGGAACAGCATTGACGGTTTCTACCATGATGCACGGAGAATACGGTGTGGACGATGTTTGCTTGTCTGCTCTGTGCCTGGTAGACCGCTCCGGTGTCCGGGGCAAGATCCTCACACCCCTTACTCCGGAAGAGACAGAGAAGTTCCAGTTAAGCGCAGCAAAGCTCAGATCTGTGATCGATCAGATCACCTATTGATATCCAAAAGCAAATAAAAGACGAGAGACCATACGGTCTCTCGTCTTTTATTTAGTTTGCGCCCATGAGGATCTTTGCCAGCTCGGAATCCTTGTCGAGAATGATCGTTTTTTCATCACCGGTCAAGCTCTTCTTCAAGGCATCCAAGGCAAGTGTAAATTCGTAGAAATCCTTTTTCTCCTTGGTGTTGTAGGCTTCTGCCAGCAAGCGCATGTACTCGGCTTCGCCCTCCGCTTCCAGCTTGGCAGCCTGAGCTTCTGCATTGGAAACGATGATGTTCACTTGTTTATCCACATCGTTATGGATAATGGAAGCTTCGTAGTTGCCGTCTGCGGTGTATTTTTCTGCCATCTGGTTTCGCTCGGAGATCATACGGGAGTAGACCGCGTTCAGATTGGAGTCCGGCAGATCAAACTGCTTGATCTTTACATCTGCCACATGAATGCCGTAAGCAGCAGCCTGAGAATCCACAGTGGTGGTGATGCTTTCGTAGATATCGTTGCGCTCTGCGCCGTCATTCATGTTGATGATATCGGCTTGCGCCAAAGTGCCCATGGCGATCTTCATCGCGGTGTAGGTGATGGCGTTGAGCCGCTCTTCTGCCCGGAGGGTCGTACCCAAACCACGGTAGAACTGCTGGGGATCGGAGATGTTCCACAGAATGTAGCAGTCCACGGTCATGGTCTGCTTATCGGAGGTCAGCACCTCGGAAGGGGGGATGTCATAGATCTGCACATTCTTGGGGAAATACTTTACACTGTCGATAAAGGGGATCTTCAGGTGCATGCCGGCAGAATCTGTTGTGCCCACGATCTCGGAGAATCGGAAAGTGCAGGCATATTCGTTTTCGGCAACGGTATAGACGCTGCTGCAGGCGGTGATGATCAGCACCAATGCAATGATTGCGATAATAATTCCTTTTTTCATTGTTCGTTACCTCCCTGATTCTTCACAAGGGATTCCAGAGGCAGCAGCATATCCACGCTGGAGCCGTCGCCGGTGTTAATATAGAGGGTAACGCCGGGCAGGATCTGGGAAATGGCTTCGTAGTACATACGGCTGCGGGTAATGTCCGGGTTCTGGGCATATTCTTTATACATGGCATTGAACATAGCTACCTGCTGGTAAGCTTCGTTGATACGCTTCTGCCGCAGATATTCTGCGTTTTGCAGCAGCTGGTCGGCCTTTGCCTGAGCATTGGGCAGCTGGGCGTTCTGATAAGCCTTTGCTTCGTTGACAACGGCCTCTGCCTGCTGCTTTGCGGTTTCCACGGCTTTAAACGCCTCGATAACATCTTGAGTAGGCGGCTCGGAATCCTGGATGCGCACATCTACCAGAGTCAGACCGATGCTGTACTCTTCGAGGATTTCCGAAACCAGCTGCTTGACCTGCATCTGGATGTTTTCTTTGCCGTCGGTCAGGACAGCGTCAACGGAAGTGGAACCCACCACATTTCGGACCTGGCTCTGGATCAGGTTGCGCAGGATCATTTCCGGATCGTTGGAAGAGTAAAGATACTGTACGGGATCAGAGATCTTGTACTCCACGAAGAAATCCACATTGACGATGTTGTAGTCGCCGGTGATCATAGTGCTCTCACCGGTTTTTGTCACATAGTCGCCGTTGTGATCGGTGCTGTATCCAAGCTCGATCTTCTGATATACATTGACATCGACTTTCTGCACTTTCTGAATACCAAAAGGCAACTTCATGTGCAGGCCGGGGCTGGAGATGTCTGTTACCTTGCCAAAGGTGGTAACAACAGCCTGCTGCTTGTCGTCGACAGTGTAAAAACAAGTCAGGACGAAGGACAAGATCACAACTGCGGCCAATACGATCAGTGCAATGCGCCCTACTTTTTTGGTGTCGACGGGGTTTTCTTTGTTGGAACCTGCGGACCATCTGTAAGTTCCGTTCATGTCCATAATGATCACTCCTTATTTATTTTCTGCAAGATATAAGGTTTTGAGCATGTTTTCCGCTTCCTGCCGCATACGGGAAGCGATCCACGCGGTCAGCATAACGCGAAGTACCCGGCGGACCCGTTCTTTTGCACCGGGCACCGGCTCGCGGTAGTCTGCAAGGGTCTTTTCCAAAAGGGTGTCCCATTCTTCTTTTTGACAAAGGTCTTTTGCCTGCGCTGCCAAGTGAACGAACATAAAATAAAGCCGGGAATCATCGATGATGTCATCGCTTTCGTCATACAGCTGTCCGTTGATATAGCCCAGCAGACCGCAGATCTGCTCCAGAGGCAGCGCGCCTTTGAGCATATTGATGTTTATGATCCGGCACAGTTGACGCAAGGTATAACGCTTGCGCTGGGGCGAAGACAAGAAGCCCCGCTTCACCCAGTTCTGTATAGCATACGGCTCTAACCCGGTGATGCTTGACACTTGACTGAGCGTAATCCCGCCGGCAAGGAACATAGAAGAAAACAGTGTTTCTGTCTGATCGCTGCCCTGCCGCGGCATCTCCAGTACCGTTCCCGGAAGCGTCCAGTTCATTGGAAAGACCCCCTTTCTTTGTTGTGGTAAATTGATTGTATCATGTGGTCAAGTGATTGTCAAGAGGTTTTTGCAAAGAAAAAAGAGAAGTTCTTGCGCTTTTGCTCTTTACGAACGGAATAAAGTGTTGTACAATTACAGTGTATAATGAGGAGGTGTGCGAATGCTCTGCTTAAAATGCGGCAAAAAGACGGCAGACAATCAGGTGTTTTGCGAAGATTGCCTTGAAATTACAGCAAAATATCCGGTCAAGCCTGGAACGGTCGTACAGCTCCCTACCCGGGCGCAGCGGACGCCGGACAAAAAGCAGACCCAGCGCCGCCGGGAGGATTCGACGGCAGAGCTGGTCGAGCAGCAGAAAAAGACCATTCGCTGGCTCTTTTTCGTAGTCGCTGTGCTTTCTGTGCTGCTTTTGTTTACCGCCGGTTTGCTGCTTCGGATCATGGAAGAGGATAATACCTCCAATGCCATCGGCAAGAATTACACGACAACGACGTCTGTTGATCGTCCGTAATGTTTCACGTGAAACAATCGGACAGAAATTGTTTCGTGTGAAACAATCAGAAAGGAAACAGCCATGGGAAAGATAATAGCTGTGGTGAATCAGAAAGGCGGCGTGGGAAAAACCACAACTGCGGTAAACTTGACTGCTGCGCTGACAGAAGCAGGAAAGAAAGTGCTGCTTTGTGATTTTGATCCCCAGGCAAATGCCACATCCGGTTTGGGACTGGAAAAAAAGAAATTGCACCGATCGGTCTACGATGTGGTGATCGACGATGTGCCGGTGAAGGAAGTGATCGTGAGCACGCCGTACGGCGATGTCCTTCCCTCCTCTACGGATCTGGCAGGAGCCACTGTGGAGCTTATCACAATGCCGGAGGCCAATTACCGGCTAAAAAATGCGCTGGAGCAAGTACGGGATACATACGATATGATTTTGATCGACTGTCCCCCGTCTTTGGAGCTGCTGACGCTGAACGGTTTAGCGGCGGCAGACGGCATTCTTGTGCCGGTCCAGTGTGAGTATTATGCATTGGAAGGTCTGGCGGATCTGATGACCACCCTGCGTCTTGCAAAAAAACGGTTAAATCCGGAGCTTGAGATATTCGGTGTCCTGCTTACAATGTTTGATGGCAGAACAAATTTCTCCACGCAAGTGGCGCAGGAAGTCCGCAGACACTTCCCCGGAAAAGTATATGCTACCATGATCCCCCGGAATGTGCGGTTGGCGGAAGCCCCCAGCCACGGATTGCCGGTAATCGGCTATGATAAACACAGCCGTGGCGCGCAAGCGTATCGGGCGGTAGCACAGGAAATTATAAAGAAAGGGTGATTCGGTGGCAGTACAAAAAGGTTTAGGTAAAGGAATGGGCGCGCTGTTTGATATTCCCGAAGAGGTACAATCCGGGAACAGTCCCTATCAGCTTTTGCCGATCCATAAAGTAGAGCCGAATCCTGATCAGCCCCGTCGGGATTTTGACGAGGAAGAACTGCAGGCTTTGGCAGATTCCATTGCGCTTCACGGCGTGGTGCAGCCCCTGACAGTCCGGGAATTGTCCTCCGGTTATTATCAGATCATTGCCGGTGAGCGGCGGTGGCGAGCAGCCAGATTGGCAAATCTGTCAGAGATCCCTGCGGTGATCATCGAAGCGGACGATAAAAAGACCATGGAGCTGGCGCTGATCGAAAATCTTCAGCGGCAGGACTTAAATCCCGTGGAAGAGGCCATGGGCTATCACAGCCTGATGGCAGATTACGGATTGACCCAGGAGGAAACCGCTGCCCGGGTGGGCAAATCAAGACCGGCGGTGGCAAATGCCCTGCGGCTTTTGTCCTTGCAGCCGGATGTGCTGCTGATGGTCAGAAAAGGCAGCTTGTCCGCAGGTCACGCAAGAGCGGTCCTCTCTCTCAAGCAGGAGAAACTGCAGCTGCAGGCAGCCCAGAAGATCGTTAACCTCGGTTTGTCGGTACGGCAAGCGGAGCTCCTTTGCAAGAACATGGCAAAAGAGCCGGTGATCACCCAGGAGACGATCACTTTGGCAGTAGACTATATTGCAGAATGCGAAAAAACCTTGTCAAAGCAGTTGGGTCGCGGCGTAAAGATCGTCAACGGCAAGCGAAAAGGTAAGTTTGAGTTGGAATTTTACGGACAGGAGGACCTGCAGGTCCTGCTGGACGCGCTGATGAAACTGCAGAAGTAAGGAGAGAACAGTATGGAAAAGAAGCTGTACAGAAACAAAAAGAATGAAAAGATCGCAGGCGTCTGCGCCGGCATTGCTGACTATTTCAAATGGGATGTTACGATCGTTCGCTTGATCTGGGTCCTTTTTGTCTTAGCTGGCGGCAGCGGCATTCTGCTTTATATTGCCTGCGCGTTCATTATTCCGGAAAAACCCGAAAACGAAGATATTATTGATGTAGAGTAACCACAAAGGAGAGGTAATCATGTTAGATATCAAAAAGATCAAGGAAAATCCCGATGCAGTAAAAGCTGGCCTGAAAGCCAAAGAAGTGGATTGCGATGCAGTCGTTGACCGCATTTTGGAGCTGGATGTGAAGATCCGCGCCCTGAAGACCTCCACTGAGACCCAGACCGCCCAGAAGAACAAGCTGGCAAAGGAGAACGGTAAGCTGTTCGGTCAGAAAAAGGGCGCAGAAAAGCAGGGTCAGGATACTTCTGCTATTGATGCCCAGATCGAAGCAAACAAGGCAGAATCCATCCGTCTTGACGAGGCGATTGCTGACGAGGCTGCCCGGTTGAAGGATCTGAGCGTAGAGTTTAAGACCGCTATGCTCAGCCTGCCCAACCTGCCGGACGAGGATCTGCTGCCCGGCGGCAAGGAGAATAACGAGCCCCTGCGTTATGTGGGCAAGAAGCCCGAATTTGATTTTGAGCCCAAGCATCATGTGGATCTGTGCCAGGATCTGGGTCTTATTGACTACGAGCGCGGTGTGAAGCTGGCTGGCGCCGGCAACTGGATGTACACCGGCATGGGCGCGCGGCTGGAATGGGCGCTTCTCAATTACTTTATCGACACTCACACCGCCGACGGCTATGACTTTATCCTGCCCCCCCACATGCTTGAGTATATGTGCGGCGAGACTGCCGGCCAGTTCCCCAAGTTTGCCGACGAGGTCTACAAGATCGCAAATCCCACCGACGACCGCACCCACTATATGCTGCCCACCGCAGAGGCTGCTCTTTGCAGCATTTACAGAGATGAGATCCTGACTGAGGCAGATCTGCCCAAGAAGCTTTTTGCCTATACCCCCTGCTTCCGCCGGGAAGCCGGTTCTCACCGGGCAGACGAGCGCGGCATGGTCCGCGGACATCAGTTCAACAAGGTGGAGATGTTCCAGTTCTGCAAGCCCGAGGATTCCGACGCAGCCTTTGAAGAGCTGGTCACCAAGGCAGAGAAACTGGTAGAAGGTCTGGGCTTCCATTTCCGCACCGTGAAGCTGGCGGCAGGCGATTGCTCCGCATCCATGGCGCGTACCTACGATATCGAGATCCTGATCCCCTCCATGGACGGCTATAAGGAAGTTTCCTCCGTTTCCAATGCCCGGGATTATCAGGCGCGCCGCGGCAACATCCGTTTCCGCAGAGAGGAAACCGGCAAGCCCGAGTTCCTGCACACCCTCAACGGCTCCGGCTTGGCAACTTCCCGTATTTTCCCGGCGCTGGTGGAGCAGAATCAGCGTGCAGACGGCTCTATCGTCGTGCCCGAAGTGCTGCGTAAGTATCTCGGTGGCCTTGAGATCATCGAGAAGAAATAATGTTATGTAAACAAAGAAGGGAGCTATCCACATGAAAGAGAAAGCAAAGAATTTCTGGGAGGAATTTAAGACATTTGCGATCAAAGGCAACGCAATGGCGTTGGCTGTCGGTACTATCATCGGCGCTGCGTTCTCTACCATCACCAAAAGCCTCACCGATGATATCATCATGCCCATCGTTTCCATTTTCCTGGGCGGCATTGATTTCTCCGAGCTGAAGCTGGTCCTTCCCCGTCTTTGGGGCGAAGTCAAGCTGGACGAAGCCGGCAACGAGATCCTTAACACTCTGAATTGGGGCAACTTCATTTCCGCTGTGATCAATTTCTTCATTCTTGCGCTTGTTGTATTTATGCTGGTCAAGGGATTAAACAAGCTTTCCGAGATCGGTAAGAAGAAGGAAGAAGAAACCGCAGCCGCCGAGCCTCCGGCACCTCCTGCTCCCTCTGCAGAAGAAGTTCTGCTGACAGAGATCCGGGATCTGCTGAAGAATAAGTAAAAACATACGGACAAGGTTTGACAAACGATCCAAAGAAAGCTATAATTAATGTTTGGTAAGTCATTCCAACAACCAAAGAAGGAAGGAATCAAAAATGTTTAAAATCGTACGCAAAAAGGAGCTCAATCCTGCCGTTACTCTGCTGGAGATCGAAGCACCTTTTATCGCCATAAGGCAAAGGCCGGTCAGTTCATTATCTTCCGGATCGATGAGCAGGGCGAGCGTGTGCCTCTGACCATTGCCGGCTACGACCGGGAAAAGGGCACTGTCACCATCATCTTCCAGAAGGTGGGCTTTGCTACCATCGCTCTGGGTAGCCTGAATGAGGGTGACTACATCCGCGACTTTGTCGGCCCTCTGGGTAAGCCTACTCCCGTGGAAGGCAAGAAGCGTGTTTGTGTGGTCGGCGGCGGTGTCGGCTGCGCCATTGCACTTCCCTCCGCTCAGGCTTTTAAAGAAGCCGGTGCGCAGGTGGATGTGATCGTTGGCTTCCGCAGCAAAGATATCGTGATTTTGGAAGACGAGTTCCGCGCAGCAGCGGATAATATGTATCTGATGACCGACGACGGCTCCTACGGCGAGCAGGGCTTTGTTACCGCAAAGCTGCAGCAGCTGCTGGAGAGCGGCAATCAGTATGACGAAGTTCTCGCCATTGGCCCCGTGCCCATGATGAAGTTCGTCTGCAAGACCACCGAGCCCTTTGGTGTACATACCAGCGTTTCCCTGAACCCCATCATGGTCGACGGCACCGGCATGTGCGGCGGCTGCCGCGTTACTGTGGGCGGCGAGACCAAGTTTGCTTGCGTGGACGGTCCTGAGTTTGACGGCCACAAGGTCGACTTTGCGGAACTGATGAGCCGTAACAGCACTTACCGCGGCCGCGAAGCTGATGTAAAAGAACACCATGCCTGCCGCATCGAGAAGATGGGCAAGGAACTGATCAAGTAAGGAGGAAACTGTAATGGCTAATATGACTTTGGTTAAGACCCCCATGCCCGAGCAGGATCCTCAGATCCGCGCCCGTAATTTCAAGGAAGTTGCCCTGGGCTACACTGCCGAAATGGCAATCGAGGAAGCAAACCGCTGCCTGGGCTGTAAGAATCCCAAGTGCGTAGAGGGCTGCCCCGTTAATGTGCGCATCCCTGAGTTCATTAAGAAGGTGCAGGAAGGCGACTTTAAGGCTGCTTATGAGATCGTCACCTCCACCAACGCGCTGCCTGCTCTGTCTGGCCGCGTCTGCCCCCAGGAAAGCCAGTGTGAGTGCAAGTGTGTCCGTGGCATTAAGGGTGAGCCCGTTGCCATTGGCCGACTGGAGCGCTTTGTTGCTGACTGGTATCGCGAGAATGTCAATGCAATGCCCGAAAAGACTCCCTCTAACGGCAAGAAGGTTGCCGTGGTCGGTTCCGGCCCTGCCGGCATGACCGCTGCTTCCGATCTGGCAAAGAAGGGCTACGAAGTCACCATGTTCGAGGCTCTGCACACCGCCGGCGGCGTGCTGGTTTACGGCATTCCCGAATTCCGTCTGCCTAAGGCGATCGTTGCCAACGAGGTCAAGAAGCTGGAGGCGCAGGGCGTTGAGGTCATGACCAACATGGTCATCGGTCGCGTGCTGACCATCGACGAGCTGTTCGAAATGGGCTATAAGGCTGTTTTCGTAGGCTCCGGCGCAGGTCTGCCCATGTTTATGAACATTCCCGGCGAATCTCTGGTTGGTGTTATGTCCGCTAACGAGTACCTGACCCGTACCAACCTGATGAAGGCATATCTTGAAGAGTACGATACACCCATCATTAAGTCCAAGGCTGTGGCTGTGGTCGGCGGCGGTAACGTTGCGATGGACGCTGCCCGTTGCGCAATGCGTCTGGGCGCTGAGCATGTTTATGTTGTCTACCGCCGCGGCGAGGCAGAAATGCCTGCCCGTGCGGAAGAAAAGCACCACGCCAAGGAAGAGGGCATCGAGTTTAAGACGCTGTGCAACCCCATCGAGATCATCGGTGACGAGAACGGTCGCGTCTGCGGCATGAAGTGCATCCGCATGGAGCTGGGTGAGCCCGATGCTTCCGGCCGCCGCCGTCCCATCGAGGTTCCCGGCAGCGAGTTCATTCTGGATGTTGACACTGTGATCATGTCCCTGGGCACCAGCCCCAATCCCCTGCTCCG
>JAZSOR010000051.1:0-25165 GCA_045537035.1 Faecousia sp. | reverse complement strand
AAAGCAAAGCTTGCGTATAAGATGAAAGCTTTTGCGCCGAAAATGAATGATAAAGGTGTTATAGAGCTTCGTAACGCCCGTCATCCTTTGATTGACAGCAAGAAAGTCGTGCCGATCTCGCTACATTTGGGTACGGATTTTGACACAATGATCATCACTGGCCCTAACACGGGCGGAAAAACGGTAACGTTAAAAACAATTGGCTTATTAACATTAATGGCGGAATGCGGATTGCATATTCCGGCTGGCGATGGTAGTTGTCTGTCTACATTTGACGCAATTTTAGCAGATATTGGCGATGTGCAATCGATTGCACAAAGTCTTTCTACATTCTCCAGCCATATGCGTACCATCGTTGACATTGTTGCAAAATGTGATAGTAGAACCCTTGTGTTATTTGATGAATTGGGTGCCGGTACCGACCCTGCGGAAGGTGCTGCACTTGCAATTGCCCTGATTGAATTCTGCAGAAAAATGGGAAGTTTTGTGGTTGCAACAACCCATTATGCAGAACTGAAACTATATGCTATGCGGACTAAGGGTGTAATCAACGCCTCCTGTGAATTTAATGTGGAAACGTTGCAGCCGACGTATAAGCTTTTAATTGGTGTTCCCGGTAAGTCCAACGCTTTTGCAATATCGAAAAAGCTCGGTCTCTCAGAAGAAATCCTGAAAGAAGCTTCGGATCTTGTTGGACAGAGCGATAAAGACTTCGAGGATGTTCTTTCTCAGCTGGAGCAGCAGCGGCAGCAAATGGAAACGGCGAAATTGGAAGCGGAGCGTCTGCGTGCAGAAACAGAAAGCATCAAGCGGCAAAGCGAACAGTTTAGCAAACAAATTGCTGCGGAGCGCGAAAAAGCTTTGGAGCAGGCACGCTTGCAAGCGCAGAGGATTATTGAAGATGCCCGAATCACTGCCAATGCAGCAACGGAAGAAATTAAGGCAATCAAGAAGCAATTATCTGAACAAGCGGATACACAGGGTATCAACCAACGGCAGGCAGATCTGCGTCGCAGCCTGAATGAAGCGGAAAGCAAGCTCCATCAAGGCCGTAAGGAAGAAAAGCGAAAAGCACCGTCCAGAAGCGTTTTGGTTGGCGATACAGTTGAATTGTTGAAACTTGGAACGAAAGCCAGTGTAATTGCAATCAACAAGGATGGATCTTATCAGCTGCAAGCAGGTGTTCTGAAACTTACGGCAAAACCGGATGAAGTGTACTTGTTGGAAAATGAGAATCCTTATGCACAAAAAGGTGCGCGGCCTGCACATTCCGGACGGCAGATGAAACTGACTGCCGTATCCAACGAAGTGGATCTGCGTGGAATGGATAGTGTGGAAGCTGTTTGCGTAATGGAGCGATATCTGGATGAAGCGATGCGTGGCAATCTTCCGTCTGTGCGAATCATTCACGGTAAGGGTACCGGAGTATTGCGCAGTGCGGTTCATCAGGCCATACGCAAAAATAAGTTTGTGAAAAACTTTCGTCTGGGTGTTTATGGCGAAGGTGAAGACGGTGTCACAATCGTGGAATTCAAATAATTCCTGTTGACATTTTCGCTGGATTTGTTATCATATAGGTGTAATGTGCACATTTTTGTGCGTATAATGAGGAGAGTTGGATATGATTACAAAAGAAGTTGTGGTTCGCTGCGAATCAGGTTTGCACAACAAGCAGGCTACTTATTTTGTTCAGAAAGCAAATGAGTTTTCCTGCAATATCTGGCTTGAGTCCGGCAACCGTAAAATGAACGCAAAGAGCTTACTGGGTATCATGTCCCTTGGCGTTGTAACAGATGCAACTGTTAAGCTGATTGCTGACGGTTCTGATGCTGAAGCAGCAGTAAACGCTTTGGCTGAATTCCTTCAGCATGACGTATATTGATCAAACTTCTACATTCCGCCTCAGTGCAAGCGCTGACTGCATTGAGGCGGTTTTTTTAGGATGTGTGTATTGACTATGCATATGGATGAATTGAAAAATAAGGCGCTGTCACTGCCGCTGCAGCCTGGCGTATATGTTATGAAAGACAAAATGGGCGAAGTGATCTATGTCGGCAAGGCAAAGAAGTTAAAAAATCGTGTCAGTCAATATTTTCAGGATACTGCATCTCACACGGCTAAAACAAGACTGATGGTCAGCAAAATCTATGATTTTGATGTAATCATTACTGCAACCGAATTTGAAGCGCTTGTTTTGGAATGCTCGCAGATTAAGCGTCATATGCCTAAGTATAATATTCTCCTTAAGGATGACAAGGGTTATCCCTATTTGCGGCTGAATATGAAGGAGGATTATCCCACACTGTCGATGGTTTCAAGACCATTGGATGACGGTGCGGATTACTATGGGCCTTTCGGCAGCCGCAGTGTTACAAAAAATATCATGCAATCTGTTCGCACTGCGCTAAAACTGCCGGATTGTAATAAAAAGTTTCCTCGAGATATTGGGAAAGACAGACCATGCCTGAATTATCACATGAACTTGTGTGAGGGCTGGTGTCGGAATGTTGATTGTGCGAAAACATATAAGGATAATATTCTTCAGCTCAAACAGTTATTGACCGGCAATTATAAAACTGTTGTCGATTCCTTATATAAGCAGATGACAGATGCATCGGAGATGTTGAATTTTGAACTGGCTGCAACGCTGAGGGACAGAATGGCTGCTATTGAGAATTTGGGCCGTAAACAGCTTGTGTCTGCAGTTTCTGCAGCAGATACCGATGTAGTCGGCTTTGCGGTTTCCGGAACGAAAGCATGTTTCTCCGTTCTGCATTTCAATAAAGGCAATCTGATTGATAAGGAATACGAAATCCTGTCTGGTGCGGACGAAGAGGAATCTGCTGTATCCGCGCTTTTAAAGCAGTATTACCTTGGTCGCGGCTTCGGACCGAAAACAATCCTTTTACCGTTTGATATTGAAGATAGAGTTCTTATTGCCCAGTTGCTTGAACAAACTTTTCAACACAAAGTCACCATTAGTGTTCCGGTTCGCGGTGAAAAGGTGCGCCTGATCGAGCTGGCCAAAAAGAATGCCCAAGAGGAAGCAAACCGTGCCAGTGACCGCGATGACAGACTATCAGCATCATTAAAATTGCTTGGTGATATGCTTTCCATTGCACCCCCGAAGAGAATCGAGTCCTTTGACATTTCCAACATTTCCGGTACGGATATCGTTGCGGCAATGATTGTTTTTTCTAACGGAAAGCCTCTTAAAAGCGCATATAAACGCTTTAAAATCAATGGATTAACAGATCAGGATGACTATGCTTCTATGCACCAGGTCGTGACACGGCGTTTTCAGGACCTAAAAGATTGTAAAAGTGGATTTGATGTGGCGCCTGACCTTCTATTGATCGATGGCGGTATTACACATGCTGCGGTCGCCGCAGAGGCGCTCAAAAGTCTCGATATCGACATCCCTGTATTCGGTATGGTTAAAGATAACCGACATCGTACAAGGGCACTGGTGACCCCAGAGGGTGAGGAGATCAACATTGATGGTAAACCTTCGGTGTTCTCGCTGATCGGCTCGATCCAGGAAGAAACCCATCGTTTCGCAATTAGCTTCCACCGGAGTTTGAGAAGTAAGCGGTTACAGTATTCAGAACTTGATAAAATTGAGGGCATCGGCCCAAAACGCAAGCGGGATTTGCTAAAGAAATTTAAATCCCTTTCCGCAATCAAAAATGCAGAACTGCCTGCATTAGAGCAGGTGCTGCCGAAGACCGTTGCCAGCACTGTATATCATCATTTCAAGAAAGAAAGAGAGGTCTGATAACATGCGTGTTATTGCCGGTAAGGCGCGGGGGAAAACACTTAATACGCCCAAAGGTCAGGCGACGCGGCCTACATCAGATCGGGTAAAAGAAGCGATGTTCAGCATCATTCAATTTGATCTGCCCGGCGCTAAGGTTCTTGATTTGTTTGGCGGTACGGGGCAGCTGGGCATTGAAGCGTTGAGCAGGGGAGCGGAGGCTGCTGTCTTTGTGGATGAGCGCGCGGACGCGTGTACTTTGATCCGTGAAAACTTAAATAAAACGGGTTTCACAGCACAAGGAAAGGTCGTTCGCTCTGATTATGCTGCATTTCTTCGGTCTACACCGGAAAAATTTGATATTATTCTCCTTGATCCGCCTTATGCAGAAGTTTTTTTGGAAAATTCTTTAAATTTGATAACAGAAATTGACATTTTGCAATCTGGTGGTATAATAGTTACTGAGCGACCCCTGACTAAAACAGAAATGTGGGATTTTTCAGGCTATTCTCGCTCCAGGGATTATAAATACGGGAACACTTTGCTTTCAATATACCGTAGGGATTAACTTAAACAGAAGGTATATAGTTATGAAAATCGCAATTTATCCCGGCAGCTTTGATCCAATCACAAGCGGACATTTGAATATCATTCGCCGCGCGGCCAATATTTTCGATCGCCTGATCGTTTGCGTAATGGTGAACCATACGAAATCGCCTATGTTTTCTTCGGATGAACGGGTCGATATGATTCAGCGTGTTGTGGGTGATATACCGAATGTAGAAGTTGATTCTTCTGAGGAACTGCTCGCAGAATATGCCAAACGAAAGGGCAGCTGTGTGATTATCAAGGGTCTGCGTGCCGGTTCTGATTTTGAAAATGAGTTCCAAATGGCTCTTATCAATCACAAAATTAATCCTAAATTGGATACAATGTTCCTTACAGCGGAACATCAATATATGTATTTAAGCTCCAGCACGGTAAAGGAGTTGGGAGGTTATGATGTTGACCTTTCTGATTTTCTACCGGAACAGATTATCCCGGATTTTAAACGGCGGATCGATGCCATAAACCAAGGAGGAAATAGAAAATGAACGAACAGAACATCGAAGATATCATCTCCGCGCTGTATGACATGGTGCAGGATGCAAGAGCATTGCCTCTTGGCGCTGACAAGTGTATCCTTGAACGCGACAAAGTGCTGGATATGCTTGACGAGATTATTGCTCAGCTCCCTGTTGAACTCAAGCAGGCCCGTACAATCGTTGATTCCCGCAACGAGCTGATCGGTCAGGCTCGCCGTGAGGCAGAGGCTCTGATCCGCCAGGCCCAGGAAAAGGCTGACAAGATGGTAGAAGAAGAGGCTATTTATCAGGAAGCTAAGCGTCAGTGCCAGGAAATGGTCCTGCAGACACAGACTCGCATGTCTGAGCTGCGTAAAGCAAGCAATGACTATATGGATGATGCACTTCGCCGCACCGAAGAGGCTATTGCGCTGTCCTTGGAAGATGTTCGTGATACTCGCACAAAGTTTAAGGCTTTGATCGAGAGTCAGGAAAAGAAGGCAAGCGCTGCCGCTCAGGAAGAAGTAGAGTAATATAGAAAAACAGCTCAAAAATTTTTGAGCTGTTTTTTTGAATAAGGATGGAGGTCTTATGAATTATTTAGAGCGTTATGATCAGTGGTGCAATGCAAATATCCCGGAAGCAATGAAAGCGGAGCTTCTTTCTGTTAAGGATGATCAGGAAGAACTGAAAGGCCGCTTTGGTGGTGAATTAGAGTTTGGTACTGCCGGCTTACGCGGCATTATGGGCGCCGGCACCAACCGGTTAAATTATTATACCGTACGCAGAGCTGCGCAGGGAATGGCCATGTGGCTTTCCTCAACAGATCTTCCGCAAAGCGCGGCGATTGGTTATGATTCTCGGCATAATTCTAAGCTATTTGCCGAGGTTTGCGCAGTAGCGTTTGCTGAGTCCGGAATCAAAACCTATCTATACGATCGGCTTGCGCCTACTCCTATGCTTTCATACGCCGTACGCGCCTTGAGTTGCGGCTGCGGTATCGTTATATCTGCCAGCCACAATGCAGGCGCTTATAACGGTGTGAAATGTTACGGACCGGATGGCTGCCAAATGACAGATGAGCCGGCTGCAGTCGTTTCAAAAGCTATTAGTACGATCCCGTATTTTCAGCCGGAGAAAAAGAGCTTTAATGAATTTATGTCCGACGGATTAATCGAATATATCGATCAGAAATTGTGGAACGATTATTATGATGTTGTTCTTTCTGAAGCGGTCAATCCCGATATTATTGCGAAGGCCGGCCTAAATATCGTTTATACACCTTTGTGCGGTACCGGTAATGAACCGGTTCGTGAGGTTCTGGGACGCCTTGGTGTTAATATTTCCGTTGTGGCCTGCCAGGAGCTCCCTGACGGCGACTTTAAAACCTGCGAGTATCCGAATCCGGAAACAGATGCTGCGCTGAATGAGAGCTATAAGACGGCTCAGAAAGTGCCTTGTGATCTGATCGTCGGTACGGATCCGGACTGTGATCGTGTGGCGATCGCAGTTCCTGTCCAGGGTGGATATTTAAAACTGTCCGGAAATGAATTGGGCTGTCTTTTGCTTGATTACATTTTAAAAGCACGACGGGTAAATCATGACATTCCTGACGGAGCGATTGCGGTGCGTAGCATTGTTTCTTCGCCGCTTGCTGATAAAATTGCTGCCCATTATGGGGTGACAATGAAAGCTGTTCTGACGGGCTTTAAGTATATCGGCGGAGAGATTCTGGCTTTGGAAGAATGCGGCGAAGAGGATAAATTTATATTTGGCTTTGAGGAAAGCTGCGGCTATTTGAAAGGTACCTATGCCCGCGACAAAGATGCAGTTGTTGCGTCAATGCTTGTGTGCGAACTTGCCGCAGAACTGAAACTGCAGGGCAAAACAATCGCTGATGCGCTAAACGATATTTATAGTAAATACGGCTACTATCTTGCGTATGTTCAAAGCGTCGAGCTTACGGGCGCAGACGCAATGGAAAAGGCTGCAAAGATTCTTGCGGACCTTCGTAACGATGCACCGGCTTCTATTGGCGGCGCGAAAGTGACAGAAATCCGTGACTACAGCATTCGTGTTGCAAAAGATGTTATAACCGGCAAAGAGAGTACGATCAATCTTCCTAGATCCAATGTCCTTGAGTATATTTTGAATGGTCAAGGGAGCGTGATCGTCAGACCGTCCGGTACAGAGCCGAAAGTGAAATTCTATTACACCGCAGTAGCCGATACGAAGGAAAGTGCAAAAGAGTTGCTTGACCAAATGGTACAGCAAATGGCTATCTGATTTTCAATACCTAAGGCAGATTCGCTTCTGCCTTAGGTATTTTTATATTCCTACACGAATATCATGAAGTAAATAAGGAGGCGATCGTGTGGGAAATAGCAAAGTGGTGAAAAAAATCTCTTTTACGCAGAGCTGTTTGGTTGGGATAACTGTTTCTGCTGTCATTACGATATTGTTGGTTTGCGTTGGGGCATTATTCATACAGAATGAATATATATCGATAAATTCAATTACGATCATTGGTATGATAATTGAATTTATTGCAGCATTTTTTGGATTGTTTTTAACCGGGAAAATGCAAAAGGGAAGGGAAGCAGCAGCCATGGGGATCACAGCAGGTGCCTATTGCGCATTGCTTCTGTGTGTAGGGATGTTGCTGTTTGACGGACTTTCAGTTGCGTTTTTTGGTGGATTAACAGCTATTACCGGAGCATATGTGATGACGCTATTTCTTTTAAAATCAACAAAAAACAGACAGAATCATAAAAGAAAAAACAGACGCTATCGTTAAATTGAACAAATTTATAAGATAGGTAAATAAGATTTACCTATGCAGGTAAATTTGCAAGATCGCTTGCAAATCAATATTTGGTATTTTGGAATCAGTGTGTACGCTATATCTTGAATAAAGTTTGCATTTTGAACACATTAGTTACATTTGTTTACATAATGTTGTTGACATAAAAATAGGCATAATTCACAAAAAACGCAAATTTATCCAAAATTGCTTGCTTTTGCAGTGGTTTTGTTGTATAGTAGTTGGGCAATATGTCTATATTTGTATTCTCTGTAAGAATGTTATGTTCTTCTGTCAGCTGCATTATTTTATGAACTTGACAGGGGAGCGCATATGACTTCTTTTAAGACGCATTTGAAACTTATTGCCAAGTCTCCGTTCTTTCATCAGTATTTGTTATGCGTCGTATGGTGTATTTCTTTAATATTTGGTGCATCATGCGCTGATCGCATGTCGGAGGCTTTTTCATACTTTTTTAAACATTCAAAGGGTGTTGGAGAAGTATCATTTTTAAGTTTATTATTATCCGTGATTCTGCCGTTTTTACTTTCGGCGTTTTTCGTATACAGATCAAAGAGTAATTTGCTTTACATTGTGTGCGGATTGAAAGCTTTTTCCTTTGGTTTTTGTCACTTTGGAACATTACTTGCGTTTTATAGTGCCGGATGGCTTGTGCGCTTGTTGCTGTTCTTTTCTGATTCTCTTGCAGCTGTTGTTTTATTTTGTTTTTGGATCAGGAATATTAACGCGAAGTGCTCTAATTTTTTGTCAGAAACATGTCTTTACCTATTAATTCTTATTGTAATTTTGTGTGTTGATATTTTATATATCTCACCGTTTTTAAATACTTTGACATTTTGCTAAGAAAGGTTCGCATATTCATGTTGGATTTGATTCAGGCCTATGAGAATTATCTCACTAAGGTAAAACAAGCATCATCCAACACCATTTCTTCTTATATGCGTGATATTCGGCAATTCTCTCAGTGGTTACGCGATTCGGAAGAAAAGGATGTAATTGATGCATCACAACATAATATCGCAAATTACCTCGCTTACCTGGAAAATAGCGGTCGTACCGGTGCAACAATTTCCAGAAATCTCGCGAGTTTGAAGAACTTCTACGGATATGTTGTTTCCTCAGGATTTTTAGAGAAAACTCCGGTCTTGGATATCCATGTTAACCGCGGTGAAAAGAAGCTGCCGCAGATTCTAACCGGACGTGAGATCGAATTGCTGCTTTCTCAGCCGGTTTGCATTGATCCGAAGGGTTATCGCGACAAGGCGATGCTTGAAGTTCTGTATGCAACAGGTATTCGCGTTAGCGAATTGATCAATCTAGATATTGATGATGTTAATTTGGAGCAGGGAATTATTAAATGTAACAGTTCGTCAAAATCTCGTGTTATTCCGATTTATCCGGCTGCTTTGAAAGCGCTTGCTGCATATATTCGCGAAGTACGCGATACAATGATCGCAACGCCGGACGAGCCTGCGCTTTTTGTGAATGTTGCCGGCATCCGCATGAGCCGTCAGGGTTTTTGGAAGATACTGAAATATTATCAGACTGCTGCGCATATTGATAAAGAGATCACTCCGCACACCCTGCGTCACAGCTTTGCTGTACATCTTTTGGAAAACGGTGCCGATCTTAGTTCTCTGCAGGAGCTGATGGGTCACAGTGATATATCATCAACGCAGATGTATACACAGCTGGTAAACCAGAAGCTGAAATCTGTATACGAAAAGTGCCATCCTAAAGCATAAAAGGTCTATCGATTCAAACTGAAACGATAGACCTTTTTATTTATTAAAATAGGGAAGAAGGGGATCAGATTCCGGTCATAGCAGCCAGAACATCGACTTCCATTGCTTGAATATCACGATGCATAGCTAGACCTTCCTGGATGTCCACATTCATGAATCTTCCGTTATTTGTGCATATAATCTTGTTTGTTTCACCGTTCTTAAGCAGTTCTACGGCTAAATAACCCATTTTTGTTGCATTGACACGATCGCGTCCGGTAGGGCATCCGCCGCGCTGGATGTGGCCCAAAACGGTAACCCGAGGATCTAAATCGAGGTGATCCTTTATCTTACCTGCAATATCAGACGCAGAACCGGCGCCCTCTGCAACAACGATCATGTAGTGTGTAAATCCGTTTAATCTTGCCTGGCGAATTTTCTCAATCACATCCCGGTTGATGTCGATTGCCTTTTCAGGGACAAGTACGGCGGTAGCGCCTACTGCAAGGCCAACATACATGGCAAGATATCCGGCATTTCGACCCATTACTTCGACAACGGAACAACGCTCATGTGATTGCATGGTATCACGCAGTTTGTCAATGCATTCAATGGCGGTATTTGCCGCAGTATCAAATCCAATAGAGTAATTGGTGCAGGGAATATCGTTATCGATGGTTGCAGGAATACATATTACATTTATGCCAAATTCAGATAGTGCAGCCGCACCGCGGAAGGTGCCGTCACCGCCAATGGCGATAATGCCGTCCAAACCAAGGAATTTGCAGGTTGAAGCAGCTTTTTGCTGTCCTTCAACTGACATAAATTCTTTGCTTCTTGCAGTGTATAAGATCGTGCCGCCTCTGTTAATGATGTGGCTAATGTTCTTTTCGTCAAGACGAATAATGTCACCGGTGATTAATCCGTTATATCCGCGACGAATGCCATAGCACTCGATCCCATGGTATAGTGCAGTTCTAACAACAGCGCGAACGCAAGGATTCATACCCGGAGCATCGCCGCCGCTTGTAAGTACGCCAATTCGTCTGATACTCATAATATAACCCCCAAAAATTTCATATTTATATTTTATAATTGATATGTTAAAAAGTAAAGAGATAATTCATAAAATTAACAATTGTTTCGTTATATACTATGAAGGGCAGGGAAACAGATTTGCGTGATAAAATTGCAAGAAACACAACAACAGTAGTTACGAAAAATATATGTGATTGTTCGTGATTTTGAAAGACAATACTCATTAGTATTTAAATTCAAATCAGAATAAACTAGAATCAGTTACGATTAAAGGCATTTTGGTGAATTTACTACAAACTATATGGCTTGAATGATCACGGGGAGTGTAGGCCTCGGATATTTTTTCAGCTGCATATATATTTAACTAACGCAACAAAATAAAAATTTTGTTGCGTTAGAAGTAGATATATGCTATAATATAGGAAATTAACAACGGAGGTCATCAAAATGAAGCTTTACAAGGACTGTCCGCAGGTTTTACGCGATTTCCTCATATACCATGAAAATATCAAGGGTCAATCACCCCGAACGATCTCTGAGTATTATCTGGATCTGCGTATGTTCCTGAGATTCATTAAACTTATGCGTAATGATATGCCGATTAATACGCTTTTAGATGATATAGACATACGCGACATTGATATCGCATTTGTCGGCTCTATTACAACGACAGACATCTTTGATTTCTTATCGTATCTTGCAAACGACCGTGTACATAATCCTGACGCTGCGTTGCCTGAATACGGTATTGCGCCGGCTTCCAGAGCCAGGAAATTATCTGCAATCAAATCCTTCTATAAGTATCTGACTGTCAGAACAAAACAGCTGGCAGAGAATCCCGTAGCGGATCTTGAGTATCCTAAGCTTAGAAAAAGCCTGCCCAAATACTTATCTATGGAGCAATCTGCCGCATTATTACAAGCAGTATCCGGCCCGAATGAAAAACGCGACTATGCCATCTTGATGATATTTCTGAATTGCGGCATCCGTCGCAGCGAATTGGTAGGATTAAACTTAACCGATGTTTATGAAGACCGACTTCGCGTTATTGGCAAAGGCAACAAAGAACGGTTTGTTTACTTTGGTACTCCCTGCCGGAAAGCAATCGATGCATATCTTGTCGAACGCAACAAAAAAGTATTATCAGATAATCGCGCCTTGTTTGGATCCCGCGATAATAACCGTATCAGCGTATCGGCTGTACACAGAATGGTCAAAAAATATTTGCTTGTTGCTGGACTGGATGCAGATAACTTTTCGGCGCATAAATTGCGTCATACTGCCGCTACGATGATGCTATCCGGCGGTGTAGATATTAAGACTGTTCAAGAGGTTTTAGGACACGAGAATCTAAATACAACACAGATATATACGCACATTGAAAGCACTGAACTGAAAATTGCAGCGGAAGCAAATCCGTTGTCAAAACTTGATTTTGCAAAGGGAGAGGACTAATGGTCCTCTCCCCTTTTATATAGCTATTGCGATAGCTTCACGGAGATTCTTTACTTGATATACTGTCAATTCCTTTGGTATTTCTAACTTTTCCGCTGATTTATACGGTATAATACACTTTTTAAACCCTAATCTTACAATTTCCGCCAATCTTTGATTCATATTGCTTACAGAACGGATTTCGCCGGTCAGTCCTACCTCGCCGATCGCAGCCAAATCAGCAGGAATCGTTTTATCTAGATAGGAAGATGCTACAGCCAATATCACCGGCAGATCAGCGCCAGGTTCGTCTAAGCGTAATCCTCCGATCACATTGATGTACGCATCAAACGCGCTTAATTTAAGTCCTGCACGCTTCTCAGCTACCGCCAATAAAAGCGCGCAGCGGTTAAAATCAAAACCGTCAGATGTTCTTCTGGGGACATTATATGATGTTTTGGTAACAAGAGCCTGTACTTCAGCAAGTAAAGGTCTTGTTCCTTCCATGACACAGGCGACACACGTGCCGGCAGCACCTTCTGGTCGACCGTTCAAAAGCATTTGTGAGGGGTTTGGAACTTCTATCAGTCCCCTATCCCCCATTTCAAACACGCCAACCTCATTTGTAGAACCGAATCGATTCTTTGCAGCTCTGAGCAGACGATATGAGGAGTTGGATTCGCCTTCAAAATACAGTACGCAGTCCACCATATGTTCCAAAACTTTGGGGCCTGCAATGGAACCTTCTTTATTAATATGACCTACAACAAACACGGTGATCCCACGGGATTTTGAAAGCTGCATCAGAGATAATGTACAATCTTTAACCTGGGAAATGCTGCCCGGCGCTGAGTCGTTTTCCTCATTATAAAGTGTTTGGATCGAGTCTACGATCAACACATCCGGCTCCAGCATTGATACAGAATCCAGAATCTGCGATAACTGCGTTTCAGACAGCACAAAGAGACTCTCCGGCATAACTCCGATCCGTTCTGCGCGCAACTTCAGCTGCTTTTCGCTTTCTTCGCCGGAAATATATAATACTTTTCGTTCTTTACACAGACAATTACATATTTGCAGTAACAGTGTTGACTTGCCGATTCCCGGTGCGCCCCCAACCAAAACAAGCGAGCCGACAACGGCGCCACCGCCAAGCACACGGTTTAGTTCACCAATTCCGGTTGAAAAACGGATTTCTTTGTCGTATTGAATTTCGGCAATTTTTTGTATTCCTTTATTGATGCCAATATGTGTGGCCACAGGTCTAGTATTGGATTTTAACTGCGCCGTATGCTCTTGCAATGTGTTCCATTCACCGCAGGCAGGACATTGTCCTTGCCATTTTGGTGTTTCATTTCCGCAGGAAGTGCAGTAAAAAACAGTTTTTATTTTTGCCATAATACCGGCCCTTTCTGTCTTTTTTTAAATTATAACACTGAAATATATCCCGGTCAAGCAATGCTGCCTTGATAGGAGAAATTACTGATCACAGATGATATTACGCAGCAAAGCTTCTTTTGGTATTGCGCACTGTTTAGCTTTGCATCTTCAACCGGATTGGAAATAAATCCGCATTCGATCAGAATCCCGGGACAATTGATCTTCTGCATCAAATAAATTCCATCAGCTTTTTTAGCTCTGCGCCTACTCCCTTGGTTTAAGGATTTAATCAGTTGATCTTGCATTTTTTCAGAAAGTGAAATGCTATCGCTGTTATTTGAAAAGAACACCTGCGCTCCGCTATAACGACTATCTGTAAAATGATTCTGATGGATACTGACAAGAATCGCATTTTCTGCTGTGTTAACGATCCGAACCCTCTCTTTTAAATCAGACACTTTTTTGGCCGCAATACTGTTTCCTTCTGTATATACGGACATATCACTCGTTCTGATCATCAGTGTATTCATGCCCAGTAGATGCATCAAGTCATTCAGACGCAATGCGATTTCCAAATTGGTTTTACTTTCCAGTATGCCACTGCAGGATGTTGCTCCCCCATCCACTCCCCCATGCCCCGCATCGATAATAATTGTGCGTCTGTTATCGAGTGCCGATGTTTCCGACATCACCGTTATCATGCGATTCCCAAAGAAAGTTACAATTAAAAGCAAAAATAGTATTATTATGTTGGAACGGATCAATATCCTGCCTTTTTTAATAAACATGTACAACACCCCGTAGTACTTTATGCGAAGAAAATGAAAGCAATGAACATTCTTTGCTGGCCAATCATAGTATGACGAGGAACGACAGTTTCAAGCAATATTTTGATTGGAGGAATGCATTTTGGGTCAGAAAAGAAATGATCTGAACGGATCTGAGGGTCGATTGCCTGCAATGGCTCCGCTGGCAAATCCGTATGTTCCGTTCCAGCTTGAAGATCCACCAAAGTATGAATCTAGAAAAGGTCTTGTTCGCGGCACATTGTTCCCGGGGCTGGACCTGCCGTTTATGGGAATGGTAAATAAAAATGAACTCCCTGTTACGCCTCTTACCGAACTGCAGACGATGGCATTTGCCATTCAGGAATTATCGTTGTATCTTGATACGCACAGAAATGACCGCGAGGCACTCGAATTGCTTCGATCGTTCCAAAAGATGTATGAAGAAGGTCGCGCAGCCTATGAAAAAATGTGCGGACCTTTGAATCATATGAGCATTACCGAAGGTGAATACAGATGGCTTGATGATCCGTGGCCATGGGAATACGCAAAGAATCGGGAGGTCTGAGCATGTTTATTTATGATAAAAAACTGCAATACCCTGTTAAGATCGATCGGCCAAATCCCAAACTTGCCGCGATCATTATTTCGCAATACGGTGGTCCTGACGGAGAATTGGGCGCATCGTTACGCTATTTATCTCAGCGTTATTCCATGCCCTTTGACGAGTTAAAAGGACTTCTGACGGATATTGGCACGGAAGAACTTGGTCACCTCGAAATGATCGGAGCAATTGTCCACCAGCTGACAAGAAACTTAAAGGATTCACAGATTCAGGATTCTGCATTTGCCCCCTACTTTGTGGATCACACCGTAGGTGTCTACCCAACCTTTGCATCCGGCACACCTTGGACGGCAGCGACTATGCAGGTAAAGGGCGATCCCATTGCCGACTTGACGGAGGATCTGGCTGCAGAGCAAAAGGCTCGTGTAACTTATGATAACATTTTACGGCTCAGTGACGATCCTGATGTCAACAATGTAATTAAGTTTTTACGCGAACGCGAAGTCGTACACTTCCAGCGTTTCGGCGAGGCAATGCAGCTCTTGCGTGAAAAACTGAATCAAAAGAATGTGTATTATATGAACCCGTCCTTTGATATGTAAAAACATCAGGCAGGCACGATGTGCCTGCCTGAAAATTTTAAGTATCATTTTGTTCTGTATGCTAACTCTTTTGTGATTTCTTCCATCAGAGTGTGATCCGGGAAAGAGTCTAAAGCTTGAATGGCAGCGCGCGTATGATCTGCAATCATCTTTTCGCATTCTTCCAGTCCATATAGCTGGACAAAGGTGTTTTTGTTTCCATCAACACCAACTGCTTTTCCCAGTTCCTTTGCGTCGCCGATCACATCAAGCATATCATCTCTGATTTGAAAAGCAAGTCCCAGATTTGCTGCAAACTCTGAGGCTGCTGAGAGCTGTTCTTTTGTACCGTTACCGGCCAAAACACCAAGTATACAGGCGGCACGGATCAATGCGCCGGTCTTTCGATTTTGAATATCCAAAACCTCCTGCTTGGTACATTGACGCGATTCGCTATCCATATCCAGAACCTGTCCACCAACCATGCCCAATTCACCGGCGCATTCAGCAAGTGTTCTTACGGCATTGATTTTTATTTCTGCTGAATAAGGCGCATTGGTGAGATAGGAAAATGCAGACGTCAAAAGCGCATCCCCGGCAAGAACGGCGATTGCTTCGCCGTACACTTTATGGTTTGTCAATGCGCCGCGACGGTAATCGTCATTATCCATACAAGGAAGATCATCGTGGATCAGGCTGTAGGTATGGATCATTTCAACAGCAGCAGCGAATTCGACAGCATTCTTCCAATCTCCACCGCACATTCTGCAGAAGTCAAACACAAAGACCGGACGAAGGCGCTTACCACCTGCAAGTAAGCTGTATCGCATGGACGAAAAAAGCTTTTGTTGTGGTTCAGCGTCATACTGGTAGCACTTGTTCTCGAAATATGATTCAATATAGTTCTTGTATTCCCTGATGAGTGCGCTATTATTACTGTTCATCTGCGAAGACCTCCTCACGAGGCGTTCCGTCGTCCGTAAAAGAAAGTTTTGTTACCTGCAGCTGCGCATTGTCAAGAATTGTTCCGCACTCCTGGGCCAGTTGCGTGCCCTCCTGGAACAATTTTAGTGATTCTTCAAGGGGGACTTCTCCTCGCTCAAGAGCATTGACGATTTGTTCAAGCCGTGACATTTTTTCTTCAAAGGTCTTATGATTGCTCATTATAAAACCTCACTTTCATCGTTAATTGTCGCTGTTACTGTACCGTCACTTAAAGTTACCGTGACCACATCGCCTGCGTGAACCTGACCAACGGATCGAATGACGGTATTGTCCTGTGTCTGCAATAGAGCATATCCTCTTGTAAGCACCTTCAGGGGGCTCATTGCATCAAGTTTTACCGTTAAAGATATAAATTTTTGTTTCTTTAAATGAATTTGATTTTGCTGCAAAGAAAGTAAACGAGACGTAATGAAATTTAATGCATCCCGTCGTAATTTAATATATTTGGCCGGAGTTTGCAGTGTTTGTGCGCTGCGGAGCATATGCAATTTTTGACCGTATCTCTTTATCTGTTGTGAAACGGCGATTGTCATTGCTGACAACATTGCGTCGATGTTTTGTTTCAGTGCGTTCTGGTCAGGCACTGCAAGCTCTGCTGCATTGGAAGGTGTGGCTGCTCGCAGGTCCGCAACATAGTCTGAGATCGTCACATCCGGCTCATGACCGACTGCGGAAATAACGGGGATCGTCGAGTCGTAAATGGCTCTGGCGACAATTTCTTCGTTAAAAGCCCACAGATCTTCTATGGAGCCTCCTCCCCGCCCCGTTATCAGCAGGTCAGCTAAATTATGATCGTTGGCATACCGGATGGCATTGGCGATTTCTGCAGGCGCCTCCGCACCCTGCACGCGAACCGGCAGCAGAACAACACTGGTGATCGGATAGCGTTTCCTTAGAATCCGCAGCATATCGTGGATCGCAGCGCCGGAAGGACTTGTAATAATGCAGATCTTTTTAGGATATGCGGGTAATTTCTTTTTGTGTGCAGGATCAAAAAGACCTTGAACAGCCAACTTAGCTTTCAGTTGCTCAAAGGCAGTATGCAGATCCCCTGCTCCGTCGAGCATCATATTACTGCAATATAGCTGATAGACACCGTCTCTTGCGTATACGGAGATTTTACCAAAAGCAATTACCTGCATTCCGTTTTCCGGACGAAACCGCAATTTAACAGCGCTGCTACGAAACATAACAGCCTTGAGAGCGCCGCCTTCATCTTTTAATGTAAAATAATGATGACCGGACGGATAAACTTTATAATTGCTGATCTCACCTCTGACAGCCATATTGCACAGAAGGTCATCTCTGTCCATCATTGTTCTTAAATATTCATTAATTTGTGTTATGGACAAGACATTTTGTGACATATTATTCCTCCTGCGCCAAATAGGCCAGAACGGCAACTCCAAGTGCGTTGTCAGTAGAGTATTTGGGTTGCGCGAATACCGGATCAAGAGCAGATACAGCTTCCCTAAGCATACTGCTGGAGGCAACACCGCCGGAAAATACAATGGGTAAATCAGTATAGATCTTCAATGCATTCTCTGTAGCCGTTTTAACCGCATTACAGACGCATCGTAATGCAAAAGCAGCCGTTTCAGGAGCGCTGTTTGTGCTTTCATAATATTGCTGCACCTTGTTTTGCACACCGGATAATGAAAATTCCGTCTGCTGACATTTGACACGAAACACATCCTTCATGGATGCTTCTTTACAAAGCGTATCAAGATGTTTTCCGGACGGAAACGGCAGGCCTAATAACTGACCGGTCCGATCGATCAATTGACCGGCGGAGATATCAGTGGTACCACCGATTCTCGTGCAGCGGACATTACTGTTTTCGGGCTCTACCAATAACAGTTCTGTAGTACCGCCGGATAAGTGCCAGGCTAAGTGTGGCTTCGTCATAAGGTCCATACGACCTGCGCTCCATAAAGCGGCCGCAACATGACCCTGCTGATGCGAACATGTGATCAGAGGAACCTGCAGCGCATCTGAGAGCAGTTTAGCGTGGGAGTATCCAACCATAAAGCATGGCATATAACTTCCCTCTACAGCCCTTGGTCGCGTACTAACACCGATTGCCGTAACCGATTGCAGCGACATATCGGAAAACAGCCTGCCGGATAGCTCCGGCAGGCTTTTGGTGTGATGAAATACAGCATCGCTTTGACGCAGGCCTAACTCCCCTGCTTTTACAGGCAGGAGCTGTGAATGATTGATTCCGATCTGGCCATCAAAGTATGCGATAGATGTTGTGTAATTACTCGTATCAAAACCGATAACACTCATTGCTCAACCTCGGTAGGAAGTTCTCTTGCAAAAGAGCCGAGAATACCGTTCACAAATGCTCCTGCATCGTTGCTTTCGTACTTTTTTGCAATACGAACAGCCTCAGAAATGGCCACACCGGTAGGAACATCATCTACATAAAGCGCTTCAAAAATCGCAAGCTGCATAATAGATCTGGATAATTTGGAAATACGGGAAATGTCCCAATCGATGGAATATTTCTGAATGATCTCGTTAAGCATCTCCGTGCGGTTTACAACACCGGTAACTACAGTATCAAGGTATGCAATTTGTGCACGGCTGGGTCGCTCAACATAAACCTCGTTTTCTTTTGCAAGTAAGTCGTAATATGCCTTATCAAGCCGCGATGAGATTGTTTCTTCAGGTGTGTCCCCTGTAAATTCGCAGCTATAGATCAGATGTACCGCCAGTTCTCTGGCATTTGCCCTTGTCATGCTTGCTCCTTACTGGCGGATAATACCGCAAACATTTACATTGACGGATGCAACTTTGACATTGGCAGTAGATTCCAAAGCGTTGGTAACCGCCTGCTGAACGGCATTCGCAACATTTACAACACTTTGACCGTAACCAATGTTGACATTACAGTCAATGTGCAGCTCGTCATTGTCGCCAATGGTGATCTTCATACCCTTACCCCAACTTTTTTTGCCGATCATATCCGCAATATCAGCGCCGGGCTTTACAGCTAAACCGACAATTCCTTCCACCTCGTTTACCGCATTTTCAACGATAGAAGCAATGACATCCTCAGAAATCAGGATGTTTCCGTTTTCTTGCACCTGGGTGATGTACTGTTTCGTCTCAGCCATAGAAATACCTCCAAAATCAATATCGGGTCAACGCCGCGACATACTTTTGTTTATTGTACCACATATCTAAAAAAATACAACTATTTTCTGACAGCAAAGTAACGCACCCCAAAGGCAAAACCTTTGGGGTGTGATTTTATGGAACTTCCACAACGCGGATATCTTCCATTTTGTGATCCGATTGCGTCATAACGATATCGGCAATGACGGCTACATCATTCTTCTGGAGTCCGCCTTCCGGAGCTGCCACCGCAACAGATACGCCTTCATCGCTGATATATGTTACGCAGTCTTCATAACCTTTTGCAATTACGAGACTTTCGATTTGCGCTTCACACAGTGCGATCTGCACGATTTCTTCCAGCTTTGTATTGGCCTGCGCATTTTCTTCACCCTCACCGTAAGACATTGCTTCCTGCAATAGTTCTACAGCGCTGTCACGGGCTTCCTGCCGGGATAAACGAACGGCAGCGAAATAATCCGTTACCGCAGATAGGCTATCCCTTGCTCCGTCTGAGAAGTTGCTGCCGTCGTTCATAACAAGCATATCAGCAGACAGAATTTTGTCTTCGTTCAGTGTGTCTGTTAAGTTTGCTGCTGTCTGGTCTTCTGTGTACAACCAGTTTACATAGATACCGGCGCAGACAGTAACCAGTACTGCGGCAGCAACTATATTTTTCTTCCATGTTTTCATAAATAGTCCCCCATTCATTTCATTTTTATTACTGAGATCCGATTTGCACCCAAACCGGTAAGCTTTGAAACGGCATCAACAATCATCAGATGTACTGCCGGATCGTCTGCTCCCTGACAGATGATAAGCGCGCCTTGATAGGATGCAGGGTTGGTCTTTGTTATCAAGCCACTTTGATTTCTGTTTGCATCTGTTATCAGTACCGTGTCAGTTTTCATATCATCCGTATTATCATTGTGGGAATGATTGCTGTTAGTCTGATAAACGACCTCCTCTCCTGAGGCGACAGAAAGTATGACACGAACATTTCCTGCTCCGGCAATCTCGCAAAGCGCCCCAGAAAGTTTCTCTTCCAGCGTTTGTTCTTTTGTTATTGGCAATGTATTTGTATGCGTATTTGTCTTATTCTCTGATTTATTGATAGGTAAAGCCATCAATGCAAGGCCAATTAGCAGAATCAATACAGCGTATTTATATTTTTTGATTTGTGTAACGAATTTTTCAAAAAAATGTTTTAGTTCCACTGCTGTTTCTCCTTAGGAATGCCAAGGTCATCGTTTATGATTTTTGACAGACGCTGTTTTTGATAGGGCGATATATTTCCGGTTATGATTACCGATTCCGGACCTGGAGGATCTGAATCACTCATAATAATTTGAACATCCAAACCGGCATCCATAGAAGCGGCTTTGTCCAAGATATATGCTTCTAAATTTGTTTTTATGATATCTGTTACTGTTTCTGCAGCTGAATTTTTACCATTGTCCGCGATTTGGGATGATTGTATTTGGATATCAGATAGCATACCGGACAAATCCGGAAACCGGTTCTTAATTAGCGGAAATACGATATTTACCGTTAAAAACAATCCGGCGATCAGCTTAATGAGAGATGGAATCAGTCCGCTCTTTCCGCTTATATTGACAGCTAAGGCGGCAATGACCGCAGCGGCGACCAGTGTAATTAAGTATTGGCGAATCTCATTCATAAAGAGAATCCCTTCATAAAACAGACAGTGCTTATCATATGCAGCAGACAAACCGTGCCGGTCATTGCTAAAAGAAACCCCATCACACCGGAAAAATCATCAATCAGCGATACGGTTGTGTTATTTCCGATAGCACTGCTTGCAGCAGCCGTAAGCTTTAGAACCAGATAGTGGATCCCGATTCTTATAAAAGGGCTGATCCATAATGCGAGAAAGACGAGCATACCATAAATACCTGCCGCGTTTTTCATCAAGCCTGCGCTGACAAGAACTGTCTCGGACGCATCCGAGATAATATTACCTACGACCGGGACAAACCCATTAAACGCAAGTTTGGTAGCTTTGATTGCGGAAGCATCCGCTGTGCCGCTTACTACACCGGTTATACCGATATACCCGGTAAACAAATATATAACGATCTTCAGACTCCATGTCATTAGCCACTTAACAAAATCACGGATTTTCTTAAGTGGTGATTCTGTGAGTACACTGCAAGCGACGCTTAAAGCGATAAATATATAAATCATCGGCACGATCACTGCTGTAATAATTGCAGACAGAGCTGTATTAAATGCGATGGTGCCGGCATAAATCGCTGTGGATGTTGTAATACCACCCTCAGCAGCCAGCGCAGCTGTCATAACGGGCAAAAACAGCTTTCCGTATTCTTCCAGCTCTGTAACGGTTTGAATACCAAGCTGTATCAAAGAATTAGACGGTCCGATCAGCAAAACTCCTATGCTCAATGTCCCGACAAGTGTCACAATATTTGTCGTTGTGCTTGTAAAGCTTTGAAGTATTGAGACAAGGATAACGATTGCAATCAATGAAACGCATATACCTGTCGCACTGCTTAGACTTGGATACAGTTCTTTTGATACGGACTTAATAACATACCAAAGGTCTTGTCCGAAGTTACCGGATGTTTCCGGTATATGTTCTTCTACCGATTCAGGTGCATCCGGAGCTGTTATCTCCATAGCAGAAACCGGCATCGCAAACAAGTAAAGGATAATTAATATTGGAATGATTTTCTTCATGCTGATACGATGAGTTCCTCAATAAGTTCAATAAGCTTTTGGAACAGTGGCACAGATATACAAATAACGACCGCGCCACCCAGCAGCTGCAAAGCCTTTCCCATGGCCCCATTTCCTGCATCGTTGCAGATCAGTGTTGTAATTTCTGATAATATACCGATTCCCACAGCCCGGAAAATGATCTTTAAAAACGAATTGTCTATCTTCCCCAGAGCCTGTAATTTCTCAATAAATTCAATGATCGGTGACAGAGTGTTTAATGCAGCGATTGCAACAATACTGCAAACAGCCACCGTAAGTACCGTTGACATGTCTTTATTTTGTTTGGATAGAACGATATATATGATTAATGTGACGATAACGCCACCGACTGCTTTTAAAAATATATCCATCAGAAATGAAATAATGTTTTTACCAGATCAAAAAGTTCAGATATTTTTTGGGCAACGATCATCAATACAACAACAAGACCGGCAAGGGTGGTCATTGTAGCCTGCTCTTCCCGTCCGGATCGGGTAAGTACTTGATTTAAAATTGAAATGATGATACCAATCGCTGCGATTTTAAATATAAGGTCAATTTCCATAGTTAAATAAATATGATAGCAAGGGCTGCCCCTGCACATAGGCTGAGTGTTTGATAACAACGTATTCGTACATCAATATCTTTTGAGAATGCGGTCAGTATCCGTGTGCATTCATCCCGAACCGAAAGAATGCTCCTCAGTTGTCCCTCCAGTTCATAATTACCAAGCGTTTGTCCCAAAAGTGTTACGCATCCTTTGGTAAGTTCCGGTAAATGCGCGGTTTTTTCAATCGCTGCCTTCATACACACCTCGACATTTGGGGAGATCTGCTTCTCCAATTCCTCAGTGAATGATAAAAATAATTGCTTCAACACACCATTTGTATGTGCGCAAATAATATGGCATAACCCAGGTAAAGGCGTTACCCGGTACTGAAGTTCGCATTCAATAAGGTCCAGAATGGCAATGAGATCACGCAATGTTCTCATCTCATTTCGTTTGGATGCTGCCACTAAACGGCCAACACTTCCGCAGCCAACAATTACAAAAACAGCGCCCAGTATTCTGAATGTCATATTTTCATCCTTTCCGCGCGCCATTTCTTATTTCCGTCCATAATGATGAGTGTGTCGAACAGGTCACTGTCAACGATTGGGCGGTAAACCGGGCGTGAAAACAGATCTGCTTTGCTGCCTGCATGCGCAGTCGCTATTAATCTTACACCGCACCACCCTGCCTTCAACAGTGCTTTGCAATCCCGTGAAGAAGTGATTTCGTCCACAGCAATTGTACGCGGACCCATATTCTTAAGTACGATTTCGATCCCCTCTGCTTTACTGCATCCTGACAAGACATCCGTGGATTGTCCTGTTTCATAGCAGAACTTATCATGGACAGTTGGAAAAATTTCCGATTTTTCATCAACTACCGCAATCGAACCGATATTTTTGTTTGATATTTGACGGATCAAGTCTCTTAAAAATGTCGTTTTGCCACTGCCTGGGCTACCAATTACCAATATTGAACCTTTTTCATTTGCTGTTCCACGACTTATGCCGTCAAAATCTCTGGATACACGCATACAAAGTGAAGCGATATTGCGAAAACCCTTCATTTTTCCGTCATCTGTGATTGCGGTTCCGCATATTCCGATTCTGTGTCCGCCAGCTGCTGTAATATACCCATCAGCTGTTGATGCTGCCGACCACGGAGAATATTTTGATGACACATTGATACAAAATTGCAGATCCGATATTGTTGCTTTTTTCTCAAGCCATGATATACCTTTGCTTGTTATGAGCTGTGGGTATCCACCATTACGAAGCCGCAATTCCTGCAATGTATCCCTACCCTGCTTGTCTACACTCTCACGCATCCATACCGGCAGCAGATTAATAAAGTTCTGCCATGCGCATTCCATATCCATCACTCCCACTCAAGATTATGCGCGGACAAGTCATATATGCAAAAAAAGAACCGACAGCACAGCCTGTCGGTTCTTTTAACAAAAGGTTCTTTAAAAATTATCTTCTTGGATGCTATCATCCTGCTCAGAAAGATCATCAAAGCCCATTTGGGCGGAATTTCCGGAGCGCATACTGCTCCACTGCTCTTTTGTAATCAGGATCGCGCGTGGTTTGCTTCCTGCAAAGGGACCAACGATTCCCTTTTCTTCCATCTCGTCAACGATTCTTGCAGCTCTTGCATATCCCAGTTTCAGACGGCGCTGCAACATGGAAACGGATGCCTGACCGGTTTCCAGGATCACATCCACAGCCGCCGGAAGCATATCGTCACCGGACAATTCGTCAGAATTAGGCTCAGGATCTGCAGGTGCAGACTTATTTGCTGTCTGCAGGGCCTTCTTTTCGATTTCTTCCATAACGTCCTGATCGTAATTCGTAATGTAATTTTCTTTCACATATGTGGCAACCGCTTCTACTTCAGGATCGCTGACAAAGCAGCCTTGCACACGCTTGGGCTTACCGTTTCCGATGGGAGCATAAAGCATATCGCCTTTGCCCACGAGCTTTTCAGCGCCCTGCGTGTCAAGAATGATGCGCGATTCCATTGCAGATGCAACAGCGAAAGCAATTCGTGAAGGAATGTTTGCCTTCATAAGACCGGTGATGACATCAGCAGAGGGACGCTGCGTTGCGATGATCAAGTGGATGCCTGCGGCACGACCCATCTGCGCAATGCGGCAAATAGACTCTTCCACTTCTTTTGCAGCGACCAGCATCAGATCAGCCAATTCGTCAATGATTACGACGATCTGCGGCATCTTTGTGCCGTCTACTTCCTGACTTTCAATGATACTGTTATAAGATTCCAGATCCCGGACACCGGCATCAGACATCGCTTTATAGCGGCGCATCATTTCCGTAACAGCCCACTGCAAAGAGCCGGCAGCCTTCTTAGGATCCGTCACAACTGGAATTAGAAGATGCGGAATGCCGTTATAAATTCCCAATTCAACCATTTTGGGGTCGACCATGATCAGTTTGACATCATCCGGACTTGCTTTATAGAGCAGTGATATAATAATGGAATTCATGCAAACCGATTTACCGGAACCGGTAGTACCGGCAATCAGCATATGGGGCAGCTTTGATATATTACCCACGATACAGCT